>NZ_JBFOCR010000002.1:0-258505 GCF_040907935.1 Aeromonas sp. s2 | reverse complement strand
TCTACTCAACCGCCTTCTCGAGTCAAGCCTTATTTTCAAAGGCTTTTCGAGGCTACCGACCCGGCTGTTTGCGTTGCCGCTTGCCGTGTCGATGGGGCGCATTATAGAGAGATTGATCACGCTGGCAAGGGGTCGAATGCAATAAAATTGCAAAAAAGCGCACTTTTTTAGTTATTCATATCAAAACACAGCTTTTATACAAATTTATCCACAGATGGCGAGTAAAACAGGGGATCCGAGTCTTCTTCCCCCCCCTCTTTTCTGACCTCCCACCCGAACCAGCGCTTGCTTTGGCTTCCTATATAGGCATAACGTCAGCCAACCCTGCTTCTTTTACCCAAAGCGAGATCAGCTCGGCAGCCGGCCAGTCACGGCAACCGGAGACATTCTGGCCAGCCCAGAGCGGCGAGCACCCTGCATCTCCCCGCTGTTCGGCCGCACTGCGCAGTGCGGCCAGGGCGCCACTGGCATGAGGAAAGGCAGGCACGGCTTCGGACAGCGGGCCCAACTCTCGCATCAGGCGATTGACGATGCCGCGGGCCGGGCGACCACTGAACAGGTTGGTCAGCGCCGTGTGTCGCCCTGCTGGCGAGTGCAGCGCCGCCCGATGCAAGACTGAGGTGGTGGCTTCATGGCAACAGAGAAAAGAGGTGCCCATCTGCACTGCGCTGGCCCCCAGCGCCAGTGCGGCGCGAATGCCGACACCATCGACAATGCCGCCGGCGGCGATGACCGGCAGCCTCACCGCCTCGACTATTTGTGGCAACAGGGTAAAGGTGCCCTGCTGCAGGCTGAGATCGTCCTCGAGGAAATGGCCGCGATGGCCGCCGGCCTCCAGCCCCTGGGCAATGATGGCATCGGCGCCATGGTCGGCGAGCCAGTGGGCTTCTGCGACCGTGGTGGCGCTGGCCAATATCTTGGCCCCGCTAGTTTTCACCCGGGCCAGCAATTCGGGCTCGGGCAGCCCGAAGTGGAAACTGACCACGACCGGTTTGAACTCGGCCACCATGGCGGCATGCTCGGCATTGAACGGAGCCCGACTGGGAGCTACCGTGCCGGCAGTGTCGCGCACGCCGTATTCATCATAGTAGGGCGCCAGCCGCTGCAACCAGCGGGCCTGGGCGGCGGGATCCGGCGCCTCCTGCCGGTGGCAGAAGAAGTTGATGTTGAATGGGCCCCCGCTCGCCGCCAGCCGGGTCAGCTCTTCGCGCAAGGTGGCGAGGCTCAGCATGGCCGCGGGCAATGAGCCCAGAGCGCCGGCCCGGGTCACGGCCAGGGCCAGCGCGCTGTCCTGCACACCGGCCATGGGGGCCTGAATGATGGGATAGCGCAGCCCAAGTTTGGCAAACAGCGTCATGATGTCGCCTCTTGCCGCTCGGGAGTGACGCCGCCGACCTGGCTGCGCGCCAGCGCGATGGCCCCATCGATGGCCGCACGGGCCTGCGGACTGTTCTGCCAGCAGGTCGAGCCCAGCATGCTGGCCACCAGTTGCACGATATGGCCGGTGTCGGCCGCGGCCAATTGCGCCAGAGTGTGGTAGCCAAGCTGTTCAAGCCGCCCGATGACGGTGGGCCCCACCCCTTTCACGCCGAGCAACAGCGCCCGCTCTTCACCCGAAAATCCTTGCTTGCTCTTCATTGATAAGACTCCTTTCCCATACCCTCATTGCACATCAGGCCCGCGAGGGGCCTGATGAAGACAAGTGGTCAACGTACGCTGCGCAGCAGGAAGTCCGGCTGACCGCAGGAGCGCAACTCGCGCTTTTGCATCTCGTCGGAACAGGTGACGGCATCGGTCCCCTCCTTGTTGAGGCAGATATAGACCTCCCGCAGGAAGCGGCCACCGTCGGCGCAGGCCACCGTGATGTTGTCCGGGGCCAGCCAGTCGTTGGCACTGGCCAGATCCGCCTTGAGCTGGAAGCGGCTCTTGCGCAGCGGCTCGGCGGGAGACTGATAGGCGGCCGGGATCTTCACTTTCTGGCGCAGGTCGCTGGCCAGCTGATGAAAATCGCGCTGGCTCAGGCCGGAACAGGTGCCGTGCTTCTCCCACTCATGGCGATAGAGAAAGCGGCTGGGATAGAGGCCGGCAAACTCCTGCTCCATCGCCGGATCCAGCCGCTCGCGGGTACAACTGCTCGGGTAGCCGCGCTGGTACTGGGGCCAGAGCCCGTGCAGCACGAATCCCAGCTGACGGGAACATTGGTCCCGGTCGGCCGGCTTGATGGCGCAGTGCTCCGGTGACCAGGAGAGCGCCATGGCGTAATAATCAAACTCGCCGGCCTCCCCTTTGGCCTGAACGGCAGAGGAGAACCAGGGGGCCAGCAGCATGCCGAGCAGCACAACAATCTTCTTCATCTTGGATATCCAGGGTTATGCAAATAGTGTCGAGCGGGCCGTTTCGCCCTCGGGAACGGCCATGCTCCCATATTTTGCCCAAAGGGAACACCCTGCCGAGGCGCCGGCCAATGTCGGGGTCAGACCAGTAAAGGGTTTCCCCTCCCGGCACCGAGGCGTAAGCTGACTCTCCGGCGGGCCCGCACGTCCGGCCTGTTTCCCGTCCGCTTTCCTCTTCAACAGGATGTAACATGATCCGCAAGAATCCCTCCGGCCATCTGCCGGTCATCGACGAGTCAGCCTATATCGACAAAACAGCCATCATCTGTGGCAAGGTGATCATCAAGGAGAACGTGTTTGTCGGCCCCTATGCGGTGATCCGCGCCGACGAGGTGGATGCCAGCGGCGACATGGAGCCCATCGTCATCGGCGCCAACTCCAACATTCAGGACGGGGTCGTCATCCACTCCAAGTCCGGCGCTGCGGTTACCATCGGCGAGTACACCTCCATCGCCCACCGCAGCATAGTCCACGGGCCGTGCGAAGTGGGCAACCGGGTGTTCATCGGCTTCAACAGCGTGCTGTTCAACTGCCACATAGGTGACGGCGCCGTGGTACGCCACAACTCGGTGGTGGACGGCTGCGATCTGCCGCCGGAGTTCTACGTCCCCTCCACCACCCGCATCAACCAGCAGAGCGATCTGGACCATATCCCGCGGGTCTCGGTGGATGCCGCCGAGTTCTCCGAGGACGTGGCCCACACCAACATCGATCTGGTCAAAGGGTACAAGGCGCTCTCCAACGAGTTCTGAGTCCCGCGGTTGCCAGGATCCACAACGGGCGCCCAGGCGCCCGTTGTCATGACTGTAAAGAGGGTGAAAAGGGAGCGTAAAAGCCATTGAGATGGCGGCCGGCCTGGCGTTTGATGGGCCATCTTCCCTGGATGGAGCCATCCCCATGTCACGTTACCCCCTCGCACTTACCCTGCTACTTGCCAGCCTGTCGGTTCAGGCCTGCGAGCTGCCAGCCTCGCCAGCCGGTCGTCCCGACGCGCGCCCGCCGGCGTTGCCCGCTCCCCTCTATCACGCCAGCAAGCTGGGCCAGGATCCCCAGGCCACCGCCCAGGCGCTGTTCAAGAACATTCCGCCGGCCGAAGCCGACAAACGCTATGAGGTGGTGGTAAGCGTCCGCGAGCTGCCGCCCCAGCCCATCCGGCTCCAACCCGCCGCCGCACCACTCAAGGGGCAGTAAGGCCCACAGCTGGACCGGTAATGAAAAGGGCGCCGCAGCGCCCTTGTCATTGTTGGTGCAGGCCAGTGCTTATGAGCACTTCTTCAGACTGATATGCCAGTTGGCGCCGGATTGCACCTGATGTTGGGCGGCGAAGCTGTCCATGTTCAGTGCCACCGACACCTGCAGCAGGCTGTTGAGGTAGACCAGCGGCTGGCCTTCCGGCACATCGCCAAAACTGCTGACATAGGGGGCCTTGCCCTCGTACTTCAGTGCATCCCCTTCGCTGATCTTGATGCAGGCGTTGTCGCCCTTGTTGATCCCCGCCTTGGTCAGCAGGCTGTCGTCGATGTTGGTCCAGACGTTGCCGTACTGCACGTCCAGGATCGGAATGGTGCCCTTGAGGGTGCCATCCTGCTCGGCCACTGCCGGCTGATAGGGGATCTTCACCACCTCGGCCGGCAGCTTGGGCCCTACTTGCTCATAGCTGATGGCACCGGAAGCGAGCCGGGCGCCGGTGTAGGCGTAGACGTCGCGGCCGTGGAAGGTGTAGGACTTCTCGGAGCCCTTGAGGCGGTTGGTCTTCTCGTCGATCTGGCGCACGGTATCGATGCCGAAGTGCTCCGCCACCAGGGTCAGGGTGCCGTTGTCCGGGCTGACGATGTAGTGGCCGCTCTTGGTCTTGAGCACCACCGACTTGCGATCGGTGCCGACCCCCGGATCCACAACGCTGACGAACACGGTCCCCTTGGGCCAGTACTGCAGAGTCTGGTAGAGGCGGTAGGAGGCTTCCCAGATGTTGTAGGCCGGGATCTCGTGGGTCAGGTCATAGAGCGGCAGGGTGCGGTCCACCCCGAAGGCGACCCCCTTCATGGCCGAGACGGCACCATCCTTGAGACCAAAGTCGGTCTGGATCACCAGCGCCTCGTTGGCGGTGGCCAGGCCGCTGGCCAGCAACAGGGCGAGCGCAAGCGCGCGCGGGGCGGTACGAATATCCATATCTGAACTCCTGAAGGCAACGACAAAATAACCATCTAGACATCCAGAATGCCATCGATACCACATATTGCAAGCCGTATTCCCCGGATGGGGGGCGCCGAAAGCCCTCGCCAGCAGGTCGCGGCGGGTGTATGGATAGGGCTGAGTCGCGACCGCTACAAGGAGATCCCATGACCCACAACCAGACCGCCATCCTGCTCAGCCTGGGGGAGCACAGCAGCCAGCTGCAGCTGACCCGGGCCGACGGCACCCGCTTCACCCGCGACTTGGGCTTCGGCCTCGAAGCCATGACGCCGGGCCCGTTTCGCCGAGATCCGCCGAGCGCGCTGGAGTTGGAGCAGGCCATCATGGTGGTGGAGGACGTGCTGATGCCGCTGGCCGCCGAGGTACCGCCCCATGAGGTGGTGACCCTGCAGGCGCCGCTGCCGCTGGCCGAGGTGCTCGGCAGTCGTGAACTGAGCCGGGAGAGCCTGGAGCAGCTGTTCGGCCAGTTTGCCGCCATGGTGGAGGGTGACCCGCTGGCCGCAGCCAATCTGCCCAAGACCCGGCGCTTTGCCGCTGCCCTCTTGATCCTGCGTGAATGGATGCACCATCTGTCAGCCGAGCGAGTAGTGCTGGCCGACTGAGCCACACTAACCTGCCCAAGACCCGGCGCTTTGCCGCCGCCCTCTTGATCCTGCGCGAATGGATGCACCATCTGTCGGCCGAGCGGGTGGTGCTGGCCGACTGAGTCACGCTAGCCGGCAGCCGGCTCGAAGCGGGTGCGCCAGGCCGCCCAGGCCAGCCCCAGGCTGATCAGCACGCTGCCGACGGTGAGCAGATCCACCGCCGCCTGCACGCCGGCCCCGTCGCTGACCCAGCCCAGCAACACAGGCACCCAGTTCGCCACATAGGCGATCACGTAGAAGAGCGACACCAGCCGGGCGTGGCTGGCAGCCGGCGCGATGCGGTTGACCAGGGTCGCACTGCCGACGAACACCGCCCCCTGGGCGTAACCGGCCACCAGCAAACCGACCACCGCCAGCCACCACGACTGGGCATGCACGGCACCGGCAAACAGCAGCATGCAGATCGCCAGCGCCAGGGCGCCGCTTTGCAGGGTGTGACGGGCATCGAGCCGACGGGCCCAGAGCTGGCACAGGCCGGAGAGCACCATGTAGGCCGCGATGAGATAGCCGAACAGGCCAAGATCCCGCAGCCCCAGCAGCTGGCTGGCCACCTTGGGGCCGATGGCCAGCAGGCTGGCCGCCACCGCCCAGGCGGTAAACAGCGCCAGTGCACAGATGAAGAAAGCCGCCCCGGTGACCTTGAGCCCCTCCCCCAGCGCTCCCCTGCCCTGCTGCGTTGCCGCAGCCGGCGCCCCTTGCGCACGGGCGGGCCAGCTCAATGCCACTCCCGCCATGGCGCAGGCCGCCAGCCCCATGATGAGCAGGAAGGGCAGTTGGGTCGGATAGAACTCCAGCTGCAGCGCCAACCCGCTGAACACCGGGCCGAGCGCCAGCCCGGCGGTGAAGGAGAGGGTCGCACTGAGGGCGGCCCGCTTGCCGCCATCGCGCGGGCCAAAGCGCAGCAGAGCCACGTTGGCGGCGCCGGTCAGGGCGCCGGTGCCGATCCCGGCCAGCACCCGCGCCAGCAATAGCGACCAGAAGGAGTCCGCGAGAGCAAACAGCAGGGCCCCCCCCAGTACCGCCAGCAGGGCTGGCAGGATCATGGCGCGCAGATCGCTCACCCTGCCCGCCAGATTGCCCACCCCGAACAGGGAGATCAGCACCCCGCCCGCATAGCCGCCATAGATGAGGGTGAGGCTGACATCGCTCAGGGCCAGCGCCTGCTGATAGTGGGGATAGAGGGGAGTGGGCACGCTGCTGTTGAGCAGCGCCGACATCAGCGCCAGCGGCAGAAACAGCAGGATGGCGCGATGGGAGGTAGCCGCCGCAGAGGGGGCGGCGGCACAAAGAGATGATGACATGCAAGGCTCCGATGAGGGCGGGCAAGGCCGCTGACGAGAGGCGCCATGATAGCGCCCGCCGCCGCCCCTCGACAGCGACACAAATGCATCAGCCTGCTTCAATAATGCATGTCAGTGGCATCTATCTGCATGTCGACAAGGGCACTCTTGCCTTGTGCTCCCGCCGGCGCTGGCTTCTAATGAGCAAGCTCCAACAGGGGCTGACAAACGGGAGGCTCGATGATCAACTGGGACGACGCGCGGTTTTTTCTGGCACTGGCACGGCAGGGTACCCTGCGCGGCGCCGCCGGCGTACTGGGGGTCGATCAGGCCACCGTGGGACGCCGCATCACGGCGCTGGAGCAGAACCTCGGCTCCAAGCTCTTTATCCGCACCCCCAAGCTCTATGATCTCAGCCCCCTCGGCGAGGCCATGCTGGCGGATGCCAGCGCCATGGAGCAGGCCATCAAGGCCATCGAACGCAAGGCGAGCGCCGGCGATCAGAGCCTGTGCGGCGAGGTTCGCATCGCCACCACCGATACCCTGGCCCAGGCCTTCGTGCTGCCCGCCCTCACCCTGCTGCGCGAGCGCCACCCCGGCATCCGGCTCAGCCTGCAGACCGCGGTCAGCGTCAGCGACATCGCCTACCGGGAGGCTGATCTCGCCATCCGCGGGCTGCGCCCGGACAACGACGAGCTGGTGATCAAGCGCCTCACCACCATAGAGATGGGGCTCTATGCCTCTCGCGACTATCTGGCCCGCCACGGCACGCCCAAGAGCGGCCACGCCCTCAGCCAGCACGCCCTGCTGCTGTTTGCCAGGGAGCTGGTCTCCCGCCACTGGCACAGCCTGTGCGGGGAGCCGCTGCACGAGCCCAACGTGGTGCTGCAGTGCAACGCCCAGCTGCTGTTGCTGGCGGCGGCTCGCCAGGGGCTCGGCATCGCCCTGCTCTCCACCTTTCTGGCGGACAAGGAGCCGGAACTGGTGCGCGTGCTGCCCACCCTGTGCGATCCGGTCGACATCTGGCTGGTGCTCCACCCCGACCTGCAAAAAGCCAGCCGGGTGCGCGCCGTGGTGGACGCACTGGAAGAGGTGTTTCACTGCCGCTGAGCCGGCTGCGCCTTCTGCCCGCGGCCCCGCATCTGTTACCATGCCGGCCATCAAGACTGTTTCCAGCGCGGCGTGGCCGCGCCCATCCCGACGGGTACCCTTATGTCCATTGCCTCCTTCGCCGATCTGGCGCTCTCCCCCCGCCTGCAGCAGACCCTGACCGAGCTTGGCTACATCGCGCCGACCCCGGTGCAGGCCAGCGCCATCCCGCTCATTCTGGCGGGGCGCGATCTGATGGCGGGTGCCCAGACCGGCACCGGCAAGACCGCCGCCTTCGTGCTGCCGCTGCTGGAGCAGTTGCTGCAACACCCGACGAGCGATGCCCCCCGCCCCATCCGCGCCCTGGTGCTGGTGCCGACCCGCGAGCTGGCGGTGCAGGTGCATGAGAGCGTCACGCGCTACGCCAAGGGTACCGACCTCACCAGCACGCTGGTCTACGGCGGGGTGAGCATAGCCGCACAGGTGGAGGCGTTGAAAGCCGGGGTGGATATCCTGATCGCTACCCCGGGCCGGCTGCTCGACCACCTGCGGCAAGGGGCCTTAAGTCTGGCGGCGCTGCGCCATCTGGTGTTTGACGAGGCGGACCGCATGCTCGACATGGGCTTTATGGACGAGATCAAGGCGCTGCTGAAGCAAATCCCGGCGGATCGTCAGACCCTGCTCTTTTCGGCCACCTGCGATGACAACCTGTTTGCCTTGAGCAAAGTGCTGCTGCGCGACCCGGCGCTGATTGAAGTGGCCCCACGCAACACCACGGCGGCCGAGGTGGAGCAGCGGGTCTATACCGTGGATGGCGATCGCAAGCTGGCGCTGGTCGAGCACATGTTGAAGGTAAAGGGCTGGGCGCCGGCGCTGATCTTCAGCCGCACCCGCCAGGGGGCCGACAAGCTGGCCCAGCAGCTCGGCAAGACCGGTATCAATGCGCTGGCCTTCCACGGTGATCTGTCACAAGGGGCGCGGGAGAAGGTGCTGCTGGAGTTTCGCGCCGGCACCCTGCAGGCACTGGTGGCCACCGATGTAGCGGCCCGCGGCCTCGATATCACGGATCTCAACTACGTGATCAATATGGAATTCCCGTTTGTGGCGGAGGATTACGTGCACCGCATCGGTCGCACCGGTCGCGCCGGCAACAAGGGGCTCGCCATCACACTCTTCAGCCCGGAAGATGCGCCGCTGCTGGAGAAGGTGGAGGCGGTGCTCGACACCCGTTTGCCCCAGCAGTGGTTCCCGGGCTTTGAGCCGGATCTCACCCGCTTCGAGCCCGAGCCACGCCGCAGCAGCAAGGCGGCCCAAAAGCAGCGCGCCCGAAAGCAGGCGCTCGCTGGCAACAAGAGCAAGGCCCGCCGCTGATCCAGTGAGGGAGCCCAGGCTCCCTCCGCATGGCCACATGGCCTACTCATTTACACCGTTTTTGGCCCTGTGAGCGGGTCCATGACGGGCATACAGTGCCTCATCACCCCAGCATGGACACCAGATGTGGCACACACTCTCCACCCCCTCGACGACGAAGTGGCCTTTGCCGCCAGCTTCGCCCTGATGCAGCAGCTGCGCCCCCACCTCAGCTGCCCGGAGCGCTATGTGGCGCAGCTCACCAGGCAGGCACAACAAGGCTATCACCTGCTGGGTGCACGGGACACCGAACGCATCGTCGGCCTGGCCGGCTATCGCCTGCAGGAAAACCTCATCTACGGGCGCTTTGTCTATATCGACGACCTCGTCGTCAGTCCCGACCTGCAGCGCAGCGGCCTGGGGGCGCAGCTTCTGGACGCCGTGCGCGCCGAAGCCCTGCGGCTGGGGTGCGATCACCTGGTGCTCGATACCGGCCTGCACAATGCGCTGGCCCAGCGTTTCTACTTTCGCTGCGGGTTGCTCTCGCGCGGGATGCACTTTTGCGAGGATCTGCGCCCATGAACCAGATACTGCTGATCAATGCCAGCGCCCAGGGAGCTGCCTCTCATGCCAACCGGTTGGCGCTGGATCTGGTGGCCTGTCTGCGGCAAGCGCACCCGGCCCTCGCGCTGGTCGAACGCCCTGTTGGCACTGACCCCCTGCCGGCCCTGAGCCAGGCCTATGTGCAGGCGCTGACCACGGCCACCCCCTTTGACGCCCCCGAGCTGGCCCTCTCCGAGACGCTGATCCGGGAGCTGGAGCAGAGCGATGCCCTGCTCATCGCCACCCCGCTGCACAACTTCACCCTGCCGGCCGCCCTCAAGCTGTGGATTGACTATGTGCTGCGCATCCATCGCACCTTCCAGTCGAGTGCCGAGGGCAAGCTGGGGCTGCTGGCCGACCGTCCCGTCTACGTCCTGGTGGGATCGGGCGGCTTTCATCAGGGCCCGCGAGCCGGGCAACCCGATTTCCTGACCCCCTACCTGCGCCACGCGCTCAACACCCTGGGGCTGTTCAACATCCATTTCTTCTATCTGCAGGGGCTGGTGTTCGGTGACGAGGCAGTGCGCCAGACCATCGACACCAACCGCGCGCTGCTGGCGCAGCAGCCCCTGTTTAGCCAGCTTGCCAATCCACACCACCTTGGAGTACTGCCATGACTCAGCCAAGACTTCCCTTTTCCACCCTGTCAGCCGAGGCCTATCAAGGGCTGCGCGCCACCAGCGACGCCCTGGCCGCAGGCCCCCTCGGCGCCCCCTTGCTGGAGCTGGTCTATCTGCGCATCTCGCAGATCAACGGCTGCGCCTTCTGCCTAGGGATGCACGCCAAGGCGCTGCGCGAGTGCGAGGTGTCGCAGCAAAAACTCGATTGTCTGGCGGGATGGCGGGTCAGCGACCTGTTCAGCGAGCGCGAGCGCGCCGCCCTGGCCTGGGCCGAGACGCTCACTTATGTCCATGAGGCAGGCGCACCGGACGAGCGCTACGCACCGCTCAAGTCCCACTTTTCCGATCGCGAGATCTCGGACCTGACCCTGGCGGCCGCCCTGATGAATGCCTTCAACCGGCTGGCCGTTGGCATGCTGCTGTAACCCCGCAGGCGGCGCTTAGCCGGTATTCGCGACCCAATAAAAAGCGCCCAAGCGGGCGTTTTTTATTGGCTGGCCGGCGGCTACCCTTGGCTGGCCAGCACAGGTGGCAGGGCCCGCAGGATGCGCTGCTCGGCCAGGGTGGAGAGCACGAACATCACCAGATAACCGAGGCCCAGCGCCACAATAATGGCCACCACGTTGGTGGTGAAGCGGGCCACCAGGTAGTAGGCCGCCACCAGCGCCACTATGCCCACCGCCCGGATCAGCAGGCTCTGGGTAAAGTGGCCGTGGGCCTTGATATAGGCGAGCTGGTAGCCATTGAGCATCATAAAGATGAAGAAGAGGGAGAAGTGCAGCAGCACCGGCACGGCCCCCAGATAGTCGGCCGGGAACAGCAGCGACACCAGCGGCTTGCCCGCCAGCAGCATCACCAGAAAGAACACCAGGCTGACGATGGCACTGAGGCGGAAGATCCAGCGCCGGATCAGGCGGATCTGGCGGTGATCGCCACTGCGCAGATTGACCGCCAGCTCAGGCAGCACGAAGCGGTAGATGGGGAAAACGAACAGGGTGGTCATGTAGGTAAAAATAGGGCGCACCACCACCTGAAAATCCCCCAGCTCGTCGAGGCTGAAGTGGCGAATGGTGAGCAGTACCGTGATGTAGATCATCAGGATGCTGGCCCCCGCCTCGAGGGACGCGGTAAAGCTCTTCTTCACATAGCTGCGCATCTCGGGGCCAAGCTCGACCCTGGCCAGCGGCCGGGTGGCGATGGCCCTACGCCGGTGCAGATACATGTAGCCGGCGATGGCGAGCGAGGAGAAGGTCAGCCCGTAGAAGAGCGAAGAGAGCGCATCCAGACCAAGTGCGAAATAACAGGCCATAAACAGCAGACCGTTGGCCAGCGGCTCCAGCCAGGTGACCCGGTTGGAGATCCCGTACATCCGGTACATGGCCACCAAATTGGTGAAGTAGACCTTGAGCCCCAGCCCGAAGATGACCCCCACCAGTTGCATATATTCGGCCCGGATATGGAGCCCGTGCTTGATATAGGGGATCACCAGCCCCCAGGTGAGCAGCACCATGCCGATGAGAAAGTAGCGGAAGATATTGATGATGTCCCGATCATTTTTGGTCTGGGAGTAACTCACCACCATGGAGGAGCGAAAGCCGGTCATCAGGATGAGGGACAGCGAGATCAAATCCACCACGCTGTTGAACAGCGCCAGATCCCCCTTGGCCACCCACTGCGCCAGCCACACCTTGAAGGCAAAGCCGATGATAATGCTGGCAAGGGACGCCCACATGCCGGTGATGAAAGCCTGCTTGAGGCGGCCAAGTGAATCGGGTTGTTCGTCTTGAATTGCGTGCATCACGAAAGGCCCGCTAACTGCATGAAGAGAGGCCCATCTTATGAAAGGGGGCCGCCCTTGAACAGCCCGAAACAGGAGGCAAGGGCGTCCCCCCTGCCAGCAACGCCCGGCCTGGCACCTCTTTTACCGTGCGTCCAGCGCGTCATCCGGCTGCCGCCGCGCCGGCTTATGACTGGGGCGCGGCCTTGATCAGCGCCTCGTAGTGATCAATCAGCTCAGGCCCATGCAGCGGCGAGTCGTGACCGCCCACCACCGTCTTGATCGGCAGCTTCATCGCCTTGAGCCGCTCAAGTGTCTGTGGATAGGCCTTCACATCGGCAAAGCTCAGGTTGCCCAGCTTCTCCTTGAGGATGCAGTTGCCATAGAGCACCTGCTGGTCGGGGAAGTAGACAAAGATACCGTCCGGCGTGTGAGCCGGGCCCGCGTAGAAGGCGCGCAGCTTGCCCTCTTGCAGCGTGAAGTCGCCATCGTGCACCACGTTCGGCAGCACCAACGGCAAGTCCGGGTACTCCGGCAACCCCTTGCGGGTAAAGGCGACAATCTCGGCCCAGTCGCTCTTCATCAGATCCCGGGTCTGGCGGGTCGATACCACCTTGGCCCCGATGGACTTCCAGTAGGCGTTACCGCCCGCCCGATCGGTGTGGTAGTTGGTGTTGATCACCTCCAGCACCGGCTGGCGACTGACCCGTTTGATCAGCTTGTGCAGCTCACGGGCGGTATCTGGCGTCCAGGTCGCCCCCACTACCGTCACCCCCTTGGCCCCGAAATAGACCATGGAGTTTTCCTGTATGTAGTAGTTGTCCTCGACCACATAGACAGGGCCGCTCACTTGCGTCAGCGACATCCCCGCCGCCCGCACGCTGCCACCCCAGAAGCTCGCCACCAGCACCACGGCGCCGGCCAGCCCGCACTTTATCCAACCTTTCATCATCTTGCTCCCTCGAACCAACCGCCCCCTCGCCACCCCTGTGGCAAGCCGGGCCCATTTATCAGTGGGCAGAAAATACGGGGGATTTGTGAAGGGAAAATGGGCTTGTGTGAAGAGAAGGTGAAGTCAGGGGGAAATCGGCAGCAAACCACGACAAGCATGGGGATTTGCAGTGGGGGGAGGGAAATGGTCCGACTATGCCGTCGGCTCCTTGATGTGGGGACGATTAGCGCAGCGTAATCGTCCGTTTGCCGCGCTCGTCCGAATACTCTTAGCTATTGGTACATAACCTTATTTCTGCGAAGTTCAGCACACACCATGACTTCATACGAGACTCACCAAGCAGTAAACTAAGTCCACTTTGATGATGCAGCCCTGTTTACCTTAAGTGGAGTATTAATATGTTCAACGGAGTTCGGGTTTTCGATACTGTTTTAGATGGAAAGAACACAAGAGATATGGTCTCAAGAAACTCAGCTGATTTTTGGAGACCTTTCTGTAAATCTGCAGGATGGAACTTTAATTATGAACGAATCCATTCATTAGATGATCTTAAATACTTTTTTTCAAAGAAAATCAAAGAAGACATCATTATATTTTCAGGGCATGGTAATGAAAATGGATTCTATTTTTCAAATGGAGATTGCCTTGATGGAAAATCAAATAGTTTTATTCCAGTAAAAAACCATGGGAAAGTAATAATATTCTCCTCATGCCTCATTGGGAAAAGCGAGTGTACCTCACAATCCTTAAAATCATTTTTCTCCGCAGAAGCTCTCTTTTCATATCGAAATCTTATGTTAGATAGATTTTGCTTCCTAAATGAATCTATATTGCTCACCTCGATAGAACATAAGCTCAACAGGGGGAAAAGTAGCTTTACAGGAAATGATTTCATTGAGTTTCAAATACAGACTAACTTTATGAAAAACATGAATGAAAAGCATGTAAAACTGCATCCAATGGTTATGTTTTAAACCTTCACACCATCTATTAATAAGTTTTTTAAAATGATAAAAAAACCCACCTGTAATACAGGTGGGTTTTTACACCGTTCATCATCGGTCACGTCAGAATATTTAACTCACAACAATCAAGCCAGCGGCGGCGTGCGTGGCGGCACCATCCGCTTGCTGCCGGTGGACTCGAAGGCCGAGGCGAAGCGCAGCAGCTTGTTGTCGTCATAGGCGCGACCGGCGAAGGTCAAGCCCACCGGCATACCGATATCGGCCATCACCCCCATGGGGACGGTGACGGTCGGCACGCCGAGGTGGCGAATGGCAAGGTTGCCGTTGGCAACCCAGATGCCGTTGCTCCAGGCGATATCGGCGGAGGCCGGATTCACGTCAGCATCAGCCGGGGCGACGTCGGCGACGGTGGGGAACAGCACGGCGTCGAGCTTGAGCCCGTCCATCCAGTCTTCCAGATCCAGCTTGCGGGTCTTTTCCAGACCGCGCAGGCCGTCCGGCACCGAGGCAATCTCGTCAAAGCGCTTGAGACCGCGCTTGGCCATATTGACGTACTCGTCCATGCCCGCCGCCAGATCGCCCTCGCGGTTCGGCAGGGTGCCCGGATCGTGGGGGAAGATCTTCGGCCCATCGACATCGGCCAGCTTGTTCAACTTGGGGTCGCCGTTGGCGCGCAGGAAGTCGTCGAACGCCCAGCCGGAGAGCTCCCACAGCTCGTCGTTGAGGAACTCAGGGCTCACGATGCCGCGATTGAACACGGTCGGTGCGCCGGGTCGGTCCCCTTCGCAGTTGGAGACCAGCGGGAAATCCACTTCAATGACCTCGGCGCCAGCGGCTTCCAGCGCCTTGCGCGCATCTTCCCAGAGCGCAATTACGGCCTCGCGAGTATGGATGCGCTGACCGGTCGGGCCGCCGATGCCGGGGTTGTCGCTGGTGCCGGCCAGTTCATCCTTGTTGATAAACATGCGCGGCACGCCGAGGCGCTTGCCCTTGAGGGCATCGGGCTTGGCAGCCAGATCCAGATAGGAAGCCGGACGTACCTCGGAGGCCTTGGGCAGCTGCACCCAAGGTTGCATGCGCCACAGATCGCCACGGGTATCGGCATCGTCGGCGACCACTACATCGAGCACTTCCAGCAGATCGGCCATGGTGCGGGCATAAGGCACCACCACATCCATGGTCGGAGTCAGCGGCCAGTTGCCGCGCACCGAGATGACGCCACGGGACGGGGTGTAGGCGCACAGACCGTTGTTGGAAGCGGGGCCACGGCCGCTCGACCAGGTCTCTTCGGCCAGACCAAAGGCGGAGAAGCTGGCGGCGGTGGCGGTACCGGCACCGTTGGAGGAGCCGGAGGCAAAGGGCGCGGTCAGGTAGTTGACGTTGTAGGGGCTCTCGGCGCGGCCATAGACGCCGCGCTGCATGCCGCCATTGGCCATGGGGGGCATATTGGTCTTGCCCAGGCAGATGGCACCGGCGGCGCGCAGGCGCTCAACGGTAAAGGCATCGCGCTGGGCCACCAGATCCTTGAAGGCCGGGCTGCCGGAGGCGGCAGTCAGCCCCTTGACCAGATAGCTGTCTTTGGCGGTGTAGGGGATGCCGTCCAGCGGCCCCAGAGTTTCGCCACGGGCGCGGCGAGCATCGGACGCTTGCGCCTCTTTCAGCGCATCGGGGTTGGGGACTACCAAAGCGTTGAGCTTGGTGGCAGTCTCGGGGCCATTGTAGGCGGCGATACGGGCCAGATAGGCCTTGACCAGTTCGACCGCGGTGGTGCGGCCTGCTTCGAGCGCACCGCGCAGCTCGGCAATGGAAACCTCGGTCACTTCGATCATGGGGATCTCCTGTAAAAGGGTGACTGTTTGTCATGATGATCGCCGCATCAGCGCCTGCGACCATCATGTCATCAAGAGATAAAACCCCACGGCGTGGGGCTTTGAATACCAACCTCAGCTGGCTTGGAACAGGCTCTTATTTCCCGGAAGGGATTTGCTGAGTAATGCAGTGGATATTGCCACCGCCCAGCAGGATCTCGCGAGCCGGCACGCCGACGACCTTATGCTCCGGGAAGATCTCTTCCAGAATGCGCTGGGCTTCGCCGTCGGTGGCGGCATCCAGCAGCGGGTAGACGATGCGATCGTTGGTGATGAGGAAGTTCACGTAGGAGCCGGCCAGACGACCTTCTGCCTCGCGCGGCACACCGGTACCGCTCTCGACACCGGCAGACTCTTCCTGGGTGCAGTAGAGCGGGCCCGGCTGGGGCAGCTTCCACACTTTCAGCTTGCGCCCCTTGGCGTCGACCGCCGCTTCCAGCACCTTGAGGGCGGCCACGGAGCGGGCGTACTGGGGATCGTTCTGGTCGTCAGTCCAGTGCAGGGCCACTTCACCCGGGCGCACGAAGCAGCACATGTTGTCGATGTGGCCGTCGGTTTCGTCCATGTAGACGCCTTCATCCAGCCAGATAAAGCTCTGCACGCCCAGATAGTCGCGCAGGTGAGCTTCGATCTGCGCTTTGCTCAGGTGCGGGTTGCGGTTTTCGTTGAGCAGGCACTCGGCGGTGGTCAGGCAGGTGCCTTCGCCGTCGACGTGGATGGAGCCCCCTTCCAGAATGAGCGGCGCGTCGTAACGATCCATGCCGTGCTGTGCCAGCATCTGGGCCGCCACTTGCTCGTCTTGATCCCAGGGGTAGTAGAGACCGCCCTTGTGGCCGCCCCAGGCGTTGAAGCCCCAATCCACCCCACGGCACTCGCCAGCCGCGTTGGTGACGATGGTGGGGCCGCTGTCGCGGGCCCAGCAGTCATCGCTGTTCATCTCGACCAGGGTGACGTGGCTGGGCATGATGGCGCGAGCCTGCGCCATAAACTGGGCCGGCACCCCCATAAAGACCGGGGTGGCTTGCCCAATGGCATCCGCCACCTTGGCGAAGGTGACTTGCGCGAAGCGACCGGCCTCACGCCAGTTGTCCGGGCGAAACGGCCAGATCATCCAGACGGCCTGCTGGTGTGCCCACTCGGCGGGCATGGTGAAGCCGTCAGCGGCCGGCGTGGTGTTCATGGTCTTGATGCTCATCGCAAGGCTCCTTGCATGGATTGAGACCCCGCTGGCGTGAAAACGCGGCGCGGGGATCCTGGAAAAATAACAGTGGTCGCAGTGTAAGAAGTTGCGCTCACATCCATCAAATGAATAGGATGGATTGTCCCATAAGCCTGGCAAATAATCTTGATGAAACTGCACCAGCTCGACCTCAACCTGCTGCTCGCCTTTGACGCCCTGATGGCGCAGGGCAGCGTCACCCGCGCCGCCGAAACCCTCTTTATCAGCCAGCCCGCCATGAGCCATGCACTCAATCGTCTGCGCACCTTCTTTGGCGATCCGCTGCTGGTGCGCACCCCGCAGGGGATGCTGCCAACCCCGCGCGCCCAGCGGCTGCATCTGGGGGTGCAGCAGGCGCTGCGACTGCTGGAACAGCAGCTCAGCGACGAGGAGGTGTTCGAGCCGAGCCAGTCGAAGCGCCGCTTCGTGCTCTGCACCACGGATTACGTGGAGTGCGTGCTCATCCCGCCCCTGATCCAGTGCCTCAAACGGCTGGCCCCCGGGGTCACCATCGAGATCCGCATCCTGCGCGACACCCTGCCCGAAGCCGAGCTGGCGAGCGGTGAGATAGATCTGGTGCTGGGCTTTGACGAGTACATGCAGGTGCCGGGGTATCTGGGCAAGGAGACCTGGCTCACCGAGCCGCTGGCCGGGCTGGTGCGCGCCGATCTGCCGATGGCCGCCCCGGCGCTTGCAGAGAGTGGGGATAACTCGGCGCTGCAGGGCGAGCGCATCAGCTTGACGCAACTGATCGAGATGCCCCACGTGTTCCATTCGCCCCTTGGCACCTCGGAGGCGAGCCTGGATCGCTATCTGAAAACGCTGGGCTTCAGCCGCACCATCTCGGTCAACAGCCAGAGCTATATGTCCGCCGCCGCCATCGTCAGCCAAAGCGATCACCTGCTGGTGCTGCCCAGCATGGTGGCCGAACTGCTCGCCAGCCACTGGCCGCTGAAAAGCCTGCCGCTGCCCGAAGATGTGCCGGATTATCATCTCAACTGCGTCTGGCACCCGGTGCATGCGCAGCAACCGGCCCTGGTGTGGCTCAAGAATCTGATGAAAGAGCTGGTTAATCCGGAGTAACCCGGCTGGGAGTGCCCTCCCCCTCATCCCCAACCCTTCTCCCGCAAGGGGAGAAGGGGGCTGGTTCCGTGCCACTGGCGATATGGCTGACAACCTGCCTGCCTGCCTGCCGGGGTGAAGCATATCCATCCCACAACGATCGACTCATCAGTTCATCAGTTCATCAGTTCATCAGTTCATCAGTTCATTGTCACAAAACCCCACTCAAGCCCGAGATGATCGACAAGATGACAAATGTCACTCGATCTGTCCCCTCTCCCTCTGGGAGAGGGTCAGGGTGAGGGGAAGCAACCCACTCAGTCACCAGACGAGAGAATGGCTATATCTAATAGCGTCAAATAGCTCTGGATAGGCACCATGAGAACCCATCCGTTTGCCAAGCGCATGAGGCGAGAAGCCACCCTTGCCGAACAGAAGCTGTGGCTGCAATTGCGCGACCGCCGTCTGGCTGGGGTGAAATTCCGTCGCCAGATGCCCATCGGGCCCTACATTGTCGATTTCATCTCTCTTGAACAGAGGTTGATCATCGAGGTAGACGGGTCACAGCACAACGAACCGGCGGGGCGGCAATATGATGGTGCAAGAACGGCCTACCTCAATCAGCAGGGCTTTCGGGTGATCAGGGTGTGGAATAACGATGTGTTGAGTCGGATGGAGGCCGTACTGGAACTTCTTTTGCTCTCATTGCGCTGAGCAGAGCCCTCCCCCTCATCCCCAACCCTTCTCCCGCGAGGGGAGAAGGGGGCAAACAACCCGGCTACGCGTGACATCCCCATAAACAACCATGGCTCCCGCGGGAGCCATGGTTGTTTATGGGAGAGGCATTATGCCCGCAGGGCCGTCATCAGCTGGGTGACCACGCCGCCCAGCAGGACGGGGTCGGGGCGGCACTGGGCGAAGGTGACCAACCCCTGGATGTTGATGAGCAGAAAGGCGGTCAGGGTCTGGATGTCGCGCCCGGCCGCCAGCTCGCCGCGCTCGAGGGCCAGGCTCAGCACCGCGGCCAGATCGGCATCCAGCTCGCCATAAATGGCCTTGAGCTTCAGGTGCAGCTCTTCGTCCTGCTCCGCCAGCTCCATCAGGGTGCGGGTCACCAGACAGGTGCCGCAGAGGGCGTCGTTCACCACCTGCTCGAGATAAGCCTGCACCCCCGCCAGCGGGCTCGCGGCGGCGAAGAAGCTGCGCCGCAGGGCGCTCTTCTCCTGCACATAGTGGTCGACCGCCGCCAGCAGCAAGCCGCGCTTGTTGCCAAACGCCGCGTAGAGGCTGCCCGGATGCAACCCGGTCGCCGCCACCAGCTCCTGCATGGTGGTCTTGGCGTAACCCTTGGCCCGAAATGCCTCCATGGCATTTCGCAAGACGTCGTCCCGGTTGAACTCGGCGCTGCGCATGGTTTCTCCGTTGAAAAAGCGGATTCACCGGCCTTGGGCCGGTGGGGGGAAATAAGAGGGCGGCAAGTTTACCCCAGCGGGACGGCAACACCAACCCATGTTGAATGCTCGTTCAAAAAAGACTTGCACACAAAACAAAAAACGTCTTGAATGCACGTTCAAGAATCACTCCCTCAGGACAGACGATCATGAATACCCTGTTTCAGCCCTATCGCCTCAACGACACCCTCACCCTCGCCAACCGTTTCATGATGGCTCCCCTCACCCGCTGCATGGCGGGCCCGGGCCTGGTGCCCACCGAGCAGATGGCCGCCTATTATGCGCGCCGCGCCGACATCGGCCTCATCATCTCCGAAGCCACCATCATCCGGCCGGACGGTCAGGGCTACCCCAATACTCCTGGGCTCTACAGCGCCGAGCAGATCGCCGGCTGGAAGAAAGTGACCGGCGCCGTACATGCCAACGGCGGCAAGATCTTCGCCCAGCTGTGGCACGTGGGTCGTCTCTCCCACCCCTTCTTCCACCACGCCGAAGTGCTGGCCCCCTCTGCCGTCGCCCATGAGGGCACGGTGCCGCGCATGCGCGAGCTGGTCTATCAGGTGCCGCGCGCCCTGACCGAGCGCGAAATCGCCCAGCTGGTCGAGGATTACGCCCAGGCCGCCGCCAACGCCATCGAAGCGGGCTTTGACGGGGTGGAGATCCACGGTGCCAACGGCTACCTCATCGATCAGTTCCTGCACCACGCCAGCAACCTGCGCACCGACAACTACGGCGGCAGCCCGGAGAACATGAGCCGCTTCGCGCTGGAAGTGGTGGATGCCATCAATGCCCGCATCGGCGGGGATCGGGTGGGCCTGCGCCTCTCCCCCGGCGCCTATGTGCACCTGGAAGGGGATGCCCGGGATCGCGCCGTGTTCGACCACCTGCTGGCCGAGCTGAACCAGCGCAACCTGGCCTATGTGCATCTGGGCATCTTCGATGACAGCCTCACCTTCGACTACCTGGACGGCCGCGCCTCCGACTACCTGCGCGCCCGCTACGACGGCCATCTGGTGGGGGTGGGCAACTACAGCGCCGAGACCGCAGCCGAGGCCATCGAGGCCGACCGCTTCGACCTGGTCGCCATCGGTCGCCCGCTCATCGCCAACCCGGACTACCTCGCCAAGGTGAAACAGGGCGATGCCCTGGTGCCCTATGCCGACACCATGCTGGCCGAGCTGGTCTAACGCTCGCCGGCACCTTGCCTGACCAAGGATGGGATCCGCGCCCTCGCGCGGGTTTCCAATGTTTGGGCCCCTCTCGGGCCCTTTTTTGTGCCTGCTCGTCATGCCCGCCAGTTCCGTGATCCCTCGCTGACCCAATAAAAAAGTTGCTAGTAACAACTAGTTGGCTATATTGGTTGTTGATGACAACCAAATAGGAAGCCCTGATATGGATCTCCGCCCCCTGCGCGCCCTGTCGCGCGATCTGGTTCGCGAACTCGGCATGCTCTCCCAACAGTGCGGCGAACTGGCGCTCAGCCCGCTCGAAGCCCATCTGCTGATCGAGCTGGAGAGCGGCCCCGCCACCAACCAGCAACTGGCCGAACGGCTGCGCATCGACAAGTCCAACGCCAGCCGCCCGCTGGCCCGCCTGGCCGAGCGCGAGCTCATCAGCTGGCATCCCCATCCGTCCGATGGTCGCAGCAAGGAGGCGCGCCTCACCATCGCCGGCCAGGCTCAACTGCTGGATCTGCATCAGGAGATGGACAGCGCCATGGAGGAGACCCTGGCCCAACTCACCCTCGCCGAGCGCGAGCAGCTGTGGGAAGGCCTGCGCCTCTATCGCAGCGCGCTCTCCCGTGCCCGCCGCCAGCAGGGCTATCGCATTCGCCCCATCACCCAGGCCGATAACCCAGCCATCGCTGCCGTGGTGCGCGCCGTCTCCGCCGAATACGGCCTCACCGCCGACAAGGGCTACGGCGTAGCGGATCCCAATCTCGACTTTCTTCATGAAACCTACCTGGGTGAGCGCAGCCGCTACTGGGTGATCGAGGGCCCCGATGGCTCCATTCTGGGCGGGGGCGGCATAGCGCCGCTGGCGGGGGAAGAGGGGCAAGTCTGCGAGCTGCAGAAGATGTACTTCATGCCCTCCCTGCGCGGGCTGGGACTGGGACGGCGGCTGGTGCTGCAGGCGCTGGACGAGGCGCGCTCGCTCGGCTATCAGCGCTGCTACCTGGAGACCACCGCCGTGCTGCGCGAGGCCACCGCACTCTACGAGTCCCTGGGCTTCGAGCACCTGCCGGGGCCGCTCGGCAGCACAGGCCACGATGCCTGCGAGATCTGCATGGTGCTGGCGCTCGCCGCCAACGAGACCCTGCCTGTGGCGTGAGGCATAAATACCGGATGAACAAGGGCGGCCCTGGTGCCGCCCTTTTTTTGCCTGTCGCTCAGAGCCGGGCGGCGAGTGGCGCGAAGAAGCATGAAGGGCGAGGCCTGACGTCAGCCGGTGTTAGCGGACGGTGTTTGCAGTCAGGCCAAGGCAGACAGGGGCACCGGGCGCCTGTCAGGTGGGAAAGTAGAACCAGGCCGTTTTGATAAGGCCGGCCTCCACCTCGAACACCGCCATGCTTTCGATGGGCTCGGGGGAGAGGCCATAGATCAACTCGTGATCGAACACCTTGTTGCCAATGACGGTGCGCGCCAGCAGCTCGGCCCGCAGGGCCGGGTTGTTGAAACGATGCTCGGCATAGAAGGCGCTGAGCGCCTCCTTGCCCACTGTGCTCGGGCTCTCCGTCGGCATCCGGTACCCCTTGAACGCGTCGGAGAAGCAGCCCAGGAAGGCCTCGAGATCGTGGGCGTTGTAAGCGTTAAATTGTGCCTCGACGGGCAGTTCGACCGACATGCATCACTCCCTGAATCATGTGTAAGCCTCCTTTATAGGGGGCATTGCTCCCCCTTGTCGACCGGTGACGGCGGCGCTCCCCCCATCCGCGCCCTGTTCGCCATACAAAAAGAGACCCCGCCGAAGCGGGGTCTCTTTTTATCTTGTCTGCCTGTCGGCGAGCCCTTGTCAGTGCTCGCGGGTCTGGCGGAACTGGACGTCGGCGTGACGCTCCTGGGCCAGGCGCAGGTTGACCATGGTCGGCGCGATGTAGGTGAGGTTGTCACCGCCATCGAGGGCCAGGTTGACCTCGTTCTTGCGCTTGAACTCCTCGAACTTCTTGACGTCGGTCCCTTCCACCCAGCGGGCGGTGGCGACGTTGACCGCCTCGTAGATGGCCTCGACGTTGTACTCGCTCTTGAGGCGCGACACTACCACGTCGAACTGCAGCACACCGACCGCACCGACGATGAGATCGTTGCTGATGAGCGGACGGAACACCTGCACCGCCCCCTCTTCGGAGAGCTGCACCAGCCCCTTGAGCAGCTGCTTCTGCTTGAGCGGGTCGCGCAGGCGGATGCGGCGGAACAGTTCCGGCGCGAAGTTCGGGATGCCGGTGAACTTGAGATCCTCACCCTGAGTAAAGGTGTCGCCGATCTGGATGGTGCCGTGGTTGTGCAGACCGATGATGTCACCGGCGAAGGCGTCTTCCGCCTGCTCACGGTCACCGGCCATGAAGGTCACGGCGTCGGAGATGTTCACGTCCTTGCCGATGCGCACGTGGCGCATCTTCATGCCCTTGCTGTAGGTGCCGGAGACGATGCGCATAAAGGCGATACGGTCGCGGTGTTTCGGATCCATGTTTGCCTGAATCTTGAACACGAAACCGGAGAACTTCTCCTCGGTCGCCACCACTTCGCGGCTCTCGGCCTTGCGCGGCATGGGGGCCGGCGCCCAGTCGGTCAGGCCGTCCAGCATGTGGTCGACACCGAAGTTGCCGAGTGCGGTACCGAAGAAGACCGGGGTCATCTCGCCGGCGATGAAGGCGTCGTGATCGAACTCGGGGGAGGCGCCCTGCACCAGCTCCAGTTCACCGCGCAGCTGGGCCGCCAGATCGTCGCCGATGGCGGCGTCCAGCTCGGGGTTGTTCAACCCCTTGACCACCCGCTTCTCCTGGATGGTGTGGCCCTGACCGCTCTGATACAGATAGGTCTCGTCCTTGTAGAGGTGATAGACACCCTTGAAGGACTTGCCGCAGCCGATGGGCCAGGTGATGGGGGCGCACATGATGTTGAGCTCGCGCTCCACCTCGTCCATAACCTCCATGGGATCGCGCACTTCGCGGTCCAGCTTGTTCATGAAGGTGAGGATGGGGGTGTCACGCAGCCGGGTCACTTCCATCAGCTTGCGGGTCCGGTCTTCAACACCCTTGGCGGCGTCGATGACCATCAGGCAGCAGTCGACCGCCGTCAGGGTACGGTAGGTATCTTCGGAGAAGTCCTCGTGACCCGGGGTATCGAGCAGGTTGACCAGGCAGTCGGCGTAGGGGAACTGCATCACCGAGGTGGTGATGGAGATACCGCGCTGCTTCTCCATCTCCATCCAGTCGGATTTGGCGTGCTGGCCCGAGCCACGGCCCTTGACGGTACCGGCGCGCTGAATGGCCTGTCCGAACAGCAGAACCTTTTCGGTGATGGTGGTTTTACCCGCATCCGGGTGCGAGATGATCGCAAAAGTGCGTCTCTTGGAGACTTCACTCAGAAATTCAGCTGACATAATTCAACGTTCTTCTATTGGGCGGCGGCCTTGGCCACCGTGGGAATAATTCCGGGATGCCGCATTGACTCACGGTCAGGCATGGATACGCAACGGGCCACTCGGGCGGGCATCAGATCCGCCGGTGGAGAGAGGAAGAGGGTTGCGTTACATGGGTCTTCTCGCCTGAGCCAAAGCAAAATTGCGCGACATTATACCCGCGCGAGTGAAAAATACCCAGCCCGGCTTTGCAGGGTGGTGCGCCCTATTCGGCCCGCATCACCTGGTTGCGGCCGGCTTGCTTGGCCCGGTACATGGCCTCGTCGGCCCGCTGCACCAAATCTCCCAGCGTCTCGTCCTGGGGCCCCTGCTGAGCACAGCCGATGCTGACGTTGACAAAACGCCCCTCCGGCATCCCCTCGATACGCAGCTGGGAGACGCGATGACGGATCCGCTCCGCCACTTCCATCGCCTCGTCCAGACAGGTGTCGGGCAGCAGCACCAGAAACTCTTCGCCGCCGTTGCGCCCCACTCTGTCCAGCGAACGCAGCTGGGCGGCGATGCACTTGGCCACGGCGGCCAGCACCAGATCCCCCACGTGGTGGCCCAGCTGGTCATTGACCAGCTTGAAGTGGTCGATGTCCAGCAGCAGCACCGAGAAGGGCTTGCCCTGCTCCCTCGCCTGTCTGAACCAGTTCTGGCCCTTGTTCTGGATCTGGCGGCGGTTGTGCAGCCCGGTCAGATCGTCGGTCATGGCGAGCCGGCGCATCTGGCGGGAGCGATTGAACTGGTGCAGCGCCAGCATGCCCATCACCAGCAACAGCAGGGCCACCACCACGTACTGCCAGTGGCGCCGCTCCTGCAGCTGCTTGAGCTTGGCCTCCTGCAGCAGCTGCTTGGTCTTGAGGGCCTGGTTCTCCAGCTCCTTGCGGGCCAGGTCGAACTCGAAGCGCATCTGCAACGAGCGCTGCTCCCTGAGCACCCGTTCCAGCGAGTGCTTGGTCTCGACAAACAGCTTGAGGTTGCTGAGGGCGGCGCTGATCTGGCCCTGCTGCTCCAGGATCCGCGCCCGCACCTCGTAGACCCGCGCCAGGAAGCGCTGGTTCTTCTCCTTGACGAAAATGGGTTCGGCGTGGGCCAGGTAGTAGAGCGCCTTGGTCGGGTTGCCCTGCGCCGCCTCCGCCATCCCCATCACCAGCTGCCAGTGACCCAGGGTCACGCTGTCGGAGGTCTCGCGCCCCTGCAAAATGGCGTCAGCCTGGCGCAACTTGCTCACCGCCTCGGTCACCTTGCCCTGATTGAGCAGTATGGTGGCGATCTCGATCCGGACCCAGGCCAGCAGCCCCTCTTTCTGCTGAGAACGATAGAACTGCTCGGCCATCTTCATCAGCGGCAGCGCCCGGTCATACTCCCCCATCTCGGAGTAGAGCAGCCCCTGCTGGGAGCGGATCCTCACCAGCGGCTCCTGGGCACGCAGGGCGCTGTAGTCATGGGCCAGCTCTTCGAAATACCCCTCGGCCCGCTCATAGAGCCCCATCCGCCGATAGGCGTTGGCGATCTGGGCCAGAACCTCCCGCGCCTTGCCATCCAGCCCCAGCGACTCAAAGCGCTTGTGCGCCTCGATGAGCTCCATCAGCCCCTCCGCCAGCTCCCCCTGATAGGCGTACATGTCGCCGCGCAAGCTGAGGATGTCCGCCTCCTGCACCCGATCGCCGAGCCGGCGGGCCAGCACCAGCGCCTGCTGGTAGTCCTCCTTGGCCTGTTCCATGTTGCCGAGCATCTGCTGATGAAAGGCGCGGCAGGCCAGCAGACCTGTCTCGGTGATCCTGTCCTTGCGGGCCTGGGCACCGGTCAGTTCCTGGTCGGCAAAGTCCACCACGGCACGGTACTCGTCGTCCCACTCGGAAGGCATGGCCCAGCACTGCAGCCGCACGATGCGCCCCTGCACGTCGGGGGGATAGGCCTCCTTGCTCGCCACCAGGGCGGCGATGCGCAGCCGGAACATGCGATCGGGCTGGAACCCCTCCTCCAGCAGCTGTAACTCGCGGGAGAGCTGGGGCTCGGTCAGCGGCGCCCGGGCCGCCCAGGCGAGGGGCGTACACAATCCCGTCAACAGGATCAGGGTCATGATGCGTTTCATGCCGGTTCGGTTTCCCCTCAGGTGGTGCTAGTACACGAATATGCTCACTCCCCCCATCATATCTCGCCTTGCAGCAACACACAGCAACCATGGAAAAAGAGAGGAGATAGGCCAGATCCGGCAGGCTCTCACGCTGACCGAACGCGCCCCTTTACAGATGGAAAATCAGCATCGACTATAGGCGCCATCCAACACAGGGAAGCGCAGGTTGATGACATATCAGGAGCTGCAGGCGGCCTACGACAAGCTGCTGCAGGAGAACGAACGGCTCAGGCGGGTCGCCGACGATGCGCGGGAGAAGCTGGAAGCCGCCATGGACGGCACCGGTCTGTGCATCTGGCAGAATCACGTCCCCACCGGCAAGCTCATCATCTTCAACCGGCGCTGGGGTTCCATGCTCGGCTATCAGCCCAAGGAGCTGTCGGCCCACTTCGACGTCTGGCGCGAGCATCTGCATCCGGAAGACAGGGAGCGGGTGCTGCAGGCCTTCTTCGATCACCTGAGCGGCAAGAGCCCGTTTTATCAGGTGATGCACCGGATGATCGCCAAGGACGGCAAGACCACCTGGGTGCTGGACCGGGGCCGGGTGGTGGAGCGGGACGCACAGGGCAACCCCGTTCGGGTGATGGGCACCCACATCGACATCACCCACGAGAAGGAGTACGAACAGCAGCTGGCCCGGCTCGCCCACCGGGATCCCCTCACCGGCCTTGCCAACCGCACCGCCCTGCAACGCAAGTTCAACCAGGGTTTCAAAGCCATCTGCTTCATCGATCTCGACGACTTCAAGCAGGTCAACGACAACCTGGGCCACCGCGCCGGCGACGAGCTGCTGATCGCCCTCACCCGCCGGCTGCGCGACTGTTGCGAGGAGGGGGTGAAGATAGGCCGGCTCGGCGGCGACGAATTCGTGCTGCTGCTGCCCTGGGCCAGCGACGATCCCCGCACCAGCCAGCTGGCCAGCCAGTGCATCGACGCCATCGCCACCCCGTTCGAGCTGCCCAACGGCGACGCCTCGGTGGGCTTGAGCATGGGGATTGCGGCAATCCGGCCGCAGGATGATTTCAGCACGGCGCTGGCCCGGGCCGACCAGGCCATGTATCGGGTCAAGCGCAGCGGCAAGCGGGGCTTTCATGTCGCCCGGCCGAGTGGCCAGCCACTGCTGGATCAGGAGCAGGTCAACGAGCGCGGGCTCGGCCACCAGCCCCGCCCCTGAACAGGGTCAGATGGGCAGCGGCCCCATCACCTTGACCGCCCGAATGGCGAAGTGGCTGCTGATGTCGTTGACCATGTCCTGGGACTGCAACCGCCGGATCCATTGCTCGTAGGCGGGCAGGTCGGGTACCACTACCTCCAGCAGGTAGTCGTAGTTGCCGGAGACGGTGTGACAACTGATCACCTCCGCCATGGCCGCCACCGCCTGCTCGAAGGCCTCCACCAGCGGCTCCCTGTGCTGACTGAGCCGCACGTTGACGAAGATGGTGATGCCAAGCCCGAGCTTCTCCCGCGCCAGCACGGCGCGATACCCCCGTATATGGCCCTCCCCCTCCAGCCGCTTCAGGCGCCGGGCACAGGGGGAGGCGGACAAGCCGACCTGCTCCGCCAGCTCCACGGTAGTGAGGCGCCCATCCTGTTGCAGCAAGCGCAGCAGATGTAAATCAATCCTGTCGAGCATCTTGGTGATATCCGGTAAAAATCCCTTTTGGATTGGCTGAAACTAGCAATTACACCCCAATTTCTCAAACAGTTTGCCCTGCAACACCCTCCCCCCTGGCGTGATAATGACCCGGGACACGCCATGGAGGGAGCCCGATGTCATTCACACCATCACCCCGTTGCAGCGGCTGGGCCGCCGCCCTCGCCACCGTGCTGCTCTGGTCCGGTTTCTTTCTCTCCCTGCGCCTTGGCGCCGAGGAGAAACTCCCGCCACAGGCGCTGGCGCTGCTGCGCTTCGGTATCCCGGCCCTGCTGCTGCTCCCCTATTACTGGCGTCACCGCATCCGTCTGCGCCGCACGCCCCTGCGCTGGCAGCTGGCCATGCTGGCGGGAGCCGGCCTGCCCTTCTTCTGGCTCGGCGCCACCGGCATGCAGCTGGCCCCGGTGGCCCAGGGCAGCGCCCTGATCCCAGGCACTGTGCCCCTCATGGTCAGCCTGCTGGGCCTGCTGTTGTGGCGCGCCCCCTGCCCCCTGCAGCGGTGCTGGGGGCTCGCCCTCATCGCCCTGGCCACCGCCATCCTGTTGCTGGGCGGAGAACCGGGATTATGGCAGGGACAGCTCTGCTTTCTGGGGGCGACCCTGCTGTGGGCCCTGTTTACCCTGGCGGTCAGACGCAGCGGACTGGCGGCTCTGGATGCGGCCGCGCTGGTGGCGGTGCCGTCGGCCCTGTTGCTGCTGCCGACGCTCCTGTGGAGCCCCTTGCCCACCGTGAGCCATGCCAGCGTCTGGCTCTGGCAGGGTCTGCTGCAAGGGATAGGCGCCGGCTTGCTGGCGGCACTCTGTTACGCCCACGCCATCCGCACCCTGGGCGCTGAGGTCAGCTCGGCGCTGGGCTCGCTCACGCCCGTGATGGCGGCCATGCTGGCCTGGTGGCTGCTGGGGGAGAGCATCACGCCGCCGGTGTGGCTGGCGCTTGGCCTCTTGTGTGTCGGGGTGGTGCTGGCCAGTCTGCCGGCACGGCGGGTTTCAGCTGCGCTGCCAGCGGCGCAACAGGCGACCGCGCAGGCCGCAGTCGAGTAGCCAGCTGTTGTCGAACACCCGCAGCAGCGCCGGTTTGGCGTGGCGGGACATGGCCACCGCGTGGAAGCGGGTCTGCTGCTTGCGCTGGCGGTTCATCCGATCCAGTAGGCTGTGAGGCAGGCTCTGGGCGATAAAGTCGGAGACCACCAGTACGTCCGCTCTGGCAAAGGCGGGGTCATCCAGCTTGATCAGGGCCTTCTCGAGGCAGGGCACCAGATCGGTGCCGCCGTGAAAACTCATGGAGAGGAAGCGCTCCGCCTTGTCGAGCCCGGTGTCGGCGGTGATCTCCAGGGTCGCCACCTCGGTGGAGAAGAGCATCAGGTAGCAGCCTCGCTTCTCGTCCATCGCCACCTTGAGCAGCGCCAGAAACAGCGCCTTGGCGCACTCCTCCGGGTAGCCCCCCATGGAGCCCGAGGTGTCGATGCAGACGATGAAGGGCCCCCGCTGCTGCAGTTGCCGCCCGCCAAGCTCAGGGGTGCGCAGCATGATGCGCTGGCGCGGCAGGGTGCCGCGCGACTGGTAGCTGAGCAGGCGCCGCTCCAGATAGCGGCGGTAGAACTCCAGCTCCAGCTCCGGCAGCGCCAGCATCACCGCCTCGCTCGGCAAGAGTCGCATCAGGTCGCTGGCCGGGTGGATGCCCACCAGATCGTCCGGCACGTCGTCGGTCTGCACCTCTTCCAGTTCGTGCACCTGCACCGGCGGCACCGGCGAGTCGTTGGCCCGGTTGTCCTGCTCGCTGCGTCCCAGCAGGTTGGCGATCTCCGCCAGCAGTGGCTCGCGCTGCAGCATGCGAGCGTACTGCTTGACCAGCACCAGGCTGCGCTTGTGCCAGCTCCCCTGCGCCAAATCCCAGAGCCCGCCGGCGGAGATCTGGTTGGGATCGAGCGCATCGGCCAGGGTACGGCTCGCCAGCAGCTGATCTTCGATCTCCTGGCGCTGCTTCTCCCGCTCCGCCTCGGCGATCTGCTGCTGCAGCTGCAGCAGGCTGCCCACCAGGCTGGTGCGCCACTTCTCGATCAACAGCTGGCGCTGGCTGTCGGTGGGGTGAGCCATCAGCTGGCGCACCAGGCTGCGCGCCTCGCCGGCGAAAGGGCTGTACTGCTCAAGCCCGTCCAGCAGGGCCGGCAGGCGCCCCATCAGCTCGGCCAGCGGCAACCCCTTGTGGGCCTGATAGAGGCGATACTCCTGCTCCAGCGCCACCGGCACCGGCTTGTGGCGCATCTCCTCCCCCAGCTGATCGCTCCAGCGGCGGATGCGCTTTTGCAGCAGTTTGCCCTGCAGCGGGGAGCGTTTGATGAACTCGGAGATCTTGGGGGTGGAGGCCAGCAAGAGCGCCATTTCGCCCGCCAGCTCCCCCTCGCCCATGAGCAGCCCCAGATCCATCATGCCGATCTCAAGCATGGCGACCTCCGCCGACCAGGCTCACCACAGTCCCTTTCGCGCTCGCCATGGTTCAGGCGTCCAGCTGCGGCAGCCGGTCGTGCCACTGGCTGATGTCGGTGCGCAGCTGATCCAGATCCCGGTTCAGCACGAAGAAGCTGTCCTCCACCTGCTGCAACCAGTGACGACCGATGAAGAGGTGCTGCTGATGACGCTCGAACAGGTTGCGCTGGCGCTTGAGCTCCTGCGCCAGCACGCCGGCCTCCGCCAGCAGCTCGGTCAGGGCCGCCTGCCAGGGGGTGATCACCACCTCGGGAATGGGGGTGCGCTCCACCAGCACCAGCGGGATCTGCTGGCGCTGCAGATCCAGCACGTGCAGCCGCAGCTCGTCGTCCAGCACCAGCTCGTAGTGACCCTCCTTGGGGTTGCCAAGCGGCCAGCCCACCAGCGACTCGCCGGTGGGATGCCAGTGGGAGAGCAGGGTCCGGTCGAACACCAGCGTCTCCACCAGCCGCTCCGGATCGTCGCCATCCAGCGCCGCCTGGGTGAGCAGGTGGAAGTGCACCAGCTTGCCGAACGGGCGGGCGTTGGCCAGCGGGATCTGGATGCCGCGGGCGCGGCGCCCGAACCACTGCTGGCGCTTTCTGGCCTTGCAGCACAGGCGCTGGGCCACGCTCTGTTTGAGCTGCTTGAACTTGTCCCGCAGCCCCATCAGCTGACGGGTCATGGTCAGCTGCTGATAGCCGTAGAGGCGGGAGAATTCGGTCATCATCTCCAGCAGGGCGGTGCGCGAGGCCTCGTCATGCCAGAGGCAATCCTTGAACAGCAGCAGATCGAGCGGGGCCACCTCGTCGCGGCCGTTGAAAAACGCGCTCGCCTTGATCAGCCGCACGGCCTTCTTCCAGCGCCGATCCGACACGTAGCAGCTGTGTGCCAGCTGGCTGTCGAGCTGCTGGCGCAACTGATAGATGAGCTCGAAGCAGTCGTCCGGCAGCCGAACCCGGTCGATCTGCTCCTGCCACTCCAGATACTCGTCGCCGTGGATCTGCACCGAGGGCGGCAGATTCTGGTGGGACTGGCCGTCGCTGGCCAGCATGGCCTGGAAGTTGGCCTTCTCCTGCACCCGGTCCATCCAGATCCGCACCAGCATGCGGTCGTAGAGCGCTTCCAGCCCGCTGTCGGGGGCCGGCAGCTCGTTGGAGGCGGTCACCAGCAGCCGCATGGGGATGGGGTGCTGGCTGTCGCCGTTGCGAAACTGCCGCTCGTTGATGGCGGTGAGCAACGTGTTGAGGATGGCGGGGCCCGCCTTCCAGATCTCGTCGAGGAACACCACCTCGGCCTCCGGCAGGTAGCCGGCAGTGAGCCGCAGGTACTTGCCGTCCTCCTTCAGCGCCTGGATGGAGAGGGGGCCGAACACCTCCTCCGGCGTGCTGAAACGGGTCATCAGGTACTCGAAGTGGCGCGCTTCATGAAAGGCCAGCTTGAGGCGCCGCGCAATCAGGCTCTTGGCGATGCCGGGCGGGCCCAGCAGAAACACGCTCTCGCCGGACAAGGCCGCCAGCAGACCAAGCCGCAGGGCATCCTGGCGCTCGTAAAGCCCCTCGCCGAGGGCCGACAGCAGGCGTGGCAGCCGTTCGTGAATGGGGGCGAGACGAAGATTCTGTGATGCTAAAGGTGGCATAGGCGCACTTCCGATACTGGGGTTGTCTGGAACCGGCACACCCGCGACGCGATCGAAGGTTCCCTGTCCTGCTTGTTGTATTGTCGGGAGGTCGCCTCAGGCTCGCACCGGCCGGTTGCCGGGCGCCGGAGCGCCTCTCCTGGCTAAAACATACCGCAAAAGATGCAGCAAAACGCGTTCGAGTGTACCCTGCGCAGAGCTTTTTTCATCAATGCAGATCAAGACTGAGTCATCGCCCATGCAAGATCCAGTGCAGCTGACCACGGCGCGGGAGCCCGTCCCCGAGCAACCCGACCAGGCATCCGCTCGCCTGCGGCAACACCTGCTGGCCCGGATGGGCATCCCTAGCTGGCAACTGCGCCGGCCGGCCCTGCTGGCGGGCCATCAGGCTGCGCCCGCACCTACCAGTGAGGCTCAGGCGAGTCAGCAGGAGGCGGTCCCCGCCCCGGCCGTGCCGAGCGAGCCGCCGAGCGGCAAGCTCTGGATCCTGGCGAGCCGGCTGCCGGCCCCCGGTCTGCTGGCGGATCTCTGCCAGCTGCTCGGCATCGGCAGCGACGAGGTCAGCCTGCTGAGCAGCCTGCCCGCCGGCCACACCCCGCCCCTGCTCTGGCTGGAGGCGGCCGATCCCGCCTGGCCAGAGGCTCTGATCTGCCCGCTCACCCCCAGCCCGGCCCAGAAACGGGCTCTGTGGCTGCAGCTCAAGGGGCGCCTCGGCTGACCAGCCGTGCGCCCCGCATCTCTCTTCGTTCAGCCGCCCCGACCCGGAGCCACCATGGTGCAATTTCGTCCCCTGCTCGAGACCGACTTCGAGCTCATCTACCCCATAGAACAGGCTGCCCACAAGGAGCCCTGGAGTCAGGCCAACCTGCTCTCCTGCTTCGGGCCACGCTATCTCAACGGCCTGCTGCTGGTCGACGGCCAGCCGGCCGGCTTCTACATCTCGGATCTGGTGGCGGGCGACAGCTCGCTGATGAACATCTGCGTGCATCCCGACTTTCAGGGCAAGGGGCTGGGGCGGGAGCTGCTCAGGGAGTACCTGAGCCGCAGCAAGGCCAACAAGGCCGAGGCCTGGTTCCTCGAGGTGCGGGCCGGCAACAGCACCGCCATCAGCCTCTACGAGAGCGAGGGGTTTGCCGAGTACTGCCGGCGCGCCGACTACTACGGCACCGGTCAGGATCGGGAAGATGCCGTGCTGATGTCCCGCCTGTTCGACTTCGGCTAAGCCGCCGCGCTACATCTGCAGCACTAGAGCAGCGGCGCGTTGTCGAGGGCCGGATCCTGCAGGCTTTGGGTGGTGTGCAGCACTGCCTCGAAGCCGGCGGCGGAGAGCGGCATGAAGAAGCCGCGCTGCCAGGTCACCCCGGGCATCCAGATCTGCTGGATATCCACCACTATCTTGATGGGCTTGAGCGGCTCGCCCGGCTGCTGCACATAGATGCCGGGCGGGGTCGCCACCTGCGGGAAGCGGCGCAGTATCTGCTCGCTGCCATCCCCGGCATTCGGGTTGAGACGCACCTTGACCAGCCGGGCCAGCACAGGCGCCATCTCCTCTGTCTGCCACAGGGTGGTATCCAGCAGTTTGCAGCGCCGGCATTTGGCGCGTTCGATCACGTAGAGCAGCGGATAGCCCTTCTGCAGGGCCAGCTGCTGCGCCTGGGCGTAGCCTTCGGCGCCGCTCAGCCAGGGGTTGTCCTCCTCGCTACCCGAGCCTCCCAGCGTAAACCAGAGCCCGCCGGCCCCCGCCAGCAACAGCAATACCCCGGTCACCACCCCCTTGATACCGACACTCATTATGCTCCCTCCCTGAATGGCTCCACACGTCAGCCACCATCATGCCTCAAGCGCCCCCTAATTGACGACTTTGTGATCCAAGACAAATGGCGAACACTTGTAAGCTGTAATCTTAGAGTTTAAACTCCAGCGCGATTTTTCAGTGCCCCTTAGGGCGTACAACTGTTACTTGAGGATGTCTGACTGATGCCGAAACACCACCTGGTTCGACTGATGCGGGAACGTATCGCCCGGCTTGGCAACAAGGCCGCCCTGCGCGTACAACAGGATGGCCAGTGGCGTGCCATCGGCTGGCGTACCCTGGGGCAGGCCATGGACTACTGCGCCCAGGCGCTGATCCGCGCCGGCCACCAGCCTACCGAGATGGTCGGCATTTATGCCCGCAACATGCCGGAGTGGACCCAGGCCGATCTCGGCATCCTGGCCGCCCGCGGCGTCAGCGTCCCTATCTACCCCACCAGCACTCTGGATCAGCTGCGCTACATCGTCAAAGATGCCGGCATCAAGGTGCTGTTCGTCGGCGAACAGCCCCAGTTCGACCAGGCGCTGCAACTCATTGAAAGCGGCGAGATCCAGCAGCTCATCGCCCTCGACGGCAGTGTCAACCTGCGCGGCTGCCCGCAGGCGAGCCACTTCCAGGAGTTCCTCTCTTCCGGCAATCACCAGCCCAGCGAACAGGGGCTGCGCGAGCGTGAGAGCCAGTACCGGATGGACGATCTGCTGACCCTGATCTACACCTCGGGCACCACGGGTGAGCCCAAGGGGGTCATGCTCGATTTCGCCAACATCGCCGCCTGCTTCGAGATGCACAACAGCCGCCTCGATCTGAACGAGCAGGACGTGTCGCTCTGCATGCTGCCGCTCAGCCATGTGTTCGAGCGCGCCTGGACCTACTACGTGCTCTATTGCGGCGCCGAGAACGTCTACATCCGCGATCCGCAGAAGGTGATGGATGTCATCGGCGAGGTGCAGCCGACCGTGATGTGCGCCGTGCCGCGCCTCTACGAGAAGGCCTACGCCATGATCCAGGCTCGCGTCGCTCAGGCCCCACGCCTGCGTCAGGCCCTGTTCGGCTGGGCCACCCGGGTCGGCAAGCAGATGGTCGCCACCCGCCAGGCGGGTAAAGCCGCCTCTCCCCTGCTCTACGGCCAGCTCTGGCTCGCCGAGCGGCTGGTGTTTCGCAAGCTGCGCGCCCGTTTCGGCGGCCGCACCCGCTTCCTGCCGGTGGCCGGCGCCCGCCTCGCCGACGAGGTGAACTTCTTCTTCCAGGCCATGGGGCTCAACCTCAAGTACGGTTACGGCATGACCGAGACCACCGCCACCGTCTGCTGCTACGAGGACAGCCAGTTCAAGCTGGGCTCCATCGGCACGGCGCTCAGCGGCATCGAGGTGAAGCTGGGTGAGAACAACGAGCTGCTGGTGCGCTCCCCCACCGTGATGCGCGGCTACTACAACAAGCCCGAGGCCACCGCCGAGGTGATGACCGAGGATGGCTTCCTGCGCACCGGCGATGCCGGCGAGCTCGACGGCGAAGGCAACATCTACTTCACCGAGCGCCTCAAGGAGCTGATGAAGACCTCCAACGGCAAGTACGTGGCGCCGCAACTGGTGGAGGGGACCCTCGGCAAGGATCGCTTCATCGAGCAGATCGCCATCGTCGCCGATGCCCGCCACTTCGTCTCCGCGCTGATCGTGCCCTGCTTCGAGTCGCTGGAAGAGTACGCCCGCTCCATCAACCTGCAGTACCAGTGCAAGACCGAACTGCTGCGCCACTCCAAGGTGGTGGAGTTCTTCGAGGCGCGCATCCAGGATCTGCAAAAGGAGCTGGCCAAGTTCGAGCAGGTGAAGAAGTTCACCCTGTTGCCGAGCGCCTTCTCCATGGAGTTGGGGGAGCTGACCCCCACCATGAAGCTGCGCCGCAAGATCATCGAGTCCAAGTACCAGAGCGAAATCGAGGCCATGTATAACCACGTCTGATTACCGCTCGGATTTCCGGAAATAAAAAAGCCGCTTCAAGAGCGGCTTTTTTGTTGCCTGTCATCAGGCCGGGGTCTTGCTGGTCCCGAAGTAGTCGGCCAGGAAGTCGTCGAACGACAGGCTGTCGCTGCGCTCCCGCTCCCGCTGCTTGGCCAGCGACTCCCGTGCCTCGCCGGCAAAATAGGCTTCGTCCCAGTACTGCAGCTCACCCGCCAGCATCTCTTCCCGGTAGCGGCTCGCCAGCTCGTCGGCGAAGGCGCCGTTGTCCTTGCCACTTTCCAGCAGTTGCTTGAGCAGGCGGGCGGAGTAGGTGAGCTCGGGATTGAGCAGCTTCTCGCGGTGCATCGCCAGGGTCTCGCGGTAGCGGTTGCGGCCGCAGCAGCGATCCAGCAGCGCGGCGACCTCGGCCAGCTCGTCGAACAGCTTGAGGCCGAACTCCTTGAGGCCGATGGGGTTGCCCTGTTCGTCCTCCAGCTCGAGGCCGGGACGGCGCCCCTCCAGCACCACCTTGGTCTGGTTGCGGCGATTGCGGGCGATCTCTTCGTCATCCAGCACAGGGGACGGACGCAGCAGGCACCAGACCAGGAACAGGTCGAAGAAGCGGATCTGATCCACCTCGATGCCATACGGGGTGAAGGGGTTGACGTCCACGGTGCGCAGCTCGATGTATTCGATGCCACGCTGCTCCAGCGCGTCGGACGGCTTCTCGCCACTGCGCGGGGTGCGCTTGGGGCGGATCGGCGCGTACAGCTCGTTCTCCAGCTGCAGCACATTGTCGTTGAGCTGGCGGTACTCGCCGTTCACCTTGACGCCGATCCTGGCGAAGTCGGGATCATGGGTGTTGATGGCGCGGCGCAGGCTGCTCACATAGGCCGGCAGGTTGTCGTGGCTTATCTTGAGCCCCGCCTGGGCGCTGTTGGTGTAACCCAGATCCGACAGCCGCAGGGCGGTGGCGTAGGGCAGGTAGAGGGTGCCCTTGCCGGTCTTCTGGAACGGCAGGTTGCTCTTGCGCCCCTTGAGGAAGGATTCGCAGATGGCCGGCGACGCGCCGAACAGGTAGGGCACCAGCCAGCCGAAGCGGTAGACGTTGCGGATAAGCCCCATGTACTTGTCGGAGATGAAGCGCTGGCTGCAGCACCCCTCGCACACCAGCTCCTGCCACTCGCACCAGAAGCTGTCCGGCATGGAGAAGTTGAAGTGTACCCCGGCGATCACCTGCATCAGGCTGCCGTAGCGGTTCTTCAGCCCCTGCCGGTAGAGAGTCTTCATCCGGCCGATGTTGGAGCTGCCGTACTGGGCCAGCCGGATGTTCTCCTCGTCGCCGACGAAGCAGGGCATGGAGAGTGGCCAGATCCGCTCATCACCCAGGTGATGAATGGTGTGACGGTGGATGTCGCCAAGCTGTTCCAGCAGGCTGTCGATAGAGTCGGTGGCCGGCGTGATGAACTCCAGCAGGCTCTCCGAGTAGTCGGTGGTGATGTTGGCATGGGTCAGTGCCGAGCCCAGACTTCTGGGGTGATCGGTCTGGGCCAGGGTCCCCTGTGGGGTGATGCGCAGACATTCACGTTCGATCCCGCGCCGGATCCCCTTGAGGGCGGTCAGCCGTTCCGGCGAACCCAGGGCGGTCAACAACTCGGTGAGTGACAAGCTTGTCGTAGTCATATTCACGGCTCATGTGTGGCCGCCCCACAGGGGGGCGGCACTATTTTTATGTAGCGCCCTCAGGGCAGCTGCAGCGGATAGATGGGAAGATGAAGCTCCTGCAGGGGTTTTTCAAGCTTTTGCTTGTCCCCCACCACCACAATCACCATCTCGGCCGGGTCAAGCCAGCGTGCCGCACTGGCCTTGAGCGTCTCGGCCGACACCGTCTTGATCAGGTTGTTCTGGGCCTGCACATAGTCCGGCTTCAGGTCGTACATGATCATCTGCAGCAGGAAGCCCGCCTTCTGGCCAAGCGTCTCGTAAGAGAGCGCATCCTGCTGGGAGACGGCGCTGCGCATATAGGCGAGCTCGACCGGGGTCGGGCCGCTCTTGCGGTAGTTGTCCATCTCCTTGAGGAACTGGCGGATGGCATCCACGGTCGCATCGGCCCGCACGTTGGCGCCGGTGGCGAAGGTCCCCACCTCCCGGTTGGCGGAGAAGCCCGAGCTGGCCCCATAGGTATAGCCCTTGTCTTCCCGCAGGTTGAGGTTGATGCGGCTGTTGAAGTTGCCGCCCAGGTTGAAGTTCATCAGCCCGGCGGTGAAGTAGTCACCCGTGGTATCGAACGGCATGGCGCGACGGCCGATACGGATCACCGACTGGGGCGCCCCCGGCTTGTCCACCAGATAGATACCCGGCTTGGCCTGCTCGCCTTCGGGCTTGAGGCTGCCAAGGGAGGGCGCAGCCCCCTTCCACTGGGTCAGGAAGCCGAGTTGATCCTCCACCTGGGACTGGGTCACGTCACCCACTACCACCACCTTGGCGTTGGTCGGGTTGTAGTAGTTCTGGTAGAAGCGCTTCACGTCCGCCAGGGTCAGCTTCTCCACGTCGGCCAGCACGCCGTCACCCGGCTGACCGAGACGGTTCTGCTTGCCGTAGATCAGCTCGCGGAAGGCCTGGCCGGCCAGCCACTCGGGCTGCTGCTCGCTCTGTTTCATCCCCTGCAGCATCTGCGCCTTGACCCGCTCGAAGTCGGCCTCGCGCATGCCGGGCCGCTCATACACCTCGCGCACCAGCGCCAGGGTCTGTGGCAGCTTGTCGGCCAGGCTGCTGATGGTGACCAGGTTGTTGTACTGGGCGCTGGAGACGCTGACGCTGGAGCCGAGCTTTTGCAGCTCGTCGCTGAGCTGGGCCTCGGTCAGACGCACCGAGCCCTGCCCCATCATGCTGGCGGTGAGGCTGGCCAGCCCCAGCTCGCCCTTGCCTTCGGCCCGCATGCCGCCCGGCAGGGCGACCATGATGGAGACGGCCGGGATTTCATCGCTCTGGGTGCCGATGATCTCGATCCCCTTGTCGAGCTTGCCGTGCCAGATGGCGGGCACCTTGACGCTCACCGCATCGGCCGCTTTGGGCTGCACGCTGCGATCGAAGTCGTCTTTCACCGGCCGCTCGGCCAGCACCTTGTCATGCTTGGCGTAATCCGGCAGCTCGCGCTTGGCCGGGGTGAAGTTGGGCTTGGCGGCCTGCCAGTCGTTCTTGCCTTTGGGCACCACGCTCAGCACCACCGCCGGCTTATTCAGGATGAACTTGTCGTAGGCGGCCTTGACCTGCTCCGGCGTCACCTTGCCGATGGCGTCCAGGCTCTTGAACACATAGTTGGGATCCTGGGCGAACACCTGGCCCATGGCGAGCTGGCTCACCTTGCCGGAGACGCTGTCCAGGCCCCAGATGGCCGAGGCACGATAGCTGTTGATCGCCTTCTCCAGATCCTCCGGCTTGAGGCCGCGACCGGCGAACTCGCCGATCACCTTGTCCACCTCGCTTTTGAGGGTCTTCAGGCTGCCATCCACCGCCGGGTTGGGATAGGCGTAGACGGTGAGGGTGCAGGCCAGCTCCTCGCAGTAGTGGGAGGCCCCCGCATCAATAGCCTTGCCGCTCTTGACCAGCGACTGGTAGAGCATGGAGCTGGCGGAGCCGCCCAGCACGTCGGCGAACATGTCGAGGGCCGGCTCCTGCGGATCGCCAAGGGACACGGTCGGGTAGCTGATGTAGAGCAGCGGCAGGTGCACCTTGTCCTCGAGCGTCACGTAACGGGTCTCGGGCAGGGTCACCGGCTCGGGGGTCGGCTCGGCCACCTCGGGTCCACGCGGGATCGGGCCGAAGTACTTCTCAATCCAGGCCAGCGCCTGCTTGGTGTCGAAGTCGCCGCCCAGGGTGAGGGTGGCGTTGTTGGGGCCGTACCAGCGCAGGAAGAACTGCTTGAGGTCGTTGACGTCGACCCGATCGAGATCCTCCACATAGCCGATGGGCTGCCAGGAGTAGGGGTGGGTGCGCGGGTAGAGCGCCTCCCCCACCTTCTCGCTCACCAGACCGTAAGGCTGGTTGTCGATGCGCTGGGCCCGCTCGTTCTTGACGGTGGCACGCTGGATCTCGAACTTCTTCTGGCTCACCGCATCGAGCAAGAAGCCCATGCGGTCGGCCTCCAGCCACAGCACCTTCTCCAGCTGGTTGGCCGGCACGGTCTCGTAGTAGTTGGTGCGGTCCTTGTTGGTGGTGCCGTTCATGTCGCCACCGGCCTCGTTGATGATCCGCATGTGCTCCTGATCCCCCACGTGCTTGGAGCCCTGGAACATCATGTGCTCGAAGAAGTGGGCGAACCCGGACTTGCCCACCTGCTCGCGGGCCGAGCCCACGTGATAGGTGACGTCCAGGTGCACCAGGGGATCGGATCGGTCGGGCGCCAGAATGACGGTCAGGCCGTTGTCCAGCTTGTACATCTGATAGGGAATGCCGAGCTTGCCCTCTTCCTTGACCTGTTCCGACACCAGGGTGGGTGCCGCCAGCACGGGCAGAGAGAAGCCCAGAAGCATGCTTAATGGAATGAGTTTGTTCACGGTTACCTCGTGAGTGAAGCTAGAAGATCTGCCTGGCCAGCAGAAAGACCAGGGCATAACGGAACAATTTGCCGAGCCCGATGAGAATGAGAGAGCGCCAGAAGGAGAGGCGCAGCCAGCCGGCCAGCAGACAGAGACCATCGCCGACCACAGGCGTCCAGGCCAGCAGCAGACACCAGTGGCCATGTTGTTTGAGCCAGCCGAGGGCTTTTTGTTCCCCACGGCCTTGAAAATCTTCCGGTTTTTTCTTGAAGGTGGCGAGCCAGCCGAGCCACCAGGTGGTCATGGAGCCGAGGGTATTGCCCAGCGTCGCCCACAGCAGCAGGCTGGCCATGCTCCACTCCCCCTTGGTCGCCATGGCCCCCAGCAGCACTTCCGAGCTGCCGGGCAGCAGGGTGGCGGAGGTGAAGGCGCTCAGAAACAGCCAGCCAAGCCCCAGCTCGGTGATGCCATTCATCCGGCCAGCTCATCCGCGGCGGGCATGCGCAGCAGCAGCTTGCCGCGCACGTGGCCCTGCTCGATGGCCTGATGGGCCAGGGCCCCTTCCGCCAGCGGGAATTCGCCGGAGACGGTGATCTGCACCTCCCCCTGACGCAGCAGGATCAGCATCTGGCTCAACTGCTGGCGGTCAGGATGTACCAGCATGCCAAGCACCTCGATGGCGCTGCCGGCCGCGGCATCCTTGATCTGCTGGGCGGTGATGGTGGGTACCGTCACCAGCCGGCCGCCCGGCTTGACGCAGGCCAGCGCCGCCTGGCCACTCTCGCCCCCCACCAGATCCAGCACCAGATCGACCGGACCGTCGGCCACCACCTGGGCGGCCCAGTCCGCATCGTGGTAATCCACCATCTTGCTGGCCCCCAGCGCGTGCAGGAAGCTGTGGTTGTCACCGCTCGCCATCGCCACCACCTCGGCGCCATAGGCGCTGGCAAACTGCACCGCCAGATGGCCGACGCCGCCGGCACCGGCCAGGATCAGCACCCGTTGCCCCGCCTTGAGGGCGCCGTGCTCGAACAACCCCTGCCAGGCGGTGAGGCCGGCCAGCGGCAGCGCCGCCCCCTGTCTGAGGCCAATATCCTCCAGCCTGACCAGCTCCTCCTCGCGGGCCACCACGGACTCGCCGTAGCCGCCGGCGGTGAGGGGAAAGCCCACCATGCCGCATACCCTGTCCCCCTCGGCCAGCGAACTGACACCAGGGCCGACCTTCTCGACCACGCCGGCCACGTCATAGCCCGGCGTCCAGGGCAGCTTCTCCTTGTTTTGCGCCGCCGCCCAGCCGAGGCCGGCCCGGGTCTTGGCATCGATGGGGTTGACCCCCGCAAAGCAGATGCGCACCCGCACTTCGCCCTCGGCAGGCACCTTGTCCTGGGAAGGGTTGAGCCTGAGTACCGAGGGGGCGCCGAATGCGGTAATCTGTAGCTGCGTCATTGCACAATCCATCCTGTTGATTGATCAAGGGTCAACAGAATAACAGCGAGGACACCATGGCTCGAATGTTTCTTATTCCTCTGTTGCTGGCCCTGGGGTGGTGGGCGTTTCTGCTCTACTTCCGCATCCCGCTCAAGCAGGGGGCCAAGGGGTTTTACTGGATCATCGGCATCGGTGGCGGACTGGCCGCCTTCCTCAGCCTGATGATGGTGCTGACCCACTAGCACAGCGCCCGCGCGCAATAAAAAGGCCACCCCGAGGTGGCCTGATGATCAACTTCCTTGCGAACTGAGATGGTAGTGGCGGTTGCTACCCTGCCCCAGCACGCCCTGGGCCAGCAGATGCTGGAACACCCGGTCCACCTCCTCCAGCGACAGCGACAGCGCCTGTGCGACGCTGCGCTTGCTGCACTTGAGCTCGCCGCTCTCCAGCGCGCTGCGCACCTGCTCCACCACCTCTGGCTCGGGCTCCGGCCGGCCGGGCAGCTGCTGCGCCATGGCAGCGGCCTCCGCCTGCTGCAGCACGATCTGTTCCCGCTCGCGGTCCCGCTGCCACAGCCAGCTGCGGCGAAAGCGGTTCTCCTCGCCGATCAGACTGACGAAGAAGGCGCCGAACACGTCGAGCAGCACCGAGAGGAAGCAGACCAGCAGAAACTGCACCTGGCTGATGCTCATGCCCACCCCGTCCGCCAGGCTGCTCATCAGCCCCAGCATGGAGGATTGTTCGTTGACGGGCTTGGCGTCGCGCTCCTGGCGCAGCTCGTCCTGGCGCAGCCTGAGCTTGGTGTTGGCCTGCTGCAGGCCGCTGACGCCGCTGGAGATGCGCGCCATCTCGATATACTTGCGGGCCGCCTCCTCGTTGAGCTGGATCTGCCGCTCTATGCTGGCGATCTGCTCGTCGAAGCGGGCGATCTCCCGCTCATGGCGCGCCTGCTGGTTGAGGATTGTGTTGGTGGCGCTGTTGATGCCGCCTATGCTGCCGCCGATGGAGATGGCGGCCAGCACGCTGTAGAACAGCAGCGACCAGAAGGCCCCGCCCAGATCGCGACGCGCCTTGCACTCCCCGTATTCATACCAGACGTAGAACTTGCCCAGTTCGAAGATGATGGCCAGGCCACCGAACAGCCACTTCATCAGGGGATTCTCGTCGATGGAGAGAAACAGCAGCAGAGAGAAGACGATGGAGGCCAGAATGGCCAAGCCGGTAAAACTGTACACCGTGGTCAGTGCGAACCACCCCTTGGGGTAGCGCAGCACGGCAGAAGCCTGTGTGGTCATGAGAAAGCGGGCGCGATATGCAGGAAAAGTTGGCTGCCGATTATAGTCAGCAGACTCCTCGAGAGAAGGACAATCACCATAATTGCACCAGATCCTTGGTCAGTTGCCCAGAGTGCGACCAAAACGGACAAATCGACCGCAAAAAGTCGATACACTCACTGCCGACTCTCGTAGCATGGGAGATTGAGCCTGATTCTGCCCGGATTCAGCAAGACTGGCATACACTGACCCGCAACAACCAACCACCGAGGCCACAATGAACCGAACGACTAGCTTGTTACTGCCCCTGCTTCTGGTTGCCGGCGCCGCGCTGGCAGCACCGCAGTATGAGGAGGAAGGTGGTACGGCATTTTCCGTCGATGCACTAACCTTCAACCTGGACTGGGATGACAAGCAATTTGGCTGGTCATCGACCAACTGCTTCGAGCCGGGAGTGAACGATGGCACCCAGACGCCATGCCGGGAAAGCAGGGTCAGCTTCGACGATGAAGAGCACCGCAATGATCCCCCCGGCAGCAACCAGATGCCCGCCACCCAGGGCACCGGCCAGTAACCAAGGAGAACTTTCGTCATGACTCATTCAACCATGTTCAACAAAGGCGCCCTGCTGCTCTCCCTGCTGTTGGCCAACGGGGTTGCCTTTGCCGCCCCACCCCACTCCAAGGATGGCGATGGCATCCGGCTCTCCACCGACAACATCAAGCTGAACGTCGACTGGGATGACAAGGAGTACGACTGGTGGCAGCACAACTGCCTGGATCTCGGCATCGGTGACAGCCGCATCAAGCTCAACTGCGACAAGATCGACGGCAAGTACCGGGATCACTACAACCGCAGCATCCATAGCGGCAACAACCCGGGGCAGGGACATGACAAATTCAAAGAAAAAGACAAGGGCCACGGCAACAAGAAGCACTGATCTGACTGCCGTCGAGCATGAACAAGGGGCCCATGGCCCCTTGTTCGCTTTTCCTACCAGTAATTCTCGGCACTGATGTTGCCGGGGGCCCGCCGCAGGTTCTTGGCCAACCCCAATGACAACAGGGTCTGCTGGGTCTCCTTCACCATGGCCGGGTTGCCGCAGATCAGCACCTGGCTCAGCGCGGGAGAAAATTCCAGCCCCACTCGCGCCTGCAGGCGACCATCGGCGATGGCCGCCGGGATCCGCCCCTCCATCGCTCCGGGCCAGCTTTCACGGCTGACGAAGGGGACGTAGCGAAAACGCTCGCCATGACGCTCGGCAAAGCTCGCTATCAGATCCCGATAGCTCAGCTCCTCCCCCTTGCGCACCCCGTGCACCAGCACCAGATTCTCGAAACGGGCAAAGGCTTCCCCGTCCGCCAGCATGGAGAGGAAGGGGCCGATGGCGGTCCCGGTGGAGAGCAGCCAGAGATCGCGTCCGGCCGGCACCTCGTCCAGGGTGAGAAAACCGGTCGCCAGGGATTGCACCAGCAGGCTGTCGCCCGCCCGCAGGGAACCCAGGGTCGGAGTCAGCTCCCCATCGGGGATCTCGACGAAATAGAACTCGTGGTAGGGAGTCGAAGGCGGATTGACGAAGGAGTAGGCCCGCTGGACGCGGCGTTCGCCCTGCTCGAGGGCCAGTTTGGTGAATTGCCCCGCCTTGTAGGGGGCCAGCTCGGCCGCCACGCGCAGGGAGAACAGGGTGGGCGTCCACTCGATGCGTTCAAGGACGCGACCTTCGACCCAGGCCATAGGGATCTCCTCCAGAGGAACAGGTCTTTACTCTACCCCCGGGCCTGAAAATAAAAAACCCGCGCAAGTGCGCGGGTTTTTTCTGCAAAAGCGAATCGCTATTACAGGGCAACAACCTGGATCTGTACGGTTGCTTTAACGTCAGCGTGCAGCTGAACAGCAACTTCGTAGTCACCGGTGTTACGCAGAACGTTGCCCATGCGGACTTCGCTCTTGGCAACGGCTACGCCGGCAGCAGTGATGGCTTCAGCCACGTCACGGGTACCAATGGAACCGAACAGCTTGCCTTCGTCGCCAGACTTGGAAGCGATAACCACGGTAGCCAGTTCGGCCAGCTTGGCAGCACGCTCTTCAGCAGCAGCTTTGTTGGCAGCCAGTTTGGCTTCCAGCTCAGCGCGACGAGCACCGAAAGCTTCGATGTTGGCCTTGGTGGCCATAACAGCTTTGCCTTGCGGGATCAGGAAGTTACGGGCGTAACCAGCTTTCACGGAAACTTGGTCACCCAGACCGCCCAGTTTGGCGATTTTGTCGAGCAGGATAACTTGCATTACCTTTCCTCTATAAATTTCGTTGAGTTAGGCTTAAGTGCCGGACCGATTCTTACTTGTTGTGCAGATCGGTGTACGGCAGCAGAGCCAGGTAACGAGCACGCTTGATGGCGCGTGCCAGCTGACGCTGATACTTGGCGCGGGTACCGGTGATACGGCTCGGTACGATCTTGCCAGATTCAGTGATGTAGTTTTTCAGAGTAACGATATCTTTGTAGTCGATCTCGGTAACGTTCTCGGCGGTGAAGCGGCAGAACTTACGACGACGGAAATAACGTGCCATGGCCTTTATCCTCTAGTCAGTGATCCAGAATTACTCTTCGGAAGCAGCTTCAGTAGCTTCTTCGCGGCGCTCGTCGTCACGACGGGTGAAGCGCTCTTCCTTGGCCTTGGCCATCGGAGAAACTTCAGTCACGGCGTGCTTGGTGCGCATGATCATGTTGCGGATAACGGCATCGTTGAAGCGGAAGTTGGTTTCCAGCTCATCGATAACGGCTTGCTCTGCTTCTACGTTCATCAGAACGTAGTGGGCTTTGTGCAGTTTGTCGATCGGGTAAGCCAGCTGACGACGGCCCCAATCTTCCAGGCGATGAATGGTACCACCGGAGGTGGTGATGGCGCCGGTGTAACGCTCGATCATGCCAGGTACTTGCTCGCTCTGGTCCGGATGAACCATGAAGACGATTTCGTAATGACGCATTTTAGCTCCTTACGGATTAATTCAGCCTCCGCCCAGGTGCAGCCAGACCTCGGAGGCAAGGAACATAATGGTGTTTAGACGCTGCTTTTCTAGGGCGGCGTATTGTACGAAATCCCATCCTTCACTGCAACCAGCCACCGCCGATGTTTTTATCTATGGGAACAATACAAAACATCAATTGATAATAATTATCATTTAGATCTATTCTATCTCCATGCACTTATGGAGGCTGATACCATGCAACCCGCGCTGACCACGGCCATCCCGGCCCGCAAATTCAAACTGACCCTGCTCGGGCCGGCCTTTATCGCCGCCATCGGCTACATAGATCCGGGCAACTTCGCCACCAACATTCAGGCCGGCTCCACCTTTGGCTACCAGCTGCTATGGGTCGTGGTGTGGGCCAACTTGATGGCCATGCTGGTGCAGACTCTCTCGGCCAAGCTCGGCATCGTCACCGGCAAGAACCTGGCGGAACACATTCGCGACCGACTGCCCAAGCCGGCGGTCTGGGCCTACTGGGTGCAGGCGGAGATCATCGCCATGGCCACCGATCTGGCCGAATTCATCGGGGCCGCGGTCGGCTTCAAGCTGCTGCTCGGGGTCACCCTGCTGGAAGGGGCCGGCATCACCGCCGTGGTCACCTGGGGGATCCTGATGCTGCAGTCCCGCGGCCAGAAACCGCTGGAGTTCGTGGTGGGCGGCCTGCTGCTGTTCGTGGCGGCGGCCTACATCGTCGAGCTGGTGTTCTCTCGCCCCCACCTGCCGAGCCTGCTGGAAGGGGCCCTCTTCCCCGGCCTGCCCAACAGCGACGCCGTCTATCTGGCGGCCGGGGTGCTCGGTGCCACCGTGATGCCGCACGTTATCTACCTGCATTCGGCACTGACCCAGCACACCCAGGATCAGGGCTCGGTCCCCCAGCGGCTGCACACCACCCGGGTCGACGTGGCCATCGCCATGACCATCGCCGGCTTCGTCAACCTGGCCATGATGGCCATGGCCGCGGCCGCCTTCCACAGCTCCGGCAACCAGCAGGTGGCCGAACTGGAGTCCGCCTACCAGACCCTGACCCCGCTGCTGGGCCAGGCAGCTGCCACCCTGTTCGGCCTCTCGCTGGTTGCCTCCGGTATCAGCTCCACCGTGGTGGGCACGCTGGCCGGGCAAGTGGTGATGCAGGGCTTCGTGCGCTTCACCATCCCGCTCTGGCTGCGCCGTGCCATCACCATGGCCCCCGCCTTCGTGGTGATCGCCATGGGGCTCAACACCACCGAGATTCTGGTGTTGAGCCAGGTGGTGCTGAGCTTCGGCATCGCGCTGGCGCTCATCCCGCTGCTGATGCTGACCGGCGATCGCGCCCTGATGGGGCAATATCGCAACCACCCGGTGACTCAGGCGCTCGGCCGCCTCATCGTCGCCCTGGTGATCGGGCTCAACGCCTACCTGCTGGTCGCCATGATCTAGCACTCATCATCCTGCCTCCGGACCGGCTCATTAACCGAGGTTAATGAGCCGGTCTGCGCTTTGACGTATGCTGGCGGCTCTCTTCCTCTTCGATCTGCGGGAGCCATCCATGTCACATACCCGAGCCAGCTTCGTACTGGGCCACCATCAGGAGCAGGCCAGCGTCATCTGCTGCCAGAGCGGCGACACCAGCCTGCTGGTCACCGACCTCACCCCCTTTCATCCCCAGAGCCACCTCTGGCCCGATCAGCCGGGTGACGTGGGCACAGTGCGCTGGGAGGGTGGCGAAGCGGCCGTCGGCCCCTGCCGCATGGGGGCCATCAGTCCGGATGGGGAGCTGTTCGTCGACCAGGCGATCCCGGTCAAGCGGGGCGCGGAAGGGTGGCGTTTCGTGGTGGTGCACCCGCTGGCTGGCCACTGTGCGCTACCGGTGGGCAGTCAGGTGACGCTGCAAGTGGATGCCGAGGCCCGTCACGCCCTGAGCCTGGGCCACAGCGGCTGCCACCTGGCGGCACTGGCGCTCAACCGGGCGCTGATGCCTTACTGGCGCAAGGAGGTGAGCGAGCGGGACGCGCTGGAGCAGCCGGATTTCGATCGTCTCGCCATCCAGACCTCGCGGGTCGAGCCCAATGGCTCGCGCGAGCAGTACCGGATCGGCAAGAGCCTGCGCAAGAAGGGGGTCAACAGTGAGGCCCTGCTGGCGGATCTGGCGCAGATTGAAGCGCATATCAATCGCCAGCTGGCCGACTGGCTGGCAACCGGAGGCGAGATCCGCCGCAGCCGGGCCGGCGAGTCGATCATCGACTCCCGTTACTGGCACTGCCCGCTGGAAGGGCGGGAAGTGACCATTCCCTGCGGCGGCACCCATGTGGCCACGCTGGCCGAGCTGGGACGGATCGAGACCAGCCTCACCGCCGATGCAGAAGGGTTTGTCATGATGACCCGGGTCTACCCCTGAGGGCGTCCGAACTCGGCGACCAGCGCGTCGATCAGGGCGCGCACCCGGCGCGGCTGATGCCGCCCGGAAGGGTAGACGATCTGCAGCCGTGATGCCGGGGCTGCGAACTCGGGCAGGATCTCCACCAGGCGGCCACGGCTCAGATCCTCCCCCACATCCCAGCGGGACTTGAGGCAGATCCCCTCCCCCTGCAGACACCACTGGCGCACCAGATAACCGTTGTTACTGATGCGCCGCCCCTGCACCATCACCCGCTTCACCACGCCCTCGACCTGAAAAGACCACCAGCGCTCCGGATGTTCTCCGAAACGCATCAGCAGGCAGTCATGATCGGCAAGCTCTTCCGGATGGCGGGGCTCCCCCTTGCGCGCCAAGTAGGCGGGTGAGGCACAGACGATCCGGCGGTTCTCCCCCAGCGAGAGGGTGCGCAGTGTGCTGTCGGCCAGCTCTCCGTAGCGCAGGGCCAGATCGATCCCCTGCCCCACCAGATCCAGATAGCCGTCGGTCAGGTTGAGATCCAGCGTGATCCCTGGGTGTTGCGCCATGAAGCGATCGAGCAGCGGCACCAGCCGGCTGATCCCCAGATCATGAGGGGCGCTGATGCGCAGCAACCCGTTCATTTCATCCCCACCATCGCGCAGACGGCGCTTGAGCCCCTCGGCCTGGGCCAGCAGATGGCGCCCCTCCTCCAGCAACAGGCGCCCCTCTTCGGTAAGGCTGATGGAGCGAGTGGTTCTGCTGAGCAGGGTCGTGCCGTAGTAGCGCTCCAGGGAGGCCAGCCGCTCCGAGACGGTTGCCGGGGAGAAGCCCAGCTCACGCCCCGCGGCGGCCAGCCCCCCTTTTTCCACTATGACCAGGAACAGATTGAGGTTCTCGAGCATGATTGTATTGATAATCCGAATTATGTTTTAGATTTTGCGGCAATTATCAAAATACACCGTCACATCTATCTTCTCCAGCAGACACAGGCGCGGATCCCCCGCCGTCTCAGAGAGGAACATTGCCATGGCATTTCATCAACACACCCTGTCCCTTGTCATCGGTGGCCACACAGGTATCGGCCGCGCCGTCGCCGATGCCCTGCGCCAGCGCCCCGGTCAGGTCATCGTCGCCAGCCGCAAGAGCGGCCTGGATATCACGGACCAGACCTCGATCGATAACCTCTTGACCGATCTGGGCCAGCTGGATCACCTGGTCATCACCGCCGGTTCCCAGGCGCCTGGTGGGTCGCTGCTCGAGCTGGATCTCTCGGCGGCCAAGGCGGCCTTCGACACCAAGTTCTGGGGCACTCTGGCGGTCATTCGCAGTCTGGCACCGCATATGGCCCCCGGCGGCACCATCACCCTCACCACAGGGTTCCTGGCCCGCAAGACAGTGCCCGGCACCCTGATCAAGACCACCATTAATGCCGCGCTCGAGGCCGCCGCCAGGCTGCTCGCCCGTGAGCTGGCCCCCATCCGGGTCAACGTGGTCAGCCCGGGGCTGACCGATACCGAGGCCTACGCCGCCATGGCGCCCGAGGTGCGAGAGGCCATGCTGGGCCGGGCAGCCGCCAGCCTGCCGGCCGGTCGGCACGGCCGCGCCGAAGATCTTGCCGCCGGCTATCTGCTGGCCATCGACAACCCCTTCATGACCGGCGCCACCATAGATATCGATGGCGGCGCCCTGATCAACTGAGGAGATGAGCATGAAAGAGCCCAACACGCTCCCGGCCCGGATCTGGATCCTGACCCTGAGTGCCTTTGCCATCGGCACCGCGGAGTTCCTGATCGCCGGCATCCTGCCTCAGGTGGCTGAATCGCTGGGGGTCACCACGGGTCAGGCGGGCAACCTCATCACCGCCTATGCCCTGGCCATCGTCTTTGGCGGCCCGCTGCTCACCCTCTGGCTGGCCCGCTTCGAGAAACGTCGCGTCCTGCTGGCACTGATGGTGCTGTTTGTGGTCGCCAACCTGATCGCGGCCTTCAGCACCGACTACGTCACCCTGATCGTGAGCCGCATCCTGGCCGGCCTGACCCAGGGCCCCTTCTATGGCATAGGTGCCGTGGTCGCCACCCGCATGGTGAGCGACAAGATGGCGGGCCGCGCCGTCGGCCAGATGTTTGCGGGCCTGACCCTGGCCAACGTGCTGGGCGTGCCGGCGGGTGCCTGGATAGGCAACGCCTTCGACTGGCATACCACCTTCCTGGTGGTCGCCGGGCTGGGTCTGCTCTCCATGCTTGCCATCGCCCTCGTCATCGAGCGCCAACCCAGGGAGAACGCCACCTCCATCAGCCAGCAGCTCGCCGCCTTCCGCAGTTGGAACCTACTGGCCAGCCTGCTCTTTACCGTACTGGGCTGGGCCGGCTTCATGACCCTCTATGGCTACATAGCGCCGCTGGCAGAAGAGGTGGCTGGCTTCGAACGTTCCGCCATCACAGGCGTGCTGGTGGTCGTCGGGCTGGGCCTGGTGCTGGGCAACAACATCGGCGGGCACAGCGCCGACCGCAATCTGCGGCATTCCCTGCTGGTGTGGCCACTGCTGACCATTCTGGCCCTGCTGCTGGTCGGCGTGGTGGAGCACTACCCATGGCCTTTCCTGATCGCCACCTTCCTGTTTGGTGTGGCCACCTTCGCCAATCTGCCCGCCATGCAGATGCGGGTGATGAAATATGGCCGGCAGGCCCCGGAGCTGGCGGCCACCGCCAACATCTCGGCATTCAACATCGCCAACGCCTTGGGCGGAGTGATCGGTGGTGCCGTCGTCGACAGTCAGCTGGGACCGGCTGCCCTCCCCTTCTTCGCGGCGCTGGTACCGGCCCTGGGGCTGCTGTTCATCCTGACCCAGGAGCGAAGAGGCCGGCCAAAGGCCCTGGCCTGCTAGGCGACGACCCCTTCACCCGCATTCCGAGCCGACAGGAGGCCATATGACCATACATGCCATCGACCACGTCACGCTTCGCACGGATCAGCTGGAGCAGACCATAGCGTTTTATCGCGATGCCATCGGCCTGCAGGAAGGGGGGCGGCCCCCCTTTCCTTTTCCGGGTTGCTGGCTCTACGCAGGAGGGCACCCCCTGCTGCACATCGTCGCCAACAACACCCAGGGCGAGGGACTGACCGACTATCTGGGGAAACGGGAGACGGAGCAAGGCAGCGGCTGCATCGATCACATCTCGCTGAGCGCCTCGGATCCTTTGGAGACGCAGGCTCGCCTGCTGCGACTGGAGGTGCCCTTCGTCAGCCGGGTCATCCCGGAGCGCAACGAGCTGCAGCTCTTTCTGAGGGATAACAACGGGGTGCCGGTCGAGTTGCTCTTCACCCAGACGGACATAGACCAGCACGACAACCCAACGACCGGGGGAGATAGGGATGAGTAACAGACGACATTTCATCAAAAGCGCGATCGCCATGGGCACCCTGGCAGTGGCGGGGCGTGCCTTGGCAAGCCCCCGCTCCCCCTCGGGCCAGGGAGTTGGCCCCCAGCTCAGGCTCGGCATCACGGCTCTCTCATTCCACCGCATGGCCGGGGCCCTGGTGACTGCCGTTCTGGAGCAACGGGGCTACCGGGTCACCCGCAGCCACGCCCCCCATGAGGCCAATTTTGAACGGCTCGCCAGCGGCGAGATCGATCTGCTGGCCTCCGCCTGGCTGCCTGCCAGCCACGGCATCTACAAAGCCGAGGTCGAGAAGCGGGTGGCCGTGCGTGAGCTGGGGCTGCACTACCAGCCCTATGCCCTGTGGGGCGTCCCTGAGTATGTTCCCGTCGATCAGGTGGCCGAGGTCGCCGACCTGCTGCGCCCCGAGGTGAGACGGCGCATGACCCCGCAGATCCAGGGGATCGGGCCGGGGGCTGGCATCAGCCGCTTCTCGCGGGAGATCATGAAGGTGTACGGGCTCGAGCAGGCGGGTTACCGCTTCCTGAACGGGACACAGGAGCAGTGTCTGGCCGCCTTTGAGCAAGCCGTGGCCGAGCAACACTGGGCCATCGTGCCCCTGTGGCGCCCCCAGTTCCTGCACGCCATCCATCCCATCCGTGAGTTGAAAGAACCCGGAGGGCTGCTGGGCGGGGTCGACAGGGCCGTGCTGCTGATACGGGAGGATCGCCTGGACAAACTGGACGGCGCCACCCTCACAGCGCTGGACAAGCTGCGCTTTGGCAACGAGCTGATAGAGCGCCTCGACTATCGGGTCAGCCGGCTCGGCGAGCCCCTCGACCGGGTCGCCCGGGAAGCCATTGCCGCCTTGCAGCAACCAGCCTGATGTCGCCGCCGCCGGCATCCAGGTCGGGGGCGGCCGTCAGCACCGAGGGGGCAGGCCCCTAGCCGAGGCGGATCAGCAGGATCCCGCCCAGGATAATCAGGGCGGCCAGCAGCCTGACCCGCCCCAGCGTCTCCCCCAGCCAGCCCCAGGAGAGCAGCACCGCAAACAACACGCTGCTCTCGCGCAGGGCCGCCACCAGGCCGATGGGTGCCTTGGTCATGGCCCAGATGACGATACCGTAGGCCAACAGCGACAGGGCGCCACCGATGGCGCCGCTGCGCCACGCCGCAGGCCCCAGCTCGCGCCAGGCGGTGCGACTCTGCCAGCGCATCAGCAGCGGCATCATCAGCGCGGTGAGGGCGAACAGCCAGAGGGTGTAACGTATCGGCTCACCGGCCGAGCGGGCTCCCGCCCCATCGGACAAGGTGTAGGAGGCGGTAAACAGCGCCGTGATGAGTACCGCCTGCAGCGCGGCCGGTGCCAGCCGCAGGCCACCGCGCCACGCCATCAGCAGCACGCCGCTCACCAGCACCACGGCTCCCGTCACCGCCACCATTCCCGGCACCTCCCCCAGCAGCAGGGCACCGAACAGCAGGGTCACCAGAGGGGCACTGCCCCGGGCCAGCGGATAGATCTGGCCAAACTCACCCAGCCGGTAGGCTCGACCGAGAAAAAGACAGTAGCCGCAGTGCAGCAGGATGGAGAGCGTCAGCCAGGGATATTCGGCCGCCACCGGCCAGCCCACCAAGGGCAGCAAGGGAGCGGCAAACAGGCCGGAGCAGAGAGAGACCAGCAAAACGCTGACTCGCCCCTCGGCCTGGCGTTTGGCCAGCGCATTCCAAAGCGCGTGCAGCAGGGCGGCCAGCAGGATGGCAGCAAAGATGGTAGGGGTCACGACAGGGTTCCGATAGCAACAGGCCGCCCAGCATAGCCGGTTTGCCCGGCCATGACAGAGAGCGGTCTCATAAGATGCCGGCTTTTCTCACCCATCGGCCTGCTGCCGATGGGGATGTCATCAGCGCAATCGGCGCTGCCAGTGAATGGCCAGCAGGATGAAACTCACCCCGACCCAGAGGTTCCACGCCGGGATCTCGCCAAACAGCCAGACCCCCAGCAGCACCACGAACATCAGGCCGGAATACTCGGTCGCCGCGATGCGGTTGGCCTCCACCTGACGATAGGAATAGAAGCAGCTGGCGTGATAGAGCAGCTGCATGACGCCGCTGCCGCCGATCAGCACCAGCAGCCGCCAGTCCACCGGCTGCCACTGACCCACCGCCAGACCCGCGGTCAGCGGCATGGCCAGCAGGTTGGCCCAGAACAGGGTCGCCACCACCGAGATCCCGGCCGGCAACTTGCGTCCCGTGATGTTGAACAGCGCCAGGGTGAAGGCGGTCACCAGGGCGCCCAGCCCGGCCAGATGGAAATCCCCCGGCCGCAGCACGAACACCACCCCGAGCAGCCCCATGCCGCTCAGCAGCCAGACTCTGGGGTGGATCTTCTCCTTGAGCAGCCAGGCCGCCAGCGGCAGCGTCAGCAGCGGGGAGACATAGAAGATGGCGTTGGCCGTGGCCAGCGGCAGCTGGGTCAGAGCCAGCATCATGCCACCGCCGCCGAGCAGGCAGAGGTGGCCGCGCAGCAGGTGCCACTTCCAGGCACCCAGCCCCCAGGCCGAGCGCGGCACCCGCAGCATGAAGGGCAGCAGCACCAGCAGGGTCAGCAGCTGGCGCAGGAACATGTATTGGAAGGGGCTGAAACCGGGGCCGATCAGCTTGACCAGCACGTCGGAGAAGGCCTGGGCCAGATTGCCCAGCACCAGGGTGATGATGGCGAAGGTTTGCAGGTCCAGTGCGAACCGCTTGCGCAACAACTCCATCAGCGACAACCGCTCGTGTGACGAACGCAAATAAAATGGCTCAACGGCTCAATCGCTGAATCTTGTTCTGTATTAATGGGGTAAAAGACCATTTTTAAAACCTATCCATCAACTGTTGCCGATTAATCACTCAGAGGGTACCCACTAACATGGCGCCAGGCACCCGTTTTCTTTACTACCTCAAGACATAATAATTTCATTGTTATGCCTAAAAGGCATTAAGAGGAGCTCATGCCGATATGGGGAATGTCATCTTCCAGATAGGGTTCACCCACGGCGGTGAAGCCGTGACGGCCGTAGAAGCCCTGCAGGTGCGCCTGAGCCCCCAGATAGATGCTGACCCCGGGCCACAGCCGGGCACACTCCTGCAGTGCCTGCTGCATCAGACGGTGGCCCAGGCCATCGCCTCTCGCTTCGGGGGCAGTCACCACCCGGCCGATCACCACCTGCTCACTCTTGGCCACACCGGGCGCCATCAGCCTGGCATAGGCCACCAGTGCCCCATCCTGCCAGCCGAGCAGGTGCAGTACGTCGGGGCGCTTGTCGACGCCGTCCAGATCGAGAAAGACGCAGGTCTGCTCCACCACGAAGACCCGGGATCTCAGGGTGAGCAGTTCATAGAGTTCGTTGACGTCGAGTTGTTCGAAAGATTTGAGAGACCAGTTCATGGGGATTCCTTGCTCATGATGAGAAGGGCAGCATAGCCAGCCGCACGCAGGCCGGCATTAACCTTTGTTAAGATCCTTCAGCCGTTTGCGAATGCGGCTCAGGCTGATGGGGGTGATGCCGAGGTAGGCGGCGATCTGGTGATCGGGCACCCTGGCCTCCAGAGCGGGAAAACTGCGCAGAAAGTGCTGATAACGAGCCTGCGGGCTCTCGGTCAAGAGCAGCAGCTCCTTCTCCTCCTTGATACGCAGCTGCACCGCCAGCAGATGCTGATACCAGGCGGGCCAGCAGGAGAGCGTGCGCAGGTCGGCCAGATTGAACAGCAAGAGCCGACAGGGCTCCAGCGCCTCTACGCTGTAGCGGGCCGGCTCGCCGCTGAGCAGGTGGTGGAAGTCGAGAAACTCGTCCCCCTCCCAGTAGAACTCCTTGATGTACTCGCGGCCATCTGCCAGCACCACCTTGGCCCGCAGCAGCCCCTGCTCCACCATCACCAGCAGATCGGGTCGATCGCCAGCATGCCAGAGACAGGCACGGGGGCTCAGGGTCAGCGGCCGGGCAAAAGAGAGGAGGCGCGCGGCCTCCTGCTCATCTGTGACCCGATCCCGGCAAAATGGGGGTCTGTCCATTCAGCTCGCCTCAGGTACGACGCTGGCGCACGGCTTCGAACAGGCAGACGCCGGTCGCCACCGAGACGTTGAGGCTCGATACCGCCCCCGCCATCGGAATGCTCACCAGCTCGTCGCAGTGCTCGCGGGTGAGGCGACGCATGCCCTTGCCCTCTGCGCCCATCACCAGCGCCATGGGGCCGGTGAGCTTGGCCTGATAGAGGTCGTGATCCGCCTCACCGGCGGTGCCGACCAGCCAGACGCCACGCTCCTGCAGCTCGCGCAGGCTGCGGGCCAGGTTGGTGACCTGAATGAGCGGCACCACTTCGGCCGCGCCACAGGCAACCTTGCGTACGATCGGGGTCAGGCCGGTGGCCTTGTCGCGCGGCACAATAACCGCATGCACCCCGGCCGCATCGGCGCTGCGCAGGCAGGCGCCGAGGTTGTGCGGATCGGTCACCCCGTCCAGCACCAGCAGGAAGGGCTGAGTCTGTTGCTCGGCCAGCTTGTCCAGCAGGCTGGCCAGATCGTGCTCGGCCAGCTTGGGCGCCTCCTTCAGCCGGGCCATGATGCCCTGGTGATTGTTGCCCTCAGCCTTGTCGTCGAGCGTCTTGCGGTTCACGCTCTGCACCTTGAGGCCGAGCGCATCCAGCTCCGCCAGCAGGGGCTGCAGCCGCTCATCGTCGCGGCCCTTGAGGGCCCACACTTCGATGAAACGCTCCGGCTCGCGCTCAAGAAGGGCGGCCACGGCGTGGATGCCGTAAATCAGTTCACTGCTCATGTTCAAGATCCGTGGTGTCGGGTCGCACCCAGTGCGCCCCAAAGAAAAATGGCCCTACCGGCAGCCTGACCACCATGATGCTGGCGTCGGCACCGGTCGCTAAATGATGGCGCATCATACCAGAGACTCCGCTCCCTAGGGAGTTCAGCCAAACGCCTTCGCCTATGCCAAGCATCCCAATCCCTGCGGGATTGCCACTATGCGGGGTTTCGCCCGCCCTGCGGGCTGCGGCGAGCGACTTCTTGCTGGCCCAAGAAGGCCTTCCCACGCCAATTCGACCGCTGCGCGGTTTCCCTCGGGTCAAGCACAAGGTAGGACGGGCCGCCGCAGATGGGGCATCCATGCCACGCTGCGGCTGCGCCATCATCCTGAGGGCGATCCTGACCTTGCGCCCTCCCCTCGGCGGATCACAGGGGGAGCCAATACCCCGCCCCTCTGATGCACTTGCGGTTACCTGAAACTCACCGTATTGGCGCACTACGCACAAAGCCCCATCATGCCAATTAATTTGTTGATCCTGCTCAGGAAATCATCACTTCCCTCTTTTCTCCCCGGTAGCACTCGCTACCATAGCCGTTTGGCAACCGTCCGTCGGAGTCACCCATGAACCAGGCCAACGAAACCACGCAGGTAAACAGCAGCAGACTGGAGGCTGAAATTCAGGGGCGGTAGCCTTACCGCCACATGCCATAGCAAACACCGCCACGGTTTTTCCTCACAACGGTAATGCGCGAGAAAAATACGGAAATTATGCGAACACATTCAGCTTCAGAGGCAAGATATTAATAAGTGGTTTTTAATGATATTACTAATGATTGAAATCAGAGCGAAGCAGGGCTAGATGGAGGGCGGCACCAATGTGTTAGTACCGCCTTTCATCTAATTTTAATTAAGTTTCAGTCAAGGATGGTGGATTATCAAAATTGATATTTATGATGTGTTTATCGGTGAATCGGGCCTTTGGCAATCCTTGTGGTGTGTTAGAGCTAAAAAACTGGTTTCCCGATAACGAGTTGCATCAAATCACCCGTGACATTGGGCTGCCAGTGACTTCCTTCATTACTAAAGTTGACGGACAATTTCATATTCGCTGGTTTGCATTGGATGATGAAATTAATCTTTGCGGTCACGGTAGTTTGGGAGCTGGCGCTGCTATTATTTCCAAGTACTCACTGGATGAAGTGGTTTTCAGTAGCAGACACGGTAAAGTGGTTATTGCTAAAAGAAATGGCCTATATACACTTTTGCTGCCGAGTTGGGAGGGCCAGCCTTGTCCTGCTCCAGTAGAGATATCTGACTTAGCTGCCGATACCATTGACATTTTTTCTACTCGAGATTTAGTCTTGGTTTTACCCTCTGTAGAGAGGGTAATTAATTTCCAGCCAGACGATGAACGATTGAAGAAACTCAATGGCTATCATGCTCTAATCGTGACAGCCGCAAATGGCAAGAGTGGTTATGTTCTAAGATACTTCGCCCCTAAAATTGGTATATCTGAAGATTTGGCAACGGGCTCAGCACAATGCTCGCTTGCTCCTTATTGGTTTAAAAAACTTGGTTCAGATTCATTGAATGTGCATCAACTTTCAGTGTCTGGTAGTTATTTTGAAGTAGAGCGCACGACAGAGAGTTTAATCACGGTGTGTGCTCAAGCAAAGCTACGTGCTATTGAAATTTAAAAAACAACTCAAGATGGGCTGTCAACGCACTATGTGTCCAGTCCCTTAGCCAAGCATTGGGGTTTACTGAAAAATGGCAGATTTCAAAGCTATCGGGAACGTTCAAATCAGTCCAATCCACAGAGCAACTTGCCATTGTGGCGGGGTTGTTATTGAGCTGTGCTTGCCGAATGGAGTCGAAAACCCAAGGCGTTGCAATTGTTCTATCTGCCGTCGTCGTGGTGCCATTTGCTCTTCTGTTCCTGTCGCCAGTCTGCGCATCCTTCAAGGTGAAGAGTTGCTTACCCTGTATCAATTCAATACACATACGGCCAAACACTATTTCTGCAAAGTCTGCGGCATATATACCCACCATCAGCGTCGCTCCGATCCAAGCGTTTTCGCCTACAACGTCGGCTGCCTTGAAGGTGTCAATCCATTTGCTCTTGGAGAAGTACCCACATCTGATGGTATTAACCATATCTCTGATCGAAAATATGAAAAAAACCATAATACTGCAATATAGATTTTTAGCTCCGTGTAGCAATTAATAATTACGGCAGTTTGCTCCCTGTCACAGGCGTGCCCGGCATTGGTTCCCTGTAATTCTCCGAGACGCATTGAACTGACAGTAGTACCATAATGGATTAAGGGGTCAGGCAACCCCTAGCTATATCAGCATTTGGATTGGCGATATATACCATGGCGTAAAAACAGGTAAGAGCATGAAGAGAATCAACGTCGTCGGCACGAGTGGGAGTGGTAAAAGTACTTTTAGCCAGGTGCTTGCCAATAAACTCAATTATCCATATCTAGAAATGGACGCTATGTTCTGGAAACCTAATTGGCAGGGCTCTACCGATGAAGAGTTATTCGCTACGCTAAAACGTAAGTTAGCCGATGAGTACTGGGTCTTGGATGGAAACTATAATCGCACGGTGCCGATCAAGTGGGAGCGGGTCGATACGGTTATATGGATTGACTACTCCTTCTCAAGAACCTTGTATCAGGCCATAAAACGAGCATTTCTTCGTTCGTTGACAAAGCAGGAGTTGTGGAAAAACTCGGGAAATGTAGAGTCATTCAGGAAGTCGTTTCTAAGTAAAGATTCGGTGATCCTCTGGGCATGCAAGACCTATAAAAATAATCGAGCTCGCTATCTACAGATTTTTTCAGACCCCAAATACAGCCACATTCGATTTATACGTCTCCAAAGCCCCACAATGGTGAAAGCATTCATCTGTGGCCTGTCTGACCGTCCACCAATTAAAGGGCCACGTAGCGACCAATAGAATGGCAATCGATCACCCCAGTAGCAGTCGAGCACAATATTGGTTCCCTCTCTGATACGCAGAGACGAAGTCGCACGCCGTCAGCATCGTGGCGAAGGTGAGAAAACGCTACACAGGGAGAGTACATAAACAGTAGTGGCTGCTCCTCCCCCACTTCGATGACCATAAAAAAATCCGAACCCCGGTAACAGGGTTCGGATTTTTTCGTCGCCAGGACTATCAGGCGCTGGCGAAGATAACCCGGGGCCATCAGCCCCTTACGACCTCAGCCCGGGTCGCCGGCTCCAAGCATGGGCCGAGGGCTTACCCCTTGGCCTTGTCGCGCGCTTTTTTGCTCGGTCGTCTGTTGCTGGGTTTGGCACGGCCGCCCTTGGCGGATTTGCCGTGGTCCTTGCCCTCTTTCTCTTTGCGTTTGTCGTGGCGCTCGGCGCTCTTGGCCTTCTCCTTCTTGATCTCGGCCATCTTGCGAACCGCCTGCTTGGCGTTCTTGCCGGTGATCTTGAGGGGCTCTTCCACCATCACGAAGTCAATCTTGCGATCGTCCAGGTTCACGCCCATCACCTTGACCCGCACCTTGTCGCCCAGACGGTAGCGGCGGCGGAAGTTCTCGCCGATCAGCTGCTGGTGCAGCGGGTCGAACTGGTAGTAGTCGTTGGTGAGGGTGCTGACGTGCACCAGACCGTCGATGTGGATCTCGGCCAGACGCACAAAGAAGCCAAAGCCGGTGACGCTGGCGATGACGCCGTCAAACTCGTCACCCACGTGGTCCAGCATGTACTCGCACTTGAGCCAGTCGGCCACGTCGCGAGTGGCGTCATCGGCGCGGCGCTCGGTCATGGAGCAGTGCTCGCCCATCGGATCCACTTCTTCCAGCTGGTAGTGGTAGCCACCGCTCGGGGTCCACTTGTGACGCAGGTTGCCCTGCTGCTCCTTCGCGGTCTGATACTTGATCGCCCGGTGCAGGATGAGGTCGGGATAGCGACGGATCGGCGAGGTGAAGTGAGCATAGGACTTCAGCGCCAGACCGAAGTGGCCGATGTTGTCGGCCTGATAGATGGCCTGACGCATGGAGCGCAGCAACATGGTGGAGAGCAGCTCCGCATCCGGGCGCCCTTCAAACTTGGCGGCCAGGTCGGCAAAGTCTTTCGGCTCGGGCTCCAGGCCCCCCTTGAGCTCCAGGCCCAGCTCGGCCAGGAAGTCACGGAAGCCGGTGAGGCGCTCTTCGCCCGGGCGGTCGTGCACCCGGAACAGGGCTGCAGCCTCGTTCTTCTCGATGTAACGGGCGGCAGCCACGTTCGCCTGGATCATGCACTCTTCGATGATCTTGTGGGCGTCGTTGCGTACCAGCGGCACGATGCGGTCGATCTTGCGCTGGGCGTTGAAGATGAAGCGGGTCTCTTCGCTCTCGAACTCCACCGCACCGCGCTGATGGCGGGCATGCTTGAGCGCCTTGTAGAGGTTGTTGAGCTCTTCGATGTGACCCACCAGCGGCTCGTACTGCTGACGCAGCTTGGGATCGCCATCCAGGATCGCCGCCACCTTGGTGTAGGTCATGCGGGCGTGGGAGTTCATCACCGCTTCGTAGAACTTGTAGCCGGACATGCGGCCGGCGGCGGAAATGGTCATCTCGCACACCATGCAGAGGCGGTCAACCTGCGGGTTGAGCGAGCAGAGGCCGTTGGAGAGCACCTCCGGCAGCATGGGCACCACGAATTCGGGGAAGTAGACCGAGTTGCCGCGCTGGTAGGCTTCGGTGTCGAGAGCGGTGCCCGGCTTCACGTAGGCGGAGACGTCGGCAATGGCGACCCACAGGCGCCAGCCGCCGCCGCGCTTGGCTTCACAGAAGACGGCGTCATCGAAGTCGCGGGCATCTTCCCCGTCGATGGTGACCAGCGGCAGGGCGCGCAGGTCGATGCGACCCTCTTTGGCCTTCTCCGGCACCTGTTCGCCGAGACCAGCAACCTCTTTGGTCACCTCCTCGGGCCAGGTGTGCGGGATGCCGTGGGTACGCAGGGCAATCTCGATCTCCATGCCGGGTGCCATGTTTTCACCCAGCACTTCCAGCACGGTGCCGACCGCGTTGAAGCGGGCGGTGGCGCGCTGGTTGATGCGCACAACCACCACCTGGCTCTGGCGAGCCCCCTTGTTCTCCCCTTCCGGGATGATGATGTCCTGGCCGATGCGGCTGTCGTCGGGTACCACGAAACCGACTCCGTTCTCGACGAAATAGCGACCGACGATGTCCGCCTCGCGGGCCTTGAGCAAACGCACCAGACGCGCCTCCTGGCGACCCTTGCGGTCGATCTCGGTGGGCTGCACCAGGGCGTAGTCGCCGTGCATCAGGCGCTGCATCTCGCGGTTGTTCAGGAACAGATCCGGGCCACCACCCTCGGGACGCAAGAAACCGAAGCCATCCTTGTGGCCGAGCACATAGCCTTTGACCAGATTCAGGCGATCCGGCAGGGCGTAACACTGGTTGCGGGTGAAGACCAGTTGACCGTCGCGCTCCATGGCGCGCAGACGACGACGCAAGGCTTCCAGCGGCTCTTCTTCGGTCAGCTTGAGGACCTTGGCCAACTCTTCACGGGACATGGGCTTTTCATGGCCCTTGATGAGGTCGAGGATCAGCTCGCGACTGGCGATCGGATTCTCGTATTTTTCGGCCTCGCGTTCGAGGAAAGGATCTTTTTGAGACATAAGCAGGCCTTAGGGTAGGTGGTAACGGCGACATTATATCGGAGGGGGGGGCGAATGGCATCCATCGACTGCCTTTTGGCCAATCTCTCTGTCATACTATGCACAGTTTGCAGTCATGATGAGACATGGAACTCATGAGCAAGGATTCGTTCGCCCAATCCGCCGCCTATCTCAAGCAGGCGGTTCCCCTGATGATCAAGTATCAAATCCCCACCACGCCGGATAATTACACCCTTTGGTATAACTATGTGGCGGCCAGCATGCCCGAGCTCAATCAGGCCATCGATCAGGCCATCAAGCTGCAGGGCACCTGCTCGCTCACCACTTGCGAACGCCTCTATCACCAGCACCTCGCCGCCCAGGACGAGCAGCAGATGGAGGCGATGAAGCTCAACCTGGCCGCCATGGCCAACGAGCTCGGCCACACCATGCAGGATGCCATCTCGGATACCGGCATGTTCCAGGAGATGCTCGACAAGAGTTTCGACCGGCTGAGCCTCATCGATGACGAGGGGCTGAGCCTGGAGGACACCATGGGGATCCTGCGAGATCTGGTGCGCGAGTCGCGGGACGTGCGCATGTCGACCATGCACTTTCGCAACCAGCTCAGCAGCGCCGAGAAGGAGATCAAGGAGCTGCGCGAGGCGCTCAACGAGACCCGCAAGCTGGCCAACGAGGATGCCCTCACCAGCCTGCTCAACCGGCGCGCCTTCGATCTGGAGATAGACAGCCTGCTGCGCAGCAAGCAGCCCTTCTCGCTGATCCTCGCCGATATCGACCGCTTCAAGAGTTTCAACGACGAATATGGCCACCTGCTGGGAGATCAGGTGCTGCGCGCCTTCAGCAAGCGACTGCGGGAGACCTGCAAGGAGGGCGTCACCGCCTACCGCCTCGGCGGCGAAGAGTTTGCCCTGCTGCTTCCCATGCGCAACCTGGCGCTGAGCCGCCAGATGGCGGAGAGCCTGCGCCGGGCCATCGAGAAGATGTCGATCCTGGATCGCAAGTCGGGCCGGCGCATCGACCACATCACCGCCTCGTTCGGGGTGGGCGAATACAATGGTCAGGAGACGGGCGACAGCCTGGTCGAGCGCACCGACAAGCTGCTCTACAAGGCCAAGGAGCTGGGCCGCAACCGGGTGATGCCGCTGCCATCCTGAACTCGCCAAACGCAAAAAGGCCGGTCATTGACCGGCCTTTTTCATGTTTGCCATCCCGGGATCAGAGGCTTTTCAGCTTCTCTTCCGGCAGGGCCAGTTCGTCATTGCGGTTGACGCCGATGCCGCGCTCCAGCACGTGGCGGGCGATGGCATGGGCCTCTTCCAGCGAGTGCATGCTGTAGGTACCGCACTGGTATTCGTTCAGCTCGGGGATCTTGCCCTGCTCCTGCACGGTCAGCACGTCGCTCATGGCGGCCTGCCAGGCAGCGCCAACCCGGGCTTCGTCCGGTGCACCGATCAGGCTCATGTAGAAGCCGGTGCGGCAGCCCATGGGAGAGATGTCGATGATCTCCACCCCGTTGCCGTTTAGGTGGTCACGCATAAAGCCGGCAAACAGGTGCTCGAGGGTGTGGATGCCGCGCTCGGAGAGGATCTCCTGGTTCGGCACGCAGAAACGCAGGTCGAACACGGTAATGGTGTCCTTGTTCGGGGTCTGCATGGTCTTGGCCACACGTACCGCCGGCGCAGCCATGCGGGTGTGGTCAACGGTAAAACTGTCCAATAACGGCATTTCTGACTCCTGATTTGGTTACCAGAACCAGCCCCCGCTGGAGAGCTGATCCTTGCATTGTCGATACTGGGCGCCGTAGCGCTGGGCGCGAGCCTCCACCTTGCGGGATGTCTTCATCAGCCATCCCTTGCTGCGGTAGCTGCCACGCCGATAGCCACCCCACCCTTCGTGATAGTTGAGATACTGGCCATACGCATCCCACTTGGAGGTGCCGTTCAGCCGCTGGGCCTTGTGAGTGTACCAGCCCATGAAGTCGATGGCGTCGGCAAAGTCATCGCGATCGCTCCAGCTGTTGCCGGTCTCCCGCTGATAGTCGGCCCAGGTTTCATCTTTGACCTGGGCATAGCCGTAGGCGGAGCTGGCCCGCCCGGTCGGGATGAAGAGGAAATACTGCATCGGCGGCTGGGCATCGTGCACGAAGGAGGACTCCTGATACATCATGGCCATCACCACCTGCACAGGCGTTCCCCACTTCTCGTTCATCTTGAGCGCCGCCTTGTGCCAGTCCGGCTTCTCGCGAAAGATCTGGCACAGGTTTTCCGGCTGGGCCGGCGGCCGGGTACTGCAGGCGGTCAGTCCGGCCAGCAGGCCGGCCACCGCAACGAGGCGCATCCAGGACATCAGCGGGCTCGAGTCTCCATTCGTTGGCTCATCACAAGGCTCGGCCATCCGTCAGATGGCGTCTTCGTTCTCTTCGCCGGTACGGATGCGGATGACCCGTTCCACCTCGCAGACGAAGATCTTGCCGTCACCAATCTTGCCGGTGCGGGCGGTGTTCTGGATCGCTTCCAGGCAGGCATCGAGATCCTCGTCCTGCACCACCAGCTCCACCTTCACCTTGGGCAGGAAGTCGACCATGTACTCGGCGCCGCGATAGAGCTCGGTGTGGCCCTTCTGGCGGCCGAAGCCCTTGACCTCGGATACCGTCATGCCGTTGATGCCGATCTCGGCCAGGGCCTCGCGCACATCATCCAGCTTGAACGGTTTGATGATGGCTTCAATCTTCTTCATGGTGACTCCTTACCAGTTCTGTTTGCCAAACCCGGACGTGATGGGGTAACGGCGATCCTTACCAAAGTTGCGGGCCGTGATGCGGGGCCCGACCGCCGCCTGACGGCGCTTATATTCATTGAGATCCACGAGGCGGATCACCTTGCGCACCACCGCCTCCTCGAAGCCCTCTGCCACCATGTCGGCCACGGAGGCATCTTCTTCCACATAGCGCTTGAGGATGGCATCCAGGATGTCATAGGGGGGCAGGCTGTCCTGATCCACCTGGTCCGGTGCCAATTCTGCCGAAGGAGGACGGTCGATGACCCGCTGCGGGATCACATAATCGACGGAATTGCGGTATTCGCACAGCTTGAAGACCAGCGTCTTGGGGACATCCTTGAGCACGTCGAAACCGCCGGCCATGTCGCCGTACAGGGTGGCATAGCCGACCGCCATTTCACTCTTGTTACCGGTGGTCAGCACGATGCGACGACGCTTGTTGGAGAGCGCCATCAACAGCACACCACGGCAGCGAGCCTGCAGGTTCTCTTCGGTGGTGTCGCGAGCGGTCCCTTCAAACAGCGGCGCCAGCTGGGCCATAAAGCCTTCGAACATGGGCTCGATGGAGATGATGTTGAACTCCACCCCCATCCGTTCGGCCTGCTCCTTGGCATCCTCCACGCTCATCTGGGCGGTGTAGCGGAACGGCATCATCACCGCCTGCACCTTGTCGGCACCGATGGCATCGGCCGCAATGGCCAGGGTCAGCGCCGAGTCGATGCCGCCGGAGAGGCCCAGCACGGCACCGTGGAAGCCGTTCTTGGTGACGTAGTCGCGCACCGCCAGTACCAGTGCCTGATAGGTCTCGGCCAAGGGTTCCAGCGGCGCAGCGGGTTCCCGCTCCTTCACCGGCTGGCCATCGGCAAAGCGCACCAGCGCCAGCTCTTCGGCAAAGGGGGCCAGCTTGTGAGTCAGCTCGCCCTGGCTGTTGAACACCTTGGAGCAGCCGTCGAAGATCAGCTCGTCCTGACCGCATACCTGGTTGAGGTAGATGAGCGGCAGACCAGTCTGATCGCAGCGCTCGGCCATCAGCTCGCGGCGGATCCAGGGTTTTTCCTGATCGTAGGGCGAGGCATTGATGGTGAGCAGCAGCTCAGCCCCAGCGGCCTTGGCGGCCAGCGCCGGCCCCGGCTGCCAGAGGTCTTCGCAGATGAGCAAGCCCAGCTGATGACCACGGAAGGGGACCACGCAGGTCTCGGTTGCCGCGGTGAAGTAGCGCTTCTCGTCGAAGACCCCGTAGTTGGGCAGATCCTGCTTGAAGTAGCGTGCAACCAGTTGCCCCTGCTCATAGAGGGAAGCGGCGTTGTAGAGCGCCTCCCCTTCACGCCAGGGGTGACCAACCAGAATGGCGCAAGCCCCCTGCCATGCCGCGATGCGGGTCAGCGCGGCCTCCACCCGGACCATCAGGTCGGCGCGCAGCAGCAGATCTTCCGGCGGGTAGCCGGTCAGGGCCAGTTCGGAGCAGACCAGCAGATCGGCGCCTTGCCGGTCAGCTTCGGCGGCTGCCGCCAGCACCTTGTCACAGTTATCTTCGATGGCGCCTACCGTCAGATTCAACTGGGCAAGCATCAGAGAGAGGGCTTTTGCCATGGCGATGCATCTTGAATTCGAAAATGATGGGGAATGATAAAGAAAAGGCGCTGGCTGTGCCAGCGCCCAAGACTCAGGGGGTACAAGTCAGGCTGCTCGCGTTGGTCACGCCGTTGTCCACCAGCAGGCCACAGGGCCCGGTGATCACCTGACCGCTGGCGGGCGGTGTCATGGCGATGCTCAACGACGCCGGCTTCAGCAGATAGGTGGTGTTGCCCTGGGCACTGTAGGAGAAACTCACCACCAGGCTGCTGTTTTGCGCCGCCGTGCAGACATAGGTGGCCGGCTGGTTGTTGGCCTGGGGCTTGTCGATGCGGCATGTGGCCCCCGTGGTGGTGGTGGTCACGCTCAACCCGTTGAAGGTGTTCTTGTTGCATGAAACAGGATCCGTATTGTTACCGTTACCTTTTTCCAGACATTCGATCCGTCCCGATACAGTGATGGTCGGCACCGTCTGGGAACTGGTATCGATCGCCACCGGCATGCTGGCGCTCTTGGCTTCACTCTGATCCACTGGCGAGATGAGCGAGGCGGTGATCCCCGAGTTGCCTTGATAGGCGGTCACCTTGATCGACGCGCTCTGCAACACGTTGGAGGCATCCTTGGTGCTCTTCTTGGCCGACAGGTAGCCGCGACTGTAGCTGCCGAAGTAGTAGTTGTTGAGATCGACCACCGTCTTGACCGTCTCGTTGGTCACCCCTACATAGTCGGAGACACTGCCGGTCAGCTGGCCACTCAAGGGCACCAGACTCCACTCGGCCAGCATGGTCAGGTTGATATCCTGGAATGGCACCCTGGCCAGCAGATCCTGCGAGGTCAGGTCGAGCGCGGCCAGATAGGTGGGCGAGAGCACATCCACATAAATGCCGCGCGCGATCAGCTGGGCCGTGCCCGTGCTCATGGTGACCTTGGTCGTGGTGTCTCCCCCCGCCGCCGCGTTGGCAGGCAACCAGTCGGCAAACTCGGTGATGGTCGGTGGCGTGGCAGTGGGGTTCGCTGTCCAGTTGAGGGTGTTCTTCTGCCAGGTGATATAGGTGGTGACCACGTACTTGATGTAATTCTGGTAGCTGGTCTGATTGGCCGTCTTGGCGAGGAAGTCGGCGCTGGTCACTATGACTTTGATCAGGTTCCACTCGGGCAGAGGGCGATAATAGCCATCGAGCCGGACGAAGCGGCAGGCATCCACATAGTCGCCACTGTTGACCGAGGTGAGCGAGCTGTTATAGCGCTGCCTGTTGGTGTGCAGCGGGGAGTAGAACTGATCAAAGCTGCTGCCGCTGCCATCGAAGTGGTTCTTGCAGCAACTGGTGCAGAGAGTGGGTTGATCCTTGACGCTGCTGTTGAGGATGCCGGTCTGCTTGGTGACCTGGGAGCCCACGCTCCAGTAGAGAAGATTGCTGTCGGTCAGGATCGCCTGGCCCGGCAGGTAGGCATTGACGCTCGAGCCGTAACTGCAAGAGCAGGAGACCGAGGCCAGATCCTGCAGCACCTGCTGGGTGTTGCCACCGTTGTCGGGCTTGTAGGTGACCGTCTCGAACTGCACCAGCTTGCCGACGGTGCCATCCTTGGAGGTCACCGTCGGCAGCGGTTTGCTGGTCTCCTGCTTGCGCCCTTCCTGATCGATCTGGATGGAGATGACGTCCGGCGCCACCCCCGGGGTATAGACCACCTGGGGAGGTTCGCGACTGGTATCGAGCCCGCCATTCAACTGGTTCTGGGCCAGTGACTCTGCCGGCGACACTGCGCCGGCCAATAACAACGAGACTGGATTCCCGTCATTATCGCTCCAGCTGACGGTCACGTTGACGACCTTGCGGCCTGGGTAGGACTGCAGGTATCCCGCAGGGACCGTCGTCTGCCAGGTCGTACCATTCCAGTACTGGTTGTTGACGGTCCAGCTCAGGGTATAGGTCCCGCCGCCATCGGCGGGGGTGACGGTACTGGTGCCCGCCGCAATGCTGTTATAGGCCGTGAGTGGAGAGACGGCACTCACCACGCCGTTGAAGGTACGAAAGTCATCGAGTTTCGACTCGGCCAGCCGCATCGCCACCTCATAGCGCCGCCCGTCCTGGGAAGCCCCGAGGATCCCGCGCGACATGGCCACCAACCCGGCCACCCCCACCCCGAGCAGAACCAGGGTGATCAAGATCTCCAACAGCCCGAATCCCTTGTGCGGTTTCATGTTCGCTCCTACCAGTCCCGCCAGCTACCGGGCACTAGGTTAATGATCTGAAATGCGGCTCCATTCTCGATATTGCTCAGCACCGCCTGGTCGTACTTGGCGTCGAAGGTCCCGTTGGCGGTCTTGCCCAGTTGGTAGTTGGCAACCACAGCGCCATTGACGATAGCGCCCCCCTTCAGGCTGATATCGTTGGTAGTCGTGGCGGGTGTGGAGGAGTAGGCGAACACCAGCCCATAGAGGGTGGCGTTGCCGTTGACCATCAGATCCCCGTTGCGCACGATAAGCACCACAGGTGCAGCAACCGAACCGATTGAACCGCCCGGCTTGCAGTCCCCATCGACGATGATGAGTCCACGGGAGGCGGTCGACAACGAATCGCAATTGGTCAGCATCTGCACCGCCCGCGACTCCAGATTGGCCCATCCTGTTGCATCGTCATTCTCGTTGAACAGATACCAGACCAGGTCGCTTGGGAAGGCGGTATCGTTGTCCTTGATGTCCGACTGCTTGTCCCCCTTCTGGCTGATGTAGGCACTGCACCCTCCGCTGTAATCCCCCTGATGGCAGGTCTGGCCGGAACCATTGGTCAGGTCCACATTACCGTTGGTCCAGATGGAGAGCGGCACGCCAGGCCCGCCCCCGTTGGGATTGGCCACCACGGTAAAGTTGCCGGAAACGGCCATGCCACCGGCAACCGTCAGAGGGGCAGCCGGGGTGCCAGCCAATACGCTGACCTTGATGGTCTTTATCTCCACATCGGCATTGGCAGTACTGTCAACCAGGGTAGCCTGGGCTCGCACCCTGACCGGTGTCACGCTCGCCCCGCCCACGGTCACGGCTGTGTCGTCCAGCGCAAACAGGGTATAGGTACCGGCCGACACAGTGACCGACACGCCACTGCTGGCGCTACGCCAACTTGCGTCCTGCGCCAAGCGGCCGACCCCGTCGGATAAACCCAGTTCGGCCAGGGCCAGTGCCTGTCGATACTGCACTTCGTTGAGGCTGACACGGCGGTCAGACACCATCAGCTTGCCCACCAGCAGCGAGATGCTCAGTAACATCACAGTAAGCAGCAAGGTAACGGTGAAGGTGGTAAAACCAAGATGACGTTGCATGACATCAATACCCGTCGTTGCGCAGCTTGATATCACGCTGCAGGGTGAGTTTGAGTGCGGTGTTGGCCTTGAACTGGCCCGATATGTTCAGCCGCACCGTCCGTGCACCTGACGAGACGCTGCCACTCAACAGCGAGAAGGTGAGATCCGTAATTTCGATGGTATTGTCGGTACTCAGCAGGCTGCCGGTGCTGCAACTGGTGCCAAGCTGCACCCCTTTGTCGGCACTGTCGTAGCTGTAGATATAAGTTTCATCAGCCCCAAGCACGCCGTTGTTATCATCATCGTATTTCAGCCGGATGCAGCGATAAATCTTGGAGCCAGTGACCGTCTCATTCATCAGATCGCTGCTGGTATCGAAATAGAAAGGGGATCTGGCTCCCGATGCCGCGCCGAGAAAGGCTGTCGCCCCCTGATCATAACCGGTGCGCTGCACGTCACGGGCAATCATGTCGGTGACGCTCTGCAGCTCCTGATTGAGGCGGCTCACCTGCATGGAGGTTTGATTGACCCTGAGGATGGTGGCGAACAAGGATGTCACCGCGGCGACCAGCAGCAGGCCTGCGACCATGGCAACCATCAGCTCCACCACGTTGAATCCCCTTGGCGCTCTCAACATGCAGGCACCCCACTGACATTGCTGACACTGCAGGTACGCACACGCCCGACATTGTTGGTCTTGACCTGCATGGAATAGGTACCGGATGAGATGGCAATATTCCCCGCCGTCAAGGAGGACCTTCTGGGAGAGATACTCAGGGGCCTGATGTTGCTGGCCGATTCACTGTAGCTGGCAACCAGGCTGATACCGGGATATTCACTGGCATCGCCCCCCTTGCGCCCCTCAATGCTGGAACAGTGATCGCTGCAACTGTTGCAGCTGCCATCGATAAAAATGCGGTAACACCAATTGCTGGTGCCGCTGTTGAAGATGATGAATTGCAGGGTGCGATTACGCTTGATGGCCTCGGACTTCAGCAACATCACATCCGTATACACCGCCTGGGTGGCGGCCTTGACCATCTGCTCCTGGCGCAGTGATTGATAACTGGGAATCGCAACAGTCAGCAGCAGAGCGACCAGAGACAGGGCGACCATCAGCTCTATCAGGGTAAAACCGGCGGATCTGCCCTTTCTGCCTTCCATCGTTCAAGACTCCTTTCTTTTTGCACATGCCAGTAGAGCACACCGTCAGTACTATCCTATAGTATCAACCTGTTTCACGAAGCATGCCGCCCCATGAAAGCCAAACAGTCCGGAATCACGCTGCTGGAACTGCTCGTTGCAGTCGCCATCGTCGCCATCATTGCATCCATCGCCTACCCCAGTTTCAGCGACGGTTTGCGCAAATCCCGTCGAGCCGAGGCATTCAAGGGCTTGCTCAGCATGCAGCTGAAACAGGAAGAGTTCCGAGTCTCCAACACCAGCTACGGCACGACTCCCTCGCAAGTGGGCAACCCCACCAGCAGCTACTACGACTTCACCATCTCCGGGGCTACCGCAACCACCTACACCCTGATTGCCACCAGCAAGGGAGCGCAGGTGGGCGACAAGAGCGGCAGCACCGCCTGCGATACCCTCACCCTCAACAAGGCTGACATCAAGACCCCGGCCGCCTGCTGGTAACGCATTACCAGCACTCGGCGGCCGTCATGCTGGCCATCGACACCCCCTGCTGCCCCCCCTGATCCAGAGTCAACAAGCCGCAGGGATCGCCGTTCATCACTCCGGTCGGGATCGCCGTCAGGGTATAGCGGGCGCCGCTGGCATTGAGCGCCAGATTGTAATAGGCAGCCCCGCCATCCCTGGGCAAGGTGGCCAGTCCGGCTGAGGACAGGTTGCCACCATCATAATTGCCATCGGCGGTAAACTGCCGCTCCATGTATTGCGCCGCCTCGAGCAGTGCCGCCTTGGCCTCGGCCCGCTTGGCCGACGCCATGTAGCTGTTGTAGCTGGGGTAGGCAATCAGGGTCAGAATCGCCATCACGGCTACCGCAATCATCAGCTCCAGCAGGGAAAATCCACGCGCCATCTCCACCTCTACTCCAGTTGCAACCAGGACTGGCGACCACCCAGGTCACCCGCCCCCTCTTCCAGGGTGACCGAGATATTGCCGCTGGAACCGCTGATGTACTTGCGCTCCATGTCGGCATCCTCCACCACGCTCGGCGTCGTGGTGAGCTCGTCAAACTGCTTGCCACTGACCGGCACCTTGATGTCGTTGCCGCTGCCGTCCTTGATCCCCACATAGTCGTCATCATTGACGGCCCCATCGCCATTGACGTCGAACACCGAGTAGCTCAGACGCGCCCCCGAGACAGGATCCAGCTCCATCAGCCAGGAACGTCCACCAAAGTCACAGGCATCCGCCGAGGGGATCAGGGTATTGAAGATCAGCCGTTTGTTGCGGTAGAGCATCTCCGAAACGGCTCGCTCCCCTACCCCCTTGCTCAACGCAGGGGACTTCAGTACCAGATACCACCCTTTCTGGCTGGTGTAGTTGACCGCCGTGTTGGAGACCACCCTCACGTTGAACTTGATGGTGGTGCCATTGGCGGAGTATTCGTGGGTGATGCTCTGCTGTTGCAACTGGCTGGCAAGCACGGTCGCCCCCGCATCCCAGATGCCGTAGACGGCCTCCAGCCTGGGGGTTGCCGGCAACAGCTTGTCGTCATTGGTGAAATAGCTGCCGGTTCCCATCAGCACCATGATGCCCCCCTTGGGATGGCGGATGGCCAACGGACGCATGGTAATGGGTTGGCGCGTGCTGGCAGAGCAGGTCCCGTTGCACGCCTGAAACAGCGGTTTTGGCTTGTTGCCGGTCTTGAAGGCACTCCCCCACTGGGCGCTGTTGTTGTCGGTCAGGTCGAATTTCCACAGATTGCCCTGCAGATCGCCGGCATAGACATAGTCCGCCACCCGATCGCCGTCCTCGTCTACCGGCAGGGGGGATGAGAGGCCATTGGGTTCGCTGGCCGAGCCCACCTGGGTATCTATCTCCTTGATCACTGCGCCGGTCGCCAGATCCAGCACAAACAGCCGGGCGGTCTGGCTGGTGCTGTTGTAGCCGTTGGCCACCAGCGCCACCCATTTGTTGCCGGACTTCACCCGGACCAGGGTCGGCGCAGCCAGCGCTACCCCCATCTCGGCGTTGGTAAACTCCCACAACATCTTGTCGGCAGTGAAGTTGTCGGGGGCCGTCACGTCGATGGCAAAGACCGCCTTGCCTCCCGCGCCGGTCGACCCCAGCAGCACGGTTTTCCAGCTGCTGCCAAGATAGGCATCCCCCACCTTGGGCGTACCGTCCACATAGTAGCGGTGGCTGTAATCCGGCTTGGTCAGCAGGCTCAGATCCCCCAACAGGCTGGCCGGGATGTAGCCCAGCGTCTCCACCCCGTTGGCGACCCGAAAACCGTGCAGCATGCCGTCATTGGCCCCCACGTAGAGCATGGGAATACGGCGACTGATGGCCGTCGAGCCAAGGAAACTCTGGTAGCCCTCCCGCTCGGCCTGGGTCAGGCCGGTGGCGCTGCCATAGCCGTAGTCCCGGTTGCCGACATAGACGGGATCCGAGTTGATGATGTCCCCCAGCAGGTCGCTGCGACTGCGGAACAGGCCGCCATTGCTCTGCTCACGGCTGCGATCACCGCGCAAGTAGGCGACCCGGTTTTCCCCCTGGTTGTCACCGGCGAGGTTGAACAGGGCGCGATTGGTGGCGTTGAGATCGGCCCAGGTGAAAGGAATGCCGACCCCGTTCTGGCGAGTGAAGAGGCTGCGGGCGGTATGGGCAGGGATCTGGGTTGCGGCATCCCAGGCCATGTTGCCCAGCGAGCCGTCGCTGTTGAGCGGAATGGAGATGAGCTGCCCGGACCAGTCGCCACTGTTGTAGCGGGCCTGATAGATGTGGGTATTGCTGTCCAGCCGGGTGGCATTGGCGGTCACCGAACTGGCGGAGCTGTTGCGTGCCGCAATCTGGGCCAGAGTGCTGCTCAGGGCCGCAGCAAAGACGTCGGGGTCACCCGCGCTGAAGAAGCTGCCCTTGCTGTTGAGCGCCGCGTGCCACAGGTCATCGATCTTGTACTCCGGAATGTAGGTCGCGTTCTTGTACTCCTTGTCATCCGGATCATGGGGATTGGGCCAGCTGTTCGGGATGCCGTTGGCCGGATTGAGCGACCCGTTGACCCCGAGCCCAACGGTAAAGTTGACCAGATGCTGCCAGTTGGCGGGATCTGCCGTGCTGGTCGGCACCTTGTCGGCCAGATCGGCACGCAGGTCTGTTTTCCAGTACTTGTAGGCCACGTCGGCCAGGGTATTGCTGTAGCCATCCTTGTCCAGATCCCCCACCGAGGGGGTATCCCCGTTCCAGTAGCCATCGGTCATCAGGATGTTGTAGCTCTGCCGGCAAGTTAGGTGGGGCAAGGTGCTGCCGGCGCTGGCCGCCCAGGGGCCATTGTTGTCGGTGCGGGAGAAATACTCCCCCACATCCTTCAGGCTGGTGCGCAGCGGCGTGCCGGCGGCCGGAATGTCGCGGCTGTAGAGGTCGCTGAAAAAGGCGCTGCGATCGGTGCCGGAGAAGGGCGCCACCCCGCGGATCACGCTGCCGCTGGCATTGATGGTGGCAAACCCCACCCGCAGGGCCTGTCCCTGACTGGCGAAGGCACGACCGACCCCGGCCCGGGCAGCCAGGATCCGGGAGCGATAGTAGGTGTACCAGTTGGCGAAGTTCTGAATCTCCTCCTCATAGGTACAGACAGGAGCACTCTTGCAGTCGCTGCGATTGGGACGCCCGCCATAGGTGCTGCCCGACTTTATCTCGACCCGGGTATAACTGCTCGCCCTCTTTACGTCACCGCTGCCCTTGTAGGCGAAATAGACGGCGGGCCAGAAGGTCTCGTCATCGTTGTAGTCGCTGGAGGAGAACCCGGTGTAGTAGCGCAACGACTTCGAGCGGTTGTTCTTGGTCAGGTCGCGACAGCCGGCGGCGATGTTGAAGGGGTTGTGCGGCGCGCAGCTGATGCTGGCATTCGCCATCAGGGTACCGTCCGCCTTGGCCCAGGGGCGGTAGCTCAGCAAGGGGTTGTAGTAGAGCTTGTTGTTGTTGCTCGAGCGGGTGTAGGCGTTGCGATCGTTGTTGCTGGTGAAGGTCACGGTCCGGTTGTCATAGTCCTCGCTGCCATAGACGTTGTCGGCACGGGGATAGACGTAGCGAGCGCTGTTTTCGATCAAATCCTCCGGCATCAGCTCGAAGTGCATCGAACCTGAGTCATCCAGACTGAACATGATGTTGGGTTCGGCCCGGGTGCCGAGATAGAGGGGAACCTGGGCGATGTCGAGCGCCGCCTGCACCTGGGTGCAGAGCAACAGGGCACAAAATCCGTAGCCAGATGCACGCATGGTTCCCTCCTAGCGGCTGTAGGTCGATTGCAACAGCACCCGGCTCTCGTCCGAGAGGCCAAATCCCCGAGCCGTGATGCGATAAAGACGGCGCTCGCTGATGGGCTCGTCCACCGCCAGGCTCTCGTTGCTGCTCTGGGTGTAGGGCAGCCGCTCGATGAAGTACTCTGGGGCCCGTCCCGCCAGCCCGCTATTGGCATAGGTCCGCCAGGCCGTGGAGGGAGAAGCGGGATCCACCGCCACGCTGACGAACTCATAGAGGCCGGCGCTGTTGTCGTAGGGGCCTGAGTTGCCCGCCTCCAGATAGCGCTCGGCAGCGCGCAGTGCCGCCTCCGCCGCCTGCAGCGCCTGTTGCGACTCCTTCTGGTTGCCCGCCATTTTCTCCTGCAGCAGGGCGCTCTGCATGCTGGCCATCGCCAGCAGGCTCACTACCGCGAGAAAAATCAGGCTGATCACCAGTGCCATTCCCCCTTGTCGCCCCATCATGCCTCCCTCCTCATGGCAGCCGGTTGCGCAAGGCGACCGTGGTTTCGGCCACCCAGTACCAGTGGCTGTCGGTTGCCTGGAAGGTAGCCCCGGCGAAGCTGATGGCCTGCGGATCCGACACCACATTGCCCTGGTTGCTGCGCATCAACAGCTGAACGCCGATCCCCAGCACGTTGTCCCAGTTCGGGTTGCTGGCGGCACTCACGTAACGATCCGCCGCCCGATCCCGGTTCTGATCCTCACCGAAGGTCAGCTGGATGTCGGTGACCCCGTCCGCCAGCAGCATGCCCGCCCCCAGCCCGCTCTTGCGATAGAGGGCATAAGGTGCGCCGGCCGAGGGACGGGCGATGTAATAGACCCGGGTTTCCATCCGGCTCAATACCGAACCGGCGCCGAAGCGCTCCTCGACCGGGCTGCTGGCCCCACCCCAGGAGCTGACGGCATTGCCCGGGGTGTATTTGTTGTCGTTGGAGTGGCCGATGTTGACCTCGCTGCCCCCTCCCACCACCTGGGTTTGGGTGATCTGGAAGATCCGCGCCTTCTGGCAGTCGGAGACCATGACGATGTCCCCCTCGCACAGGTCGCTGTAGCCCTGCTTGCCGGTGCCGCAGTAGTTGGCCTTGCTGGAGAGTTGCTGCACGAACAGCTGGGCGGCGCTGTTGTTGCGGGTCACCGGCACACCGCTGCCGGTAGGCCCCTGCACCAGCAGCACGTCGGTTCCCGGCTTGGGTTTGGGCTCGGCCGCGGTAAACAGGGCCGACAGCGGCGCAGGCAGCGTCGCCGTGACATTGTCATAGCCGCGCAGATAGACGGTGAAGTTGTAGGGCAGCGCCGTCGCCCCGTTGAGGGTATTGGTGATGTTGACCCCCTGCTTGCTGAGGCAGCCCTGGTAGCCCACCATCCGCAGCTCTTGTTGCAACAGGTTGACGGCAAACCGGCTGTCCTCCTGCACCCGGGCGATGGCCTCACCGGTCAGGTAGGTTTTGTGGTTGCCAAGCAGCACCTGAATGATGATCCCGACCGTCAGCAGCGACAGCAGCAGGGCGATCATCACCTCCACCAGACCGACACCGGCCTGGCGCAGCAAGGTGCGCCGCCCGTTCACAGATCCGTCCTCAGGGTCATGCTGCGCAGCGCAGGCTCGGTGGCCAGCCGGCTGGCATCCCACTGGATGGTGATGGTCGCCTGTCCGGCACTCACGGCAATGGCCCCATCACCGCCGGGCAGGCCGCCGAGCGCCTGTTTCCAGTACTGCACATCCTGTATCGCCATCGAGCTGCCGGAGACCGCCTCCCCCAGGCCGACGTTGTACTGGCCGAGCAGAGCCGCGCTGCGGTTGGCCCGCATCATGTCGGTGATCATGTAGGCAAACTGGGTCGCCTCGGTCCGGGTCAGGGCCGACTGGTTGCTCTTGAGTGCCTGCAACTGCAGGGTCGCCATGCCGAGGATGCCGATCGACAACACCAGCACGGCGATCATGATTTCAAGCAGCGAGACGCCTTGCTGGTGCTTCATATGCAGCTGGTCTCCGTGATTGAAGGGCGGCCGGCCGGGGTGATCGTGATGTCGCGCGATGCCTCCTGAGCGCAGTCGGGCGGCTGCAGGGAAAACACCAGCGCCGCCTGGGTGCGACCATCGAGAAAGCCATTGCCACTGAAACGTACCAGCGAGGTATTGCTGACCAGGGTGCCGGCCCCCATGTCGGGAAAGAGTCGCAGCAACTCGCCGTTGTCCAGGGTGCCGTTGCCGTTGCTGTCGACCCAGATCTGCCAGCCCGATTCCCAGTGGTTCTGGGTCAGATTGCTGGTGGAGGCGGAGAGAGTGACCGCCGTATTGCGGCGAATGGCTTCGGAGCGGGCAAGGTTGATGGCGGCCACGAAGTTGTTGGCCTGGCTGGTCAACGTCATGTTGCGCATTATCGCGCTGAAGGAGGGGACTCCCAGCGTCAGCAGGATAGAGACGAGCGCAATGGTGACCATCAGCTCGATGAGGCTAAAACCTGAACGCAAAAACATCCTGTTTCGCTCTGATTTTGTCGGGGGGCCGGCTGCACATCCATCTGCCATCAAGCCGGTGATAAGTTCATCAGCAGTCTAGGCCGCGAACCTTCGCTTGCAATTCAATCTACTCAAATCTTGGACATACATCATCAAATTTCGCTGCGATCTCACGGCAACGCGGCCAACAAGAGCCATAAGAATCACCCATGAAAAAGCCACCTCGCTGGAGGTGGCTCAATCAGAGACTGTGTAGTCCCGCAGGGGACGCATCGCTCACAGGATGCGCAGTTCCGGCGGCACTTCAAACACCACGTTCTCTTCACGACCGGGGTGTTCGGCCACCACCTTGCCGCCCAGCTCGCGCAGACGGGTGATGACGGACTGCACCAGCACCTCGGGGGCGGAGGCACCGGCGGTGACACCGATCGCCTTGACTCCCGCCAGCCAACCGGCCTCGATCATGGAGGCGTCGTCGATGAGGTAGGCCTTGGCGCCCACCTTCTCGGCCAGCTCCCGCAGGCGGTTGGAGTTGGAGGAGTTGCGCGACCCCACCACCAGCATGGCGTCCACCAGCCCGGCCATCTCCCGCACCGCATCCTGGCGGTTCTGGGTGGCGTAGCAGATGTCATCCTTGCGCGGCCCCTGGATATTGGGGAAGTGCGCCCGCAATGCATCGATCACGTCCGAGGTCTCGTCCACGCTGAGGGTGGTCTGGGTGACGAAGCAGAGATCGTCCGGGTTCTTCACCTTGAGCCTGGCCACGTCTGCCGGCGTCTCCACCAGATACATGCCGCCCTCGCGATTCTCGTACTGCCCCATGGTGCCGATCACCTCGGGATGACCGGCATGACCGATGAGCACGGCTTCGGAGCCCTTGCGACTGGCGCGATGGACCTCCATGTGCACCTTGGTCACCAGCGGACAGGTGGCATCGAACACCTTGAGAGCGCGGGACTTGGCCATCTCGCGCACCGCCTTGGAGACGCCGTGGGCGGAGAAGATGACGATGCTGTCGTCCGGCACCTCATCCAGCTCCTCGACGAAGACGGCACCCGCCTCCTTGAGCTTGTTCACCACGTAGCGGTTGTGCACCACTTCATGACGGACATAGATGGGGGCACCAAACTTCTCCAGCGCGCTCTCGACGATGCTGATGGCACGGTCGACACCGGCGCAGAAGCCACGGGGGTTAGCCAGCAGGATATCCATCAGTGCACCTTCTCCTCGTCATCAACCCCCAGGATCTCCACCTCGAAGGTGACGGTGTGACCGGCCAGGGGGTGGTTGAAATCGACCGTCACCGACATCCCTGCCACCGCCCGGACGATACCCGGCAGCTCGCTGCCGTTGGGCTGGTCGAACAGTATGATGGTGCCGACTTTCGGCTCCACATCGGCACCGAACTTGGCGCGGTCCAGATGGTAGATGTTGTCGGGGTTGGAGAGTCCGAACGCCTCTTCCGGCGCCAGGGTGAAGCTCTTGCTCTCCCCCTCGCGCAGCCCCAGCAGGCACTGTTCGAAGCTCGGCGTCAGACTGCCGTCTCCCATCCGCAGACGAGCCGGCTTGCCGTGCAGCGCCGTGCTGTCGGCCACCGAACCATCTTCCAGCTTGATGGAGAAATGGAACAGTACGCTGCTGTCCGCAGCAATCAGCTGGCTCATGAGTTCGCGTCCTGTTTTTTCTCGCCACGCAAGCCGTCCAGCACGATCATGGCGGCACCGATGAAGATGAAGCTGTCGGCCAGGTTGAACGCCGGCCAGTGGGCGCGCTGCCAGTAGAAGTCGAGGAAGTCGACCACATGGCCCAGCACCAGCCGGTCAAACACGTTGCCGAGCGCCCCGCCGATGATCAGGCTGTAGGCGATGCCGCTCCAGCGCTGGGTGACGGACTGCTTGCGCAGCCAGTGGATCAGCAAGCCGCAGATGGCAAACGCCAGCACCGCGAAGAACCAGCGCTGCCAGCCGCCCTGATCGGCCAGGAAGCTGAAAGCAGCCCCCTTGTTGTAGACATGGACCAGGTTGAAGAAGGGGGTGATCTCCACCCCCGGGTAGCCAAATGGCAGCAGCTTGACCACGGCGAGCTTGCTCGCCTGGTCCAGTACAAAGGCCAGCACTGCCAGCCACAGCCAACGCAGGCCGCTTTTATGGTGAGTCATGTTCATCAGGCAAATTGACGAGTTTCGCCGTCACCCTCGACGTTGGTGACGCAGCGGCCACAGATCTCTTCGTGACCCGCGATGGTGCCCACGTCTTCCACATGGTGCCAGCAGCGGTCGCACTTGGCGGCGGCAGACTGGGCCACGCTCAGCCACAGGTCATCACGCTCGGTTGCCACGGCCTCAGCCGGTGCGGCATCGACGCTGACCACCTTGGCCTTGGAGGTGAGCAGCACGAAGCGCAGCTCATCGGCCAGGGCGTTCAGACGCACCGCCAGCTCAGGCTTGGCGAACAGGGTCAGTTCGGCCTGCAGAGAACCGCCGATGCGCTTCTCGCCACGGGCCACTTCCAGCGCCTTGTTCACTTCACCGCGCACGGTGAGGATCTCGGCCCAGAACTCGTCGTTCAGCACTTCGCCCGTTTCCAGCCCGAACAGGCCGTCGTACCACTCCTCGGTGAACACGAACTCGCCGCGCTCGCCCGGCAGCAGGGCCCAGATCTCGTCGGCAGTGAAGCTCATGATGGGCGCCATCCAGCGCACCATGGCCTCGGCGATGTGATAGAGGGCGGTCTGGCAGGAGCGACGGGCCAGGCTGTCGGCCTTGGCGGTGTACTGACGATCCTTGATGACGTCCAGATAGAAGGAGCCCATCTCGATGGAGCAGAACTGCATCAGCTTCTGGGTCACGCCGTGGAAGTTGTACTCGTCGAACGCCGCCACGATCTCGGCCTGTACCGCCTTGGCACGGCCCACGGCCCAGCGATCCACCACCACCATGTCGGCCGGTGCCACCATGTCGGTCGCCGGATTGAAGCCGTTCAGGTTGGCCAGCAGGAAGCGGGCGGTGTTGCGGATACGGCGATAGGCATCGGCGGAGCGCTTGAGGATCTCGTCGGAGACGGTCATCTCGCCGGTGTAGTCGGTGCTGGCGACCCACAGACGCAGGATGTCGGCACCCAGCTTGTTCATCACGTCCTGCGGGCTCACCACGTTGCCGATGGACTTGGACATCTTGCGGCCCTGACCGTCCACGGTGAAGCCGTGAGTCAGCACCTGGTTGTAGGGGGCCTTGTCCTTCATGGCGACGCCGATCATCAGGGAGGACATGAACCAGCCACGGTGCTGGTCAGAGCCTTCCAGATACATGTCGGCCGGCTTGCCGTTGAACTCGGGACGGGCGTCGACCACGGAGGCGTGGGTAGAACCGGAGTCAAACCAGACGTCCAGGGTATCGGGCACCTTCTCGTAGTTGTCGGCATCCGCGCCCAGCAGCTCGGCCTTGTCCAGATCCCACCAGGCCTGGATGCCGGACTGTTCGACCCGCTTGGCCACCTCTTCCATCAGGCGCACGGAATCCGGGTGCAGTGCCTGGGTATCCTTGTGGACGAACAGGGAGATGGGCACGCCCCAGGTACGCTGACGGGAAATACACCAGTCAGGACGGTTCTCGACCATCGCCTGAATGCGGTTTTTACCCCAGGCAGGCACCCAGCCGCTCTGACCGTGCTGGGCAATGCCCTCTTTCTCGATGCGCTCGATCTCTTCCAGCGCACGCTTGCGCAGACCCTTCTGCTCCATGCTGATGAACCACTGGGGGGTGGCACGGAAGATGATCGGGGTCTTGTGACGCCAGCAGTGCGGGTAGGAGTGGTTGAACACCTTGTGGTGCAGCAGGGCACCACGCTCGGTCAGCACCTCGACCACGGCCGCATTGGCCTTGAACACGTGCTGGCCGGCAAACAGTTCGGTATCCGGCAGATAGACGCCGTTGCTGCCAACCGGGTTGGCCACTTCCAGACCGTACTTCTGACCGACCACGAAGTCTTCCTGACCGTGGCCAGGGGCGGTGTGCACCGCGCCGGTACCGGCGTCCAGGGTGACGTGATCACCCAGCACCACAGGCACGTCGAAGCTGTAGAAGGGGTGGTTGAAGCGCAGCAGCTCGAGTGCGGCCCCCTTGGCGTAGCCCAGGTTGTGGAAGTGCTCGATGCCAGCGCGATCCATCACGTCCTTCACCAGCTCGGCGGCCAGGATCAGACGCTCGGGATTGTCACCCTCTACCTGCACCAGCGCATAGTCGAGATCGGCGTGCATGGCGATGGCGCGGTTGGCCGGCAGGGTCCACGGGGTGGTGGTCCAGATCACGGCAGAGAGGGGTCCCTTGCCGGTGTGGCCTTCGGCGCAGTCAAACTTGGCGGCCACGGTAGCCTCGTCGACGGCCTTGAAGCGCACGTCGATGGAAGGGGAGTTCTTGTCGTAGTACTCCACCTCGGCTTCAGCCAGCGCGGAGCCGCAATCGGTACACCAATGCACCGGCTTGGAGCCTTTGTGCAGGTGGCCGTTTTCAACGATCTTGGCCATGGAGCGGATGATGTTGGCTTCGGTGCCAAAATCCATGGTCAGGTAGGGGTGTTCCCAGTCACCCAGCACGCCCAGACGGATGAAGTCGGTCTTCTGCGCTTCGATCTGGGTCTTGGCGTATTTGCGGCACTCGGCGCGGAACTCGGCGGCGGAAACCTTCTCACCCGGCTTGCCGACCATGCCTTCCACTTTCAGCTCGATGGGCAGACCGTGGCAATCCCAGCCCGGCACGTAGGGGGAGTCGAAACCGGAGAGGCCCTTGGACTTGATGATGATGTCTTTGAGGATCTTGTTGACCGAGTGACCGATGTGAATGCTGCCGTTCGCATAGGGGGGGCCATCGTGCAGAATGAACGAAGGCTTGCCCGCTTTGGCGCGGCGAATGGCGCCGTAAAGATCCTGATCGTACCAACGTTTCAGCATGTTGGGTTCGCGCTTGGCCAGATCGCCACGCATCGGAAACTCGGTTTCCGGAAGATTCAGGGTGTGTTTATAGTCGCTCATCAGTCCTGGGTTCCCTTCTTTTCTAAAAGAGTGCTGGGTAAATGAAATTGTGGCAGCCCGAACCAGGCTCGGGCCGCCAGGGCATCTCGTTCGATCTGCTCTTTCAAGGCGGTGAAAGAGGCAAACTTCTGCTCTTCGCGCAGCTTGTGGCGAAGCAGCACCTTGACCTGTTGACCATAAAGGTCGCCAGAAAAATCAAATAGATGTACTTCCAATCTGGCTTGTGTACCGCTCAAGGTCGGCCGTACACCCACATTGGCGACACCGGGGAAGGTCTTGCCGGAACATATCACTTCCACCGCGAACACGCCACCGACCGGGATCACCTGACGCTTGAGGGCCAGATTGGCGGTGGGAAAACCTATGGTGCGGCCCAGCTTTTCACCGTGGGCCACTCGACCGCTGATGGTATAGGGACGGCCAAGCATCAGCTCCACCTCCGCCATCCGGCCGGCCGCGAGGGCCTCGCGCACTAGCGTGCTGCTGACCCGCTGACGGGACAACTGGAAGCTCTGGGTGCTGATCACCTCGAAGCCGAAACGCCGGCCGGCCTCCTCCAGCAGGTGGAAGTCCCCTTCCCGCCCCTTGCCGAAGCGAAAATCGTCGCCGACCACCAGATAGTGCACGCCGAGTTTCTCCACCAGCAGTTGCTCGATGAAGGTGGTGGCGGACTGCTCGGCAAAGCGGTGGTTGAAGCGCACGCAGAGCATGCGATCGATCTGCATCCCCTTGAGCGCCTCGTACTTCTCCCGCAGGCGGCTGAGGCGGGCCGGCGCCGCGGCCCCGGCAAACAGCTCCAGCGGCTGGGGTTCGAACAGCATGACGCAGGCCGGCAGGCCGAGCTGGGCGGCCTTTTCCTGCAAGCGAGCCAGCACGGCATGATGACCCTGATGGACCCCATCAAAGTTGCCAATGGTCAATACACACCCCCGGTGACGGGGCTTGATATTGTGAATACCGCGGATAAGCTCCATCAGTGCCTTGTGCTTTGCTGCTATGAAAATCGCCGGATTATATATCAGGCGGCACGCCGGGTCAGCCCTGTTGCTGACCCGATTTCAGCCGCTCCGCCCCGACAACAGGTTCAGGTGGGGCTATCTCGCCGCAGGGGCTGACTCAGTCGTCCCGCCCCGCTCTCAGATCTCTTGGCCGGATCCCAACCGCCAGCAGGACACCGGCATAGATGGCGCCCCCCACGACCAGCAGCATGGCCAGCTGCATGGTCGCCTTGCTCATGTGCCAGGCGCCCCACTGGGCCAGATCCGGAGAGAGGTACAAGAGCACGCCCCCCATCAGCAGGCTGGCGGTCAGCAGCTTGAGACAGAATACCCCGGTGTGACGGGACGGACGGTAGACGCTCTGCTGATGGAGCCCCCTGAACAGCAAAGCCGCGTTCAGTGTGCCCGAGCAGGCGGTCGAGAGGGCCAGCCCCACGTAGCCGAGCGGATAGATGAAGAGCAGGTTGCAGACCATGTTGGCCGCCATCGAGATCATCCCGATCCGCACCGGCGTGCGGGTATCCTGGCGGGCGTAGTAGCCCGGTGCCAGCACCTTGATCAGCATCAGCGACAGCAAACCCGTGGTCGATGCCAGCAAACTGGCACTCGACATGCTCACCTCGTGCAGACCGAACTCGCCGCGCATGAACAGCACCCGCAAGATGGGCTCGCGCAGCACGGCGATGCCCACCATGGCCGGCAGGCCGAGCAGCATCACCATCCGCACCCCCCAGTCCATGGTGCGGGAGAAGTCGGCCGGGTCGGCATCCACGTGCTTCTTGGCCAGCGCCGGCAGAATGACGGTGCTGATGGCGACGCCGAACATGCCGAGCGGGAACTCCAGCAGCCGGTCCGAGTAATAGAGATAACTGATGGCGCCGGTCGCCAGGAAGGAGGCGAGCATGGTATTGACCAGCAGGTTGATCTGGCTGACCGAGACCCCGAACAGGGCCGGGATCATCAGGGTGCGGATCTTCACCACCCCCGGGTGGTGCCAACCCCACTTGGGCCACACCAGCATGTTGAGCTGGCGCAGGAACGGGAACTGGAACAGGAACTGCACCAGACCGCCGAGGAAGACACCGATGGCCAGTGCCAGCTCGGGATTGTCGAGCCAGGGTGAAATCCACCAGGCGGCGGCAATCATGGTGATGTTGAGGAAGATGGGGGTAAAGGAGGAGACCCCGAAGCGACCGAAGGTGTTGAGAATGGCCCCCGCCATGGCGGTGAAGGTGATGAACCAGAGGTAGGGGAAGGTGATCTTGAGCATCAGGCTGGCCATCTCGAACTTCTCGGCCGCCGGCCCGCCGTGCAGCCAGTCCCAGAACCAGCCCCAACCAAACAGGGCGGTCAGCACGCCTGACCCCAGCACCCCGAGCAGGGTGACCACAGTAACGATCCCCCCCAGGGTGCCCGCCACCGCAGCCAGCAACTCGCGCACTTCGCTCTCGTCGCCCTTTTTCTTGTACTCCGTCATCACGGGAACAAAGGCCTGGTTGAAGGCACCTTCGGCGAACAGGCGGCGCAGAAAGTTGGGAATGCGGTTGGCAAAGAAGAAGACGTCTGCGGCCACCCCGGCGCCAAGCAGATTGGCGATGACCACATCGCGAACCAAGCCCATCACGCGGGACGCCAACGTCATTCCGGACACTATCATGCCGGATTTGATCAATTTCTTACTCAAGACGAGGCCTCTGGAACTGTCGGAATGAAAAGAATGCTGATAGAATCGGCCGACAGTTTAACCGTCTCCCACCTGACACACCACCGGGGGGCGGTGTTTATTTGCACAAATCATTTGACAATATGTGGTTGAGAAGGCATATTTCCGGGCCTTTTCAATACACTCGCTAAGACAGTTTTAGGAGTTTTACCTTGGCTAACATCAAATCTGCTAAGAAGCGCGCTCTTCAGTCAGAGAAACGTCGTCAGCACAACGCCAGCCGTCGTTCCATGACCCGTACCTACCTGAAGAAAGTCATCGCTGCCATCGCCTCCGGCGACAAGGCTGCTGCGACTGCCGCTTTCGCTGTTGCTCAGCCGATCATGGATCGTATGGCGACCAAAGGCCTGATCCACAAGAACAAAGCTGCTCGTCACAAGAGCCGCCTGTCTGCCCAGATCAAAGCTATGGCTTAATCAGCGTCTGCTGATAAAGCTGAAAAAACCGGCCTTTGTGCCGGTTTTTTATTTCTGTTCGCTGCAGTACAACTTGTGCAGCAACCCTATCATCTCGCGCACCTCGTAGCTGCGCAGCGAATAGTAGACCGTCTGGGCCTCCTTGCGCGTCTCCACCAGTTCATCCCGCCGCAGCACGGCCAAGTGTTGTGACAACGCCGACTGACTCAGACCAAGCCGCTCGTTGAGCTCCCCCACCGACAGCTCCCGCTCCAGCAGCTGACACAAGATAAACAGCCGCCGTTCATTGGCCAGCGCCTTGAGCAGTGCCACCGCCCGGCTCGCATTGGCCTCCATCTCTTCCAGTTGCATCTCATTCCCTCTCGTTCGAGGCAAGAATCATACTCTGTGGCCCGTCAATTTAAAATGACAGGGTTGCCGGTTGAATCATGGCAAAGTCCTCCTGGCCGGCAAACAGGAAGGAGAAATCACTCTCGCACACCCGTTTTACTGCCGGGTGCTGGATCATCCGCTCGGCGAAGATGACGTAGTACTCCTCCATCAGATCCTGGGTCTCGCCCAGCAGCATCACCCCCTCCCCTTCCAGGATCTCCTCCCGGTAGATGGTGGGCGCCATGAAGATGCCCTGGTTGAAAAAGCCAAACGCCTTCATCAGGGCCGCATCGTCAAACTCGCCGAGAATGCTGGGGGAGACCCCCTGCTGCTCGAACCACTGGGTCAGCTGGCGACCCATGGCGGTACGCCGGCCGGGGATCAGCAGCTTGCGCTCCTCCAGACAGGCGGGAAACGGCAGCGATGGCAGCGGCGCCTTGCAGAAGAAGCTGACCCCGCAACCACCGAGCCGCTTGGAGAGCAGGCCGGCGTGCTGGCTGGAGTCCACCGGGCAGTCGGAGAGGATCATGTCGAGCTTGTGCTCACTCAGCTGCTCCAGCAACAACTCGTGGGTCGATTCGAAACAGCGCAGGTGGATGGAGCCATCATTGGGGATGACGGAGAGCAGCACCCGGCTGGCGAGGCGTTTTGAGAGGGCGTCGGCGATGCCGACGTCGAACAGGATCTGGCTCTCCTTGCGGTAGTTGACGATATCCAGCATCTCGTAGGAGAGGCTGAACATCTTGTCGGCATAACGGAACACCAGCTGGCCCAGCTCGGTCGCCTCCAGGGAGCGCCCCTTTCTTATCAGCAATTTGCCACCGAGGCGCTGCTCCAGCAGCTTGATCTGGCCGGTGACGGTCTGCGGGGTCAAAAAGAGGGCTTCCGCCGCTTGCGTGACGGAGCCCTTCTTCTGGGTCATCCAAAAATAATAGAGATGGTTGTAGTTAAGGTGTGACATCCGATGGGGTTCCCGCCTGGCGCGGGCTCCGGTAGCAACTGAGTTCAGCCGCCAGAATGTCATACATGTCGCTGATCGAGTCAACCTTGTTCGCGCCGAACTGCTCCTGCAGGTGGGCCTTGAGGCTGACCGGATCCGGCATCCGCTCCCCGCAGTAGCGCTTGTTGGACTGCTTGACCCGCTCGCCGGCCCGGCTGCTCAGCGCCCGCTCGGCGAAGGTCTCGCCAAACTGCGCCTTGGCCTGCTTGTCCCCCAGCAGCAGGGCGCTGTCGACCACGCCGCTGAGGTAGGCCGAGCAGCTGGCCGAGGCTGCATCCTGCTGGCAATCCTGCAGACTGCCGGCCCAAGCCGCCTGGCTCAGCGCCAGCATGGCCAACCATCCTACTCTTTTCATAACCCCTCCGTGCTTTGATCGGCCTCCCGGTTCGGGAGCGCCATGCGCAGGGCGAGATAACCGACGATCGCCGCCAGGGTGGATCCCACCAGGATCCCGAGGCGAGAGTAGCTGCCGTAATCCAATCCGCCGTGCTCGAAGGCCAGCGAGGCGATGAACATCGACATGGTAAAGCCGATGCCGCACAGAATGCTGACCGCAAAGATCTGTCTGAAGTTGACCCCGGGTGGCAGTTGGGCAATACCCAGCTTGACCGACAGCCAGCTGATGGTGAACACCCCGAGCGGCTTGCCGATGAACAGCCCCAGCATGATGCCCATGGGCACCGGGCTCAGCAAGGAGGAGAGGCCTATCCCTTCCAGCGACACCCCGGCATTGGCAAAGGCGAACAGCGGCAGGATCAGGTAGGCGCTCCAGGGGTGCAGGGCATGCTCTAGATGCTTGAGTGGCGAGGCATAACGCTTGCCGTTGAGCGGGATCATGAAGCCCACCACCACGCCGGCCAGGGTCGCATGGACGCCCGACTTCAGCACTGCCACCCAGAGCACCAGCCCGACCAGCATGTAGAGGCTGATCCGATCCTCGCCGCGGCGATTCATCCACAGCAGGGTCAGGGTCGCCAGGATGCCGATCGCCAGCGCCGTCAGCGACAGCTGCTGGGTGTAGAACAGGGCTATGATGATGATGACCCCCAGGTCATCCATGATGGCCAGCGCCAGCAGAAACACCTTGAGGCTCACCGGCACCCGCTTGCCGAGCAGCGCCATCACCCCGAGAGCAAAGGCGATGTCGGTAGCGGCGGGAATGGCCCAGCCGGCACGCGCCACTTCGTCCGAGTAGTTGAAGAAGGCATAGATCAGCGCAGGCGCCAGCATACCGCCCACCGCCGCGATGGCCGGGAAGGTGGCCTGCACCCGGGAAGAGAGGGCCCCTTCCAGCATCTCGCGCTTCACCTCGAGGCCGACCAGCAGGAAGAAGACCGCCATGAAGCCGTCGTTGATCCAGAGCAGCAGCGGCTTGTTGATGTCGAGGGCGGCAATGCGCACCTGCACCTGGGTATCGAGGAAAGCCTGATAGCTGCCAGCCAGACCGCTGTTGGCCAGGATCATCGCCAGCATGGCTGCCATGATCAGAATTATTCCGGAGGCGGCCTCCAGCTTGAGGAACTTCTTGATTACGTCGCTCATGGTTAAAATATCCACAGTCTTACTTTGATTTGAGTCTATATCCGATAACAATCCGTGAAAAATCGTTTCTTACTGCGAAATACAACGAAAAAACCGAAGGCAAAATCAAACATGCCTGCTATAAGCAGGTTTTCTCTCGGGCAGATATCACTCGAAACTCCCCCATAAGAATGAATACTCTGTGGTTTTTATGCATAAAAAGGCGCCTCATGGGCGCCTTTCACATCAGATGGCGACGGGCGCCTTGATGCCGGGATGGGGGTCGTAACCCTCGATCTCGAAATCCTCGAACCGGTAGTCGAAGATGGAGTCCGGCTTGCGTTTGATCAGCAGGGTCGGCAGCGGGCGCGGCTCGCGGGAGAGCTGCAGCGCGGTCTGCTCCATGTGGTTGGAGTAGAGGTGCACGTCACCACCGGTCCAGACGAAGTCCCCCACTTCCAGGTCGCACTGCTGGGCCATCATGTGGGTCAGCAGAGCGTAGCTGGCGATGTTGAACGGCAGGCCGAGGAAGACGTCACAGCTGCGCTGATAGAGCTGGCAGGAGAGTTTGCCGTCCGCCACGTAGAACTGGAAAAAGGCGTGGCAGGGGGCCAGCGCCATCTTGTCCAGCTCGCCCACATTCCAGGCAGAGACGATGATGCGACGGGAATCCGGGTTGTGCTTGATGTCGTCCACCGCCTTCTGGATCTGGTCGATGACAGACCCGTCAGCCGCCGGCCAGGAGCGCCACTGGGCGCCGTAGACCGGGCCAAGATCTCCGTTCTCGTCGGCCCACTCGTCCCAGATACTGACACCATTTTTTTTCAGATAGGCGGTATTGGTGTCGCCGTTGAGGAACCAGAGCAGCTCGTGAATGATGGAGCGCAGGTGGCACTTCTTGGTGGTCACCAGCGGGAAGCCTTCGGCCAGGTTGAAGCGCATCTGATGGCCGAACAGGGAGACGGTGCCGGTACCGGTACGGTCGGACTTGACGGTTCCCTCATCCAGGATCTTCTGCATCAGGTCGAGATAGGCTCTCATTGCTTTGCCTCCTTCACGACGTTGCCGAACAGCTGCGGGCGCTTGTAGGCAGCCCAGATCATCAGGGCACCGATGAGGATCATCGGAGTAGAGAGGATCTGCCCCATGCTGATCTCGTTGAAGTAGAGCCCCAGCTGGCTGTCAGGCTGGCGTACGAACTCCACCAGGAAGCGGAACAGGCCGTAGAACAACAGGAACATGCCAGAGATGGCGCCGCGCGGCGGGTTCTTGCGCCAGAACAGGTTGAGGATGATGAACAGTACCACCCCTTCCAGAGCGAACTGGTAGAGCTGGGAGGGGTGGCGCGGCTCGGGGCCCGCCTCCGGGAAGATGATGGCCCAGGGCACATCTGTGACCCGACCCCACAGCTCGCCGTTGAGGAAGTTGCCGATGCGGCCGACGCCGAGGCCAAACGGAATGAGCGGTGCCACGAAATCGGCCACGGTAAAGAAGTGGCGCTTGGTCTTGTGGGCAAACCAGACCATGGCGGTGATGACCCCGATCAGGCCGCCGTGGAACGACATGCCACCGGTCCAGATCTTGAACAGGTAGAGAGGATCGGCCAGGAACATGTCGAAGTTGTAAAACAGCACGTAACCGACCCGACCACCCAGGATCACCCCGAGGAAGCCGTAAAACAGCAGGTCGGACACCTCGTTACGGGTCCAGCCGCTGTTCGGCGCATCGGCGCGACGCCCCGCCAGCCACATGGCAAAAGCGAAGCCAAACAAGTACATGAGACCATACCAGCGTACCGATAGTGGTCCCAAACTGAATGCTACGGGATCAATCTGCGAGAAAACCCAATATCCATCGTGCTGCATAAGCGGCCCCAGTCATAAGAAAAGCCGCATTTTCCGATCATTCGTCAGCAGGGACAAGGCATGATTATCAATCAATCTGTTTCGCTTTGTGACCGGCGCGCAGCAAACCGCCCAGACCGTGCTCTTCCAGATAGCGGGCAAACAGGCCGCGCAACACGTGCGGATTGTCGTGCTTGAGGCCGTCGGTCAGCAGCACCGTCAGCTCGCTCAGGTTGGCCTGGCGCAGCACGTACTTGATGCGGGCGATGTTGTGGGTGTTCATGCTGAAGCGGCGATAGCCCATGGCCAGCAGCAGCAACACCCCGACCGGATCACCGGCCAGCTCGCCACACACCGACACTGGCTTCTGATAGCGATGTGAGGCGTCAACCAGCAGCTGCAAGGCGCGGATCACCGCCGGATGGAAGGCGTCGTAGATGTTGGCGACCCGGGCGTTGTTGCGATCCACCGCCAGCAGGTACTGGGTCAGGTCGTTGCTGCCCACCGACCAGAAGTCGATGAGCGGGGCCATTTCGGGCAGGATGTAGAGGGCGGAAGGCACCTCGATCATCACCCCCAGGCTCGGGTAGCGGATCACCGCACTGCGGCTGGCCGCCTCTTCCGACACCTCGCGCCACGCCTGATCCAGCAGGCGGCGGGAGGCCTTGATTTCGCTGACGCTGCTGATCATCGGCAGCATGATGGCCAGATTGTCCAGCCCTTCGCTGGCCCGCAGCATTGCCTTGAGCTGCACCAGGAACAGTTCGGGGTGATCCAGGGTGAGTCGGATCCCCCGCCAGCCAAGGAAGGGATTTTCCTCGACGATGGGGAAATAGGGCAACTGCTTGTCCCCCCCCACGTCCAGGGTCCGCATGCAGACCGGCCGGTTGCGATAGGTCTCCAGAATGCCGCGATAACGGGCGGTCTGCTCCCACTCGGAGGGGAAGCTGTCCTGCAGCATGAAGGGGATCTCGGTGCGATAGAGGCCGACCCCATCCGCCAGCTGATTGAGAGAGATCTCGGTGTCGGCGCTGAGGCCAGCGTTGAGCAGCAGGGAGACAGGCACGCCATCGGCGGTCTCGGAGGGCTGGTTGTCGACGCTGCGCACCAGGGTATCGAGCGCCCGCTCCTCGCTCAGCAGCTGACGATACTCGGTCAGGATCACCTGATTGGGCTCGATGAAGAGATCGCCGCTGTAACCGTCGACCACCAACATGCGACCACCGATGTCGCCGAGCGGCAGATCCACCCCCATGATGGCCGCCACCCCCATGGCGCGGGCCAGGATGGCAGCGTGGGAGTTGGTGCCCCCCTTGAGGGACACCACCCCGGTCAGGAACTCGCGGGGCACCTCGGCGAGGATGGTAGCCGTCACCTCATCGGCAACCAGCACCACAGGCTCGCCGATAGCGATGTGCTCGGGCTCGTTTTGCACCAGTCGGCTGATGAGCCGCTGAGCGATGTCCTTCACATCGGTGGAGCGCTCCTGCAGATAGGGATCCTTCATCCCCTTGAACTGCTCGATGAGACGATCGCTGATGAGTTTGACCGCCGAGACCGCCGTCCAGTGCTCCTTGCTCACCTTGTTGCGGATCGGCTTGATGTAGCCGGGATCGTCCAGCAGATGCAGGTAGATATCGAAGATCGCCACCGAGTCCTGGCTGTAACTCTCGCGAAAACGCAGGGCCAGGCTCTCCAGATCGTGGCGCACCTCTTCCACCGCCACGTTCAGCCGCGCCAGCTGGCTGGCGTGATCCTCATCCTTGCGCGGGGTGATGGAGCGCAGCTCCTTGCGTGGCCGCCATACCCAGGCCTTGGCCATGGCGATGCCGCTGGCCCCGGCAATGCCGCGCAGCGGCTTGCTCCAGTCGGTCTTCTGCAGCCACCCCTTGGCCTGAGCCTGGGCGATGCGCGCCGCCAGCTGGGCCGCCAGGGTGACCATGAAGGACTCCTCCCCCTCATCGAAGAGACGGCTCTCCTTCTGCTGCACCACCAGAATACCCACCACCTGGCGCTGATGCATGATGGGGGCGCCGAGGAAGGAGCGAAACGCCTCTTCGGCCACATCGGGCAGGAATTTGAAACTGGGGTGGGAGGGGGCATCGGCCAGGTTGATCAGCTCTTCACGCTGACCCACCAAGCCGACGATACCCTGCTCGAACGGCAAGGTGGCCTTGCCCACCGCCGACTCGGCCAGACCGTCGGTCGCAGCCAGCCGGTAGCGGCGCATTTCAGGTTCGGAGACATAAACGGAACAGCAGTCCACCGACATGGCCAGCCGGGTCTGGCTGACCAATGCCTGCAAGGCCAGCTCGAGGGTATTGGCTTCGGCCATGCTTTCGACGATGCGTCTGAGTTCCGTTAACAACTAATCTGTGCTCCTTAGCGGGCGCGATTACGCCGCCCATCCTTCTTGTTGACCTGCACTGCCGGCACCGGCATCGCCAGCGGGGCAAACTCCTTCATCACCCGGCGATAGACTTCCCGCTTGAAGGAAACCACCTGACGCACCGGGTACCAGAAGCTGACCCAACGCCAGTCATCAAACTCCGGATGACCATGACAACCGAACTGGATCCTGGACTCCCTGCCCGGATCCAGCTGCAGCAGGAACCATTTTTGTTTTTGGCCAATACAGACCGGTGAACTGTCCCAACGAACGAGGCGTTTTGGCAAGCGATACTTCAACCAGTTGCGACTGGTCGCCATGATGGTCACATCCTCGGGCTTGAGGCCTATCTCCTCATACAGCTCACGATACATGGCCTGCTCTGGCGTCTCACCGTCATCAACTCCTCCCTGCGGAAACTGCCAGGAGTGCTGCCCATAACGCTTGGCCCACAATACTTGTCCGTCACGGTTACAGATCACGATTCCGACATTGGGACGAAACCCGTCGCCATCTATCACGTGATCACCTTATAAAGGCTGAATCTATAAGGGGATTGTTCCACATTCACCTCGTGGCAGCAAACAAGGACTGCAATCCCCCATTCATGAATAACTTTCGATTTCAAGCAAACTTATAAACAAATTAAAGGATCAGATCCTGCAAGTTGCCCACCCAGACTGTGCATAAGCCTGTGAGCAAGCGGGTATATACAGTAGTTTTATTTATCTGCTCCAAACTGCCCCACAGCATACAGGATGTGATAGAAAACAAAATATGTATTTAAATACATGGTGTTAAACAAAGAATGCTGGATCAAGATCCATGTCTTTTACCGCCAGCGATCCGGGATCCGGATTGTGAACAAGTTCGACTGTTCAAAGATCCACCACGGCTATTTTATCCACAGGAGTGGCACACTATCTGCCCCGATATCGCCGCAAAAATCGGTGCCGTTTCACATTTTTTTGTAACAACAGGGTGACTATTCCTACTTTTAAGCAGTTATCCAAGATTTCTGTGGATAACTGTGTGAAACAGCGCGAGCAAACCCTTGGACAACTATTTCAAGGCAGGATCCAGCGCTACGCCCATCGATAAATTGGAGACAAATCCCTTTAAAATCATTACGATAAACACTTACACACAAAACTGCCCCCCCTGTGCATACCCCTGCCAGGATCGGTTATAAAAACAGCGATCCTCAGGGAGGATCAGAGTTGCTAGAATAATCCCTCTTTGCAGGAGTCACTCATGCCCGCCAACCCTCGCTCCGAACAGGAACTGCTGGCCCGCGCCTACGCCATGGCCGGCTTCACCCTGGCCCAGCTGGCCGCCGACGCCAACATCGCCGTGCCGGCGGATCTGCGTCGGGACAAGGGCTGGGTCGGCCAGCTGATCGAGTGGCAGCTGGGAGCGAGCGCCGGCAGCAAGCCGGAGCAGGACTTCCCGGATCTCGGCATCGAGCTCAAGACGATCCCCATCGATCCTCAGGGCAAACCGCTAGAAACCACCTTCGTCTGCGTGGCACCGCTGATCGGTGTCAGCGGCCAGCGCTGGGAGGAGTCCAACGTGCGCAACAAGCTCTCCCGCGTGCTCTGGATCCCGGTGGAGGGCAGCCGAGAGATCCCCATCGGCGAGCGCCGGATCGGCATGCCGCTGCTGTGGAGCCCGAATGAAGAGGAGGAGATGCTGCTGCGCCAGGACTGGGAAGAGCTGATGGACATGATAGTGCTGGGAGAGGTGGAGCAGATCAGTGCCCGTCATGGCCAGGTGCTGCAACTGCGTCCCAAGGCGGCCAACAACAAGGCGCTGACCCGGGCCATCGGCCGCAACGGCCAGCCGATCCTGACCTTGCCGCGCGGCTTTTACCTCAAGATAGGTTTCACCCACGGCCTGCTGCAGCGCCACTTTGCCCTGCCCGCTTGATCTCTGTTATCAACATCCTTGTCATAAAGTGATATAAAAATAGACAGCCGCTATTTTTCGCAATCAGGACAAGGAGGCGTCATGCCGATCAACAAGCAATTTCTCAAGTCCCGCCCCGAGGTCAAGGTGACCTTTGCCGTGGAAAGAGAGGCCGCAGGAGAAGCCGAGCAGGTGTTGTTGCTGGGAGAGTTCAGCCAGTGGCAGCCCATCGAGCTCAAGCGGATGAAGAGCGGTGAGTTCAAGACCACCCTCAACCTGCCGACCGATGGCCCCAGCCATTTCGAATACTGCTATCAGCTGGTTCAGCCGAACGGGGAGACCCGCTACGACAACGACTGGGCGGCGGATGACTATGTGCCCGGTCCCTTCGGGCGAGACAACTCTGTGGTACGGGTCAGCCAGCCAGGTTGAGCCGGCACACCCGAAAGTGGATACAAAAAAGGCTCGCCATTGGCGAGCCTTTTCACTACCTGTCGAGCATTTCGCCGACATATCGACACCAATTCGAATCGAATTAGTTGAGCTTCTCTTTGATACGAGCAGCTTTACCGGACAGGTTGCGCAGGTAGTACAGTTTGGCGCGGCGAACATCACCACGACGCTTCAGTTCTACACTGTGGATCAGCGGAGAGTGAGTCTGGAATACACGCTCAACACCTTCGCCGTTGGAGATCTTGCGAACGGTGAAAGCAGAGTGCAGACCGCGGTTACGCTTGGCAATCACGATGCCTTCGAAAGCCTGCAGACGCTCTTTACCACCTTCTTTAACACGAACTTGAACACGTACGGTGTCGCCCTGGGCAAAAGCCGGGATGTCGGTACGCATTTGCTCTTGTTCAAGCTGCTGAATAATCTTGCTCATTGTCTTTCCTTACCTAGGATAAACTGAAAACTCTACTTAACGCTGTCACGCACTTCGCGGACATACTCGGCAAGAAGTGATTCTTGCTCGTCAGTCAGAGCTAGGTTGTTAATAAGTTCCGGCCTTCTTTGCCAGGTTCGTCCGAGCGATTGCTTGAGACGCCAGCGTCGAATCACTTCGTGATTGCCGCTTGTCAGCGCCTCGGGCACCGCCAACCCATCCAACACCTCCGGCCGAGTATAGTGGGGATGATCCAGCAGACCGTCCGTGAAGGAGTCCTGCTCGGCACTGGCCTGATCGCCCAAAACCCCTGGGACCAGACGCGAAACCGCATCGATCAGGGTCATGGCAGGCAACTCGCCACCACTTAACACGTAATCCCCGATAGACCACTCTTCGTCGACTTCGGTTTGTATCACGCGTTCATCGATACCTTCGTATCGACCGGCTACCAGAATCAGTTTCTGATTCGTCGCCAACTCGGTCACGCCCGCTTGAGTCAGCTTGCGTCCCTGAGGGGAAAGATAGATGACTTTCGCCCCGTCTCCCGCCGCTTGCTTGGCTGCATGAATCGCGTCACGCAGCGGCTGAACCATCATTAGCATGCCGGGCCCACCACCATAAGGACGATCATCGACCGTACGGTGTTTGTCGTGGGTAAAGTCCCGGGGGTTCCAGCACTCAATCTGCAGCAGGCCACTCTTGACGGCCCGACCCGTTACCCCGTGCTCGGTAATGGCTCGGAACATTTCAGGGAAGAGGCTAATCACCCCAATCCACATAAGAAACCTCCGGCACCCGTGTTAGCGCGGGAAACTAGAAACCAGGATCCCAATCAACTTCGATTGTTCGAGCAGTCAGATCAATATTCTTGATCACCTGCTCTTCCAGGAACGGAATCAACCGCTCCTTCGCACCAAAGGCATCTTTTACATTGGCCTCAACCACCAACACATCGTTGGAGCCGGTTTCCATCAATTCGGTCACCTTGCCCATGTCGTATCCCTTGGTGGTCACTACCGAGCAACCAATCAGGTCACGCCAGTAGAACTCGCCCTCAGGCAACGCAGGCAACAGATCGGCGGCTACGCCAATCTCGACATTGGTCAATGCCAGGGCATCCTCGCGCACGTCGATACCATCGAGTTTGCAGATCAGACCCTTGTTGTGACGCTTCCAGGATGAAACCTGAATTTCACGCCACACCCCGTTCTGATTGATCAGCCAGGGGTTGTAATCGAAAATCGCTTCGGCAACATCGGTGAAGGAGTTCACTTTAAGCCAGCCCTTGATGCCGTAAACGGTACCCAGGGTGCCCAGAACTACAGGTTTTTCCACCTTAACTCCTTACCGTTTGGCTGATTAAGCAGCTTTGGCAGCGTCTTTGATCAGCTTGGCAACGCGGTCAGAAACAGCGGCACCAGTAGCAACCCAATGCTCGATACGAGCCAGGTCCAGGTTCAGCTTTTCAGCGTTACCAGAAGCAACCGGGTTGAAGAAACCAACGCGCTCGATGAAACGACCGTCGCGGGCGTTACGGCTGTCAGCAACTACTACCTGGTAGAACGGACGCTTTTTCGCGCCACCACGTTGTAAACGAATGGTTACCATATCGTCCTCATTAACATCTAATGAACAAGGCCCGCAAACACGCGGACCCTAGCTTAAAATAAGCCGCATAATTCTACTTGGATTCGTAATAATTGCAACCAAGCCAGCCATTTTTTGCGCAGAGCCGCAATGAAAAGGGTCTGCCGCTGGCAGACCCTCACTCGCTACGTCAGCCCGAATAATCAGAACGGACCGCGGCCGCCACCGAAGCCGGGAGGCAGCATGTTCTTCATCTGGCTCATCATCTTGCGCATGCCACCCTTGCCGGACATCTTCTTCATCATCCGCTGCATCTCGGTGAACTGCTTGAGCAGCTTGTTGACGTCCTGCACCTGCATGCCGGAACCCGCGGCGATACGGCGCTTGCGGGAGCCCTTGATGAGGTCGGGATGGGCACGCTCCTTGGGTGTCATGGAGCTGATGATGGCCTCCATCCGCACGGTGAGCTTGTCATCCATCTGATCCTTGACGTTGTCCGGCAGGCCGGACATGCCGGGCAGCTTGTCGAGCATCCCCATCATGCCGCCCATGTTGCGCATCTGGGCCAGTTGCTCGCGGAAGTCTTCCAGATCGAAGCCCTTGCCACTCTTGACCTTGCTGGCCAGCTTGGCAGCCTTCTCTTTATCGACGGTGCGCTCCACCTCCTCGATGAGAGAGAGCACATCGCCCATGCCGAGGATGCGGGAGGCGAGACGATCCGGGTGGAAGGGCTCCAGCGCGTCGGTCTTCTCGCCCATACCGATGAACTTGACCGGTTTTCCGGTGATGTGGCGCACCGACAGGGCGGCACCGCCGCGGGCATCGCCGTCCGCCTTGGTGAGGATCACGCCGGTGAGCGGCAGCGCCTCGTTGAACGCCTTGGCCGTATTGGCGGCATCCTGACCCGTCATGGCGTCGACCACGAACAGGGTCTCCACCGGCTTGATGGTGGCGTGAAGGTGTTTGATCTCCTCCATCATCTCGCCATCGACGTGCAGACGACCGGCAGTATCGACGATCACCACGTCATAGAACTTCTTGCGCGCCTGATCGATGGCCGCGTTGGCGATGTCCACCGGCTTCTGGCTGGCATCGCTCGGGAAGAAGTCGACGCCGATGTCGCCGGCCAGGGTTTCCAGCTGCTTGATGGCCGCCGGGCGGTAGACGTCCGCACTGACCACCAGCACCTTCTTCTTGTTGCGCTCCTTGAGCAGCTTGGCCAGCTTGCCGACCGTGGTGGTCTTACCGGCACCCTGCAGACCCGCCATCAGGATGATGGCCGGCGGCTGGGCAGCCAGATTGAGCTGCTCGTTGGCCTCCCCCATCACGGAGACCAGTTCGCCGTGCACAATCTTGATGAAGGCCTGGCCCGGGCTCAGGGACTTGGCCACTTCCTGGCCCACCGCCCGCTCCTTGACACGAGCGACGAAGTCACGCACCACCGGCAGGGCGACGTCCGCCTCGAGCAGCGCCATGCGAACTTCGCGCAAGGTATCCTTGATGTTCTCTTCGGTCAGGCGGCCACGGCCGCTGACGTTGCGCAGGGTGCGCGAGAGTCGTTCAGTCAAATTCTCAAACATGACGCATTCCGGTTCTTGGCGTAACAAATGGGAGGCATTATACCTCACTCGCACGATGAGGACGATTATTCGCCGCACTCGGCTGAGGTCAGCCCTGTGCGGCTGGCCCAACATGCTGCCTATATATGGGCAGATCGGCGGCAGCACAACTGGCGAGCACATCTTGTGCAAGGTATACTGCCCTTCCTATTCCCAATCGCTTGCTCGACAACGACCCGGTTATGATCGTGATCTCTGTTCTGGCCCTGGCGTTCTATCTGCTGGCCATCATCGCCTCTCTGCACCTGCTGCTCAGTGCCAAACCAGTGGGACAAGCCCCCCTGTTTGCCTGCATCGGACTGGCCCTGATCGCCCATGGCGCCGCCCTCTCCGGCGAGGTGCTGGTAACCCACTCAGGGCAGAATCTGAGCATGCTCAACGTGGCCTCGCTGGTCAGTCTCATCATCAGCTGCTTCATGACCTGCGTCACCCGCCGCTTCAACGGCTGGATCCTGCTGCCGGTGGTCTACAGCTTCTCGGCCCTGTTGCTGGCCGCCAGCGCCCTCATTCCCGGTCGCTACATCACCCACCTGGAGGCCCATCCCCAGCTGCTGCTGCATATCGGCCTCGCGCTGATGGCCTACTCGGTATTGATGATCGCCTGCCTGTTTGCGCTGCAGCTCGCCTGTCTGGACCGGCAACTGAAGACGCGCAAGATCAGCCAGCTGCCGGCCATGCCGCCCCTGATGACGGTCGAGAAGCGGCTGTTCCAGCTCATCTCGGCCGGCGTCCTGTTGCTGACCCTCTCCATTGCCTCCGGCCTCTTCTTCCTCGAAGACATGTTCGCCCAGGGCAAATCCCACAAGGCCATCCTCTCGATCCTGGCCTGGTGCGTCTACGTGCTGCTGCTGTGGGGCCACCATACCCGTGGCTGGCGTGGTCGCAAGGTGATCACCCTGAGCCTGATCGGCAGCTTCATTCTGACCCTGGCCTACTTCGGCAGCCGCTTCGTCAAAGAAGTGCTGCTGAGCTGAACGCCCACTACTTCTTCATCACCCAGTCCCACAGGAGCCCTTCTTGGACAGTATCTCAACGAGTACATTGCTGATTGTTCTCGTTATCTTGATCCTCATGTCTGCCTTCTTCTCAAGTTCTGAAACCGGCATGATGTCGCTCAACCGCTACAAGCTGCGGCATCTGGCCCAGACCAAGCACAAGGCTGCCCGTCGGGTGGAGAAACTGCTCTCCCGGCCCGACCGCCTGCTGGGGCTGATCCTGATCGGAAACAACCTGGTCAACATCCTGGCGTCAGCCATCGCCACCATCGTCTGTATTCGTCTGTTCGGGGATCTGGGTGTGGCCATCGCCACTTTCGGCCTGACCCTGATCGTGCTGGTGTTTGGCGAAGTGACTCCAAAGACCCTGGCGGCCATGTTCCCGGAGAAAGTCGCCTATCCCGCCTCCTGGGTGCTCAAGGGGCTGATGGTGCCGCTTGCCCCCTTCGTCTGGATGATCAATGGCATCACCAGCGGCCTGCTCAAGCTGCTGAAGATCAATCCGAACAAGGATGACTCCCTCAATACCGAGGAGCTGCGCACCATCGTCAACGAGGCGGGCAGTCTGATCCCCCAGCGCCATCAGGAGATGCTGCTCAGCATCCTGGATCTGGACAAGATGACGGTGGAGCACATCATGGTGCCGCGCAGCGAGATCTACGCCATCGACATCAACGATGACTGGAAGACCATACTGCGTCAGCTGGCCCACTGCGCCCACACCAAGATCCTGCTCTATCGCGACAACATCGACGATGTGGTGGGCTTCCTGCACGCTCGCGACGCGCTGCGGCTGATGGCCAAGGATCAGTTCAACAAGTCGAGCCTGCTGCGGGAAGTGGACGAAATTTACTTCATTCCGGAAGGGACGCCCCTCAACGTGCAGCTGGCCAAGTTCCAGCGCAACAAGGAGCGGATCGGCCTCATCGTCGATGAATATGGCGATATCCAGGGTCTGATCACCCTGGACGACATCCTGGAAGAGATAGTGGGCGACTTCACCACTTCCATGACCCCGGCTCCCAGCGACGAGATCCATCCCCAGCCGGATGGCTCCTTCCTGGTGGAGGGCTCGGCCAGCATCCGCGAGCTCAACAAGGAGATGAACTGGCAACTGCCCATCGACGGGCCCCGTACCCTCAACGGCGTCATCCTCGAATATCTGGAGGAGATCCCCCAGCCCAACATCAGCCTGCGGCTGGCCGGCTACCCCATCGAGATCCTGGAAGTGGAGAACAACATGGTGAAGATGGCGCGGATCATGCCGGCGTTGTACCGAAACGAGTCGGGACTGGAAGATTGAAAAAAGGCTGCCGATGGCAGCCTTTTTCTATTGCGTCATTGGCCGGCGATCGGCTCACTCATCTTCGTCGCCAGGCTCCAGCATCAGGGTCGGGATCAACTCGCCGAAGACCTGTTGCAGCTCGTCGCGATTGGCCAGCAGATCCTGCAGCGTGTAGCTGTCCATCACCGCCAGAAACGCATTCATCGCCTCTTTCAGGGCACTCTTCAGCAGACAGACAGAGACGATGTGGCAGGCCGGCGAGTTGCAGTCGATGCCGTCCAGATTGCCTTCCAGCGCCCGGATCACCTGGCCGATGTTGATGCTCTCCGGCGCGCAGGCCATGCGAATGCCGCCATTCTTGCCGCGCTGGGACTGCAGGTAGCCCAGTTTCACCAGCTGGTTCACCACCTTCACCATGTGGTTGCGGGAGACGTCATACAAGGCGGAGACCTTGGCCACGCTAGACAATTCGCCCTCCGGCAGGGTCGCCAGATAGAGCAGGGCTCTCAATCCAAAATCGGTATAGCTAGTTAGTCTCATAGTGCCTGTGTCGCATCACGCGGAAATTGATTATTGATTCAGATCAAATAAACATCTAGGATGCAGCTTATTAAGTGACATTCTAGATGTTCAATTAGCAAGGAACCCCTATGTTAGACCAAGCCACCATCGCCGTCATCAAAAGCACCATCCCTTTGCTCGAATCAGCGGGCCCCGCGCTCACCCAGCATTTCTACCAACGCATGTTCAGCCATAACCCGGAGCTGAAGGACATTTTCAACCTGGCGCACCAGCGCAGCGGTGGTCAGCCGTTGGCGCTGTTCAATGCGGTGGCGGCCTACGCCAAGAACATCGACAACCTGGGGGCACTGGCCGGTGCCGTGGAACGCATCGCCCACAAGCACACAGGTTTCCTGATCCAGCCAGAACAATATCACATTGTAGGTAGTCATCTCTTGGCCACGCTCAAAGAATTGGGCGGAAGTGCGGTCACCGACGAGGTGCTGGATGCCTGGGGCAAGGCTTACGGCGTGCTCGCCAGCATCTTCATCGGCCGCGAGAGCGAGATTTATCAGGAGAAGGCGAACGAGATCGGTGGCTGGCAAGGCCCCCGCCCCTTCATGATCAAGGAGAAGCGGGTCGAGAGCGAGCTCATCACCTCCTTCCTGCTGGCGCCGGTAGATGGCAAGCCGGTGCTGGACTTCAAGCCGGGCCAGTACCTCAGCATCAAGCTGGTCCATCCCGAGCTCGAGTATCAGGAGATCCGCCAGTACTCCCTCTCCGATGCCCCCAACGGCCAGCACTACCGCATCAGCGTCAAGCGCGAGCCGCAGGGCCAGGTCTCCAACCTGCTGCACGATCATCTGCAGGAGGGCGATCAAGTGGAGCTGATGCCGCCCGCCGGCGATTTCTACCTGAAAGCCGATGGCCATACCCCGGTGGTACTGCTCTCGGCCGGTGTGGGTGTCACGCCGATGATGAGCATGCTCAACCAGCTGCTGACGAGCAGCCATCAGGCCGACATCACCTGGCTGCACGCCTGCGAACAGGGCGCCGTGCATGCCTTCAGGGAAGATATTCAGCAAAAATCCCGCCAGCACGCCAATCTGCTGAGCCGGGTCTGGTATCGGGAGCCACAGGCCAGTGACGTGCAGGGCGAAGACTACCATCATGCTGGCACCATGGATCTGAGTGCCGTGCAGGAGCGCATCACGCCGCAGGCCCACTACTACTTCTGCGGTCCTCTTGGCTTCATGCAGGCGGTCAAGCAGCAGCTGATCGCGGCGGGTATTCCGGCCGGCCAGCTCCATTACGAAGTTTTTGGTCCCCACCAAGATCTGTAAGGCGGGCGGATCCCTATAACCTCATGAGGGTCCAGCCTGTCACGGCACGGCGGCTAGCCCCTCCCGACCCACGGATGCAGATCCGTGGGTCATTTTTTGGGATCAGTGCATCGCCTTGGCACGGGCGATGGCGTTGGCCGGCATCCGGTTGCCGAGCCGGCTCAACAGACCGGTCGCCTTCTGGTGCAGTGCCTTGTCGCCGATCACCGTGCTGTGCAGCCAGTGGTAGGCCTCTTCATAGTCGAGCGGGCTGCCCATGCCCTGCAACAGCATCTCCACCCACTCGATCTGCGCCCGCTGGAAGCCCAGGCTGGCGGCCTCCCGCATCAGGGTCTCGGCCTTGAGCAGGTCCTTTTGCACCAGGGTGCCCTTCCAGTAGTAGCGACCCAGCTGTTCCAGCGCTGGCGCAAGCCCCTGGTTGGCCGCATCCCACATGAATTTCACCCCCAGCTCCGCATTGGGCTTGATGCAGACCCCCCAGGCCAGCATGTCCCCCCACAGAAACTGATAAGAGGGGATCTTCATCACCTCGGCCCGCACCTCGATATCCTGGGTGAGCTGGCACCTGTCCTGCTTGACCTGCTGCAGGTGACGGCCCTGCTCAATCCAGTTGAGCAGTTCGTCCTGACGATAGAGCGGCACCGCCTGCAGCGCACCACTGTCCACGGTCACGCCGCTGGCCGGGGTGCTGGTCATGGGACGATTGTTCGGCGAACGGTCACCCTCTGCAGCGACAGGCGCGGGAATGGGGGCTGCCGCTGGCGCAGTGGCGGGTGTTGCACTCGCTGCCGCTACCGGTGCAGCAGGGGGGGCTGGCGTTGCCGTGGTTGGCGCGGCAGCCGGTGCGGGAGCCGCAGCAGAGGACGGGGCAGCCGCAGAGGACTGGGCGGCAACCTCCGGCTGCGCCGGCGCACTGGCCGCCGGCGTGGCCCCGCTCGTCGCGGTGGCGGCAGAGGCGGAAGGCTCTGCCCCCTGCGCCTGGCCCGTCAGCAATGGGGGCGTCAGCAAACAGAGCAGGCCGACAAGGGTAATGGGTTTCATCATAAGGATCTCCTGCAGCACCCTGTTATCGGCAGCCGGCGGCATCCCCTTAGTCCGGCACCGCCTGCCCATAACGACAAAGGGGAGCCGAAGCTCCCCTTGCTGTCCATCCGGACGCCTTACTTGACGAAGTCGACACCCAGCTGGATATCGGCTTTCAGGGTGGCCAGCATGCCATCCATCGCCTCTTGTTCGAAGGCGCTCAGCTTGCCGTAGTCCAGCACGGTTTCGACGCCGTTCTTGCCAAGCAGGATGGGCTGGGCGAAGAAGGTGGCGTGCTTGCCGTCGCCTTCCACGTAGGCGCACTCGATGACGTTGGCTTCACCCTGCAGACCCTTGATGAGCGACAGACCGAAACGGCAGGCCGCCTGACCCATGGAGAGAGTGGCGGAACCGCCACCGGCCTTGGCTTCCACCACTTCGGTACCGGCGTTCTGGATACGCTTGGTCATGGCGGCCACTTCGTCAGCGGTGAAGCTGGCACCTTCGATCTGGGAGAGCAGCGGCAGAATGGTCACGCCACTGTGGCCACCGATCACGTTGACGCGCAGCTTGTCGACGTTCAGACCCTTGGCCTCGGCCACGAAGGTCTCGGCACGGATCACGTCCAGGGTGGTGACGCCGAACAGGCGACGCTTGTCATAGACACCGGCTTTCTTCAGCACTTCGGCGGCGATGGCGACCGTGGTGTTGACCGGGTTGGTGATGATGCCGATCAGCGCTTTCGGGCAGGAGGCGGCGCACTTTTCCACCAGATTCTTGACGATGCCGGCGTTGATGTTGAACAGGTCGGAACGATCCATGCCGGGCTTGCGAGCCACGCCGGCGGAGATCAGCACGACATCGGCGCCGACCAGAGCCGGGCTCGGATCTTCACCGCAGAAACCTTTTACTTTCACGTCAGTCGGGATATGGCTCAGATCGACCGCCACGCCCGGGGTCACCGGAGCGATGTCATACAGGCTCAATTCGGAACCAGCAGGCAGACGGTTTTTCAACAGCAGAGCGAGGGCTTGGCCGATGCCACCGGCGGCACCCAGAACGGCAACTTTCATGATCAACTCCATGTTTAAGCGTAGGTTTAAGGTTGTTTCTTGTTGTGCGCCCAACCTTAAAGGATCCCCCCCTAAAAAACAATCTGATAACAGTTGTAATCACAGGTTCTGTGAGCCAATAAACAGGCGGCGAATAAAAATGGGGGAAAATGCAAAAAATTGGAGGGGAAGCACAGATTTCCTGCACTTCCCCTCACCATTAATAGGTAGATCTGCCGACTTCAGCCCTGGAAGGCCAACGCCCTGCGTTCACACCAACGAAAACCAATTGTTAACAATCCGTTCATGGTCAGGTAGAGGGCACCGGCCACGGTGAACACCGCCAGGGTGTCATAGGTCTGGGCATTGAGGCGCTGGGCCAGCCCCATCACATCCATGATGGTGATGGTACTGGCGAGCGAACTCCCCTTGAGCACCAGGATCACCTCGTTGGAGTAGGCGGGTACCAGTCGCCGGGCGGCGTGACGCACCTTCATCCACAGAGTTTGGCCGGCGGAGAAGCCGAGCGCGCGGCAGGCCTCTACCTCACCGGCCGGGATGGCATCGAGCGCCCCCTTGAACAAGCGGGTGGAGTAGGCGGCGGTGTTGAAGCCGAGCGCCAGCACGGCGCAGAACCAGGGCTGCTTGAGCAACGGCCAGAGCGGCCCCTCTTTGAGCCAGGCAAACTGGCCCGGCCCGTAGTAGATGAGGAAGATCTGGATCAGCAGCGGCGTGCCGGTGAAGACCAGCACCCACAGCTGCACCAGCTGGGTCGCCACCGGGATGCGGCGCTCCAGCACCCAGGTCATGGCTGCCGCCATCAGCACGCCCAGCAGCAGACTGCCGGCGGTCAGTTGCAGAGTAATCGCCAGGCCACCCAGCAGGGTCATCAGGTAATCCTGCATGATCAGCCTCCGTAACGGCGGGTATAGCGGGCTGCCTGCTTCAAGCCGAACTCACTCACCAGGCTGATGGCCAGGTAGATGAGGGCCGCCGCGGCATACCAGGTGAAGGGTTGATAGGTACTGGCCGAGGCCATCTGGGCCTGGCGCATCATCTCGTTCACCCCGATAAGCGACACCAGTGCAGTGTCCTTGAGCAGCACCAGCCACTGGTTGCCGAGTCCCGGCAGGGCGTGCCGCCAGGCCTGGGGCAGCACGATGCGAAAGAAGATGTGGCGCTTGCCAAGGCCCAACGCCAGCGCCGCCAGCCGCTGCCCGGCGGGCACCGCATTGAGGGCGGCCCGCAGGGTCTGGGTGGCGTAGCTGGCGAACAGCAGGGAGAGCGCCAGCACGCCGCAGGCGAACGGGCTGAACTCCACGTACTCGCCAGTGATGAGGAACAGCACCTGGGTCGAGCCGAAGTAGATGAACAGCACCACCAGCAGCTCGGGCAACCCGCGAATAAGCGTGGTGAGGGTGGCTACCGGCCACACCAGCCACCGCTGCTTGCTCAGCTCGGCGGCGCTGAACGCCAGCGCCAGCACCATGCCCCCGACCAGGGAGGCCAGGGCCAGCCCGAGGGTCATCCAAGCTGCATCCAACAACAGGCTCAACATGGCTTAGTGCGCGAAATATTTGTCGTAGATCTTCTGATAGGTGCCGTTGGCCTTGATGTCGGCCAGCCCCTTGTTCAGCTGGGTCAGCAGTTCCTGATTGCCCTTGGCCACCGCGATGCCAAAACCGGTACCGAAGTACTTGGCGTCGGTCACAGGTGCGCCGATCACGCTGTACTCCTTGTGCTGCTTGAGCCAGTCGGCGGCGACCGCGGTATCGGCAAACACGCCGTCGGTGCGGCCGTTCATCATGTCGAGGAAGGCGCTCTGGTAGCTGGCATAGGGCACGGTCAGCAGCCCCTTGCTCACCCAGTTGTCCACCAGATAGGACTGGTGGGAGCTGCCGTTCTGCACGCCAACAGTCTTGTCCACCAGATCTTCCGGCCCCTTGAAGTCACCCTTCTTGGTCACGAACACGGCGGAGTTCTGGTAATAGATGTCGGAGAAGTCGACCTGGGCGGCCCGCTCCGGGGTCACGTCCATGGCGGCGATGGCGGCGTCGTAGCGACGGAATTTCAGGCTGGGGATCAGGCTGTCAAAAGCCTGGTTGTGGAAGCTGCACTCCAGCTTGGCCTGTTCACATATGGCGCGGGCCAGGTCGATATCAAACCCCTGGAACTCGTTCTTGTCGTCCAGGTATTCGAACGGTGCGTAGGTGGCCTCGGTGGCGAACTTGATCTCTTTTGCCAGCACCTGGGTGCTCAGCAGGCCCATGGCCGCGATCAGCAACAGACTCTTTTTCATGACAGCTTCCTTATCGATTTGAATATCAATGCATCAAGAATTCGGCAAACCGGCTGGTTTGCGGGGCTTGGAAAATGGCAGCGGAGCCCGCTTCGATGATCCGCCCCTTCTCCAGATAGATCACCTGGCTGGCCACCTTGCGAGCGAACTCTACCTCGTGGGTCACCACCACCTGGGTGATGCCGGTCTGGCCCAGGTTGCGGATGATCTCCGCCACTTCCTTGGTGATCTCGGGGTCGAGGGCCGCGGTCGGCTCGTCAAACAGCAGCACCTGGGGGTCCATCATCAGGGTACGGGCGATGGCCACCCGCTGCTGCTGACCGCCAGACAGCCTCGCCGGCCAGGCGTCGCGCTTGTCGGCCAGTTGCAGCTGGGCCAGCAGATAGCCCCCCTTCTCCATGGCCGCCGCCTTGCTCATGCCAAGCAGCTTGACGGGCGCCTCGATGAGGTTCTCCATCACGGTGAGATGGGGCCACAGATTGTACTGCTGGAACACCATGCCCACCTTGCGCCGCAGCGCCTGGGTCTGGCGGTTGAACTCGGCAGTGGAGAGGCTGGAGGGGAAAGAAAATTCACTTTCACCGATGCGCAGAACACCGGCATCCGGGGTGTCCAGCAGGTTCATCATGCGCAGCAGAGAGCTCTTGCCGGCACCGCTCGGACCCAGCAGCACCAGGGTTTCACCGGGCGCGGTCCGAAAGCTGACCTGTTGCAGTACCGGCACCTTGTGCCAGGATTTTTCGATACCGATTAATTCAATACCCATACAGCCCAATTGAATAAGTTTTCAAAATTTCGTCCTGATTCTAACGCTGGCATGGGTGGATGCAAGCTATATTTGAATCAATATGCAGAACAAGCGCCGCTTCCTTGCAAAAATAGGCATATGAATGCAAAATGGGCACGCTGTTCATATCTGCCGCCTGAGCGTGACAGGCAGCCAAACCTCCTCATTCGTGAGTCCAAGATGAAGCATAACGACAAGCAAGAAAAACTGGCCAAGGCCTTTAAAGCCTTGCTGAAAGAAGAACGATTTGGCTCCCAGGCAGAGATAGTGACTGCCCTGCAAGAGATGGGCTTCGAAAACATCAACCAGTCCAAGGTATCGCGCATGCTGAGCCGCTTCGGCGCCGTTCGCACCCGCAATGCCAAGATGGAGATGGTCTACTGCCTGCCGGTGGAACTGGGCGTGCCCACCACCTCCAGCCCGCTCAAGAATCTGGTGCTGGATGTCGACCACAACGGTGCCCTGGTGGTGATCCATACCAGTCCGGGTGCGGCCCAGCTGATCGCCCGCCTGCTCGACTCCCTCGGCAAGGCCGAAGGGATCCTCGGCACCATCGCCGGTGATGACACCATCTTCATCACCCCGACCAGCGACACCGACATCGAGGAGCTCTACCTCTCCGCCCTCGAGCTGTTCGAACAGACGCCGTAAGGGTGGCTACCGCCCCGTGGCGGTTGCACCAGAACGCAAAATCCCGGCCAAGGCCGGGATTTTTGTTATCTGCTGGTCGAGCTTATTTGCCCTGCCCCAGCAGAAAATCTTCGGAAGGGGCGAAGAAAGCCGCACCGGTCACCGCCCTGGTGAAGCGCAGCAGGTGATCGAAGTGGCTGCCCTCCCCCTTGTACATGCTGGCCAGCATAGCGTTGAAGTGCTGCGGGGTGCGACAGCAGGAGATGAAGTAGAGCCCCTGCTCGGTCATGGTGCCCCAGGGCATGCTCTGGCGCAGGATCTCCATGGACTCCCCCTTCGGCGTCTTGAGGTTGACCCGCTTGATGTGGGCAGTCAGCGGCTTGTCGGCCGACTCGTACTCGATGTTGTCGACCTTGGTGCGACCTATGATGTCTTCCTGCTCCTTCAGCGCCAGCTTCTCCCAGTCGCTCATGGCGTGGACCCAGCGCTGCACGTGGATGTAGGAGCCGCCGGCAAACTCGCCATCGGCCAGCAGCGCCACTTCGGCGCGGTGCTCATCCTGCGGGTTCTCGGTGCCATCGACAAAACCGGTCAGATCGCGGCAGTCGAGGTTGCGAAAACCGCGCACCTCTTCCGCCAGCTCTACCAGCCCGGCCAGCAGGGCCATGACGCGCTGACCGGCGTGGTGCAGCACATCGACCCGATCGGCACGCAGCTGCACGAACAGATCGAACGGGGTGTTGGGGGCCTCCTGACCGTTGGCGGATTGCGCCATAAAGCTGCGGAACTGGGGTGGACGGGCGGCAGGATAGAGGCCATCCCAGGCGTCGGCGCCGACGGCCACCAGACCGCTGAAGCCGGCAGCGGGGAAATCGGCGGCTATCGCCTCCCACAGGGCCGGCAATCTGGCCAGACGGGCCACCAGCTCGGCGGCGTCACCGGTGCGGTTGAACATCAGATAGAGGGCGTGCAGATTGGGCTCTGCGCAGATCCCGGCTTGGGCTTTCATATATCTCTCCCCTGAACAGACATTGGCGATATGGGCGGTTAGCGTGGCGCGATTATAAACCAGCGCGGTTCCAGTTCATTGATTTCACGACGATATCACGCGTTCAGGGTAAAGGGTCAAACAACACCAGGGCGTGAGGGGTCACCCTGACCCGCGCCCGCGCGCCCTCCAGCGGCTCGCCGATGCTCGCCTCCAGCCGCAACTCGCCACTCTCGAACAGCACCCGGCAGTGGTGGCCTAAGAACTGCTGCTCCACCACCTTGATCTCGCCATCCGCGGCGCTCTCCAGCAGCAACTGCTGGGGCCTGAGCATCAGTTGCAACAGCTCACCCGCTTCCCGGCCGTGAGGCTCGCTGCCGCAGATGACCCCGAGCGCCGTGCGCACGCAGTGGCTGTCCACCACCTCGGCCGCCAGGTAGTTGACCCCGCCGAGAAACTCCGCCACAAAGCGATTCTGGGGGCGACGATAGAGCTGCTCAGGCTGGCCCACCTGCTCGATATGACCCGCGCGAAACAGCGCCAGCCGATCGGCGAAAGCAAAGGCCTCCTCCTTGCTGTGGCTGACGAAGATGGCGCCGATCCCCTGCTGCTTGAGCAGGGCGCGGATCTCGAGGATCAGCTTCATCCGTACCTGGGTGTCGATGTTGGAAAAGGGCTCGTCCAGCAGCATCAGCCGCGGCTTGCACACAAGCGCCCGGGCGATGGCCACCCGCTGTTGCTGGCCACCGGAGAGCTGGTGCGGATAGCGATCCCCCAGCCCCTGCAGATTGACCAGCGCCAGCGCCTCGTCCACCTGCTGCTGGCGGGCACGGTGATCGAGTTTGGTCAGGCCAAAACCAACGTTGTCGGCCACCGTCAGGTGGGGAAAGAGGGCGTAATCCTGAAAGATCATGCCGATGTTGCGCGCCTCGGGCGGCACGCTGGCACCCGGCCCGTCGAGCAGGGTATCGCCGAGGCGGATCGTACCCTCCGCCAGCGGCAGCAGGCCGGCGATGGCCTTGAGCAACGTGGTCTTGCCGCAGCCGCTCGCCCCCAGCAGGCAGACGATCTCGTTGTCGGCCACCGTCAGGGAGAGCTGTTCCAGCACATTGCGGCCGTTGTAACGGCAACTGACATTTTCAACCTGCAAACAGGACAAGGCTGACTTCCTCATATTCTTTTGAACCAGACCGACCGGCGGCCAGACACCACTCCAGGGTGGGCGAACTCAGTGCCCCGCCCCATCCAGGTTGCGGTTGACCCAGATGAGCGGCAACAACCCCACCAGCACGATGACGATGGCGCCGAGCGCGCCGCGCTCCAGCATCTCGTCCGAGACGAACTGGTAGACGTGGGTCGCCAAGGTATCGAAGTTGAACGGCCGCAGCAGCAGGGCGGCAGGCAGCTCTTTCATGGATTCGATGAACACCAGCATGGCACCGGCAAACAGGCCGCGCCGCACCAGCGGCAGGTGCACCCGCCGCAGCATGGCGCCATCCCCCTGCCCCAAGGAGCGGGCCGCCATGTCGAGGCTGGGGGAGATCTTGCCCATGCTGCTCTCCACCGAGCCGATGGCGATGGCCACGAAGCGCACCAGATAGCCGAACACGATGGCGGTGAGGGTACCGGTCAGCAGCAACCCAGGCCCCTGGCGCCCCAGCCACTCGGCCAGATCGTTGATGGCAAAGTCGAGGGCGGTGAGCGGCACCAGCACCCCGATGGCGAGCACGGTACCCGGCATGGCGTAACCCATGGCGGCGATGCGCAGCGGCAACAGGCTCTTGGGCCCGCCATCGAGGCGACGGCAGAAGCCGAGCAGCAGGGCGATGCCCATGGCCAGCAGGGCGGTCAGCGCCGAGATGAGCAGACTGTTGCCGGCGAAGCGGACAAACTCCGGCGTCCACGACAACTCGAAATAACGCACCCCATAATCCAGCAGGATGAAGAATGGCAGGCCGAAGCCGGCCAGCACCAGCCCCCAGCACCAGAGACCGGCCAGCCAGCGCCGCGCACCCTTGAGCGGGTAGCGCAGCGGCTGTTCGTGGCCCATGGACTTCTGGAACACCTGCTGCCGACTGCGGGAGCGGCGCTCCAGCGCGATCAGCAGCACCACCGCCAGCAACATCAGGCAGGAGAGCTTGGCGGCGGTGGCCAGACTACCGTAGCCAAGCCAGGTATCGTAGACCGCCGTGGTCAGGGTGTTGATGGCAAAGAAGTGGACGGTGGCAAAGTCCGCCAACGTCTCCATCGCCACCAGGGATACCGCCACCATGATGGCCGGGCGCGCCAGCGGCAGGCTGAGGCGGCGAAAACTCTGCCAGGGGCTGCAACCCAGCAGACGGCTGGAGTGAATGAGGCTGACCGACTGCTCCAGAAAGGAGGCGCGGGTCAGCAGATAGACGTAGGGAAACAGTACCAGCGCCAGCACCCAGGCGGCGCCGCCAAGGGAGCGGATGGCCGGAAACCAGTAATCGGCCGGACTGCTCCAGCCAAACAGCTGGCGCAGCCCCGCCTGCAGCGGACCCGAGTAGTCGAGCAGATCCGTGTAGACGTAAGCCACTATGTAGGAGGGCATGGCCATGGGCAGCATCAGCGCCCACTGCAGGGCCCGCCGCCCCGGCACCTGACACATGGCCACCAGCCAGGCGGTCGGCACGCCGAACAGCAGGCTGAGCAGCACAACACCAACCACCAGCCCCAGGGTATTGGTCAGATAGTCGAACAGTACGGTATCGGCGAGGTGGCTAAACAGATCTCCGTCGGCCGAGAAGGCGGAGAAGACCAGGGCAAGCACCGGCAAGGCCAGCAGCAGGGCGCTGGCCCAGCTGCCGGTAATCCATCCAAAATTTTTCATGAGACCACAGAGGTTGATGGGGCCGTTGGCCCCATCTGATTACAAGTCGAATTTCACTTCATCCAGCAGCTGCAAGGCGTCCTTGCGGTGCTTGGCGTAATCGCTGACCGGCAGGGCGTCAGACTTGAAACTGCCCCAGGACTTGACCATGGCGGAAGGCTCGACCCCGGCCTTGACCGGATACTCGGCATTCACGTCCGCATACATGTGCTGGGCGGTGTCGCCGGCCAGAAACTCCATCAGCTTCTGGGCCTCGGCCTTGTTCTTGGCATATTTGGTCATGGCCACGCCGCTCACGTTGACGTGGGCACCGCGATCCCCCTGGTTCGGGAAGTTGATGTAGACGGCATCGGCCCAGGATTTCTGCGCCGGATCCTTCAGCATGGCGCCCAGGTAGTAGCTGTTGCCGAGCGACAGGTCACAGATACCATCCTTGATCGCCTTGACCTGATCCCGGTCGTTGCCCTGCGGCTTGCGCGCCAGGTTGGCCTTGACCCCTTCCAGCCAGGTTTTAGCATCCGCCATGCCGTGATGAGCGATCATGGAGGAGACCAGCGCCACATTGTACTCATGCTTGCCGCTGCGGGTGCAGATTTTTCCTTTGAATTCAGGTTTGGCCAGATCTTCGTAGCTGATAGTGTCCAGCTTGCCGAGGCGATCCTTGCTGGAATAGATGGCGCGCACGCGGGTGGTCAGGGCGAACCAGCGGTTGTCCGGATCGCGATAGATGGCGGGGATGTTCTCCTGCAGGATCTTGCTGTCTACCGGCTGCACCAGCCCCTTGTCCACCAGATCGGTCAGCCGGCTGATGTCGACGGTCAGCATCAGATCCGCCGGGGAGAGCTTGCCTTCCCGCTCCAGACGCTCGTTCAGACCCTCTTTGGCGAACACCACATTGACCTTGATGCCCGACTCTTTCTCGAATTGCTGGATGATGGGCTTGATCAGCTCATCCTGGCGGTTGGAGTAGACATTCACTTCCCCTGCTGCAAACGCCGATTGAGCCGCCAACGCAGAGAAAGCCAGTGCCAACATCTTCATTTTCATCATCCATTCCTTGAGTTGCTACATCGAGTGAGAACCATTGCTGTTTGCATTTTGCATTGAGCTCGACAGCGGGATCAAGAAATCCTGACGTTGCGGGATCACATATTTAAACGCCGTTCAAACAAAGGGGCCGGATAGAATCCTATCCAGCCCCGCCATGGAGTCAATCAGCGACACCCCATCGACCACCAGCCCCGTCAGGGCCGTCAGAGCGCCTCGTCGTCGTTCTCGCCGGTCCGAATGCGCACGGCCTGCAGCAGGTCGTAGACGAAGATCTTGCCGTCACCTATCTTGCCGGTGTAGGCGGCCTTGCAGATCGCCTCGATCACCCCTTCGACGTTGTCATCGGCGGTGGCGATCTCCAGCTTGACCTTGGGCAGGAAGTCGACCTGATACTCGGCTCCCCGGTATAATTCGGTGTGCCCCTTCTGGCGGCCAAACCCTTTGACCTCGGACACGGTCAGACCCTCGACCCCCAAGATGGCGACGGCCTCGCGCACGTCATCCAACTTGAAGGGTTTGATAATCGCAGTAATCAGCTTCATCTGGTTGCTCCCAATCCATGGTATGTCATGAATGGGGAATCAATTCTTGTGCCAAGTCTTTTTATTGTTTAATTTCAAAAAGATAGCATTTGCGTCTGGAGCAGGACTCTCCCGACATCACCAAGGGAGCGCAGCTCGCCCCATTATGAGGCACCAAGCTGAACCAGCCAGCGCCGCTGCACCAAACAAGAGCACAGCAGTATGTTAGTCATCTCCAACAGCGTCACCCTGCCCTGGCATGAACTGCAATTCCAGACCATGCGGGCACAGGGCAACGGCGGCCAGCACGTCAACAAGACCGACTCCGCCGTCTGGTTGCGCTTCGATTACCGCAGCTCCCCCAGCCTCACCCCGCTCTACAAGGAGGGGCTCGACAAGCTGAGCGACAGCCGGGTTCACGACGGCTTCATCCTGATCCGGGTCGAGACCCATCGCAGTCAGGACATGAACCGCAAGGAGGCGATGAACCGCCTGGTGGAGCTGCTGAAAAAAGCAGCCTGGCGTCCCAAGGCCCGCCACGCCACCAAGCCGACCCGCAGCTCCCAGCGCAAGCGGGTCGATGCCAAGAAGCGCAAGGGGGAGATCAAATCGACCCGCGGCAAGCCGGTCGTGGACTAGGCCCGACACCCGAGGATGACAACATGCAATACAGTTTTTGCGACAGCGCCCACGGCCCCCTGCTCATCGCCATCGATCGGGACGGGCTGCGTTACGTGGAGTTCGTGCGAGGCGAGCAACCGGTGACCCCGACCGACCAGTGGCAGCGGGACGACTTGGCGCTCGCCCCTTTCGTCGAGCAGTTCGCTGCCTACTTCGCCGGTCGCCTGCGCCGCTTCGATCTGCCGCTCGCCGCCCGGGGCACCCCTTTTCAGCAATCGGTATGGCGCGCCCTGGGCGACATTCCCTACGGTGAGACAGTCAGCTATCTCGAGATAGCCCAGGCCATCGGCAATCCCAAGGCGGTGCGGGCGGTGGGTGCCGCCAACGGCCGCAACCCGCTCAGCATCATAGTGCCCTGCCACCGGGTGATCGGCCGCAGCGGCGAGCTGACCGGTTATGCCGGCGGCATCCCCATCAAACGCTGGCTGCTGGCACTGGAGCAGCAGACCGCCGATCACTTTGTGCTGACCCCCTGAGCCGCAGCCGGCATCCCGTTAGCAATCTGGTTGCCGGCGCTGGAACAGCAGACCGCAGACGACGTCGCGCTGCCTCCCTGAGCCACTGACCAGCCAGCCCGCATTGCGTTTAGCAAAATGAACATAGTATGAAGAATCGCCTCAGAAGGGCTTCAGACAGCCTCAGGCATCATGGCTTCACACTTGGATGGCATGGCTCATCCCTCATTCAAGTGGCACCCATGTGACGCTTCCAATCTGTCTTTTTCCCCCGCGCCTCCCTGAGGCGCTTTTTTTTGCCGGCAGACGGGCGCAAAAAAGCCCGCCGAAGCGGGCTCTGACCGGAAGGTGCTAACTTCTGGGGTCAATCAGAGGGCGAGGAACAGGCCGGCCAGCGAGGCGCTCATCAGGTTCGCCAGCACCCCCGCCAGGATGGCGCGCATGCCGTAACGGGCGATGAAGGATTTGCGCTCGGGCACCATGGCACCCAGGCCGCCGATCAGGATCGCCATGGAGGAGATGTTGGCGAAACCGCACAGGGCGAAGGTGACGATAGCCTTGCTCGATTCGCTCAGGGTCTGATCCTGCACCAGGGCGATGAAGGCAACGAACTCGTTCACCACTATCTTGGTGCCGATCAGGGCGCCGGCGGCCTGAGCCTGCTCCCAGGGGATGCCGATCAGCCAGGAGACGGGAGCGAACAGCCAGCCCAGGATGATCTGGAAGCTCAGCTCCAGCCCCACCAGGTCGCCGGCCCAGCCCAGCAGGCCGTTGAGCATGGCGATCACGCCGACGAAGGCCAGCAGGGTGGCCCCCACGGCAACCGCGATGTTGAGACCAGACATGGCACCATCGGCGGCCGCTTCAATCACGTTGGTGGCACGCGGGATCACCACGTCCTGATGATGGTCCTCTTCTTCGGCGGCAGGCGGCACCAGGATCTTGGCCATGGCCAGACCGGCCGGCGCCGACATGAAGGCCGCCGCGATCAGGTATTTCAGCTCGACCCCGATGCTGGCGTAACCCACCAGGGTACCGCCAGCCACGGAGGCGAGGCCGCAGCTCATCACCGCGAAGAACTGGGAGTCGGACATCTTGGAGAGATAGGGTTTGACCACCAGCGGCGCTTCCACCATGCCAACGAAGATGTTGGCGGTGGCGGAGAGGCTCTCGGCGCGGCCGGTGCCCAGCAGCTTCTGCAGGCCGCCGCCAAGCAGGGCGATCACTTTCGGCATCAGGCCGATGTGGTAGAGGATGGCGATCACCGCGGAGAAGAAGATGATGACCGGCAACACGTTGAAAGCAAAGATGAAGCCCAGCTTGAACTTGGCCAGATCGCCAAACAGGAAGGCGATCCCCTCCTGACCGTAACCGATCACGCTGCTCACGCTCTCGCTCACCCCGTTCAGCACGTGCTGACCGGCGGGCAGCCAGAGCACCAGGCCGGCGAAGAGGATCTGCAGGCAGAGGGCCAGGCCCACTGTTCGCAACGGGATACGACGACGATTATCAGAGCAGAGCGTGGCCAGGGCCAGGATGCTCAGGATGCCGAGCAGGGCAATCATAGGGACTCCATCAGGTGGGGCAAAAGATGGGCGCGGATTCTGCGCTCCCAGCCTCACCACTGCAAGTCCAGTTGGTTACAGCCCTGTTAGCAAAAACGTTTTCACGATACCGGTTGCGGCAACTGGCTGATTTGGCTCGATTTTGGTATCAAGCGAAAGCCAGTATTCTTATATGGAAACGATTATTCCTCTGTGCCGGACAATTTGCCGCCGAGCCAGGGGGCCAGCCGCTGTTCCCAGTAGGGATGGGGGCCGAAACCCTCCTTGAGGAAATCGATGAACAGCCGGATCTTGGGATCCAGGTGCTCGCGCCTGGCATAGACGGCGTGTACCGCCATCTTCTGATTTGGTCGCCACTGAGGCAACAACGGGATCAGTTGGCCGGACTGCAGCTCCTTGTCCAGCAGGTAGTTGGCTACGTAGGCGATGCCGAGCCCGGCCAGGGCAGCATCGCGCACCGCCTCCGCCAGATCCACCCGGTAGTTGCCGGCCACCTGCACCGTCTGGCGCTCCTTGCCCTGGCGAAACGACCACTCGTGGTAGCGCCGCTCCCGGCTCTGGTAGGTGATGCAGTTGTGCTGGGCCAGATCCTTGGGATGGAGCGGAGTGCCGTGGCTCAAGAGATAGTCCGGCGAGGCCACCAGCACGAAGCCGATGTCCGCCAGCCGCTGCCCCACCAGGGCCTCGGGTTTGTCCTCGTAGGTGGTGATCCAGAGATCCAGCCCCTCATCCACCAGATTGGTGCGGTGATCGAACAGGGAGACTTCCAGCTCCAGCTCGGGGTAGCGATCCTGAAACGCCTTGAGGCGCGGGATCACGTGCAGCCGGCCGAAAGATTGGCCGACCCCCAGATGGAGCACGCCGCTCACCTTGCCGCGCCGCTCCGCCACCATGGAGTCCGCCTCCAGCGCCACCGCCACCAGGGCACGGCAGTGGCGGGCATACTCCTGACCGAGCTCGGTGAGGGAGAAGCGGCGGGTGGTGCGCTGCACCAGCTGGGCACCGAGTTCTGCCTCGAGCTGGGCCAGCTGCTTGCTGATGTGGGATTTGGAGACGCCGAGCCGCCGGGCGGCGGCAGAGATCCCCTGTTCACGGACCAGGGCATCGAAGATCACCATTTGAGGCAGACGTTGCAGCACAGGATTACCAGACTGGAGAGCGGGCCCCCATTATTCCAGAGCGGCCCGCCGCGGGGTAGCGCTAAAGGCCGAGCGCCCGTTTGACCTCTTGTTGCAGGGGATCGTCCGCCGGATTCTGGTTGGCACCGTAGCTGCCGATGAGCTTGCCGTCGCGCCCCACCAGGTATTTGTGGAAATTCCAGTTGGGGGCATCGCCATCGGCTGCCGCCGCCAGCCCCTTGAACAGGGGTACCGCATCCGAGCCCCGCACCGCCACCCGGTTGAACATGGGGAAGGTGACCCCGTAGTCGCGCCGGCACACCTCGGCGGTCTTGTTCTCGTTGCCCGCCTCCTGTCTGAAGTCGTTGGAGGGGAAGCCCAGCACCACCAGCCCCTGCTCCTTGTAGCCCTGATAGAGCCGCTCCAGATCCCGAAACTGGCCGCTGTAGCCACAATAAGAGGCGGTGTTGACCACCAGCACCACCTTGCCCTCGGTCAGCTGGCAGAGGTTGTGGCGCTGGGTGCTGTTGAGCTCCCGCATCTCCACGTTGAAGTAGTCGGGGCAGGCGGCGCCGGCCATGCCGGATGCCAGCGTCAGCAACAAGACAATCCTTTTCATCGAGTGACTCCTGTCAGGCAGATGAGTGACATACGCGCGAACACGCCGGCCGGTTCACCGGCTCAATAGAGGGGGATGCCGGTGAGCATGCCGTGTCCCCAGAAGATCAGCAGGGCGGTGAGCGCCAGCCCGGCCCCCACGCTGAGCCCGGTGCCATACCAGTTGGCCGCCGGACGGGGATGGCGCTGCCAGTCCCGCACCGAAATCCAGACGATGCTCACCAGCGCCCACAGGCCGATGCCGCCAAACAGCACCAGGGAGCGAGCCTCGCTGTTGACCGCCAGATGGGCACCGGCCCAGAGCAGGGTGCCGAGCAGCTGGGGATGCACCAGCCAGCGCCGCAGGTGGTTGGGGCCCTGACCGGAGCAGAACAGGATCAGGGCGATGGGCATCACCGCCATCATCAGGGTCGGGCCCCAGGCGGGCAGAAAATAGAGCGGCAAGGGGCTGGAGGTGCGCCAGCCGGCAATGATGCAGGCGATGCCGATAAACAGCACCAGCGAGAAGAGTCCCTTGTAGCGATGCTCCCCCAACCGCTCGCGCAGCCGGATCCTGTGGTCGGGCGCGAAGCAGGGGTAGAGGTGAGTCAGGGTAAACAGCAGTACCCCCAGGGTCAGCAAGATCATGGGTGGCTCCTTGTACTATGGGGGATCACTATGCCGCAAAGTCGGCGGCCAGAATACAGAAACCGCAGAAAAGCACTGGGGATACAGCGGGATAATGAAAAAAGCCGATCGACGGATCGGCAAGGTGTTTCGGGCTGACCCACAGTTGAGCGGGTCGTCACCGCGACACGGGGCGGGGTTGGCCGGCGCCAGGCACCGGCCAGAAGAGGGTCAGGGTCGCAGCAGATAGAGCGCCGCCACGTTGCGGGCCGTGAGCTGCAGGTTGGTGGTGGCGGTGGCCAGCGCCTCCGGCAGGGACATGGCGCGGTTGACCACGGCAAACACCGCATCCAGCCCGTGCTCGTGCACCACGCCGCAGTCGTCGGTCAGACAACCCGCGATACCGATCACCGGCTTGCCGAACTGCTTGGCACAGCGTGCGACACCGATTGGCGTCTTGCCATGAATGGTCTGGCTGTCGATGCGCCCCTCGCCGGTGATGATCAGATCCGCGTCGGCCACCGCCTCGGCCAGTTTCAACGCCTCGATGACGATCTGGATGCCGGGCTTGAGCTCGGCGCCGAGCAGGCCCACCAGGGCCGCCCCCATGCCGCCGGCGGCGCCCGCCCCGGGGATCTCCTTCACCTGCTTGCCGAGGGCCTGCTCGATGCAGTCGGCGTAGTGGGCCAGGTTGGCGTCCAGCTGCGCCACCATCGTGGGGGTCGCCCCCTTCTGCGGACCAAACACGGCGGAGGCCCCTTTCGGCCCGCACAGCGGATTGTCCACATCGCAGGCCACTTCGATGGTGATCTTGGCGAGGCGCGAATCGAGCCCGCTCAGATCGATGGTGGCCAGCTCGGCCAGACCGGCGCCGCCCGGCGCGATGGGAGTGCCGTCGCGTTTGAGCAGCTTGCCGCCGAGCGCCTGGATCATGCCGGCACCGCCATCATTGGTGGCGCTGCCGCCGATGCCGAGGATAAGGTGCTTCACCCCCATGTCGAGGGCAGCCAGGATCAGCTCGCCGGTGCCACTGCTCGAGGTGTGCAGCGGATTGCGCAGCTCAGGCGCCACCAGATGCAGGCCGGAGGCCGCCGCCATCTCGATGACGGCGCGCTCGCCATCCCCCAGCAGACCGACGAAGCCCTCTACCTTGTTGCCGAGGGGAGCGGTCACATGGAAGGGCAGAATGCGGCCCCCGGTGGCATCCACCAGGGACTGCACAGTCCCCTCGCCGCCATCTGCCATCGGCAATTTGACGTAGGTGGCATCCGGCAGCACCTGCTTGAAACCGGCCTCGATGGCATCGGCCACCGCCATGGCGCTGAGGCTCTCCTTGAATGAATCGGGGGCGATAACAATTTTCATATCAATTCCTTAGGCGAGGCCAAACACGCCAAACATCAGGGTGGAGACAACGGCGATGGTCAGACCGACCGCGGTTTCGTAGGGGATGAGCTTGAGCCGCTCACCCACGCCCATGTGGACGCTGCCGCCGGTGGCATGGAAGAAGGAGCCGTGGGGCATGTGGTCGAACACGGTAGCACCGGCGTGGATCATGGCGGCCCCCGCCAGGCTGCTGATGCCAAGCTCGAGCAGGGTGGAGCTGAACACGTTGGAGGCTACCACGGTACCGGCGGTGGTCGAGGCGGTCGCCAGCGACATCAGGGCACCGGAAATGGGGGCCAGCAGGTAGGAGGGCAGGCCGGAGGCGGTCAGGCCGCTGATCAGCACATCCTTGAGGCCGGAGTTGGCGATGATGCCCGCCAGGGTACCGGTACCCAGCAGCATGATGGCCACCGGCGCCATGCGGGCGAGACCCGAGACGGCAAACTGGTTCACCTTGCCGAACTTGCCCATCATCAGGGCACCGACCAGACCACCGAGAGGCAGTGCGATGAGCGGGTCCACGACTATGCCGGCGATGGGGCGCAGGGCCAGCAGCAGGATGGCCACCAGGGGCGCACTGATGGCGGCGGCAAAGCCCGGCAGCTTGCTGCCATCGAAGCTCACCACCTCGTCGGCGGCGACCTTGCTGCCCTTGTTGTTGAGGCGCTTGGCCAGCCAGTAGGCCATCACCAGCCCGAACAGGCCCGGGATGATGCCGGCCGCCATCACAGAGGTGAGTGGCAGGTGGAAGGCGTCCGCCGCCGCGATGGCGTTGGGGTTGGGCGACATGACGTTGCCCGCCTTGCCACCACCGATCATCGCCAGCAGGATGGCCGCCTTGGAGAGATCGGCACGGCGGGCGATGGCCAGCGCAATGGGGGCGACCGTGATGACGGCCACGTCCACGAACACACCGACCGCGGTCAGGATCAGGGTGGCCAGCGCCAGCGCCAGCAGGGCGCGGGTCTCGCCCAGCTTCTTGACGATGGTCTCGGCGATGGTGGTGGCGGCGCCCGATTCGATCAGCACGCCGGCCAGTACGCCCGCCGCGAGGATCCGCATCACCGCCGTGGTGATCCCCTGGGCGCCGCCGATCATCAGGGCGACGGTCTGGGTCAGATCGGCGCCGCCGATCAGGCCGCCGGCCAGGGCGCCGACGATCATGCCGTAAGCGGGTGGTACCTTCTTCAGGATCAGGAAGATGGCGATGGAGAGCGCCGCGAGGGCGCCAAGGGCTGTAACCGGGGTCATGACGGGCACCTTTCTAGTGAGTGAATGGTGGCCATTATGGTGATCCGGGATCGGAATGCTTTGGTCTAAAAACCAAACATCACCTTATAAAAACGCTGATTTTTGTATGAATGAACAAGTCAGCTGTCGAGATTGAGCCCGAGATAGAGCAGGAACTTGTCATCTAACTTGTTGAAATTCAACCCGGTTATCTGCTCGATCCGGGTCAGCCGATAGCGCAGGGTATTGGGGTGGATGAACAGGGCTTCGGCACAGGGATGCAGATCACAATCCTGCAAGAAATATTGGCGCAGCGTCTTCAGCAGTGTTCCCTTTGTATCCTCCTGCGCCAGCTTGTGCAGCGGAGCCCGCAGCTGATCCGCCTGCCAGGAGTCCGCCAGACTGCCGAGCAGCACCGGCAACCGGTAATCCTCGAAGAAATAGACCTGCTTGCGCGGCGCCTGCCGCATGCCGCGGCGCAAGGTGTCCCGCGCCGTCTGGTAGGAACGCGCCAGCCCGCCGGTGCCAGCGAAGTAATCACCCACCCCGATGCGCACCCGAAAGTGGGGGATGCGGGCCAGCAACTGCTTGATGCGACTGCGCTCCTGCTCTGACTGCCAGATGCCGTCGCTGAGCTGGGCGGGCTTGAGCACCACTATCTCGTCCAGGCCGTTGATGGCCACCAGGTTGTCCCGCTCCGGGTTTTCCAGCAGGTGTACCAGCTCCCGCAGCCGGGCCGGATCGGCCTCCTCCAGCGCCAGCACCGCCACCACCCGCGGCTGGGCCAGATCCAGCCCGAGAAAGCGGGCCGCCTGCTGCAACTGATCCTCGCGCCCTTCACCACGGATGAGCTGCAGCACCAGCTCCTCCTTGTGACGCTTGTCCCACTGCAGTTGCTCGGTGAGCGCCGCCTGCTCCAGAATGAGCTCGGCGGTCATCCGCACCAGTTCGGCGTAAGCACGCACTTCGTCCGGATCACCCGAGATGCCGATTACCCCGAGCAGCTCCCCCTGATAGGCGATGGGCAGGTTGATGCCGGGGCGCACCCCCTTGAGCTCGCGGGCGGTGGCGTCGCTGATCTCCACCACCCGGTTCTCGGTCAATGCCAGCACGGCCCCCTCATGACGCTGATGGAGCCGCTCCGGGTTGCCGGACGCGATGATCAGGCCGTGCTCGTCCATCACGTTGACCGAGAAAGAGAGGATCTTCATGGCCCGGCTGACAATCTGTCGTGCGAGGGTGTCATTGAGCTGCATAGGTACTCCGCTGAACGAACCGGGAATAGCTTGAGGCGATGATGAGTCGCAGTGGCTCATCCATCACCTTGACCGAAACGGAGAGGATCTGCATCGCCCGACTGACTATCTGGCGTGCGAGGGTATCGTTTAGCTGCATCACATCTCCAAAGCGGGGGCCGGACCGGCCACAAAGCGCCTGCACCGGGGCAAAGATGCCACATCTTCAAGACAAGCGAGGGGGGGCTCGCTAGAATAGGCCACTTTACGCTATATGCGCCCCGCCATGGAGCAGGATTTTCCCCTGCCCATGACGACTCACTCTTCCGCTATGGACTGAACTATGGATTATGAATTTCGCCGCGATCCGTTTGGCGGCTATCGCGCCCGGTTCTCCATGGGCCACGAGGCCATCGGTCAGTGGCTGATCGACGAAGTGGGCAAGGACGAGGAGAAACTCGACGAGCTGTTCGCCATCATCGATCAGCTCTCCAGCCGGGCCCGCACCGAATACCGGCTGCTTGGCGGCGACTACTCCCTGCTGCTGACCCACGAGGAGGCCGAGGTGAAGGCCAACGTCCTCAATATTGAGCAGGATGAGGATCTCGACGATCTCGCCTACTACGATGATGAACAGCTGGCCATGTGCGGGCTGGAAGATTTTGCCCAGGTGCTCGTCTCCTGGCGCGCCTTTATCCGTAACGAGGATATGGGCTGATTGACCCCATCGGAACAACCACGTCGGGCTCAAGGCCCCTCGCCCAACCAACAGGATTGACTATGTCTATTTACGATTTTGATGACGAACTGCCGGAAGACGAGCTGGAAGAGCAGCCGAAGAAACCCGCCCAGTCCAAGAAGAAGGGCAAGCAGGTGCTGAACACCCAGGTCAACCTGAGCCCGCGCGATGCCAGCCGCCTGAACGGCCTGCACGTAGAGGCCATCACCACCCTGGACGACGTCAGCCTGCCGAAGAACGTGATCTTCAAGGCCGGCCTGATCGCCCTGGGCGAGCTGGACGCCAACCTGCGGGCCGACATCATCGCCCGGGTGATCGCCGAATCCGGCCGCTGATAGCGTCGCATCCTTGCCAAAACCGGAGCCCAGCTCCGGTTTTTTTATGGCCGCTCGCCTGCTCTCTCCTGCCGCGCGGGGATCCGACCAGCTTATTGAGCCTTGTCTCATGGGATGTCCCATTGTTAAGGTGCGGCACTTTCATCGGCCATGGAGACTCAATGTTACCTCTACCTGATTCACTCATCTGGGGAGCACTGGCGCTGGCCGTCTTGCTCTGTCTGGCCCGGCAGCGTCTGCCCGGCTTCATCATGCTGGCGGTCGCCCTGCTGGCGGCTCTCGGCCTCGGCCACCTGAGCCCCATCGCCCTGCTGGCCAGCACGGCGGGCCTGCTGCTGGCCTGGCGTACCCCCACCCTGCCCCAGCCCTGGCGCGCCGTCGCCCTGGGTGCCGTGCTGCTGTGGGCGGTGGCGCTGATGCTGCACCTCATCCCCGGCTTCACCAACCTGAAGGTGCTGGATCAGGTGCAGGCCGGCCCCGCCAGCGTGCCCTTCAACATGTACCTCAACCTCGACAAGCCGCTGGTCTTCTTCGGCCTGCTGCTGGCCTGGCCCGCCCTGCTGGGCCCGGGCGGCGCCATTCAGTGGCGCAGGCTAGCACTGCTGCTGGTGCCGCTGGCGGCCCTGCTGATCGCCGCCTGGCAGCTGGGGGCCCTCAAGCCCGAAGTGGGCCTGCCCGGCTGGTGGTGGCTGTTTGCCATCAACAACCTGCTGTTCACCTGCGTGGCGGAAGAGGCGCTGTTTCGCGGCTTCCTGCAGCAGGGGATCGCCGAGCGCAGCCAGCGCTGGCTTGGGGTGCTGGTAGCCAGCCTGCTGTTCGGCGCCGCCCACCTGGCCGGCGGCCCGCTGCTGGTGCTGTTCGCCGCGCTGGCGGGGGCCTGCTATGGTCTGGCCTTCCTGCTGAGCGGGCGCCTCAGCGTCGCCATCGCGATCCACTTCCTGTTCAACTTCGCCCACCTGGCCCTCTTCACCTACCCGCTGGCCAGCCGCTGATCCCCTCGGGGGCGTGCCAACCGGCACGCCCCGCCTCTTCGCCAACCTGTCCGCTCGCCCTGCCTCCCCATATGGGGCCTTTCATTTATTTGTAACAAAAATGTAAATGAAATGACCTCTGTGCCCGCCATAACAGTCACTTTCCCGCGTGTCTCAACCAAAAGGACTTCATGATGCACAAGCCCGTCAGTTATGCCGCCCTGCTGCTGGCCAGCCAGTTTCCGCTACAGGCGCTGGCCGATACCGATGTCTACCTCACCAACAACAGCCCGGATCCGGTCCAGCTGGAGATCCGCCAGAGCGGCTCCGGCGAGCTGCAGGCCGGCAGCCAGTGGATCCAGCACAGGACTGAGCTGGGCCCCTGGGAGAGCGCCATGGTGCTCAGCTTCAACCGCTACGAGGGGGTGAAGGCGGGCAAGAGCTATCTGTTCGAAACCCGGGTCACCACCCCCGGCGGTGACACCTATCGCCTCAACCAGAAGATGGAGGGCACCTGGTGGAACAGCACCCTGCAACACGGCGGCGAGACGCCGGCAGACAACTCAGGCTGGCAGAGCGATCGCGCCATCCACCGCCTGAACGGGCCGCAGGAGCTGGCCTTCGCCGCCAAGTTCACCGGCCGCTACGACGATCTGCACTACATGCTGACCCCGCCCAAACAGGTGGAGCAACCCGAACCTGCCGAAGCCAGGTTGAAGGTGGCCAGCTACAACGTCTGGGCGCTGCCGGTGATCGCCTCCAGCATCGGCGAGCGACTGGCACTGCTGCCCGAACACCTCAAGGGCTATGACGCCCTGCTGCTGCAGGAGGTGTTCGACGGCCGCCGCGAAGGCTTCCTGCAGGCGCTGGCCAAAGAGTACCCCTACCAGACCAAGGTGCTCGACAAGCCGGGGATCAACATCCACGACGGCGGCGTGGTGATCGTCAGCCGCTACCCCATAGTGCGCGAGGCCCAGCTGGTCTATCCCCAGTGCACCGGCACCGACTGCTTCGCCGACAAGGGGGTGATGTATGCGGAGGTGATCAAGGGGGGCAAGGCCTGGCACCTGTTCGCCACCCACACCGCCAGCTTCGACACCGACGAGGCGCGCCGGCTGCGCCAGATCCAGTTCGGCCAGATGCGCACCCTGGCCGCCAGCCTCAATATTCCCGCCAGCGACACCGTCATCTACGGCGGCGACTTCAACGTCAACAAGCGCAAGTTTGCCGATGACTACGCCGGCATGCTGGCCAATCTCAACGCCGACGAGCCGGCCTACGGCGGCTACACCGAGGCCACCTTCGATCCCAGGATCAACCCCTATGCCGGTGGCCCGCTCTCCGGCGGCGCCAACGTGGAGTACCTCGACTATCTGGTGGTGAGCCGGGAGTACGGCGCAGCAAGCCACAACCTCAACAGCGTCTGGATCCCGCGCAGCAGCGACAGCAGCCTCTGGCCCGCCAGCAACCTCTCCGATCACTTCCCGGTCAAGGGAGAGATCAGCCGATGAAGCGCCGTTACGGCTTGCTGGCGCTGGCGCTGCTGGCCTTGTTGCTGCTCAACCTGGGCGCACAGGAGGAGCAGGCGCGCCCGGCCTCCACCAGCCAGCCCCCATCGGGCGCAGCTGCGCCCGTGCAGGCACAGCTGCCGGACTCCCCGGCGCTCGCCTCGCCGGTTGCCGCCCCACAGGCCGGCTCCGAGCCACCTCCCGCCAGCTGGCGGGCCATGCCGGAGGCGCTGAGCCAGCAGCTCGCCAGCGAGGTAAGCGACAGCGATCTGCCGCTGGCCGAGCGGCTGGCCAATCTGGAAGGTGCAGAGGCCAGCTGGCTTGGCGAGGGGGAGAGCCTGTTTCGGCTGCAGGGGCGCTACGCCCTGGCGCTCGAGCAGCTGGCGCAGGAGAACGAGCAGTTGCCGCTGGCCGAGCGGCTGGATGCCCTCAGCCGCTTGCAGGATGAGTGGGTGGCGGAGCACCCGGATCTGGCGACTGAACTGTTCAACCCGGCGGCCCGGCTGCAGCAGGCACGCCAGCTGTGGGGAGACGAGGAGCTCGCCACCCTGGTCCACCACTTCCTGCCGGCCGCAGAGGCCGAGGCGACCCTGCAGTTTGCCGCCAGCCGCCAGCAGCAGCTGGATCAGCGCAGCCGCTACCAGCAGCAGTTGACCGAGCTCGAGCAGCAGCTGGCGGCCAGCCGGGGCAACATGGACGAGGCGAGCTGGCAGCAGCACAGGGAGGCGGTGCTCGGCCAGTTCCGGCGCGACTTCTTCGCCCGTGACACCGCCACACCAACGCAATGAAAAAAGGGCCCTGACGGGCCCTTCGCATTTTCTGGCCATCAGGCCAGCGGGTAGCTGGCCGCCACCCCGTTCTCGCAATGCCAGTTGGCCCACAGCTTGTCATCGCTGCCCATCAGCAGGGTGGCGAAGTTGCGGGTACGCAGGTAGACGGGGGCGCCGAACGGCTTGATAAGCTCGGCGCGGATCAGCCGGCTCTCGTCGAGGTATTCGGGATCGTCGTTGGTCATGGCCAGGATCCCCATCCATTGGAACTGGGTGGGACAGGGGTGGACGATGCCGGAGGAGACCAGCTGGTGCACGTTGAGCCCCTCCCGCTTGTCCTGAATGACCCCGAGGCAACCCACATGCACGTCGCCTGAGAGGATCAGGGTCTTGCAGCCAGGCTCCTTCTGGCGCCGCTGCCTGGCGTTGTCCAGCAGCCGCATGATGAGGCGGGCCCGCTCCCCCTGATGGGCCTTGGCCCGCCAGTGATCCTTGAGATCGTCGGTCAGCTCCTCCTCCCAGGGGGTGGCATCGAACGCCGCCTCGGTGAAGGAGAAGTCGCGATAGACCACGGGCACCCCCGCCAGCACCAGCAGGTGACCCGTGTCGCAGGCAGCCAGCGCGGCGTTGACCTGATCCCACTGGGACGGGCTCATTACCTGGTCGCGGGTGCGATTGGCCCGGTTGTCCAGCGCCAGGATCTGGTAGCCCCTGAAACCGAGCCGCCAGGAGTGGTGATTCAGCCCCTTGTCCAGCAGCGCCCCGTTGGCACCGGTGCGCAGCTGGAACAGCCGGAAGTACTTGGTGGCGGCGGCATAGATGGCCTGATAGACCTCGCAGCGCTGCAGATCCTCGGGGTAGCTGCCCCAGCCATCGAAGATGTCGTGGTCGTCCCACATCATGGCGCTCGGCACCCGGGCCAGCATGAAGGCGACCTCGAGGCGGCCCCACTGTTTGCAGTAGAGATCGCAATAGAAGCGGTCGAGCTGCTCCACCATGGCCCGGGTCGCCTTGCGCTTGACCTTCTCTGCCCGGTCCAGCTCGTTCCAGGCCTTGAGGGTCGGCACGCTCGTCCAGAGGGAGTCCGCATAGACCTGATCTCCTCCCATCAGCAACAGGGAGAAGGGATGGGCCTTGTGCTCCGCGGCCAGCTTGTCCCACATGACGTAGGGGGCCGGAGTGGAGGTGAGCAGCTTGAAGTCGGAGAAGCCGTTGCAGGAGGCGTAGCCTATCCGCACCGGCTCCTTCTTGCCCGGCAGATGGAACTGCCACTTGTCGTATCCCGCCAGATCCTGCGCCGGCTTGTTGTCCAGCAGGACCTCGTAGTCGACGGAGGTGCCGGCCTTGCTTTTGGGACTGGCCTGCCAGACCAGCCGCCAGAAGCCGCCTCTCGGGGTATCCGCCTGCTTGCTGGCGGCCAGCAGCTCGCCGTTGATCCGCACGGCAGCACTCTTGCAGCTGGCCTGCGCCATAAAACAGATGCTGTACTCGGTCTCTGACTCGAGGCCCAGCAGGGGGCCCATTACCAGACTGGTCATTCGTCATCCCTCCATGGTGAAACCCATGGAGCATAGCGAAGCGACCGCTATTTGATAGTGACCAGGTGGGCAAACAGAAAGGGTCAGGGTTTGGCCCCGACCCTTTCACTGTCTGGTGCTGCGATGAACCGGCCTGTCACGCCGGTCATGACGGGGTCGCTACGCCTTGCCCTTGAACTGTTTGACGCTGCGCTTGGCCTGGGTGCGACGGTTGGCCTGTTTGTCGCGGGGGGCGCGCTTGCCCTCCCCGCTGGCTGGCTTGTCGGTCACCGGGAAGCCGGTGAGCTCGGCCAGCGGCAGCTTGCGACCGGTGAGGGTGCGGATCGCCGCCAGGGTGTCAGCCTCGCCATGGCAGGTGAGCGAGATGGCGAGCCCGCTGCGCCCTGCCCGGGCGGTGCGGCCGATGCGGTGCACATAGACGGGGGCGCTGGCGGGCAAGTCCAGGTTGATCACCAGCGGCAGCGCCTCCACGTGAATGCCGCGCGCCATCAGATCAGTGGCCACCAGCACCCGCACCTTGCCCGCCTTGAAGTCGCCGAGCGCCTGTTCGCGCACCGCCTGCTCCTTCTCACCGTGCAGGGCCGCCACCGCGATGCCCGCCTTGGCCAGCTTGCGGGCCACCCCGTCGGCGTCGTCCCGCGCACTGATGAACACCAGCACCTGCGGCCACTCGTGGGCCTTGAGCAGGCTGATGAGCGCCGGCACCTTGCTGCTCTTGTTGACCAGGTAGAGGCGCTCCTCGATGTCGTCGGCCACGCTGTTGCGAGGATCCGCCTCCACCCGCGCGGGCTCTTTCAGCAAACCGGTTGCCAGCGCCTCCAGCTCGGCGGGCAGGGTGGCGGAGAAGAGCATCTGCTGCCGCGCGTCCGGCATCGCCTTCATCAGCCACTGGATATCGGGCCAGAACCCCATCTCCAGCAGCCTGTCCGCCTCGTCCAGCACCAGAGTGCGCAGGCCGGCCAGGGTCAGCAACTGCTGGCCCAGCAGATCCCGCAGCCGCCCCGGGGTCGCCACCAGCAGCTGCGGCCCCAGCGCCAGCTCGGCCTGTTGCTGCGCCTGTTCCACCCCGCCGCACAGGGTCACCAACCGCAGACCCAGCCCGGCGGCCGGCCCCTGCAACGCCTCGCTCACCTGCACCGCCAGCTCGCGGGTCGGCACCAGCACCAGCCCCTGCACCTCTGCCAGGGCGGGATCCAGCCGCTGCAGCAGCGGCAGGCCGAACGCCAGGGTCTTGCCGCTGCCGGTGCGGGCCAGCGCCAGCAGATCCCGTCCCGCCAGCGCGGCCGGGATGGCCAGTTGCTGCACCCGGGTCGGGTGCTGAAGATTGGTTGGCAGGGCCGCCAGCAGGGCGGGGGCAAGGGCGAGTTGGTCAAAGGTCATGGCACGGTACGGATAAGCAAGTGGGAGGGCGAAGTCTAGTGAGCGGGGGCCCATAAGTAAAACCCAATCCGCCCAGATGCCGGTTCCGGGCCGTACCGCCGCGACAGGGTGCCGCTGGCTACACTTCAGAAAACCTCTCAAGGCGGAGCGACCCGACCATGACCCGATCCCCCACCCTGCCCCTCTTGCTGCTGCTCGCCCTGCTGGGGCTGACCAGCCTGGGGCTCTCCCGCGCCGATCCCCAGGCCGCCCCCGCCGCCAAACCGGTGCGCATCATCAACGCCCACCTCGGCGAGTTGCCGGGGCTCATCAATGCCGACAAGACGGGTCCCTTCGTGGATCTGGTGCGCGCCATCGACGATCTCTATCCGGATATCAGCATCCGGATCACCATCTATCCCCTCGCCCGGGCCATGGCCGGGGTGATCGCCGGCACCGCCGACTTCAGCCTGCCCGCCATCCGCAACCTGCAGGATGCCGACCTGCTGCCCTATCGCTTCAGCACCCGCAGTTTCGGCAAGGTGACCCACGTGCTCTACAGCAATACCGACCACATCATCACCCCCGACATGGCCTACGGCATAGTGCCCACCAAGCGGGATCTGCTGATCGAGGCGACTCCCGGCTTTCTGCCCATTCCGCTGCAGCGGTCGATGAGCATAGAGCAATCCCTGCGCAAGCTCTCCCGCGGTCGCATCGATGCCTTCATCTGGGCCCAGGAGGAGGCCGACCTGATGTTGCGCCGGCTCAAGCTCAGCAACATCCATCGGGAACATCTGGGGGATTTCGAGGATGTCTTCATCATCGCCAAGGGGCCCGCCGGCGACGAGATGGATCGCTTCCTCGGCGAGGCGATTGACCGGCTCGCCGCCTCCGGCAAGCTGGCCGAGATCTACGCCAGGCTGCACCGCCCCTATGTGGAGTGGCAACCCAAGCCCCCATCGCAGCCGGTCGCCACGTCCCCCTGACGGCAGCCGCCCATAAAAAAATCCCGCCGGGGCATAGCCCCGGCGGGATTTTTGTCGACCCGACGCTATTACAGCACGGCCAAGGCGGCGGCGTAGTTCGGCTCGTCGGCCACTTCGGTCACCAGCTCGCTGTGCAGCACCTTGTCGTGCTCATCCAGCACCACGATGGCGCGGGCAGCCAGACCCACCAGCGGGCCGGAGGAGAAGGCCACGCCGTAGTCCTGCAGGAAGGAGACGCCACGCAGGGTGGACAGGTTCACCACCTTGTCCAGACCCTCGGCGCCGCAGAAACGGGCCTGGGCGAACGGCAGGTCGGCGGAGATGCACAGCACCACGGCGTTGTTCAGGCTGCTTGCCTGCTCGTTGAACTTGCGCACTGAGGTGGCGCAGGTCGGGGTATCGACGCTCGGGAAGATGTTCAGGATTTTGCGCTGACCGGCGAAGCTCGCCAGGGTCACGTCACAGAGATCCTTGGCCACCAGGGAGAAGGGCTTGGCCTGTTCGCCAACAACCGGGAAGTGACCGGCGACGGAAACCGGGTTGCCTTGCAGAGTAACGGTATTGCTCATGTTATGTCCTTGATTATCGAGGGAGGATCAGGGCCTCCAGTATAGGCCCGCCGGGCGGGGACAAACACCCGCCAATCACAGGGATATAGGATCGCCAAAGCACTCGTCTGGAGAAGCGGAGAGAAAGGGGGTTGACCTTGGACTTAACACCAAGGTTTACACTCGGCTCAGTCATCCAGGATCCCGCAGGGGCGGGGTCCCTCAAGAGGAACGCACCATGAGCAAATCCTGCTGCAGCCATCAACACGCCGCCCCCATCAAGGCCATCAGCAAGGCGGCCGCCTCCCAGGCCGAGCACAGCCACACCAGCCACTGCTGTGACAACACGGCAACAGCCAGTTGCGCGGCCACCCCGTCTCCCCACGATCATCAGGCGCGCGGGGTCGCCGACGTCCCCGGCGACGAAGAGCCCCCCAGAGGGGGCTGCTGCACCGACACCCAACGCGACCACGGCCATCACCATGAGCAGGGTCATGCGCACGATCACGCCTCCGCCGCGGACGAGCCGCCGCTGGACGCCCCCGAGCAGAACAGCCGCCGCCACAGCTGGCAGGTGCTGGGGATGGACTGCCCCAGCTGCGCCCGCAAGATAGAGACGGCCGTCAGCCGGGTGAGCGGCGTGCAGCAGGCCCGCGTGCTGTTTGCCACCGAGAAGCTGGTGGTGGATCTGGCCCCCGGCCTCTCCCCCGATCCCGTCACCGCCGCCGTGCTGGCCGCCGGCTTCCAGCTCAAGGGCGAGCAAGCCGGCAAGCCGGAGTCCGGCCGCGAACGCGGCCCGCTGCAGACCCTGCTCGGCAAATATTGGCAACCGCTGTCGCTGGCCGGCCTGATGTTGGTGGCGGCCCTGCTGCCGAGCCAGATCGGTCAGCCACTGTTTACCCTGGCCACCCTCTGGGGGCTGTGGCCCATCTCCCGCAAGGCGTGGGCGCTGACCAAAAGCGGCTCCCCCTTCGCCATCGAGACCCTGATGACGGTCGCCGCCGTGGGGGCCCTGTTCCTCGGTGAAACCGCCGAAGCGGCCATGGTGCTGCTGCTGTTCATGCTGGGCGAACACCTGGAGGCCTACGCCGCCGGCCGCGCCCGCGCCGGGGTCACCGCCCTGATGGCGCTGGTGCCCGACAAGGCGCTGCGCATCCGCACTACTGCCGAGGGCGAGGTGCGGGGAGAGGTGGCTGCCGATGAACTGCGTCCAGGCGACATCATAGAGATCGCCCCGGGCGCCCGTCTGCCGGCCGATGCCCGCCTGCTCGACCCCCTCGGCGCCTTTGACGAGAGCGCCCTGACCGGCGAATCCATCCCGGTGGAGCGCCGTCAGGGTGACAAGGTGCCCGCCGGCAGCCTGGCGGCGGATCGGGTGCTGCGTCTCGAAGTGGTGTCCGAGCCCGGCAACAACGCCATCGACCGCATCCTGCATCTCATCGAAGAGGCCGAGACCCAGCGCGCCCCCATCGAGCGCTTCATCGACCGCTTCAGCCGCTGGTATACCCCGGCCATGATGCTGGTCGCCCTGCTGGTGGTGCTGGTACCGCCGCTCGCCTTCGGCCAGAGCTGGGACGAGTGGGTCTATCGCGGGCTAGCGCTGCTGCTGATCGGCTGCCCCTGCGCCCTGGTCATCTCCACCCCGGCGGCGGTCACCTCGGCGCTGGCGGCAGCCACCCGGCAGGGGGCCCTCATCAAGGGGGGCGCCGCGCTGGAGCGCCTCGCCCACATCGATACCCTGGCCTTCGACAAGACCGGCACCCTGACTCTGGGCAAGCCGCAGCTGACCGAACTGGTGAGCCTCAATGGCCAGCCAGAGGCCGAGCTGCTGGCACTGGCGGCAGCCATCGAGCAGGGCTCCCACCACCCGCTGGCCCGCGCCGTGGTGACGGCGGCCAGCGAACGGGGCCTCAGCCCCGCTGCGGCCCAGGAGCTGCGCGCCCTGCCCGGCATGGGGGTGGAGGGTCGCATCGACGGCACCCTCTGGCAGCTGTTGGCACCGAGCCGGGTCGCCACCCTGGATGCGGCGATGCAGGCCCGGGTCGCCACCCTGGAGCAGCAAGGCAAGACAGTCGTGGTGCTCGGTCAGCCTGACGCCGCTCCGGCCGCCCTGCTGGCCCTGCGCGACCAGATCCGCCCCGAGGCGGCCCCGGCCCTGCGCGAGCTGAGCGAGCTTGGCCTGCAAAGCATCATGCTGACCGGTGACAACCCCCGCGCCGCCGAGGCGATCGCCAGCGAGCTCGGCATGGGCTGGCGCGCCGGCCTGCTGCCGGAGGGCAAGGTCGATGAGATCGCCAAGCTCGGTCTGACGCAAAAGGTCGCGATGATCGGCGATGGCATCAACGACGCGCCGGCCATGAAACGGGCCAGCATCGGCATCGCCATGGGGGGCGGCACCGACGTGGCGCTGGAGACCGCCGATGCGGCGCTGACCCACAACCAGCTCGGCGGGGTCGCCGCCATGATCCGGCTCTCCCGCGCGGCACTGGCCAACATCCACCAGAACATAGCGCTGGCGCTGGGGCTCAAGGCCATCTTCCTGGTCACCAGCCTGCTCGGCATCACCGGCCTGTGGATTGCGGTGCTGGCCGATACCGGCGCCACCGCCCTGGTCACCGCCAACGCCCTGCGTCTGCTGCGCAAGCGCTAAGCCGGCCGTTAACGGCACAACTTAAAGCCGCCCCTAGTGGGCGGCTTTTTTATTGCCTTGCCCACGAGCAAAGAAAAAGCGCGGCTGCCGGTCGGCAGTCGCGCTTTGCTTACTCTCTCGGTGTTATCCCACCCTTGGCAAGGTGGAATTCAACCCTGGGCTGCCGAGCCAGCCCCGGGCTCGATGGGAATGACTACTTGGCGCTGCACTCCTGGATCACCGCGGTACCCGCCTTGGCACCGGCCGGGTCAACCTTCACCAGCACGCTCCACAGCCCTTGCGGCAAGGTGATGCTGTTGTTGGCGCTACCCGCCTGGGAGAAGGCGAACGGGTAACCGGTCTCCGCCTTCAGCGCACCGCCACCGTTGAGCAGGTACTCCTTGCTCCAGTCCTCGTTGGCCACCTTGAACTCGGTGCTGCCGGTGTAGTTGAAGGCCGCCTGATAGATGGCGAGATCCCCATCCATCCCCTTGTAGCTCAACTGGTACTGGGGCTGAGCATTCCAGCCGGAGAGCTCGCCCTTGACGAACAGGTTGTAGCCGAGCGGATTGCCCGCCACCGTGTCCAGCACCTTGCAGCTCTGCACCGGCTCGGTAAAGCTGACGCTCAGGGTGGGCTTGTCCTTGTTCATGGCGGTAAACACGAACTTGTAGCTGCCCGCCTTGGCCAGATCGAGCCCGATGTTGCCGGTATCGCCACCCTTGCAGAGGGTCAGCGGGGTGCCGACCACCAGCTTGTCACCGGCGTTGCAGCTGCCGTAGTTGAGGGGATCCCAGCTGGCATCCGCGATCTTGACGTTGGTGGTGCCCAGCTTGTCGCTGCTCACCTCGGTGGTGAACTCGTACATGAAGTTGCTGGTGAAGGTCATCTGGTTGGTGTTGCCCCACTCATCGAGGAACCCCTTCAGATAGACGGCGGTGTCACCGAACGGCGGTACCGTACTCAGGTCAGTCTTCTTGCCGACCGGCAGGCCGCTGCCCTGGGCACCGCTCTGCGGCTTGACGAACACCGCCGCCGACCAGGCCCCCAGGGTCAGGGTACCGCCATTGACGGCGGCATCGCGGGCGATGCTCTCGCCGCCGTGGTGGGCCGGGCTCAGCTGCAGGCTGGTCAGATCGATGGGCTGATCGTTGCCGTCACGGAAGTCGCTGATGCTCTGGGGAGCATTGGTGGCGTTGATCATCACCACCAGGCCGTCGATGGCCGGATCCAGATCCGCACCCGCATTGACGCCGTCATCCACCGTCATCACGATGAGGCCGGGCACCTGATCCGGGCCGGTATTGCGAAAATCGACCCGCTTGATCACCTCGGCGCCACTGCCCAGACGCAGCAGACGGGAGGATTGACGCAGCTCGGCCAGCTCCTGATAGAAGCCCACCATGGTCGCCATGTCGGCACCGCTCGGCTTGACGTGCTTGCCGAGCACCTGCTCGATCAGCGGGTAGTTGTCGCCATCCTTGTCCTTGCGCGGCAGCCCCTTGTCGAAGTTGTTGTCGGCCAGGGTATAGTCGACCCGGTTGTACCAGTCACCCGAGTCGTAGCTGTCCCGCTCCATGGATTTGGAGCGCAGCAGCTCGACACCGGCGTGGGTAAACGGAATGCCCTGCCCCAGCATGGCGGTGGCGAGCGATACCCCCTGCATCCGCACCAGATCGGCCCCTTGCGGCGCCTTGTAGATCAGGTTGTCGAACAGGGTCTGGTTGTCGTGCTTGTCGACGTAGTTCTGGATTTCGGTCGGATCCTGGGCATAGCCCGCCGGCTGACCGTTGTAGTCGATGTCGGCCCCCTTCTTCGGCATCCCGTCCTTGTCGGTCAGGATGAAGTCCTTGAGGTTGCCGGCCATGCCGAGGCGCACCAGGTCGCTCTGATGCAGGGCGGTGGCGCGATCGACGCCGTCCATCTCGTTGGCATCCACCAGGGCGCCGTTGCCAAAGCCCTGGGTCTTGCGAATGGTGTCGCCGCCGTCGAACGGACTGCCACCGCGCACCGCATCCCGCAGCCGGTCGGAGAAGGAGCCGATGCCGGTGCCGGCCAGGTGTTTCTGGGTCGCCTGCACGAAGCGCTTGTCATCCTGCACCTCGCCGAAGTTCCAGCCCTCGCCGTAGAAGTACATCTCCGGGTTGACCTGCTTCACCGCAGCCAGCGCCTGCACCATCTGATCTTTCGGGTGGTGGCCCATCAGGTCGAAGCGGAAGGCGTCGATCTTGTAGTCGCGCGCCCAGGTGACCAGGGAGTCATCCATCAGCTTGGCGAACATGGCGTGTTCCGGCGCCGTGTTGGAGCAGCAGGTGGAGTTCTCCACCGAGCCGGTCTCCGGATTGAGGCGCTGATAGTACCAGGGCACTATCTTGTCGAGCACCGACTTGGGCCCCAGGCCCGCCTCGTTGGTGTGGTTGTAGACCACGTCCATCACCACGTTCATGCCGATGTTCTGCTTGATGGCCTTGACCATTTCGCGGAACTCCAGGATGCGCTGGCTGCCCTCGGCGTTGGTGGCGTAGGAGCCTTCCGGGGTGGTGTAGTGGTAGGGGTCATAACCCCAGTTGAAGGAGTCGACGCCGCGCAGGTAACCGTAAAGCTCCTGCACCTGCGGGTTCTCCTTGCTGTCGCCCCCTTGCAGATCGCCGAGCACGGCCTCGATGGTCTGGCCGCTGCTGCAGTAGCCGGCGAACTTGGAGTTCTGCACCTCGGGGTTGACCTGGCACAGCTTGCCGAAGTCGTCGCCGATGTTGGCGACCTTGGCCGGATCTTCATTGACGGTGGCGATGTCGAACACCGGCAGCAGGTGCAGGTGGCTGACGCCGCTCTTGGCCAGCGCCTGCAGGTGCTTGACCGGCGCCGTGTCGGTGTCGGTCAGGCCGAGGAACTTGCCGCGGTGCTCGGCCGGGGTGGAGTCGTCGTTGCCGGTCAGATCGCGGACATGGGCCTCATAGATGGTGATGTCGGCCGGGTTCTGCTGGCTGTGGGGCGCCTTCAGGCTGTCCCACCCTTCCGGCTTGAGGGCCGGATCGTCGAGATTCACCACCTGGCTGAACTCGGAGTTCATCGCCAGGCTCAGGGAGTAAGGGTCGGTCACCTGATAGGATTCCAGCTTGCGGCTGACCGGGTGATAGACCTGGATGTCGTAGCGGTAGAACTTGCCCACCAGCTCGCTGCCCCCCTGCACGCTCCAGCTGCCGCTGGCCTCGTCCAGGGTCATGGTGCGCTCGCCGAGCGGCTTGTGCTGGCCGTCGAACAGCGCCAGCTTGACCGACTTGGCGGTCGGCGCCCACAGCCGGAAGGTGACATTGCCCCCCTCGACCACGGCGCCATAAGTCAGCTTGGTAGCCGCTTCACTGTAGAGGGCATCGAGGGCGCCGGCGCTCTGCACCAGGGTCGCCCCCTGCAGAATACCGTCGGCATCGGTGCCGATGGCTACCAGCTCACCCTTGAGCAGCGGCTTGAGATCTTTCCCGGCCGGCAGGGCGAAGGCGGCGGCATCCTTCAGATGCGGATACTTGGCCTGCTGCTCGGCGGTCAGACTGGTCGGGGTAAGGGTGATGTAGGGGAAGTCGAACACCCCTTCCGCATTGGCCTTGATGGTGCCGGAGTCGGTGTAGTAGAGGCGGACATGGGGCTTGTCCTTGCCCCCTTGCCAGATCAGGGTGCTGCCGTCGATCAGGTGGGCACTGGCCCCCGCCACGCCGAAGGCAGCGGTGAAGGCCTCGGCCCGGCTGCCGAAGATCTCGTTCTTGCCGGCGACGATGGCCACGGTGCGGTCCGGATGATCGCTGAAGACCACCTTCATGTCGCTGCCGGTCAGGTTGGCCAGATCGCCGTTACGGGCGATGAAGTTGATGCACCCTTCCACCTTGCTGAGGGGCACCACCCAGCTCGGACCGAAGCCGTCGACCGCGGCCGGGGTGTTGGCCTTGTCGTCCCAGCCCGCGTTGAGGCCGCTCTCGGCGGTGGCGTTGCAGGCGTCGTTGTTCCACAGGTGCAGGCTGTAGTTGGCGAAGGGGCCAGTGACCCCGCGTGCCGCACTGGTCTGGGTATCCACCAGGGCGATCACCGCCTGATCGGGCCCGGCCACCAGCTGTTCGGCCGGGGGTTGTACATTGGGCAGACGGGCGACTGGGCCGTCCGAGGGTTCCGGGGTGGGGGAAGTGCTGTTGTCATTGCAGCCGGACAAAAGCGCGAGCAGTGAGGCTGTTACCAGCGCCACCTTGGTCTTTTTCATATCCATTTTTTTATAATTCCCGCTGTAGTTAGTCTCGATATTCGAGTACCCGGTCATTGCCGAGCGGGGCCATATTAATCAGCTGAAATCGTTTCAAATGTGAGCAGGAAGGCAAAAAAGTTAACCTCTTTCAACAAGATAACGTTTTCATAACGAAAATCGGATCGGGCTCACAGACCCGTCGTCCGTTTCGGCCCATACCAGCGGAAGGCGCGTCCAATTTCGGAAAAAAAGATTTCCGATCAAATGGATAAGTGAACAAGAGCGAGCAAAGGAGCAACCGGAGATGAAACGGATTGAAGAGCAGGCCAGGCGGCTGGATCAGGAGTATCAGGGGATTGCCCAGCTGTTCGACCAGTTCTGCCAGCAGGCGGGCACCCTGGCCGAGCAGTACCACTTCTTCAACTGGCCGGATTACGAGGATACCCCGCCCCTCGCCCGCGCCTTCACCTTGCTGGGGGAGCCACGGGAGCTGCGGCTGCGCTGCCAGCCGGGGGAGCGCGGCAGCCTGGGCGGGCTAATCCAGGTGTGCGGCGAAGATGGCACCGTCCACGCCAGCCTCGGCTTTCATCCCGACGGCCAGCTGCAGCTGGAGTCGGGCCGGCTGCTGGACAATCCGCCCGGGCTGCTGCTCAAGCTGCTGCTCGGCGCCATCTGGCAGCACAAACCGGACGATGTGCAGGGCCCGCCGCACTGAGCCAGAAAACAGGAAGGGGCCTTGGCCCCTTCCTGCTGTTGCGGCCAACCGGCCAGGATCAGGGGGTGCCCACCTCTATGGTGACGTGCACCAGCTCCTCGTGGATGGCAAGCCGGGCGCGGATCTCGCTGGCGGAGAGCGGCGCCGCCATCAGCAGGGAGAGCACGCAGGCATACTGCTGCTGCCCCACCCGCCAGACGTGTAGATCGCGGATCTCGGTCTGTGGCAGCTCGGCTATCACCTCGCGGATCTCTGCCACCAATGGGGCATCCATCTCGGCATCCAGCAGCACCCGGCCGGAGTCGCGCAGCAGCCCCCAGGCCCACACCGCCACCAGCACGGCGCCCACTATGCCCATCAGAGGGTCGAGCCAGTCGGCCCCCCACAGCATGCCCCCCACCAGCGCCAGAATCGCCAGCACCGAGGTGGCCGCATCCGCCAGCACGTGGATGTAGGCGGCGCGCAGGTTGAGATCCTGATGGCCGTGATGATCGTGTGAGTGATCCTGGTCGTGATGATCATGATGGTGATCGTGGCCATGCCCATGGTGATGATGACCGTGATCATCCTTGAGCAGCCAGGCACAGGCCAGGTTCACCAGCAGGCCGACGATGGCGATGGCGATGGCCTGCTGGTAGTGGATCGGGCTGGGATCCAGCAGCCGGAACACCGACTCGAACAGCATCATGCCGGCCACCCCCACCAGCAAGAGGGCGCTGGTGAAGCCGCCAAGCACCTCGATCTTCCAGGTGCCAAAGCTGAATCTGTGGTCGCGGGCAAAGTGGCGGGCGGCGCGGTAGGCCAGCACCGACAGGCCGAGCGCCAGCGCATGGGAGCTCATGTGCCAGCCGTCGGCCAGCAGTGCCATGGAGTTGTAGAACCAGCCGCCACCGATCTCCGCCACCATCATGACGATGGTCAGCAGCACGGCCCAGCGGGTCTTCTGTTCCGCCAGCGGATTCCCTTCGTGAACGACGGGTTGGTGGCAGTGGGATGAGGCGAGGGATGACATGGATTTCTCCTGAGGACGAGCATGCAATATACTATACCCCAGTATAGTTTTATTGATCGAGAGGATCCTGCATGTCACACACCATTCACGGCAAGAAGAAGCTGCTGGCGCGGGTGCGCCGCATCAAGGGGCAGGCAGGGGCACTGGAGAGCGCGCTGGAGCAGGAAAGCGACTGCGCCGCCATCCTGCAGCAGATCGCCGCCATTCGCGGCGCCGTCAACGGCTTGATGCTGGAGGTGCTGGAGGGCCACATGCGCGAGCATCTCGGCGCCGAAGAGGCGACCCCGGCCGAGCGGCTGGAGGATCTGGATCAAGTGGTGCGGGTGTTGCGATCCTATCTGAAGTAAGGCCGGTGGAGGGGGCCGCGAGCGACCCGCATCATCCCGTTTACGGCTGGGCGGCATCGCTCCGCCAGCCCCCGCCCCTTTCAGACTTGAGCCCTCGCCGGCTTTACGCCATGATGACCGCCGATCATTGATCGCCATACCCTGGATTCCATTTCGCAAGGACCCCCCATGTTTGAACACGTCGATGCCTATGCTGGCGACCCCATCCTGACCTTGGTCGAGACCTTCCACAAAGACACCCGCGAGCAGAAGGTGAACCTGGGGATCGGCCTCTATTACGACGAGCAGGGCCGCATTCCGCTGCTGGCCTCGGTACAGCAGGCCGAAGCGCAGCGCGCCGCCGCCCCGGCCCCCCGCCCCTACCAGCCGATGGAAGGCGCCGCCAACTACCGCACCGCGGTGCAGCACCTGCTGTTCGGTGCCGACCACGAAGCGGTCAAGGCCGGTCGCATCGCCACCATCCAGACCATCGGCGGCTCAGGCGCGCTGAAGATCGGCGCCGATCTGCTCAAGCGCTACTTCCCGACCTCAGAGGTGTGGGTCAGCAATCCCACCTGGGACAACCACAAGGCGATGTTCGAGGGCGCCGGCATCAAGGTGCACGACTACCCCTACTACGATGCGGCCACCGGCGGCGTGCAGTTTGACGCCATGATCGACTGCCTGAGCGCCCTGCCGGCGAAAAGCATCGTGCTGCTGCACCCCTGCTGCCACAACCCGACCGGGGTGGATCTTTCTCGCGCCCAGTGGGACCAGGTGATCACGCTGGTGGTCGAGAAGAACCTGATCCCCTTTATGGACATTGCCTATCAGGGCTTCGGCGACGGACTGGAAGAGGATGCCTATGCCATTCGCGCCATGGTGGCCGCCGGCGTCAGCTTCTTCGTCAGCAACTCCTTCTCCAAGAACCTCTCCTTCTACGGCGAGCGCTGCGGCGGCCTGTCGGTCATCTGCCAGGATGCCGAAGAGGCGGGTCGGGTACTGGGCCAGATGAAGGCCACCGTGCGCCGCAACTACTCGAGCCCCCCCACCCACGGTGGCCAGATCACCGCAGCGGTGATGAGCCAGCCCGAACTGCACGCCATGTGGGTCGGTGAAGTGACCGAGATGCGCACCCGCATCAAGGCGATGCGCCAGAAACTGTTCGAGGTGCTGAGCGCCAAGGTGCCGGGCCGTGACTTCAGTTACTTCATCAACCAGCGCGGCATGTTCAGCTACACCGGCTTCACCCCGGAGCAGGTGGACCGCCTGCGCGAAGAGTTCGCCGTCTATCTGGTGCGCTCCGGTCGCATGTGCGTGGCGGGCCTCAACAGCCGCAACGTCGACTACGTGGCCGACGCCATGGCCGCCGTGCTCAAGGGCTGATCCCCGCAAGCCCCGCTCAGGCGGGGCTTTTTGTTTGTCCCGTTTGCTCGTGGAGTCCCTATGAACCTGATCGCGCCGTCTCCATTGCGCCATCCAGCCCGCCTCGTCTCGCAGCAGGAGGCCTCATGGATCTGATCGCGCTGTCGCGACTGGGCGGCCGCCATCTGGTTACCCTGCACCTGCTGCTTGACAGCCAGAGCGTCACCCGCACCGCCGAGCGGCTCTGCACCACCCCCTCCACCGTCAGCAAGACCCTCAACCAGTTGCGGGATCTGCTCGGCGATCAGCTGCTCTACCGCCAGGGCAACCAGCTGTTGCTGACCCCGTTCGCCGAGCGGCTCGGCCCCACCCTGCACCGGCTGCTGAGCGAGCTGAACGGCCTCACCGGCCAGGGCGGCTTCGATCCTGCCAGCTGGCAGGGGCAGCTGAAATTCGCCCTGCGCGAGAGCGGCATGGTCTGGCCCATGGGGCCCATTCTGGCGCAGCTGATGCGCGAGGTGCCGGGCCTGGTGCCCGACATTCGCAACAAGGATGAGCAGGGGCTGGCGGCCCTGGCGGCGGGCAAGCTCGACTTCGTGATCCTGCCCCACGATCAGAGCCAACCGCTACCCCGCCAGCAAGGGCTGGTGTGGGAGACGCTGCGAGAGGACAAGCTGGTCTGCCTGCTGCGCGCGGATCACCCGGCGCTGGAGCGGCCCTGGGATCTCGATGCCTACCTGAGCTGGCGCCATATCGCCATTCGCGATCAGGAGCTGGCCAACCCCTTCTTCGAGCAGAGCCTGGCCCAGTTGCAGGTCCGCCGGCAGATCGCCGCCATCCTGCCCGATTTTGGCAGTGCAGCGACCCTGCTGCGCCAGAGCGATCTGATCCTCACCGCCGTCAACGGCTGGGCCGAACAGGCGGCCCCCCACGATCTGGTGAGCCGGCCGGTACCGTTTGATTACGGCGCCGTCACCCACAGCCTGGTATGGTACGGCCCCGCCGGAGAGGAGCCGGCCCGGCGCTGGTTTCGCCAGCGGATCCTGCAGCTGGCCCGCGAGCTGGCATGATGGGGGCCGTGCCCGGCACAGGCTGTGCCAGGCACGACTGTGCTCAGGGTTTCTTGGTGTAGATGGGGCCGGGGAAAGGAGAGACGTTGTTGCCCAGCTCGGTGATGCGGGCAGCCCCCTGCTTGCGCACCTGATCGACCCGCAGCACGTGGTGCATGGGGATCATGGTGCGATTGACGTCGGCAAACTCACTCTTCAACTTCTCGTGGCTGGGGTCGACGATAAGCGCCGTGTGGTTGTCCCACACGAAGTTGGCGATCTCGATAAAGCCGAACAGCTGACCCTGGCTCACTTCCCTGACATAGACTTCGTAACGCTCGTTGTGACAAATGAACTGCACTCGATATAAGGCGTTGGATTCACTCATGTTCGTCTGTTGATGGTGGGCGATTGACCCATTCTAGCCGCCCCCTCGCAGAGCTCAAATAGACAGCAATCACAGTTACGTCATCTCAAGACTCAGGCAGCAAAAAAGCCGGCCAGCTCGTCGCAACCTTCATCAATAAACATGAAACTCCTTTGCGATCAGTGCATTGAATAAATCTTTCAGAGCAAGGGCGGCAGAGTGACGGGGCCAAGCCCCGCCGCCGCCAGCGCCGCGGCCAGTTGCTCCAGCTCCTCTCGCGTCGCCTCTGGCCAGCCCTGCGCCGTCCCGCGCACGCCGTGATGGCGAAAGCCGTTGAGGCGGATGGGCACGGGCCCCAGAGAGTGCAAGAAGGCGGCGAGCCCGCCATCCAGCGTGCCGTCGGCGGCGAGATAATCGCTCTGCCCCGGCACCTGCAGCAGGCGCACCTCCGCCAGCTTGCCCGCCTGCGCCAGCAGTTGCAGCGAGGCCAGCACCCGCTCGCGGCCATAGCCGGTCAGCGTGTGATGCACAGAGTCGTGCCACCCCTTGAGGTCGATCATGGCGCCGTCCAGCACCGGCAGCAGCCGCTGCCAGCCTGCCTCGGCGAGCGAACCGTTGCTGTCGAGCAGGCAGCCGAGATGGGCCAGATCCGGCGCCCCCTTGATGGCCGTGAACAGCGCGATCACGAACGGCAGCTGGGTGGTGGCCTCACCGCCGGAGACGGTAATGCCGGTCAGCAACGGGCCGTAGCGGCGCAGCAAGGCCAGCACCTCGGCCACCGTCATGGTGGCGGTCTTGGGGCTGGCGCTGCGGGGGCACACATCGAGACAGGCATCGCAATCGGTGCAGCACGCCGCCTGCCAGCTGACCCTTCCTTCGTGCAGGGTCAGGGCCCCGCTCGGACAGCCCGGCACACAGTCACCGCAGTGATCGCAGAGGCCGATGGTGTGCGGGTTGTGACAGCCGGGGCAGGCGAAGTTGCAGCCCTGCAGAAACAGCACCAGCCGGTTGCCGGGGCCGTCCACGCAGGAGAAGGGCAGCCAGCGGCTCACCGTCGCACAGCGCGCCGCCCCTGCCCGCCTGCCGCACTCAGTAGTCACACAGGGTCGCCTCGCGTCCCACCACCCGCGGCGCCCGCTGGCGGATCCCGGTCAGCTCGCTCGCCTCGGCGCCGAGGCAGGTGGTCTGCAGCCGCGAGCCTTCTGCCGCGAAGCGGGCCACGTCGCTCTTGCGGATCATGTAGCCGGTCACCCGCACCAGGTCGCTGTCCGCCACGTTGGCGGTGAACTCGCGCATGCCGATGGCGAGCGCCCCCTTGCAGAGCTGCAGCAGCGCCTGCGGGTTCTGGCTGATGGTGGGATCCAGGGTGAGGATCTCGCTGATCCCGGAGTGATAGAAGCCGTGGTGGGGCGCCAGCGCCAGCATGTGGCTGGCGGGATCCGGCTCCTCGCCATAGGGGATGCGCACCCCGGGGGTCACCCCGCGATCCACGCTGAGCCCACCCTGGGAGTGGAGCAGGGCGCGGCCGCCCCAGGCGTGGCGCTGCGGCGTTTCGCTCACGTGGCGGGCGAGCTGGGCCGAGATGCGATAGCCCAGCTGGTTCGCCTCCTCGTCACGGCCGTAGCGCTCCGGCAGATTCTCCTTGTCCATCAGAAGGTTGACCGCCTCGGCCATGCCGTAGATACCAAACATGGGCACGAAGCGCCCCTCCTCCAGCAGCCCCTCCTGCACCAGGAAGCTGTCGAAGAAGCCGGACTCCTGGTGCAGGAAGGCGGCGCGCGCCTCGATCAGACGGGAGGCGAGGCGGCAGTAGTGGGGCAGCAGGCAGCCCAGGAAGTCGTCGATGCCGTGGGCCTGCTCGGCCACCCGCTTGAGGGAGACCCGTACCAGGGTGTTGGCGCCGCCCGCCTGGGGCAGGGCGTTGTAGCAGCTGACGATGCCGAAGCCGCGCTCGTCGAAGGTGTTGCGATGCAGCGGGTAGTTGGCGATGTGGGGCTTGCTGCAAGCCGCTATGTTCTGCACCCCCTGCAGCAGCAGGCTGTCCGGGGTCTGCGCCGGATCGTGGAACAGGGTGAGGTTGGGGGCCACCTGTTTGAGCTCGCCGTCAATGCGCAGGATCAGCCGGCAGAGACGGTTGTCGTCCGGCCCTATGTTGACGTGCATGAAGGCATCCGGCAGCACCCGGTCCAGATAGATCCAGAACCCCTTCAGCTTGCGATGGAGCGCCTCGTCATCCAGCTCACCGACGAAGGGCAGCAGCAGGTGGTCGAGCCGGCCCAGCCAGACCGGCATGCCGGTGACGGAGGGCACGTGGTGGTAGAGGATGCGCAGGGCATCGAGCGCCTCGTCAAAATCCTGCGGCGGTGCCAGCTCCAGCCAGGCGGAGCCCTGGCACAGAAACTTCTCGTAATCCGGCAGCACATAGCGCGGCTTGTAGGGGGCGTGCCCCTCGAACATGTCGCAGACAAAGCCCTTGGCCATCGCCTCGCTCACCTCGGCGGGCAGCGCGGGATAGGGCAGCGCATTCTCGGCGGCCAGCGCCAGGGCATGGCTCTTCTGGGCCGGTGACAACAGGGGATCGCGCACGATGCGCTGGCAGGTTTCGGTGAAGGACATGGCTCGCTCCTCGACGGATGGGAGCTAAATCCTCACACTTGAGAGGTGTTTTTTGAAGTGACATTCACAACATGGCGGATATCCAATGAAGACATCCGCCATGCAGGATCACGGGCCTAGCCCAACCAAGGCAGCAGCTGGGCCACGCCCCCCTGCCAGCGCAGCAGGAAGAAGCCCCCCATGCCGACCACCACCACCAGCAGGGTCGGCAACCGCAGCAGGGTCAGCGCCGTCACCAGCAGGGTGGCGACCAGGTAGTCCGGATCCCAGCTCAGCCCAGTGCCCGGCTGGTAGCTGAAGACGATGGGCAGCCAGATGGCGGTCAGCACCGACTGGGCCGAGAAGCTGAGGAAGGCCCCCATCTCGGCGCCCGGCTGATAGCGGGTCAGCCGCGAGAAGAAGGCGAAGCGGTTGAAGAAGGTGATCAGGGCCAGCAGGCCTATCATCAGCCAGCTCATGATTACCTCCTCATCCGGTGCAGCACATAACCCACCAGCATGCCGGAGAGCGCCGAGATGATGATGTAGACCTCCGCCAGCAGCGGCTTGGTGAGCAGCGCCATGGCCCCGCTCACCAGGGTGGCCGCCACCATGGGCAGGTTCTTCATGGCGGGAATGGTCATGGCGATGAAGGTAGCGGCGATGGCGAAGTCCAGCCCCATCTGATCCAGCCCGTCGATATACTGGCCGGCGGCGATGCCGAGCAGGGTCGCCACATTCCAGAATAGATAGAAGACGAAGCCGGCAATGAGCGCGTAGGCCGGATCGAAACGGCCGCTGCGCTCCCTGTCTTTGAGCGCCACAGCGAACATCTCGTCGGTCAGGAAGAAGGCGAGACTGGCGCGCCAGCGCAGGGAGAGCGGCAGCACGTCGCGGCGAAAGGTGAAGCCGTAGAGCAGGTGCTGGGAGGTGATGACGAAGGTGGAGCCCATGATGGGGAGCAGCGGCGTACCGGCCCCGAACAGGGTGGTGGCCGAGAGCTGGGCGGCGCCGGCATAGACCAGCAGCGACATCAGCTGGGCCTGCAGCGGGCTCAGCCCCACCTGCAGCGCCAGGGTGCCGCACAGGATCCCCCAGGGGATCACCGAGATGGAGAGCGGCAGAATATCGATGGAGGCGCGCCACCAGAGCGCGCGGGTACTCTCGGCCCCGACGGACGGAGAGAGGGTTGCTGACGGCATGGGATCATCCTTGTTGCGGCCACGGCGAGCCGGAAAAACTAGCACAGCACGGGGACGGATACCAAGAGGCTGCGGGTAAAGAAAGGAGGGAGCCAAAAAACAGAACGCCACCCGAAGGTGGCGCGCTGCAGAGAGTCAGGGCTGAATGATGATGGGAGTGCCGGGTTCGATGGCGTTCCACACTTCGTCCAGATCCTTGTTGAGCATGGCGATGCAGCCATTGGTCCAGTTGGACGGCTGCAAACGGGTGTTGCCTATGCTGTTGCGCTGACCGTGGATCATGATCATGCCGCCCGGTCGCACACCCATCTCGTTGGCCGCCTTGATGTCGTCCAGATTCGGGTAGTTGATGTGGATGGCCTTGTAATAGTTGGAGTTGGTCTTCTTGTAGTCGAGGATGTAACGGCCTTCCGGCGTGCGCTGATCCCCTTCCCGCTGCTTGTGCCCCTTGGGAGCCGGGCCCAGAGCGATCCAGTAGCGTTTGACCTCCTTGCCATCCTTCATCAGGGTCAGGCTATAACTCGATTTCTTCACCACCACCATATCGGCGGACAGGGTGGCAAAACTCAATGCGGGCCACAGCCCCAGCAAACACAGTAATACGGCTCTCATTCCATCCCTCGGCAAGCCTCTGGTAAGGGCTTTTCTGTTACCAAATCATCTGAACTGCACCGCCTGGTGTGGCGGGCGAGCGCCATCATATTGGATCGCCATCAATACTCAATATATCCAGAGAAACATATCCCGCGCCATCTTTTATAGATTGTTACAATTAACTGCCAAAACAACGGGATAACCCCCCTATCTCGGGATAGTCCCGGGCGGGACATTGGGGGAAGATAAGGCGCTTTTCACCTCTCAGGAACCTCACGATGCGATACCGACTATCCCTGCTGCTCTTGCTGATCTGCTCCCCCCTGCAGGCGGCCGAGCCACTCTGGCTGCGCGAGCCCGCCCTCTCCCCCGACGGCAAGCAGCTTGCCTTCACCTGGCAGGGTCGCATCTACCTGAGCGCGGGGGATGGCGGCCCCGCCGTGCCCCTCACCGACGGCAGCTATCTGAGCCAGCGCCCGCTCTGGTCGCCGGATGGCAAGCTCATAGCCTTTGCCGCCAACCTCTACGGCAACGAAGACGTGTTCGTGGTGCCGAGCCGCGGCGGCGAGATGGTGCGGCTGACCCGCGATTCGCGCCCCGATCTGCCCCAGGCCTTCAGCGCCGATGGCAAGCAGCTGCTGCTGAGCAGCCAGCGCCTGACCAACCCCGACGCCGATCACTTCGTAGCGGAGGGGTATCGGGCCAGCAACCTCTACTGGACGCCGGTTACCGGCGGCCCGCTGACCCCGGCCCAGCCCCTGCCCGCCACCCTGGCCCGCCCCCACGGCAACCAGCTGGCCTACCAGATGCCGGGCATGGATCAGCCGTTTCGCAAGCATCAGCATTCGTTCGCCGTCTCCCGCCTCTGGCTGTTTGACGGCAAGCAGCATCGCCAGCTGACCGAAGACAGGGTAGCCGCCAGCGATCCGGTCTGGGATGAGCAGGGCAAGCAGCTCTACTACCTGAGCGAGCGCAGCGGCGACTTCAACGTCTGGCAACGGGATCTGGCCAGCGGCCAGGATCGCCAGCTCACCCACTTCAAGGGTCACCCGGTGCGCGGCCTCAGTGCCTCCCGCCAGGGGGATCTGGTCTGGTCCTGGCAGGGGGAGCTCTACCGCCTCGATGCAGGCAGCGACACCCCGCACAAGCTCGCCATCCAGCCGCTGTTCGCCAAGGTGCCGGCCGAACAGAGCTGGCAGCCCGGCCCCATCGACGAGGCCATCGCCCGCCAGGACGGAGAAGAGGTGATCCTGGTCAGCCAGGGGGATCTCTACGCGGTCGACACCCGGCGCGAGCGGGTACGCCAGCTCACCCGCCACCCCAGCGAACAGTCGGCGCCGCGCTATCTGGATAAAGAGCAAGAGCTCATCTACCTCTCCGAACAGGAGGGGCCGGCGGCGTTGTATCGCCTCAAGAAGGAGCAGCCGGACACCCTGTTCAGTGCCCCCGGCACCCTGATCGAGGAGAAGCTGCTGGCCATCCCGGGCGCCGCCATCAGCGTGCCGACCCTCTCCCCCGACGGCAAGCAGCTCGCCTTCGTGGTGGATGGCCAGGCCGTCCATCTGCTGGATCTGGCCAGCGGCAAGCAGCGCCAGCTGGTCGCCGCCGAGTTCAACCCCTCCCGCCATGCGGTGGAGCTGGCCTTTGCCCCCGACTCGCGCCACCTGGCGCTGACCATCCAGCCCGACTCCAGCCAGCAGGAGATCGCCGTCATCGACACCCGGGATGCCAAGGCCAAGCCGGTCAACGTCAGCCTCAACGGCTATCGGGATGGTGAGCCGGCCTGGAGCCAGGATGGCGGTATTCTCTATTGGCAATCAACCAAGTACGGCGTGCTGGGGGCCGATGGCGAGCCCCTCGGCGGCAGCCTGCTCGGCCTCTACAGCAGCCGCGCCGCCAGAAGCGACTTCCTTGCCGAACAGGTGCCGCCCAAGACAGGTTACGGCTTCGAAACAGACCGGCTGGCACACCGGGAGGCGCTGCAGTTGCAGCCAGAAGGTACCGTCCTCGCCAGCCGCATCGTCGACGATCACCTGGTCTATCTGGTGGAGACCAGCGGGGCCAACGGCGAGAGCGAGATCAAGGGCTACGCCCGGGATCTGCGCAAGGGCGAGACCAAGCTGCTGTTTGCCGAACAGCCGGGGCCGGCGCTGGCCAGCCTCAACCAGGATGCCAGCCTCGCCACCCTGGTGCGGGAGGGGGAGATCGCCCTCATCGATACCCGCTCCGGCGAGGCCAGCAGCCACCCCTTCAATCTGCTGATCACCGCCAGCTGGCAGGATCGGATGACCGCCGCCTTCGACCAGATCACCCGCCTCACCCGGGACGAATTCTACCGGGCCGACATGAACGGGGTGGACTGGGACGGCTACGTGGCCGCCTATCGCCGCCTGCTGCCCAGCATCAGCAACGAGCGTGACTTCGGCAACCTGCTGGCGGAGCTGGCCGGCGAGCTCAATGTCTCCCACACCTGGGGCAGCGTCCCCGACTCCTCCCAACGCATGCCGGACGACACCGCCAGCCTCGGCGGCTACTGGCGCGAGCGGCAAGGAGCGGTCGAGCTGACCGCCCTGCTGGCCGGCGGCCCGCTGGAACAGGAGACGGATCTGGCGCCGGGCGCCCGCCTGCTGGCCATCAACGGCACCGAGCTACACAGCCTCAACGAGCTGGATGCCCTGCTCAACCATCAGGCCGGCCAGCGGCTGGCCCTCACCCTGTTGCCCAAGGGGGCCAAGGAGCCGCACCAGCTGGAGGTCACCGCCATCGACCAGCAGCAGGAGTATCAGCTGCAGCTCGACGGCTGGGTCGCCAAGCGCCGCAACCAGGTGGAACAGTTGAGTCAGGGGCGGGTCGGCTACGTCTATCTGCCGGAGATGAGCAGCGCCGTCTATGAGGAGGTGGTGGCCGACGCTCTCGGTCGCCAACGCAACCGCGAGGCGCTGATCGTCGACGTGCGCTTCAACAAAGGGGGTTATCTGGCCAACACCCTGGTGGAGTTCCTCACCGGCAGCGGCAGCGCCCAGGGCATGGCCAGCAGCTGGCCGCGCCTTGGCAAGGGAGAGACGGACGCCGCAACCCGCCAGTGGACCAAGCCCTCGGTGGTGCTGGTCAATGCGGGCAGCTACTCGGAAGGCTCGGCCTTTCCCCAGTACTACCGCACCCTCAAGGTGGGTCCCATCGTCGGCGAACCGGTACCGGGCACCGGCACCATGGTATACGGCCACACCTCCAGGCTGATCCCGGGCCTCGCCTACGGCATCCCGACCCTGGGGCTGCGCAACCCCGACGGCACCCTGTACGAGAACCAGGAGCTGATCCCGGACGTGCAGGTGGCGCTGACCCCGGCCGACATGGTGGCGGGGCGCGATCCCCAGCTGGCAGCCGCGGTGCAGGCCGCCCTCGCCCAGCTACCGGCGGCCAGATAAGCCCGCCATAAAAAGAGGAGCCGGCCGGGCTTGCCCGGTCGGCTCCTTTGACAGACAGACATCAAGGGCGCCCCGCCTGTTGCGGGGCGCCCTTGATGCATCAGGCCGGCTGCGTCTCGGCCGGCTGGCGGGCCAGCGCCAACTGATACCTGTGCTCGGCCAGCTCCAGCTCGCGGCGCGCCTCATCCACCTTGCCGTCGGCGCTCTTCACCGCCGCCACCAGCTGGTTGTAGCGATCCCAGCTGCCGTTGTACTCCTTCACCTCGGCCTGGTAACGCTGGCTGATCTCGTTGGACTGGCGAATGATGGCGTTGTTCTCATCGTGCAACTGATCGATGCGGGTGCTCAGGCCCGCCTGGATGACTCGGATCCGGCGATACTCTTCCGGGCCGTAGCTGCCGTTGTAGCTGTTGTGCTCGCGCACCAGCCGGTTGATCTCCTGCACCGTCTGGCGGTTGCGCTGGTTCAGCTGGTTCAGCTCGCGCTGGTAGCGATCAAAGTTGCCCTTGAGCGTCTGCTGGCGATCCTGCAGGGCGGTTCTGGCCGCCACCTGCTGGCTGTAGTGCTCCTGGGCCGCCGCCAAGTCCTGGCGCCGGGTTTCGAGGGAGCGTTCCAGCTCGCCCAGATCCGGCAGCGCTTCCGTCACCATGGTGGGGTAGAAGGCGGCGATCTGCGGCGTGGTCACCTTCAGCGCCCGCACCGCATCGGCCCCGTTGGCCTGATCCCGGTAATCCACGCCGCACGGCTGCCCCTTGCAGACCAGGTCCGGGCTGGAGAACTTGTACTCGTGGCTGTAGACCCCGAAGCTGGAGGGATAGGCCATCACGGTGGCGAAGGAACCCCGCACCCCGTGTCCCAGCGCATAGTGGTAAGTGCCCCCCGTGCCATCTTGCAGGCGGGAGTGGTTGAGCCCCATGTTGTGACCCAGCTCGTGTGCCAGCACCACGTCGCCACAGCCGGTGGCCGTGACATGGCTGAACATGCTGCCGGCATCCTGGGAGACATCCCCGTCGGCATACGCCTTGCGGCCATCGCTATAGGTCGCGGAACCACCAACCCAGGCCAGCCCGCAGCTGCCGTGGTCACCGGTCTGGGGGCGCATCAGCACCACCATGTCGGCGCCATAACGGGTGCGCAGGGTCGGTACCTGCTTGAAAGCCGGATCCTGCTGGTAGGTCACCGCGTTGAGCGCGGATTCGTCGGTGCCGCCATCCGGGTAATTGACCTGCTGGTCGTGCACGCTCCGCACCGTCAGATCCAGGCCGCTGGCGGCATAGATCTGGTTGGTGACGTTGATCATGTGCTGGATCCGGGTCTGCGCATCCCCCTGATAGCGGGCCGCCAGCCCCGGGCTGTGCAGCACCATCAGGTCGATGGTTTCCGCCAGCACGGGGGTCGCCCCGAGCAATCCCGCAATCATGATCCCCAAGGTAGTTTTCTGCATGTGATCTTCCTTTTCTGTTGTTATTGGTGAGTCGGGATCAGGGCGTCATCGCCGCCATGACCCAGATCCAGCGGCGGGTTCTTGTAAACCCAGCCCTTGCCTCCCAGGGTCTCGACGGAGTAACTGCCTTGCGGCGTGCCGATGAACCCGAAAGTCGCTTGCTTGCCGACGGTGAAATTGACCGGATAGCTGTCACCGTCGACCCGAATCTCCCCTTGCCAGTTGCGCTCCCCGCCCCGCTGCAACTCGACCTTGGTCACCCTGGCCTGCAGGGTACTGCCATCCGGCAGCGGCAGGGCTACGCTGTCACCCACCTGGGCCCGCTCCAGATCGCTGCCCTGCAGGGCGATCGGCTGGGGTTGCTCGACCGCATCGCCGGGCTCCGCCAGCGGAAAGTCCGCATCCACCTCGGCCGCCTGCCAGGGGATCTCCAGCTGCTGGCTGCCATCTTCCCGCAGCCGATCCGGCTTGGCGGGGGGCGTGACCGGCGCCGGCTTGAGCGCGGGTGCCGGCATGGCGGCGAGTGGCGTCAGCTCCACCAGCGGGGCCGACTCTGCCGCACGCGCCTCATCCCCTACCATCATTGCGCCGGGCGCCACCGGCTGCGGCCACAGCCACCAGCCGATCACCCCGGCCAAGAGGGCACACAACGCCAGCCCAAGCCCCCATTTCGCTCTCTTCATACTGATACTCCAGTCAAAAACAATCCTTATAAAACAATGAATTGCATTCAAAGTGAGGGGGCATGCTAGAAACTGGCGACAAGGCTGGCACCCCCCTATATGGGGCGTCTGAAAAATCGACGCTGGTGTTTGCACACATCCATTTGAGTCGACAAAGCCAGCGCTGGCGGGGGCTGAGGAAGGGTTCGAATGATGCTTTTTTGCTGCAGCAAAACGTCCGTGAAAGCGACCGGCATGACTCCCTTCACCCCATATGGGTTAAGCAAATTTGGCTGTACCGGGAGGCGGGCTGCGGCGTACCCTGATGGCATTGATCAGGTCAAGGATGTTGCATGAACGGTTTGCGAATAACGGCGCCAGCACTGGGCTGGCTGGCAATTTCATGGCTGGCGGCGCCGCTCGCCGCCGCCCCTCTGACCCTGCAAGGCGGGACTCAAAGTTACAGCATTGATCCCGATACCCTGGCCATTGCGGTGAACCGGATCCCGGTCAGCGCGGGCCAGCCCGCCCGCCAGGTCGATCAGCTGCAGCAGGATGACCAGCAGGCCAGCTGGCGCTGGCCCGCCCAGGAGGCCAGGGTGGAGGTCAGGCTGGATGGCGACGACCTGCTGCTGACGCTTGCCAGCGACAGTCCCCGTCAGCTGACCTGGTACAGCCTGCCGAGAAACCAGACCCACCTCTCCCTCGCCATCGGCGAGGGCAGCCGCTTCTCGGTGCGCGACAGCGACTGGCTCGGCTATGTCGGCGACGAGCTGGCCGAGCTCAACACCCACTACGACCTCAAGCTGCCGCTCTGGAGCCAGGATGCGGGCAAGCAGACCTACAGCTGGATCCTGCTGAGCCCCTACAACAACCAGCTCAAGTTCAGCCGCCAGGGGGGCCGGCTGCAGCTGAGCGCCAGCCACGAGTTCAGCAGCTTCAACGCTCAGGCGCCCATGGTGGTGCGGCTGAGCGTGGGGGATGACTGGCTGGCGGGGGCGCGCCGCTACCGAGAGTGGTTGCAGAGCGAGGGGGCCTGGCAATCCCTTGCCGACAAGATTGCCCGCGTCCCGGCCGGCCGGCGACTGATCGGCGCCAGCCATGTCTACCTATGGGGGGATGCCCTGCTCGATCGGCAGGACGTGAAGGCGTGGCCCGCTCTGCAGGCCAGATTGCAGCAAAAGCCGGAGTGGCTGCAGACCTTCAACGCCGAGGAGCGGGAGGCGCTGGCCGCCGCCCATCCCGAGGTCTGGCAACAGACCCTGATCATGGCCGGCCTCAACCGGCTGATTGCCAGCCAGCTGCCGCTGCCTGCCCAGCAGGGCCCGCAGGCCCAGAGCAAGGTGCTGGCCCTGCGCCAGCAGTGGGTCAAGGGTCAGCTGGGGGATCTGCTGGTGCCTCAGGAGCGCTGGGGCCAGGGGCTGTCGCTGCCGGTGATCGAGGCGCTGCAGCAGGCGGGACTGCGCAAGCTGTGGCTCGGCACTCCGCAGTGGACGGCGGCCCTGCAGCAGGGCTATGCCCTCACCGCCGCCCAGCGCCAGGGCTATCTGGTGGGCAGTTATGACTCCTACGACACCGCCATCGCGCCCGGCACCAACGACAGCTGGCTCACCGCCCAGCTGCCGCCGGAGATCGGCAAGCGCTGCGCCATCGTCGAGGCCAACGGCAAACCCAAGCCGGGCTTTGGCGGCGAAGGGGTCTATCTCAACCCCGGCTGCACCCTGCCCTTTGCCAAGAGCCGCATGAGCGAGCTGGCCAAGGCCAGCGGCATCAACAGCCTGTTCCTCGACGTGGATGGCACCGCCATGGCCTCCAACGACTACAACCCGGCCCACCAGCAGGGCAGTCAGGCGATGATCGCCGATCGCAACGCCCGCATGAGCTGGGTGGGGGAGCACCTCGGTCTGGTGCTGGGCTCAGAGGATGGCAACGCCCTCACCAGCAAGCCGCTGCTGTTTGCCCACGGCATCCAGAGCTGGGGCTTTGGCTGGGAGGATGCCGCCATGCGCAAGCAGGCCAAGTCCCCCTACTACCTCGGCAAGTGGTGGCCGGACGAGGCGCCGCAGGTCTTCTTCCAGCCCGCCCGGCTCAAGCCGCGCTACCTGAAGACGGTGTTCAATCCGGCGGATCGGCTGCCCCTCTATCAGGCGGTGTTCCACGACTCCGTGCTCAACAGCCACCACTGGCTGCTGGACAACCTGAAATTCCCCGGCATCAAGGAGGAGCGCGCCCTGCTCGGCCTGCTCTACAACACCCCGCCGCTGGTCAACCTGAGCCGCAGCACGCTGGCCAGTCGCCTGCCGGAGCTGACCCGGCTGAGCGAGCAGTTCGCCCCGCTGCACGAGGCGCTGTGGGACAAGGCGCTGGTGGGCTTTCGCTGGCGTGACGGGGTGGGCCGGGTGCAGGAGACCCGCTTCTCCGACGGCAGCCGGCTGGTGGCCAACTTCAGCCACAACTCCATCATGATCGACGGCCACAAGCTGGCGGGCCGGCAGCTGCTGGTGGCGCTCAAGGGCAAACCGGTCAGCGTGCTGAAGATCCAGGGCTAGGCCCGGCGGGGTGACGGGGGATCAGAAAGGGGCAGCCCCGCCGAGCGAGACGGAGGGCTGCGCATGGAGGTTGAGCCAGCGCCGGCGCAGGGTCTCCAGCGAGCCATCCTGGCGCATCTGGTCGAGGGCCTGCTGCAGGGCCTGCACCTTGGCCGGCTCCGTCGCCAGGTTGAGGGCAAAGTAATACTGCTCGCTGTCGTCATAGACAAACAGCGGGGTGAGCGCCTCGAAGCCGTGCCCCAGCTGGTGCATGTGGAAGGCCGCCCCCAGATCCAGCGCCGTCACCAGCTCCACCCGACCGCGCAGCAGCATGCGAAACTTGTCCTCCTCGCTGTTGACGCTGACCGGCGCCAGCCCCTGGCGGATCAGCTGCTGGGCCGAAGCCGAGTTGCGTACCACGGCGATCCGGTAGTCGCTCGCCTCCTGCAGGCTGCGGGGCTGGATGTCGGTGCGCGAGCTCAGCCGCCACACCCTGATGGTGCGCGGCCCGACCGGCCCCACCCACTGGAACTGGTGCTCCCGCTCCGGGGTGCGCGCCACCGAGAAGAGGATGCTGCCCGCCCGATAGCGGGCATTCTGATAGGCCCGCGCCCAGGGCAGCAGCTGGATGTCGCCGCGCAGCGTCAGGCCGCTGCGCGCCAGCAGGGCCTGCAGCAGATCCACCGAGAAACCGCTCACCGGCTGGCCGGCCAGCTGGTAGTTGTAAGGGGGCATCTGCTCGGTCAGCGCCTGCAGTGCCCGGGCCGGCTGCGCCAGCGACCCCGTCAGCAGCAGCGTGGCCAGCTGCCACCTCCACCGCGCTCTTGTTCCCACCCTCGACTCCTTCCCATGAAAAACAGACCCCTGCCGTGGCAGGGGTCTGACATAACACATGTTCACCGGCTTGCGCCTCAGTGACTGGTGGTCGCCTCCTGGTAGTGGTGGCGGATCCAGCGTTCGAAGCCGGCCAACATGGCTTCCTCTGAGTCGCTATTGTCGGCGATAAGCTGGTCGCCGTGAACTACCCGAATGCGGGCATCGAGCGGAGCCCCCTCGCCGGCCGGCGGACGCTGACGGGCCGCCGCCATGCAGGCCTCGGCCTGTTGCCACGCCTCGGCCACGCTCTGGTTGCACACCGCGGCCAGCGGGCCGGCGCTGAAGCCCTTGCCGGTCAGGCTGCGCAGGGTCTCGTCATGGGTCATGCCGTTGCCCGGCCCCCAGTAGTGGGCGGCCAGATCCGGCCCGATGCGCGGGTTGTCGGTGAGGTAGCCGTCGCGCTTCAGGAAATAGGCGCGGGTCTGCTCCACCGCCATCAGCGCCAGCAGGTAGCCGTGGTAGGCACAGGCCGACTCCTGGTTGAGCAGGTGCGGGATGGCCAGCAGCGGACGCGGGCTCTCTACCCCCAGGATCTGGCGCTCCCAGCGGCGGGCCAGCGCCAGCACGGCGGCCGGGGTGCGCTCAGCTTCGTCCATGGCGTAGAGATCCCGCTCGAAGTAGGCCACCAGCGCGATCTGGCGCTCGTTGAAGGCGCGAAACGGCTGGCGTGCCTCGATCATCGCCTTGATCAGCGCATCCGGGATCGGCTCCCCCGCCGCATTTCTGGCGTAGCGCTTGAGCCAGTCCGCGTCATCCAGCAGGCTGTCGCAGAACATCGACTGGGTCTCGGCGTAGGCCATGGAGGTGGGCGGGAACTCCTGGGAGAAGCAGGGGGCGTTGCCGGTGACATTGGCAAAGTGCGCCGCATGGCCACCCTCGTGGAACAGGGTGTTGAGCCCGCTCCAGCCGCTGCCCACCTGGGCCGGGTCGGCCAGGCTGGTGAAGTTGACCACCGCCGGCACCCACTCCCCCTCCTGCCAGAAGCTCGGCACCGGGCCGTGGCAGAAGCCGTTCTCGTATTTCCCCTCCCGGGTCAGCAGATCCAGAGTGAGGCTGGCGCCGCGGTACTGGATGCCGAGGCGGCGGAAACTCTCGACCCAATCCTGCAAAGCGCGGGAGAAGGGTACGTACGGATCGAGCTGGCGAGTCACGTCGCCGCTCACGCTGTAACGCAGGTTGTGGGGCAGCAGAGCCGCCTCCCCCTTGGCCGCTTTCAGCTCGGCCAGGCTCTGGTGCAGCCGCTGCTCGGTGCCGGCGATGAAGTCGTCGAGGATGGCGAACAGCTGCGCCGGGCTCATCTGCTCGTTCTTGTGCACCTTGTAGTCGAAGTAGTCGCGATACCCCATGGCCCGGGCAAAACGGTTGCGCAGCGCGACTATGGCCAGATAGCCGTTGTCGACCACCCAGTTCTCCAGGGTGTGGAACATGGCGAGCGCGCTCTGGCGCACCGCCTCGTTGCTACTGGCGGCCAATGCCGTGCTGGCGGCGGGCAGACTGCCGGCCACCTCGCGGCCCTGCTCGTCCAGCAAGGTCAGCTTCAGCTCCCGACGGCGGGCGAACAGCGCCGCCTCGGCGGCCACCAGCTCGTCCATCAGGGCGGCAGCGTCCGGCGCCTCGATGACGTTGCATTCGAAGAAAGCGATCCAGCCTGCCAGACCGCGCTTGAGCTCGGTCTCCTCGGCCATGGCATGCATCTCCCGCAGCACCGGCAAGCGCGTCGGGTCGGCGCAGAAGGCCTTGTAGGCCTGCTCGGCGGCGGTGAAACCGTCCTGATCGTCACTGGTGCCCATGTAGGTGGACCAGAACAGATCCTCCTTGCGCCTGTGCACCTGCAGGTAGTCGGCGTTGAGCTGGTTGAGATAATTCCTGGCAATGGAACTCATAAATTCCCTCTTGTTATGGGGCAGCACGGGGTGCCCACTCCTTTATTGGTGAAATGCTGACTCATTCACATTTTCTGCAAATAATCCGGCAAATGGTGCGCCGGGATGCGCGCGAACACGCTACCAAAAGCGAGGGTTTCTGTCTGCTGGCTATACTGGTGTCAAACTTCTCAATTGGCGTGCTGTCGCGCCAAGCCTTTGAAAGTTAATTAAATGTTAAATGAAAAATAATCAGGGCCAGCCGACAGACTGGTCACCACCAGACCCGCATGGGAAAGTTAAGGAAGAGACTATGTTCAAGCTCGGTGATATTGCCGTGAGCCGCAAATTGATGCTGTTGCTCTCACTGGCGCTGGTCGGCTTCATCGCACTGCTGCTCATCTCCGCCAGTGCCCTGCAGCGCAATCTGATGAGTGAACGGGAAGCCAGGCTGCAGGCCGTGCTGGATCTGGCCATGAGCCGGATCCAGGCGCTGGCCGCCACCCTGCCCGCCCCGCAGGCGCAGGCCGAGGCCAGGGCCATGCTCAACAGCATGCGCTTTGACGGTGACAACTACCTGTTCGTGCTGGACGAGAACCGCCGGATGCTGGTGCACCCCGTCCGGCCCGAGCTGGTCGGCCAGCAGATGGGCGAGAGCGGATCCGCCACCGCCGGCGCGCACTGGCAGCGGATGGTGGATCTCGGTAGAGGGGGTCAGCAGGGTCGGCTGGAGTACCAGTGGGTCTCCCCCTCCGGCGAATCGGCCCAGAAACTGTCGCTGGTAGCCGGCTATCAGCCCTGGGGCTGGATCCTCGGCTCCGGCGTGCTGCTGCAGGACATCCAGGCCACCATCTGGTCCCAGTACCAGCTGATGGGGGGCGCTACCCTGCTGGTGACCCTGCTGATGGGGCTGCTGGGCTTTGCCATCAGCCGCTCCATCGTCAACCCGCTGGCCGAGATCAACCGGGCCATGCAGCAGGTGGCCGCCGGCGATCTGGTGGTGAGCATCCCGGTGCACGGCAAGGATGAGCTGGGGGCCGTCGCCAGCTGCACCAATCAGGGGCTCAGCGCCATCCGGCACGCCCTGCTGGAGGCAAGCCAGGGGGCCGGCAACGTGGCGGATGCCGCCCTGCGCATCGCCGCCTCCGCCGAGCAGACCAACCAGGCGGTCAACAGCCAGCGGGATCAGCTGGCCCAGCTCGCCACCGCCATGAACGAGATGAGCGCCACCATCGCCGACGTGGCCGGCCACGCCGAGAACACCGCCCGCGACACCCAGGACGCCACCAGCGAGGCCGGCCTCGGCAACCGGGACGTGCACGCCAGCGTGCACGGCATCCAGGCGCTGGCCAGCGAGGTGGAGCAGGCCACCTTGCAGGTCAACCAGCTCAAGGAGGGGGTGATGCAGATAAGCGAGGTGACGGCGGTCATCAGCGCCATCTCGGAGCAGACCAACCTGCTGGCCCTCAACGCCGCCATCGAGGCGGCCCGGGCCGGCGAGCAGGGCCGCGGCTTTGCCGTGGTGGCCGACGAGGTTCGCCAGCTGGCAAGCCGCACCCGCCAGTCCACCGAGGAGATCCAGAGCACCATAGCCCAGCTGCAGCAGCGGGCGGTGAGTGCGGCCGACGCCATGGACGCCAGCCGCAAGCTGGCGGAGAGCAGCGTCGGCCAGTCAGAGAAGGCGGGCCAGGATCTCTCCCTCATCGTCAACCACATCCAGCACGTCAGCGACATGGCGACCCAGATCGCCACCGCGGCGGAGCAGCAGAGCATGGTGGCGGAGGACATGAACCGCAACGTCAGCGGCATCAACGACTCGGCGCTGGAGATGTCCCAGTCAGCCTCCCAGCTGGCTCAGGAGAGCGAGCTGCTGGCCGGACTCTCCCGCAGCCTGGACGAGCGGCTGGCCCTGTTCAAACTGGGCTCGGCCAGCCACCAGCCGGCAACCCAGCCACGGATGCCGCAACCGCCGCGGCAGGAGGATCACCCGCGCATCCGCCACTGATCCGTCCTGGCTTGTCGCAGCGCACGCCCCCGCCAGATCGGCTGGCGGGGGCGTTTTTCATTGCGAAAAAATGCCAAATATTTGCATCTTGTCGACCTGTTCGACGAACTTGATGCCGTGGCGCCGAGTTAATAGCCATTTAAAAACAGAAAGTTAAGTGTTTGCTCTACTCCGATGAGGTCAAGCTGTAAAGATTTACACTTAATTATTTAATCAAAAATAGTCATGATGAGTTGTCGCCAAACGCGACACCATGACCCTTTATGTAGTCATTTGGCAAACTGGTTGAAAGGCCAGGACGCAAAGCCTCCGGTCTAAAGACATGTCGTCCAGGATAGCGGGGTTGCCACACAGTGTTTCGGGGAACGCCCCTGCCAACTTGACTGCCCACATCTGTCGAACAGAGGAATGTATGGCAGCAAAAATCCAACTCAATCACGTCGCTGCGACGCTGGCCCTGCTGGTCAGTGGCAGCGTGCTCGCCCACGGCTACATCAGCCAGCCGGAATCGCGCAACTACCTGTGCAAGACCGGCGGCAACAGCCAGTGCGGCGCGGTGCAATGGGAACCCCAGAGCGTGGAAGGCCCCTCCGGCTTCCCGAATGGCGGCCCTGCCGACGGCCAGATCGCCTCGGCCGGCAGCGCCAGCTGGGGCGAGCTGAACGCCCAGACCAGCGACCGCTGGACCCGCCGCGAGGTACAAGCCGGCCCCTTCGCCATCAGCTGGACCTTCACCGCCAACCACGTCACCCGCAACTGGCGCTACTACCTCACCAAGCAGGACTGGAACCCGAACCAGCCGCTGACTCGCGCCTCCTTCGAGCTCACCCCCTTCTGCGTGGTGGACGGCAACATGACCCAGCCGCCCAAGCAGGTCACCCACCAGTGCAACCTGCCCGAGCGCACCGGCTATCAGGTGATCCTGGGGGTGTGGGAAGTGGGGGACACCAGCAACAGCTTCTATAACGTGATCGATGCCAACTTCAAGGGTGGCACCCAGCCACCGCTGGAATGGAGCCAGGGCGGCACCATCTACCCCTCCACCGAGCTGGCGGTCGGCGACAAGGCCAGAACTCTGGTGTTCGACGCCAACGGCGTGCGCCCCGATCTGCAGACCGAGCTGACCATCGCCAGCCCGGAGCAGGGCCAGAAGAACAACTGGACCCACGCCCTGGCGAGCAAGATCAATGCAGAGCAGAGCCAGATCCGCGCCGGCCAGCAGAGCGGTGAAGGCCAGTTCAACCCCGTCTATGGCCAGAACCCGGTCTACTTCAAGGCCGGCAGCGCGCTGGAGCGGGTCGAGATCCAGCTTGAGCAACAGCAGCCGCCAGTGAGCAACGGCGTCAGCGTGAGCGGCCTGGAGAGCGACTACCTGCTCGACGAGGGCAAACTCACCCTCAACTTTACCGTGGCCGCCGAGGGTGATCTGACCGTCACCAACACTCTGTATGATCACGGGGGGGCCGCCAAGGGACAGACCAGCGCCGACATCAAGGACAGCAGCCACAGCTTCACCATGCCGCTCACCGGGCTCAGCGCCGGTCACCACCAGCTGGTGATCGAAGGCAAACCCAAGGCCGGTGGCGATGCGGTGCAGCAGACCCTGGACCTGATGCTCAAGGATCCGGCCGCCGGCGGTGACTACCAGTTCACCTTCCCGGAGGGGCTCAAGTCCTACACCGACGGCACCAGGGTGCTGCAGCCCAAGAACGGCAAGATCTACCAGTGCAAGCCCTTCCCCTATCGCGGCTGGTGCAGCCAGTGGTCGGCCAGCGCCACCCAGTATGAACCCGGGGTCGGTAGCAATTGGCAGGATGCCTGGATCCTGGTCAACTGACCCGCAGGCGCAGCACGATGCCATCAACAAAACGGGGAGCCACTGGCTCCCCGTTTTCTCTGCTGTGACAGCTCAGATCTGGAAGTCGATGGCGGGCTCGCCACCCATGGCGCGGGCCTGAATGTCCGCCAGCGCCAGCTCAGGGTTGCAGAGCTGGATGAACTGCCAGGCGAAGTTGTGCTGGAACTGCCCCTGCTTAAGGCCGATCCAGGCGGTGTGGGGCGCAAACAGCCGGCTGCCGTCCAGCTGCACCAGTCCCTTGTCGCGCTGGGTGTCGAACGCCATGTCCGCCAGTATGCCCACCCCCATCTCCAGCTCGACATAGGTCTTGATAACGTCGGAGTCCTGCGCGGTCAGCAGGATCTGCGGGGCGATACCGGCCTCGGCAAACGCCTCGTCCACCCGCGCCCGCCCGGTCAGCCCGGCCTGATAGGTGATGATGGGCCACTGGGCCAGCGCCGCCAGGGTCAGCTCCTGCTCGGCACTGAGCGGATGCTGCTCCGGCACCACTATGTTGTGGTGCCAGCGGTAGTAGGGAAACGCCACCACCCCTTCGCTTTTGTCGAGCTGCTCGCTGCTGATGCCGATGTCCACCTCGCCGGTCTGCACCAGCCGCACTATCTCCTCCGGACCGCCCTGGCGCAGCTCCAGCTGCACCAGCGGGAACTGCTCGCGAAACGCCTTCACCACCCGCGGCAGGGCGTAGCGGGCCTGGGTGTGGGTGGTCGCCACCAGCAGCCGGCCCGAGTCGCGGTTGGCAAAGGTGCTGGCCAGCTTGCGGATGTTCTCGGCATCCCCGAGGATGCGCTCTGCGATCACCAGCAGCTCCTTGCCCGGCTCTGTCATGCCGAGCAGCCGCTTGCCGTAGCGGATGAACAACTCGATCCCCAGCTCCTCTTCCAGCTCGCGGATATGGCGGCTGACCCCGGACTGGGAGGTAAACAGGGCATTGGCCACCTCGGTCAGGTTGTAATCCCGCCGTGCCGCCTCCCGAATGATTCGCAACTGCTGAAAATTCACGTCATCGCCTCCTGCGCTGACCGGCCGGTCGGGGCTCTCCCCGCCGCCTTGTTGTTATCTTGTCTGGCTACCCGAGTCTGAACTCTGGCCGCCATACTGACCCTGTTGCATCCCAGGCGGGCAGACTCCGCCCTGGTCACGCAGCTTGCCTGCGCGGCCCCCCAGGGGCCTGCCACTTAAATCTGGTAATCCGGGTAGAGCTGGGCCTGTCTGGCCACCAGCCGCACCCCCTGGCCCGGGCTGAAGGCGCGGGCCGCCTCCTTGCTCAGCTCGGCCTCGAAGTGTGCACCGTTTGTATCCCCATTGCCACGCAGTTCCACCCGGATGCGCGGCCCCATGGGCAGCAATCGGGTGATGGTGGCGCTGATGCCGCCCGGCGCATCTGCCGGCACTATTTCCAGCTCGTGGGGACGCACATAGGCGACGGCCGCGCTGCCCTCCGCCAGCTGGGAGCTGATGGGCCCGCCCAGCAGCTGCTCGCCGATGCCGAACCCCTGCCCAGCCACCCGGCCGCGAAACAGGTTCACGCTGCCGAGGAAGCTGTGCACGAAGGAGCTGGCGGGCTGGTCGTAGACCTCGGCCGGGGTACCGATCTGCTCGACCCTGCCGGCGTTCATCAACACCACCCGATCCGCCACCTCCAGCGCCTCCTCCTGATCGTGGGTGACGAACAGGCTGGTGACGTGCAGCTCGTCGTGCAGCTCGCGCAGCCAGCGGCGCAGCTCCTTGCGCACCTGGGCGTCGAGGGCGCCGAAGGGCTCATCCAACAACAGCACCTTGGGCTGCACCGCCAGCGCGCGGGCCAGCGCGACCCGCTGACGCTGGCCGCCGGAGAGCTGGGTCGGGTAGCGCGCGGCCACGTGGCTGAGCTGCACCAGATCCAGCAGCTCCTTGACCCGGGCGCGGATCGCCGCCTCGGCCGGTCGCTCGCGGCGCGGCTTGACCCTAAGGCCAAACGCCACGTTCTCGAACACCGTCATGTGGCGAAACAGGGCGTAGTGCTGGAACACGAAGCCGACGTTGCGCTCGCGCACGTGCAGATCCGAGGCATCCTCGCCGCGGATGATGACGTGGCCGCTGTCGGCCTGCTCCAGCCCGGCGATGATCCGCAGCAGAGTGGTCTTGCCGCAGCCGGAGGGGCCGAGCAGCGCCACCAGCTCACCGTCGTGAAAGTCGAGGTTGATGTCGGCCAGCGCCGCGTACTGGTTGAAATGCTTGTTGAGTCCTTGTACCTGAATGCTCATGGCAGCCTCTTGAATTCGGTGATCAGTGAGAGTGAGTGGGCTGGGCACGCAGCCGGGCCAGCAGGGTTTCCCCCAGCAGGGTGAAGATCCCGAACAGGGCCAACAGGCTGGCTACCGCGAAGGCCGCGCCGGTCTGGTACTCGTTGTAGAGGATCTCGATGTGCAGCGGCAGGGTGTTGGTCTGGCCGCGAATGTGGCCGGAGACCACAGACACGGCGCCAAACTCCCCCACCGCCCGGGCGGTACAGAGCAGCAGGCCGTACATCAGGCTCCAGCGGATGCCGGGCAGGGTGACCCGCCAGAACATCTGCAGGCCGCTCGCCCCCAGCATGATGGCGGCCTCCTCCTCTTCCGGGCCGCGCGCCTCCATCTGGGGCAGCAGCTCGCGCACCACGAAGGGCACGGTGATGAAGGTGGTGGCCAGGATGATGCCGGGGGTGGCGAAAATCACCTTGATGTCGTGCTCGCTCAGCCATTCGCCGAACCAGCCGCGACTGCCGAACATCAGCACGAACATCAGCCCTGCGATCACCGGTGACACGGAGAACGGCAGATCGATGAGGGTGATGAGCAGTTGCCGGCCCGGGAAGCGGAAGCGGGCGATGGCCCAGGCGGCGGCGACCCCGAACAGCAGGTTGAGGGGTACCGAGCAGAGGGTCACCAGGGCGGTGAGGCCGAGGGCACTGAGGGCGTCCGGCTCGCTGATGGCGTGCCAGAAGAAGTTCAATCCGGGGGACAAGGCCTGGATAAAGACGGTGGCCAGCGGCAGCAGCAGCAGGGCGGCAAACCAGCCGAGGCCGACCGTGATCAGCAGCCACTTGACCCAGACCGGCTCGCGGATGACGGGGGGCTGGCGCACCGAGGTGGTCGGCGCCGCCTCGCCCGTTGCCAGCGCCAGGCTTGCGTTGGATGCGTTCATATCCGGCTCCCTCCGATACGGGCCCAGCTCCAGGCCTGCAACTTGTTGATAAGCAGTAACAAAATGAAAGAGATCAGCAGCATGACCACGGCGATGGCGGAGGCGCCGGCGTAGTCGTACTCCTCCAGGTGGCTCATGATCATCAGCGGCGCGATCTCCGATACCATCGGCAGGTTGCCGGCGATGAAGATGACGGAGCCGTACTCCCCCACCGCCCGCGCGAAGGCCAGGGCAAAACCGGTGAGCAGGGCCGGCACCAGGGTCGGCCACAGCACCCGGATGAAGGTCTGCCAGCGATCGGCGCCCAGGCTGGCGGCGGCCTCCTCCTGCTCGGTTTCGGCTTCCCGCAGCACCGGCTGCAGGGTGCGCACCACGAAGGGCAGCCCGATGAAGGTGAGCGCAATCACCACGCCGATGGGGTTGTAGGCGAGCTCGATGCCAAACGGGGCGACCCACTGCCCGATCCAGCCGTTGGGGGCGAAGATGGCGCACAGGGCGATGCCGGAGACGGCGGTGGGCATGGCGAACGGCAGATCGATCAGGGCATCCACCAGTCGACGACCGGGGAAGGTATAACGCACCAGCACCCAGGCCAGGATCAGGCCGAACAGGGCGTTGAGCAGTGCCGCCACCAGGGCGGCCCCGAAGCTCAGACTAAAGGAGGCGAGCACCCGCGGTGAACCTATCACCTGCCAAAACTCGGTCAGGGTCAGATTGTTCACCGCAAACAGCACCAGCGCCGAGAGCGGTAGCAGCACCAGCACGCCCAGATAGAGCAGGCTGAAGCCGAGGGTCGGGCCGAAGCCCGGCAGCACGGAGTAAGAGCCAAATCGCATAACGCATCCGTTTGTTATGAAAAACATTAGATACAGCGATTCTGCGCACTCCTGTCAGGGGCAACAAACACCAATAACGCCTTTGCTAAGCACTTTTTTATCTAACAACGACATACAAGGCTTTTAGAGCCATAAAATGAAAAAAAGGTATTTTATATAAATAAAAGACCTAAAAATGGAGCGTCGTGCAATGTACCAAGCTATCCAAATCAGACTGTCGTGGTATCGGCTGCCTGCCCTCCTTCTCTATTCCAAACCTGTGAGATCAACGCTCGCCGCTTAGCGAAAACTCAAGGCCGCCCGCCGCTCCCACACCGCCGGCGTCGGCGCCACCACCATCTCGGCCCGCCGATAGAGGGTGCCGAGCAGGTTGAGCCCCTGGTGCCAGTCGCCGTGGCCGGACTGGGCATTGAGGTGGCTCACCTCGCCGGCATCAAACAGCGGCACCTGCCACTGCCGGCTCCAGTATTCGGCCCGCTCGAAGCTCATCCAGGGATCGTTGCGGCTGGCCACCAGCTGGGCCGACACCTTGAGCGATCCTGCCAGCAGCTCGTCTGGCAAGCCGAAGCGAGCCGGATCCGCCGGCGCCACGATAAACAGCGAGGCCACCTTGTCGGGCTGCCGGCGCGCCGCCGTGATGGCTGCCAGCGCGCCGAAGGAGTGGGCCACCAGGTGAGCCCGCCCGCGCCGGCTTTTGAGCTTGCTCGCCAGCTTGGCGCTCCAGACCGTGAGGTCGGGCCGATCCCACGGCAGCCCCACCATCCGCTGCCAGTGGGGGAATTGTTGGTGCCAGCGGCTCTGCCAGTGATCCGGCCCGCTGTTGTGCAGACCGGGAACCAGGAGGATCTTGTTCATCTTGGTGCTCCTATCAGCTGGCACAGGGGCCAGTTTCAGTTGACGATGGCCGGTCGCTCAGCGACCCGGCTGATAGATCTGGTCAAACAGGGCGCCCTGGGCGAAGTGCTTCTTCTGTGCCTTGTCCCAGTCCCCTTCCAGATCCTTGACAGTGAACAGGGTAAGCTGCGGGAACTGGGCTGCGGTCTCCTTCAGGATCGCCGGATTGCTGGGGCGATAGTGATATTTGGCGACGATGCGCTGCCCCTCGTCGGAATAGAGGTAGTCGAGGTAAGCCTTGGCCACCGCCTCGGTGCCGTGCTTCCTGGCCACCTTGTCCACCACCGCCACCGGCGGCTCGGCCAGGATGGAGACCGACGGCACCACCAGCTCGAACTTGTCGCGATTGCCGGGCTGACCCAGCACCAGCAGGGCTTCGTTCTCCCAGGCCAGCAGCACATCGCCGAGGCCGCGCTCGATGAAGCTGGTGGTGGCACCGCGGGCACCGGAGTCCAGCACCTTCACGTTCTTGTAGAGATCGCCGACGAACTGCTTGGCCCCCTCCTCGCTGCCGCTCTTCTTCAGGGCGTAGCCCCAGGCAGCCAGGTAGTTCCAGCGCGCCCCGCCGGAAGTCTTGGGGTTGGGGGTGACGATGGCCACGTCCTTGCGCACCAGATCATCCCAGTCCTTGATCTGCTTGGGATTGTCCTTGCGCACCAGGAACACGATGGTGGAGGTGTAGGGCGCCGCATTGTTGGCCAGCCGGCTCTGCCAGTCGGCGCCAATCAGCCCCTGCCTGGCCACGGCATTGACGTCGTAGGCCAGCGCCAGCGACACCACGTCCGCCTCCAGCCCGTCCACCACGGCGCGCGCCTGCTTGCCGGAGCCGCCATGGGACTGGCTGACCACAACGTCGTCGCCGGTCTTCGCCTTCCACTCCCTGGCGAAGGCGCCGTTGTACTCCTGGAACAGTTCGCGGGTCGGATCGTAGGAGACGTTGAGCAAGCGGATCTCGGCGGCATTGGCCTGACCGAGGGCCAGCAGGGAGAGCAGGGTCAGGGCGGTCGTTCGCAGTTTCATGGGGATACTCCATATCTCGTTGGGTTGAGTTCAGCATGCCGCGGGCTTGTTATGCCGAGAACCAAGAAATAACGCTTTGCTTATCTCATTTGCTCATATCAGGAGGCCGTAGGCGCCATTCGCGCACTCTGTGAGCCAGGCCGCGCTGGCCCGATGCCGGCTGTGCCATCATGGAAACAAGGCAGTCTGATGACGAACAGGAAGTCGTTATGTGGATCAACGCAGAACCCGTCAATGGTGCCCTGGTGTCGCTGGCCATCGGCCTCATCATAGGGCTGGAGCGGGGCTGGCAGGTGCGCCAGCTGGGGGACAACCAACGCATCGCCGGGATGCGGACCTACGGTCTCATCGGCCTGCTCGGCGGGGTCTGCGCCCTGCTGCTTCCCACCCTGGGCCCCTGGCTGCCGCTGCTCGGCCTGCTGGCGGTGGTGACGGGCTGCGGCCTCTCGGTCTGGCTGGCCCAGCGCTGGCAAGGGGAGTTCGGCCTCACCAGCTCGGTGGCCATGCTGCTCACCTATCTGCTGGGGCTGATGTCGGTGCTGCTGAGCCCGAGCGAGGCGGTGGCCTGCGCCGTGCTGGCGGCCCTGCTGATGGGGCTCAAGGGCAAGATCCAGCAGGGGATGCTGTTTCTGAGCGAGACCGAATTTCACGCCACCCTGCGTTTTTTGCTCATCTCCCTGGTGCTGTTGCCGGTGCTGCCCAACGAGGAGATGGGCCCGCTCGATGCCTTCAACCCCTTCAAGATCTGGCTGATGGTGGTGGTGATCGCCGGCATCTCGTTCTGCGGCCACTTCGCGGTGCGCCTGCTCGGCACCCGCGCCGGGCTGGTGCTCACCAGCATGCTGGCCGGGCTCGCCTCCTCCACCGCCCTCACCCTGCAGTTTGCCCGCCTCAACAAGGAGCAGGGCGGGCTGGAGCGGCTGCTGGCCACCGGCATCCTGCTGGCGGGAGCCACCATGTGGCTGCGACTGCTGGTGCTGGTGCTGCTCATCCACAACGAGCTGGCGATGCGCCTGGCGGCGCCCCTGCTGCTGCTGGCGGCCACCGTCTACGGCTTCGCCTTCTGGTTCTGGCGCCAACGCGAGGAGCTGACCGACGGCCCGGTGCAACCCCAGACCAGCAACCCGCTCGATCTCGCCACCGCCATCAAGTTCGGCCTGCTGCTGGCGCTGATCGGCTTCATGGCCACCCTGTTGCAGAACAAGGTGGGCAACTCCGGGGTCTATCTGCTGTCGCTGGTCTCCGGCATCACCGACGTAGACGCCATCACCTTGTCGCTCTCCCAGCTCTCCCACAAGGAGCTGGCGCTGGAGGTGGCAGCCCGCGGCATCCTGCTGGCCGGGCTGGTCAACTCGCTGGTGAAGGGGCTGCTGGCCCTGGGGATCGGCGGCCGCCGGCTGGGGCTGCGGGTGCTGCTGCCCTACTTCGTCTCGGCCCTGCTGATCCTGCCGCTGATCTGGCCCGGCGCCTGATCTTGCAGCAAGTGACAGCCTGACGCCGCCAAAGTGCTCGCGTATACTGGCTCCTCTTGGCACATGAGAGGAGCGGTAGCATGGCAAGCGATTGGGACAAGGTACTGGCGGGCGGTGCCCTGGACAGCCAGAGCGAGGAGATAGCGAACGACCGGATCCGCGGTCAGGCGCTGCTGGCACAACTCAACGCCTCCCCGGCCGGTGACCAAGCCCTGCGCCAGCGCCTGTGCGGCGAGCTGTTCGGTCACTGCCCCGACTCCTGCTGGATCAGCACTCCCTTCACCTGCGAATTCGGCCGCAACATCCACATCGGCGAGAAGACCTTCTTCAACTTCAACATCACCATTCTCGACGTGGGCGAGGTGCACATCGGCAGCCATGTGCTGCTGGCCCCCAACGTGCAGATCTACACCGCCACCCACACCATGGACTATCTGGAGCGACGCAACTGGACCGCCTACAACAAGCCGGTGCGGATCGGCGATGACTGCTGGATTGGCGGCGGCGCCATCATCTGCCCCGGCGTCACCATAGGACCCCGTTCCATCATAGGGGCCGGCGCCGTGGTCACCCGCGACATCCCGGCCGACTCGGTGGCGGTGGGCAACCCGGCGCGCGTGATCCGCAGCCTGAGCCCGGACGCCCCCCGCGGCTGGGAGCTGGCCCTGTGATCTGGCTCGCCCTGCTTCCCCTGCTGTGGACGGCCTGGCTCGGCCTGGCCGACGCCAACTGGTGGCCGCTCGCCATCGTCACTACCATGAGCCTGCTGACGATGCTGGCCTACGCCCACGACAAGCGCCAGGCGGTGCGCGGCGGCTGGCGCATCCCCGAGTCCCGGCTCCACCTGCTCGAGCTGTTCGGCGGCTGGCCCGGCGCCCTGCTGGCCCGCCACTGGCTGCGCCACAAGACCCAAAAGGGGAGTTATCGCAGGGTATTCTGGTTCATCGTGCTGCTGCACCTGACCCTGTGGGGGCTCTGGCTCGGCCGTCCGCTCTGGCAAACGGTCTGACGCGGGCAAAACGGCCCCTCGACATTCCCGTCCACCCCCTTGCCGGCCATTGCAGCCGGCAATCGGGTATGAGACAACAGATGGCAACAAGGCTGTTTTCTCGTTTATTCATCGGCAAGGAGTCATTCATGACCATGTGGACCGGTATCGTGCTGATCGTCTTCATCAGCGCACTGTTCGGCTTTCTCAGCAAGCGGGCCCGCTACCAGTTGGGGGATGCCCGCATCACCGATCGTCTCGGCAAGCAGGACATGCTCATCAACGAGCTGCAGGAGCGCATCGCCAATCTGGAAGCCATCGTCATCGAGGAGGAGAAGCGCCGCCCGTTCAAGGAGCTCTGATCCGGCAGGCCGGGCGGCAAACCGCCAGCCCCCGGGCTGCAAGGGTTTGCCGCCGCCCTCTCTCGCACTCGCCCGCCCTCTGCCTGGCCAAAACTAAATTCACCGCAGGATCAGTCCCCTGCCACTCTAAGACTAAATTTTCGCCAAATTGGCCCGTTCCCTGCTCCGTCATGACATCAGTAGTACGGAGAGTGACATCATGATCGCCATCGGCACCCTGCTTCCCCTCGCCTCCCTCGCCCTCAAGCTCGGCAGCAAGCTGCTTGGGGACAGCACGCAACCGGCCCAGACCGAGCCCCCCGTGCAGGACGAGCGGCTCGCCCCCACGGTACAGAGCCTGTTCCAGCGCCTCGGCGTCAAGGATGCCAACAGCGAGCAGAACCGTCCCGCCATCAACCACTTCATGGGGGCGCTGATGCAGACCCTGGGGCAGGAGTTCTCGGGCCAGTCCCTGCCCCAGGCCATCGACGCCGCTCGCACCCAGCTGGCAAACGGCACCCAGAGCACCCGCCTCGATGCCCTGCAGGGCGAGCTCGACACCTTCAAGGGCTCCCTTGGCAACAGCGACCTCAGCCTCGATCAGCTGCTCTTCGCCTTCAAGCAGACCCTGCCCAATGGCAAGGGGGAAGGCGTAGGCAAGCTGCTCAATGCCAGTGCGTGAACGGCGGTGAGCAATAAAAAACGGCAACCTCCTGGTTGCCGTTTTTGCCGGGCCGAATCCCATGATGCCACGCTAGGGTAGTGAGGAAGGTGGAGTCAGCATCGCCTCTGCCAGCGCGCTCTGTCCGCGCTCCTGCAGGGCATTGGCTGCGCCCAGGCGATCCGCCGCCTCCTTGTTCTGACCCAGCTTGAACTTGCCGACCAGCCCGGTTATCTCGATTTCGATGCCGACGACCGCCTGCACCATGGCCTCGAGATAGTCTCGCGGCGCATCCGCCATCTTCCAGGGGGTCGTCTCCCCGGCCTCATGATGACGAGTCAGATTTGCCAGCAGCCGGCGCACGAAGCGGGCATCGTCGCGGATCTGGATGCGACCGTGAGCATGCACCACGCTGTAGTTCCAGGTCGGCACCAGCTTGTGATGCTCCTGCTTGCCCGGATACCAGCTGGGAGAGATGTAGCCATCTGCAGCCTTGAAGATCACCAGCACCTCGTCGCCGTCTTTCACCTCCTGCCAGAGTGGATTGTTGCGGGCAACATGGGCACGCAGGACGCCATGTTCCCCTGCTCCAGCATCGAATTCGAACGGCAGGTGGTTGGCATCCAGCCCCCCTTCACCATGGGTGATCAGAGCCCCCAGCGGATAGGCCCGGATCAGCTGGTGCAGCACCTCGGGATCGGTAACGGCAAAATGGGGTGGTTGATACATAAGGGCTCCTTGAGCGAGGTATTGGCGTCCATGCAGAAGCCCATTCTTGCGCAATCGGGAGTGGCAGGCGATGGCATAGACATAAAAAAGAGGGCCTGAGCCCTCTTCATTTCATTCGGCTTGGCAATCAGCCGCGCTTGGCCAGCCAGGCCTCGGCGGCGGTGAGGGCAGACTCGATCTGCTCGCGAGCGACGCCGCCCTTGGCGACCCGCTTGGCCAGAGTCGCCTCCAGCTCCAGGTTCGGGTAGACATCCTCCCCCACCACGGGGCTGAAGCGCTGGAACTCGGGGAGGGAGAGCTCCTCCAGGGGTTTCTTCACGCCGATCGCATAGACCACGGTTTCGCCGACGATATGGTGCGCCTCGCGGAACGGAATGCCCTTGGCCACCAGATAGTCCGCCAGCTCGGTGGCGTTGGCGTAGCCCCCCTGCGCCGCCGCCATGGTGCGCTCGCCATTGACCTTCAGATCGATCAACACCAGGGCCGCCATGTCGAGGCAGTCGTGCCAGGTGTCGAGGGCATCGAACAGCCCCTCTTTGTCTTCCTGCATGTCCTTGTTGTAGGCCAGCGGCAGCGCCTTCAGGCTCATCAGCATGCCCATCTGGGCGCCGACCACCCGGCCGGTCTTGCCACGGATCAGCTCCAGCGCATCCGGGTTCTTCTTCTGCGGCATCAGGGAGGAGCCGGAAGTGACCGCATCGGAAAGCTCCACAAAGCCCGCCTCGCCGGTGTTGTAGAAGATAAGGTCTTCGGCAAAGCGCGACAGGTGGGTCATGGAGAGGGACGCCACGTGCATAAGCTCCACCACGTGATCCCGATCGGAGACCGAATCCAGGCTGTTGCGGGTGGCACCGCTAAAGCCCATGTCCAGCGCCAAGGCTTCGCGGTCGATGGCGTAGGCGGTGCCCGCCAGCGCGCCGCAGCCGAGCGGGCTGGTGTCGAGGCGCTTGAGGGCATCCTGCAGCCGGGAGTAATCCCGCTCCAGCATCTCTACATAGGCCAGCGCCCAGTGGGCGTAGGTGACCGGCTGGGCGCGCTGCAGGTGGGTGTAACCCGGCAGCACGGCGGCCTGATTGGCACGGGCAGAGGCCACCAGCCCCTGTTGCAGAGCGGTGATGGAGCCGAGCAGCAGCTCGCCCTGTGCCTTGCACCAGAGTTTCAGGTCGGTGGCGACCTGATCGTTGCGCGAGCGGCCGGTGTGCAGCTTCTTGCCAAGATCGCCGACGGCGGCGATAAGCTGGCTCTCGACCCAGGAGTGGATATCTTCGGCGTCCGAGCTCAGGATCTGCTGGGGATCCTGCTGCACAGAGGCGAGCAGTACTTCCATCGCCTGCTGCAGCTTGCCCTGTTCACCCTCGGTCAACACGCCCACCTTGACCAGCGCTTTGGCCCAGGCCATGGAGCCCTGAATATCCTGCTCCGCCAGCCGGTAATCGAACCGCAGCGAATCGTTGAACTGCTTGAACCGGCTATCGGCTCCCTGACTGAAGCGTCCACCCCAAAGTGCCATACTGCTCTCCTTGAATGCGTTGTCGGCGGCGCCCTTGCGCCTGCCGTACTGGCGCAGCCCCTTGGCCTGCGCGCAAAAATCTTGCCCTGTATTTTTCTGCATAACAGTGCGGTGGTGAGCGACGCTGTTGCCGTTAAACATGTCACATCCAGCAACTACGAACCGATCCCCTCTCCCTCTGGGAGAGGGCTAGGGTGAGGGTAATTCCCCCTCATCCCCGCCCCTTCTCCCCTTGTTTTTCAAGTAGGCGGGAGAAGGGAGAAAATCCGTCAGCATCATATTCACACAGCCCCTGTTATCGCACAGAAGCGGCCGGGGCGCTGCCGCTCTTGTCACACCACCGATGATGGCTCAGGGGCCATGCCCTCTGCCTATAGAAGAGGGGGCCATGCCCCCTCAACGGAATCAACGGGTTATCGCGCTTGCTTAGCCGTGGGTATGATCACCACCGATGGCCTGGTGCTGCTCCTTCATGGCGCGGATCCGGCTGGCCAGGGTGTAGAGACGGATAAAGCCTTCGGCATGGCTCTGGTCGTACACCTCGTCGGCACCGAAGGTGGCGAAGTCTTCGGAGTAGAGGCTGTTCGGCGACTTCTTCTGCACCGCGGTGACTTGACCCTTGTACATCTTCAGCACCACTTCACCGTCGAGATCTTCGGCGATGGCGTTGGCAGAAGCGACGATGGCCTTGCACAGCGGGGTGAACCAGCGACCGTCATAGACCAGGTGGGAGAACTCGGCACCCAGCTTTTCCCGCCAGGCGCGGGTCGGGCGATCCAAGACCAGCTCTTCTACCGCGCGCAGTGCGGCGACCATCACGGTACCGCCCGGGGTCTCGTAGCAGCCGCGGGACTTCATGCCCACCATCCGGTTTTCGGTGATGTCGATGCGGCCCACGCCGTGCTTGCCGGCACGCTCGTTCAAGGTGGTCAGGATCTGGTGCGGGCTGAGCGGCTGGTCGTCAACGGCCACCACTTCACCCTGGGCCACGGTCAGCTTGACGTACTCCGGCTGATCCGGTGCCTGTTCGGCGGAAACGGTCCACTGCCAGACCGCTTCGGACGGCTCGTTCCAGGTGCTCTCCAGCTCGCCACCCTCGGTGGAGATGTGCCAGGCGTTGGCATCGCGACTGTAGATCTTCTTCAGGGTCGCCTTGCAGGGGATCTGACGGGCTTCCAGGTAGGCCAGCAGATCTTCCCGGGAGCGCATGTCCCACAGACGCCAGGGGGCGATCACTTTCAGCTGGGGCGCCAGCGCGGCCACCGCACCTTCGAAACGCACCTGATCGTTGCCCTTGCCGGTGCAACCGTGGGAGATGGCGTCAGCCCCTTCCGCCAGCGCCGCCTCGACCATCGCCTTGGCGATCACCGGACGGGCCATGGAGGTACCCAGCAGGTAGGTGCCCTCATAGACGGCGCCGGTCTTCAGGGTCGGGTAGACGTACTCTTTGACGAACTCTTCCCGCAGATCCTTGACGATGCACTTGGTGGCGCCGGAGGCGATGGCTTTTTGCTCGATCCCTTCCAGATCGTCACGCTCCTGACCGACGTCGGCAACGAAGGCGATGATCTCCGCATCATAGTTTTCCTTCAGCCAGGGAATGATGGCCGAGGTATCCAGTCCGCCCGAGTAAGCCAGTACGATCTTGTTGATTCCGCTCATTTACTTCTCTCCATGATGATTCGATAAAAGGGTGTGATTTGGGGTCGGTTGCCGTTATTTGTGCCCAAGCAGGGTCAGCAGCACGGCGTTCTGGATATGCATCCGGTTTTCAGCCTCGTCCATGATGAGGGAGCCAGGCCCGTCCATGACCTGAGAGGTGATCTCCAGCTCCCGGTGCGCCGGCTGGCAGTGCAGCACGTGCTGGATGCCGGTCCGGTCGAGCAGGGCCTGGTTGATCTGATAAGGCATAAAGATATCTTTTACCTGCTCCATTGGCGTGTTGTCACCCATGGAGACCCAGGTATCCGTGTAGGCCACGTCAAACCCTTCGATGGCCGCCACGTCGTCGCTGATGTGGATGGTCGCCCCCGACTGGGCCGCCAGCGCCTGGGCCTGCAGGAAGATCTGGGTATCCGGGCCGTGGCCTTTCGGGCAGACCAGGGTCACGTCGGTGCCCAGCGTCGCCCCCAGCAGCAGCAATGAGTGGCTGACGTTGTTGCCATCGCCGAGATAGGCCAGCTTCACCTTGGACAGATCGCCGTAGTGCTCGCTGATGGTCATGAAGTCCGCCAGCCCCTGGCAGGGGTGGTAGAGGTTGCACAGGCTGTTCACCACCGGCACAGTGCCGTGCTCCGCCAGCTCGACCAGAGTCTGGTGATCGAACACCCGGGCGACGATGGCGTCGCACCAGCGCGACAGGTTGGCGGCGAAATCCTTCACCGATTCGCGCTTGCCGAGCGCGCCGTTCTGCTGATCCAGATAGACGCTGTGGCCGCCCAGCTTGGCGATGCCGATGTCGAAGGTGACCCGGGTGCGCAGGGAGGGTTTCTCGAACAGGGTTACCACGCTCTTGCCCGCCAGTGCCTGGCCGTACTTTTTCGGATCGGCCTTGACCGATTTGCCCAGGGCGATCAGCGCCTCGATCTGGGCCTTGCTCAAGTCGCTGTCTTTCAGAAGATGTTGCATCGGATGTTCCTTGTTCCGGTGGAGATCAGAGAGATACCTGGGTGCCAACCGCACCGCCAGCCAGCAGCTTGAGCAGCTGATCCGGGTAGCGCCAGCTGGCGACACAGACCGGTTTGCCCAGGGTCTCGGCGGCATGCAGGGCGGCTTTCACCTTGACCGCCATGCCGTCGCTGATCACCCCCTTCTCCATCAGATCCAGCGCGGTCACCTTGTCGAGCTGGGGCACCAGCTTGCCCTTGCCATCCAGGATGCCGCTCACGTCGGAGAGCATCACCAGGTCGGCGCCGAGCGCCTCGGCAATGGCGGTAGCCGCCTGATCCGCGTTGACGTTCATCAGCTGGCCGTCTGCGGTGATGCCGATGGAGCTCACCACCGGCAGGAAGCCCTGAGCGAGGATCCCCGCCACCAGCGCCGGGTTGCCCGGCTGGCAGTCACCGACCGCGCCGAGTGCCGGGTCGAGCTGGGTCACCTGGCACAGACCGCCATCCGCCAGACAGAGCCCCACCGCCGGGATGTCGGTGGCGATGGCCTTGGCCATCATCATCTTGTTGGCGGTACCGGCCAGCGCGCCGGCGATGAAGGGGATCTGTTCGAATGGGGTCACCCGCAGACCGTTCTTCTTGGTGGAGGTGAGACCCAGTCCCTTGAGCAGGTCATCCACCAGGCAGCCGCCGCCGTGCACCAGCACCAGGGGTCTGTGCTGCTCGTCCAGAAAGGTCTTGAGAGTGGCGAACAGGGCGGTCAGCGCCTCGTCGTTCTCGATCAGTGCGCCGCCCAGCTTGATTACCAGAGTCTGCTTGTCCATCGTTGCGATCCTTCCTTGAGTCCTTAAATCAGGCCGGTGGCCGGTTCAAATCCAAATTTGATATTTATGCACTGCATGGCCTGGGAGGCGGCGCCCTTGAGCAGGTTGTCGATGGCGGATACCACCACCAGCATGTTGCCCTGCTGTTGCCAGGCGAGGTCGCAGTAAGGGGTGCCCGCGACGCCACGGATGGAGGGCATCTGGCCGGTCAGACGCACCAGCGGCTTGCCCTCGTAGGCCTTGAGGTAGGCCTGATCCACCTGGGTCGGCGTCACGCCGTCTGCCAGCTGCACATAGATGGTGGCCAGGATGCCGCGCACATAGTTGCCAAGGTGAGGCTGGAACAGCACCTCCTTGCCCAGGTGGTGGCTGATCTCCGGCTGATGCCTGTGATTGAAGGTGCCGTAGGGGTTGAGGCTCACCTCGCAGAAGCTGGTGTTGATGGCCGCCTTGCGACCGGCACCGGAGACCCCGGAGACGGCGTTGATGATGGGCTGCCACCCCTTGGCGATAAGACCGGCCTGCTGCAGCGGCTTGAGGGCGCAGAGGGAGGCGGTCGGGTAGCAACCTGGCACGGCAATCAGCTGGGCCGCCTTGACCGCTTCGGCATTCCACTCGGCCAGGCCGTAGGCGGCCTGATCCAGCCACTGCTCGCTCTCATGGGTGAAGCCGTAGTAGGAGGCGTAGAACTGCTGATCCCTGACCCGGAAGGCACCGGAGAGATCGAACACCGGCAGCCCCTTGGCCAGGAACTTGGGCGCAAGTTCCGCACTCACCTCGTGGGCGGTGGCCAGCAGCACCAGATCGGCCTGGGTCAGGATCCGGGTCATGCCATCTTCGTCCAGCGGCAGCAGCGGCTGATCCAGGGCGCCAACCCACTGGGGATGCAGGGAAGAGAAACGCTTGTGGGCGTCCTGACTGCCGGCGGAAACATAGAGGCCGAACAGCTTGAGTTGTGGATGGTTCTGGACCAGGGCGGCCAGCTCGGCTCCCGCGTAGCCACTGGCACCGACGATAACGGTGTTAAGCATGTTGAGTATTCCAAGTCAGAGTTCGAGATTCACAGCATGGTGCTGCGGTGCACAAGGGGGTTCGATGCCCCCTGCACGAGTGCGGAGGGGCAATTCAGGCGGGTGTGTGTCGTCGGTTATAGATCAGGTGACAGAACATTAACTTTCCCTTACAACTAGAAGCCTTGTCGATGAGCCACGTATTCAGGCAAACTTACAGAATATTCATGCACTCACTTTGCATTTGTATTTTCTAACAGAAACATTCCGGGGAAGCAAGGAGGAGCAGGTGGCCAATCTGGATTTTTTTTCACTCTACAAGAATATTATTGCGATTCCGTCCATCAGCAGCACGGATCCCCGCTGGGATCAGAGCAATGAGGCGGTGATCCGGCTGCTGGCCGACTGGTTCGGTCAGCTCGGCTTTCAGTGCGAGGTGACCGCCCTGCCCGATCTGCCGGGCAAGTTCAATCTGGTGGCGACGATAGGTCAAGGCGAAGGGGGGCTGCTGCTGGCGGGCCACACAGATACGGTGCCGTTCGACGAGGGCGCCTGGCGCAAGGATCCCTTCAAGGTGACCGAAGAGGGCAACCGCCTATATGGCCTCGGTACCATCGATATGAAGGGCTTCTTCGCCTTTATCGTCGAGGCGCTCAAGGAGATCGACCTCAAGACCCTCAACAAGCCGCTGCGCATCCTGGCTACCGCCGATGAAGAGACCACCATGGCGGGGGCCCGCGCCATCGCCGCTGCAGCCGAGCTGAAACCCGACTACGCGGTGATCGGCGAGCCAACCGGGCTGGTGCCGGTGGTGGCCCACAAGGGCCACATGTCGGAAGCCATCCGCATCACAGGCAAGAGCGGTCACAGCTCGGATCCCGCCAACGGCGTCAACGCGCTGGAGATCATGCACCAGGCCATGGGCCAGGTGCTCAAGCTGCAGCACAGCCTGAAGGAGAAGTACGCCGATCACAGATTCGCCGTGCCGCAACCGACCCTGAACCTCGGCTACATCCAGGGGGGCGACAGCCCGAACCGCATCTGCGGTTGCTGCGAACTGCACATCGACATGCGTCCCACCCCGCAGGTGGGCCCCGACGAGCTGATGGGCATGCTCAAAGAAGCGCTCTCCCCCATCGAGATCCACCAGCCTGGCTGCCTGCATCTGCAACACCTGCACGAGCCCATCCCCGCCTACGCCTGCGCCGATGACTCGGAGCTGGTGCGCGAGGCCGAGCGGGCCAGTGGTCGGGCCGCCGAATCCGTGAACTATTGCACCGAGGCCCCCTTCATCCAGCAGCTCGGTTGTGAAACCATAGTGCTGGGCCCCGGCCACATCGCCCAGGCCCACCAGCCGGACGAATATCTCGATCTGTCGTTCGTCAAACCGACCACCAGCGTATTGCAGCACCTGATCCGCCGTTTCTGCCTCTGAACTGACGGGAATGTAAGTAAGTTACATGACATCGCACCTCGGGACAGGTGATGGAAATACATGTTCTGAATCGGCCTGTTATTTGACCTTGCGCAGACAATCTGGGTAGATTGTCACCCTAAGATGACGGAGCATATGTTGTAATCGCACAACAATAAGTGAGGTCGTCTCGCACCCCGGATGGGTGTCAGGCACCAACAAGATAAGGATGTGGAATGAACGAAAAGTACGCCGCACTACGCGCCAACGTAGGCATGCTGGGTCAACTGCTGGGCAAGTCCATCAAGGATCATCAGGGACAGGCCTTCCTCGACAAGATCGAAACCATTCGCCAGCTGGCCAAATCCTCCCGCAAAGGCAATGAGACGGACCGGGAACGTCTGCTCGACACCCTGCGCAACCTGAGCGACGACGAGCTGCTGCCGGTGGCCCGCGCCTTCAGCCAGTTCCTCAACCTGGCCAACGTGGCCGAACAGTTCCACACCATCTCCCGTCGCTGCGAAGAACAGGTCTGCACCCCGGATCCGCTGGAGCAGATGTTCGACAAGCTGAAAGCCTCCAACCTGTCGCAGGAGGCCATCATCCAGGCCGTGCGCGAGCTGGACATCGATCTGGTGCTGACCGCCCACCCCACCGAGGTGACCCGTCGCACCCTGATCCACAAGCACGTGCAGCTCAACGACTGCCTCGAGGCGCTGGAGCTCTCCGATCTGCTGCCCCGCGAGCGGGACAAGATCCTCAATCGCATCGAACAGCTGGTCAACCAGGCCTGGCACACCAACGAGATCCGCGAACAGCGCCCGACCCCGGTGGACGAGGCCAAGTGGGGCTTCGCCGTGGTGGAAAACAGCCTGTGGCCGGCCATCCCCGAATTCATGCGCAATCTGGACGAGCGGCTGCAACACCACCTGGGTGTGCGGCTGCCGCTGGATGCCGCGCCGGTCAAGTTCACCTCCTGGATGGGCGGTGACCGCGACGGCAACCCCTTCGTCACCGCCAAGGTGACCGCCGAAGTACTGGAGCTGAGCCGCTGGATGGCGGTGAGCCTGTTCTACAAGGACATCAAGGAGCTCACCTCCGAGCTCTCCATGTCCGACTGCACCGATGCCGTGCGCGAGCGAGTCGGTGATCACCCCGAGCCTTACCGCGCCCTGGTGCGCGAGCTGCGCGAACAGCTGCGCGAGACCCAGGAGTTTCTCACCGCCAAGGTGCAGGGCCAGGCGAGCGAGAGCCGGGATCTGGTCAAGACCACCGCCCAGCTGCGCGAGCCGCTGGAGCTCTGCTACCACTCCCTGCACGCCTGCGGCATGGGCAACATCGCCGACGGCATGCTGCTGGACGTGCTGCGCAAGCTGGCCTGTTTCGGCATCCATCTGGTCAAGCTGGACATCCGCCAGGATGGCGAGCGCCACGGCCAGGTCTTCTCCGAGCTGACCCGCTACCTCGGCATGGGCGACTACGCCGAGTGGAGCGAGGACGACAAGCAGGCCTTCCTGCTCAACGAACTGAACTCCCGCCGCCCGCTCATCCCGAGCGACTGGGCGCCGAGCGACGAGACCCGCGAGACCCTGGATACCTGCAAGGTCATTGCCCAGCACGACCCCGATGCCTTCGGCATCTACATCATCTCCATGGCTGGCGCGCCGTCCGACGTGCTGGCGGTGCAGCTGTTGCTGAAAGAGGCCGGCTGCAAGTTCCGCATGCCGGTCGCCCCGCTGTTCGAGACCCAGGAAGACCTGATGGCGGGCACCGCCGTGATGGAGCGGCTGCTGTCGGTGGACTGGTATCGCGGCTACATCCAGGGCCGTCAGTACGTGATGATCGGCTACTCCGACTCCGCCAAGGACGCGGGCATGATGGCCGCCGGCTGGGCCCAGTACGCCGCCATGGAATCCCTGGTGGCACTGGCCGAGGCCAACAACCTGCGCCTCACCCTGTTCCATGGCCGTGGCGGTACCGTCGGCCGCGGTGGCGCGCCTGCCCATCAGGCCATTCTGTCGCAACCGCCGGGATCCCTGCGCGGTGGCCTGCGGGTGACCGAACAGGGCGAGATGATCCGCTTCAAGTTCGGCCTACCCAAGGTGGCCATCCAGAGCCTCAACCTCTACACCAGCGCCGTGCTGGAGGGGAACCTGCTGCCGCCGCCCAAGCCCAAGGAGTGCTGGCGCGCCGTGATGGAGCAGCTGGCGTCTGTCTCCTGCGATCACTACCGCAGTATCGTGCGCGGTCATCCGGACTTCGTGCCCTACTTCCGCGCCGCCACCCCGGAGATGGAGCTCGGCAAGCTGCCGCTCGGCTCGCGCCCCTCCAAGCGCAAACCCAACGGCGGGGTCGAGAGCCTGCGCGCCATCCCCTGGATCTTTGCCTGGACCCAGAACCGGCTGATGCTGCCGGCCTGGCTCGGTGCCCACAAAGGACTGCAGCAAGCCATCGCCGACGGTCAGAAGGGCGTGCTGGAAGAGATGAGCCGTCAGTGGCCCTTCTTCCGCACCCGCCTCGAGATGCTGGAGATGGTGTTCCTCAAGGCTGACGTCTGGCTGGCCGAGTACTACGACACCCGGCTGGTGCCCAAGGAGCTGTGGGGCCTCGGCAAACAGCTGCGTCAGGAGCTTGCCGACTCCATCCAGGTGGTGCTGGAGCTGCGCCCGCAGGGCGACTTGCTCGACGACCAGCCCTGGATCAAGGAGTCCATCAAGCTGCGCAACCCCTACACAGACCCGCTCAACGTGCTGCAGGTCGAGCTGCTGGGCCGCTCACGCAACCACCCGGAGACCCTGCATCCCGAGCTGGATCAGGCGCTGATGGTCACCATCGCCGGTATTGCCGCCGGTATGCGCAACACCGGTTGATAGTCTCGGGGCTATCAAGCTCCCCTCAATGACAAAGGGCGCCTCGGCGCCCTTTGTCATATCTACAGGGCATGCTGGAGCCATATTGCCGGAGAATCCTTGGTCGTTAGGCGTTGCCATGGAATCGCAGGGTCGATTAACTATCAGGCGCAATCGCCCGCTTTACAGCTTTAGAGGATGGTGGATGCAAGCCTGCCGGTCTTGAAGGGGTTTCGCCCGCCCTTCGGGCTGGGGCGAGTGACTTTGGAAAGACCCAAAGTCACCAAAGGTCTTCTCCCCCGCTTCTTCGCCCGACTACGTCGGGTACCTTCGGCTCACCAGCATGTCCGACGGCACGCGCCGACGGGCCATCCATGGCCCGGCGCCACTCGCTCGACATCCTGTCTCGCGACCTGGACAAGCGTACTCGCCTCAGCGAATAAGAGGGGGAACCAATACCGTGCCCGTTCTTGACCAGTCTGTGCGGGCGCAATATCCGCTCATGCTACCTGTGCAACTCCGGTTACTACCTGACTCCTGCCTGCAACCTGTTGAAGAAGCTCAAAACGGGCCGCTTACGGGATAGGGAAATCAACCGGCAGACCTGCAGCTAAACAATAAAAAGAGGCGCCACTGGCGCCTCTTTTGCTGAACGGCTTGTCCGCTGTTACAGGCTGGCACAGATCTGCCAGAGATCGTACTGGATGGCGGCGGCCGTCACTTCCCGGCCAGCGCCCGGGCCCTGAATGACCAGCGGGTTAGTGCGATAGCTGTCGCTCTCGATGGCGAAGATGTTATCGCACGGCAGCAGGTTGGCGAACGGGTGGTGGGGCTCCAGCGCCTCCAGCCCGACCCGCGCCTTGCCGTCGTGTTCGAAGCGGGCGACGTAGCGCAGCACCTTGCCGACCCGGCGCGCCCCCTCGAAGGCGGTCTGGATCGGGTCATCCAGTTCCTTGAGCCTGTCCATGAACTGATCCGTGCTCACCTTGCGCAGGGAGACGGGCACCAGGTTCTCCAGCTCGATGTCGGCGGAGTCAAGCTCGAAACCCGCCTCTCGCGCCAGGATGAGCAGCTTGCGGCGCACATCCTGGCCGGAGAGATCCTCGCGGGGATCCGGTTCGGTCAGGCCGTGCTGCCACGCCTCGTCCACCAGCTCGGAGAAGGGGCGAGTGCCGTCATACTGCTGGAACAGCCAGGAGAGGGTGCCGGAGAAGATGCCGGAGACCCCCTGAATGCGGTCGCCGCTCTGGCGCAGCATCTGGATGCTGGACTGGATCGGCAGCCCGGCACCCACGGTGGCGTTGTAGCGCCACTGCACCTGATGGTCGCGGCAGGTCTGCTTGATGCGCTGGTAGAACTCGCTGTCGGCGGCGCCGGCAAACTTGTTGGCGGCGATGATGTGAATGCCGAGCTGGGCAAAATCCGGGTAGTAGCGGCTCACCGTCTCGCTGGCGGTCATGTCCAGCGCAATCAGGGTATCGAAGCCGTGCTGCTCCAGCTGGGCCAGCAGCTCGGGCCAGATCAGCGGCTTGGGATTGAAGTTGTCCTGCACCTTGAGCGGATCCAGCCCCTCTTCATCGAGCAGGCCCCCTTCCGAGCTGAACACCCCGTAGAGGGTGAGCGCCAGGTTCAGTTCATGCTCGAGCCGCGCCTTCTCGCGAGCGTAGAGATTCAGCCAGTGACCGCCGATGTTGCCCTTGCCGAACACCACCAGCCCGACCCGGTTCGGGCGGCTGAACAGGGCGCTGTGCAGGGCGATGAGCAGCGGCTCCAGCACCACCTGGCGCAGCACTGCCACCAGGCTCAGGCCGTCTTTGGCCACCTGCACGAACTCCAGCGGCTGATCCGCCAGCAGCTGGTAGAAGCGGTGGCACTGCTCGGCGTTGTCGGTGACGCCGGCCCCCACCAGCGCCACCAGGCTGTAGCCTTCACGCTGGATAAGAGCGGTGAAGCTGCCCTGCAGCTGGAAGTCGCGCAGCAGCTCGAACGCCCCCTGCGCCACCTCGAGGGTGTAGGCGAGGCGCAGGATCCGGCGATCCGGCTGGCGCTGCAAGGTGAGCGGGTTGAGGCGATGGCGGGTCAGATGGGCCTCGATGGTGGCCACCGTCTGCTCATAGTTTGTCTGCGGCAGTACCTTGAGTTCGATGAGGGCGATCTGATCCACCGAGGAGACGATGCGGGCACCGCCGGAGCGGGGGGCGCGGCGCAGGATGTGGGTGCAGCCCTCGTCCGGGTTGTAGCTGCAGCGCAGGGTGAGCCGCTGGCGACTGTCGGCCACCGGTTGCAGGGTGCGCGAGTGCAATACCGAGGAGCCGAGGCGGGCCAGCTCGTTCGCCTCGGCCAGGCTCAGACGCTCCAGCAGGCGAGCTTCTTTCACCCGGCGCGGGTCGGCGCTGTAGACCCCGGCCACGTCGCTCCAGATGGTGGTGGATTCGCCGTCCGCCAGCAGGGCCAACAGGCTGGCGCTGTAGTCGGAGCCGTTGCGACCGAGCAGCAGGGATCGTCCCTCCATGTCGGCGGCGATAAAGCCGGTCACCACGATGCGGCCGGCGTGTTCCGCCAGCCGCGCCTTGAGCAGTTCGCTGGAGAGCGCGGTATCCACTTTGACCAGGGCGCCATCCTCGGCGCGCAGGAAACTGCGAGCATCGAGCCAGATGGCCTTGTCGCCGCGACTGGTGAGCAGGGCCGCCAGCAGGCGCGCCGACCACACCTCGCCAAAGGCGAGCATGCCGTTGCGCTCGAAGCGGTCAAACTGCCCCTCCAGGGTCTTGGCGATGAGCTGCATGTCGTCGGCCAGCTGCTGGCTCAGTTCGAGGTGAAGCTCTCCTTCCAGCAGACCGTCGATCAGGCTCTGCTGATAGGCCTGCAGGGCCGAGATGGCCTCGCCGGCGGCTTCATCCCCGGCTTCGGCCAGCTCCACCAGCTGGATCAGCCGGTTGGTGGTCTTGCCGGCGGCGGAGACCACCACCAGCTCTCGCCCGCCCCCCTGCTGCTCGGCTTGTTGTTCGAGAATACTGGCGACCCGGCGGTAACAGACCGGATCCGCCAGGCTGCTGCCACCGAATTTGTGGACGTGACGTCGCTTCAAGCCTGCTTCTGTTGCCACCGCGATCTCTCCTTGTTGCTGCTGTTCCATTACTTCGCCACCTGCTGTGCCTGCTGTGCTTGTGCAAACGCCTGGGCCAGATCGGCCACCAGATCCTCACCGTGTTCGATACCGACCGACAGGCGCAGCAACTGGCTGCTGATGCCTGCCGCCTGCTGTGCGGCCGGGGTCATGGCCCTGTGGGTCATGCTGGCCGGATGGGCCACCAGACTCTCCACCCCGCCGAGGGATTCGGCCACCGAGAAGAGGGTGAGGGCCGCCAGGAAGGCGCGAATGCCCGCCTCGCTGCAATCGAGCTCAAAACTTAGCATGGCGCCGAAACCGGACTGTTGACGGCGCGCAATATCGTGGCCCGGATGGCTCGGCAGGCTGGGGTGATAGATGCGTTTGACCAGCGGTTGCTGCTGCAGAAAGGCGAGGATGCGGTCTGTGTTCTCCTGATGGGCGCGCAATCTGGGGGCCAGGGTGCGCAGACCGCGCAGGGTGAGGTAGGAGTCGAACGCCCCGGAGGTGAGCCCCAGACAGTTGGCCCACCACACCAGGGAGTCGGCCAGCTCGGGTTCCTTCGCGATCGCCACCCCGCCCACCACGTCGGAGTGGCCGTTGATGTATTTGGTGGTGGAGTGCACCACCAGGTCCGCCCCCAGCGCCAGCGGCTGTTGCAGCAGAGGCGAGAGGAAGGTGTTGTCCACCGCCACCTTGGCGCCCGCCGCGTGGGACGCCTCGGCGATGGCGGTGATGTCCACCACCCGCAGCAGCGGGTTGGAGGGGGTCTCGACCCACACCAGCGCCGGCTGCTGGGCCAGCGCTTCGGCCAGTGCCGCCGCATCCCCCTGATCAACGAACTGCACCCGGTAGTGGCCCTTGGCCGCCAGGTACTCGAACAGGCGCCAGGTGCCACCGTAACAGTCGTGGGGGGCGATCAGCAGATCCCCCGCCTTGAGCAGAGCGGTGGTGACCAGATGGACGGCCCCCATGCCGGTGCCGGTCACCACGGCGCCGGCGCCCCCTTCCAGCGCCGCCAGCGCGTCCGCCAGATTGGTGCGGGTCGGGTTGCCGGAGCGGGCATAATCGTATTGACGAGGCTCGCCAAAGTCGGCAAAGGTGTAGTTGCTGGAGAGGTAGATGGGCGGCACCACGGCACCGTGTTGCTGGTCAGTCTCAATCCCGGTGCGCACTGCCTGGGTGGCCTTGTGGGTCATGTCACTCTCCTTGATGTCTCTTCACACGCTGGCATCTTGCTGCCACGCGTCATCCCGCCATTGCAGGCTCATGGTGAACCACACTACGCCAGCTTAAAAAGGCCGTCAACACTTCTAGACGTCTAAATGGCTTTGCTGTTGGATTGCCATTGATTTCCTTAAGGGTTAAAATCCGCGCTCACGGCTAAACGAGAACAGGTGGATCATGGGTACAGAGTGGAACGGCGACTACGTCAGCCCCTACGCGGAGCACGGCAAGAAGAGCGAACAGGTCAAGAAGATTACCGTCTCGATCCCGCTCAAGGTGCTGAAGGTGTTGACCGATGAGCGCACCCGCCGTCAGGTGAACAACCTGCGTCATGCGACCAACAGCGAGCTGCTCTGCGAAGCCTTCCTGCACGCCTTCACCGGTCAGCCGCTGCCCTGCGACGAAGATCTGCGCAAGGATCATCCGGACAGCGTCCCTGCCGAGGCGCGTGCCATCATGGAAGCGCTGGGCAAAGAGATCGAAGATTTCGACGCCGAGTAATCCAGCAGCAGATGCCAGACAGCAAACCCCCTTCGATGACGCGGCCCCTGGCCGCGTCATCGCTATCCGCCCCTTTCAGCCTGCGTCGCTACCAGAGCGACGTCTGCAGCCACAGCCACGACCATGCCCAGCTGGTGATCCCCCTCGACGGTCCCATCGAGATCGAGGTGCAGGGCCAGGGGCGGCGGCTCGCACCCGGTTTTGCCTGCATCATCGCCCCCGGTGAGCGGCACGACTACGCCGCCGATCCGGCGCTCTCGTTTCTGGTGCAGGAGAGTCACTGGCTGCCCGGCGAGCTGGGCGAACGCCCCTTCATCGAGCTGGACGAGGCCCAGCGCCACTACCTCGCCTTCCTGCACCGCATGGTGGCCGAGGGGCGCCACGTGGCCGGCATGGAGCAGGTGTGGCTGGGTCTGCTGGCAGACGCGCAGCAGGCAGGCTCGCGCGGCCGTGCCCGCCTCGCCCCGCGCATCGGCAAGGTGCAGCGTCATATCGAGGCGCATCTCGCCGAACCTCTCAGCAACGAGCGGCTGGCCGCCATCGCCTGCCTCGGCCAGAGCCAGTTCAAGCACGCCTTCCAGCAGCAGGTGGGGATGAGCGTCTCCCACTACATCCGGGCGCGGCGCATGGCACTGGCGCGTACCCTGCTCGCCCACACCGCCCTGCCCATCGGCGACGTGGCCAGCCGCTGCGGTTACCAGAATCAGGGGGCCTTCGGCGAGCGCTTCCTGGCCGAAACCGGAGTGACCCCTTCCCTCTGGCGCCAACAAAACGGCCGCTTGCCGTAACCGGGCGGCCGTTTGCCGAAGACGGCGCAGGTGGTTTCGAGGCATGCTGAGGCTCATGCAAGGTATGGGCAACGAGGAGCCAAGATGCAGAGCATAAGCTGGCAGGATTTCGAGATGGTGGAGCTCAGGGTGGGCACCCTGGTGCGGGTCGAACCCTTCCCCGAGGCGCGCCGCCCGGCCTACAAGGTGTGGGCGGATTTCGGCCCCGAGCTCGGGGTGCGCAAGAGCAGCGCCCAGATCACCGACCTCTACCGACCGGAGGAGCTGGTAGGTCGCCAGATCGTCGCCGTGGTGAACTTTCCCCCCAAGCAGATAGGGCCGATCCAGTCGGAGTTTCTGCTGACCGGCTTCTACCGGCCGGATGGCGCCGTGGTGATCGCCATCCCCGAGCAGGCGGTGGAGAACGGCGCCAAGCTCGGCTGAGGCCACCACCGGACAGATACAAGAGAGGCGACCCAGGGGTCGCCTCTCTCTTTTGCGGCTGGTTGCTCGCCGTTACTTCAGCAGGCTGAAGATCAGCGCCGACACCGCCAGCGAGCCGGTCAGCAGGATGAAGCCGTTGGCCCAGCGCTGGCGGAAGCGGGCCAGCGCCTCCACCTTGTAGATGGCCACCACCGGCATGATGAACAGGATCATGGCGATCACCGGGCCGGAGAGGGTCTCCATCAGCCCCAGGATCCCCGGGTTGATGATGGCGGCGCCCCAGATGGAGAAGAACATCAGGGCGATGCCGAGCTTGTCCGCCTTGGCCAGCGACAGGCCGGTGGGCTTGGCGATCAGGCTTTTCAGGCTCTCGCGGGCACCGAGGAAGTGACCGAGGAAGGAGGAGCTGATGGCGATGAAGGCGATGAGCGGCCCCAGGGTCACGATCACCGGGTTGTCGGTGATGTTGGCGAGATAGGAGAGTACCGAGACGTTCTGGGCCTTGGCCTCGGCCAGCTGGGCCGGCGAGAGGCTCAGCACGCAGGAGAAGACGAAGAACAGCACGAAGCCCACCAGCATGACGGTGGTGTTGCGCAGGATCAGACTGCTCTTGGCTTCCGCCTGCTCGCCGTACTCCCGGCGCTGCACGTTGGCAAAACCGGAGATGGCGGCGGCGTGGCTGAAGGCAAACACGGTGACCGGCAGCGCCAGCCAGACGGTGTTGAGGAAGCTGCCGCCCTCCAGGCTGCCCAGCTGTGGCCACTGCCACTGGGGAATGAGGTAGCAGGAGAGGGCCGCCAAGATGGCCGCCAGTGGATAGACCATGACGGCAAAGGCGCGCAGCATCGCCTTCTCACCGGCCAGCATCACGGCGATCATGGCGAACACCAGCAGGCCGGAGAGCATCACCCGGTTCGGGGTCGCCATGCCGAGCTGATTGATCATGAAGCTCTCCACCGTGTTGGTCAGCCCGACCCCGTAGATGAGCAGGATCGGGAAGATGGAGAGGAAGTAGAGCGCCGAGATGAGGCGGCCGGCCATCTTGCCGAAGTGCTCCTGGGCCACCTCGGTGAAGTCGGCGTGGGGGCGCGAAGAGGAAAGCACGAAGCGCGCCAACCCGCGGTGGGCCAGGAAGGTCATGGGGCCGGCCAGCACGGCGACTATGATGAGGGGCCAGATCCCGCCCAGACCCAGGTTGATGGGCAGGAACAGGATGCCGGCACCGACGGCGGTACCAAACAGGCTGATGACCCAGTGGGTGTCGTGGCGGCGCCAGGGGGTGGCGCTGACGGTGGTGGAGCGGGAACCGGACAGCTCCCCTGTGACGTCTACAGATAAACTCATTACTAATTCACTTTTTGTCAGTGTTTTAATCTGAGTTCATTGTGGTTTATCGGGATTTAATTCTCAAAAATCCCCCCTGAAACATATCACTACCATTACGGGCTTCAGCCAGTGAGATTGGGAATGGAATCGGGATCACATAAATGAGTAAAACTAAATTCAGTCAAATTAACGAAATTTAAAACCAAATTTTCATTCATGGTCAATTTTTTATTTTGGCCAAATGATCGTTTGCAGAATTACCTGAAAAATCGTGCCATTCCGCCGCCCTCTCTTGTGATGATTCACTGTCATTCCCGCGCTTTGCCAGCGGATATTCCTGTTCATCCCCGATAAAACCAGCGGATCACACCATGCAATCAGGCGGCCATGGGGCCGCCTGATTGCCGTCAACGATGAGATATTCACCCGCTCAGTGAGCCAGAATGCTGCCCCAGGCGAGATCCGGATCCCCCATCACGATGAAGTCCGGGTTCTCCAGCGACTCCGTCTCGTTGTAGCGCAGCGGCTGCAGCGCCAGGCTGAGGATGCGGCCACCGGCCGCCTCGACGATGCACTGGGCGGCGGCGGTGTCCCACTCGCCGGTGGGGCCGAGCCGCACGTAGCAGTCGGCCGCCCCTTCCGCCACCAGACAGGACTTGAGGGAACTGGAGCCGAGCGGGATCAGCTCGTAGTTGATGGCCGGGTTGAGGCGGCGGGTCAGGTTCTCCAGCTTCTGGCGGCGGCTGATGGCCACCACCAGCGAATCGGGCTGATCGTGCTCGTGGTGCATGGCGCTGATGGGGTGCACCTCGCCGTTCGCCTCCTTGAAGGCGCCATGACCGCGTACCGCCCAGTAGAGCACGTCCGACTCAGGGGCATAGATGACACCGAGTACCGGCACATTGTCCTGTACCAGGGCGATCAGGGTGGCGAAGTCGCCGCTGCCGGCGATGAATTCGCCGGTGCCATCGAGGGGATCCACCAGCCAGTACTGGCGCCAGTTGGCGCGCTGACTGAAGGGGATGTCGGCCGCCTCTTCGGTCAGCACGGGCACGTGGGGAGTGAGCGCCGACAGCGCCTGTTTGAGGTAGGCATCGGCAGCAAGATCGGCACTGGTGACCGGGGTCGCATCCTCCTTCAGCTGACGCTCGAACTGACCGCCGTGATAGATTTCGTGAAGGATCCGGCCCGCTTCGCGCGCGATCTCCTTGACCCCCGGCACCCAGGCCAACAACTCCTGCATCTTGTCATCCTCTGTATTCAAACTGCCCCTGCGGGCTACTCTGCCTGCTCCGCCAGCCAGCGTTGGGCCAGCAGCAGCGCACTGATGCTGCGCGACTCGGTGAAGTCGGGGCGCGCCAGCAATTCGTCGATCCGGTTCAGCGGCCAGGGGATCACCTCGAGGGGCTCGGGCTCATCGCCCACCCGCTGCTCTGGGAAGAGATCCCGCGCTAGCAAGATGTCCATCCGGCTGGAGAAGTAGCCCGGCGCCAGCGACACCTGCTTGAGCAGGGTCAGGCTGTTGGCCCCGAAGCCCGCCTCCTCCATCAGCTCCCGGTTGCCCGCCTCGAAGGCATCTTCACCCGGGTCGATCAGCCCCTTGGGAAAGCCCAGCTCGTAGGAGTGGGTACCCGCCGCGTACTCGCGCACCAGCAGCAGGGTGTGGGCATCAAACAGCGGCACCACCATGACGGCGCCCCGGTTGCCGCCGCGCATCCGTTCGTAGACCCGCTCCTCGCCGTTGGAAAACTTGAGGTGGAGCGACTCCACCTTGAACAGCCGGCTCTCGGCCACGATCTCGGCCTTGAGGATCTCCGGCTTGCTCTTGTCGTGCGCCATGGTCTCGACGCTGAGGTGGACGGGTTTGCGTTGGTGGTGATCACTCATCGGGGCTGGCTGCTCGTTAAAAAATCGTGTTTCAAGAGTAAACGACTCCCCTCTCGAACACCACGGGGCAAGGGTGGGAAAGCGGCGGGAAAAATCCGTTATAATGCCCGCCCGTTTCGACCCGACCACCGAGGCCCCATGCCGACCCCACTGCCCTGGCACCAGATAGACACTGTCCTGCTCGATATGGATGGCACCCTGATCGATCTCCATTTTGACAACCACCTCTGGCAGCAGCTGGTCCCCGAGCGCTATGCCGAGCGACTCGGCCTGCCGCTGGCCGAGGCCAGAGTGCAGATCGAGGCGCACTACCAGGCCGTCAGCGGCACCCTCGACTGGTACTGCGTGGATTACTGGAGCGATACCCTGGGGCTCGACATCCGCGCCTTCAAGCAGGAGATCCTGGAGAAGATCCAGTGGCGCCCCAACGTCATCCCCTTCCTGGCCGCGCTCAAGGCCGCCGGCAAGCAGCTGGTGCTCTTCACCAATGCCCACCCCGCCAGCCTGTCGGTCAAGGATGCGCACCTCGGCCTCGCCGAGCACCTCGATCTGATGGTGAGCACCCACGAGCTGGGCTGGTCAAAGGAGAGCCAGCGCTGCTGGCAGGCACTGGCCGAGCGGCTGGCGTTCGACCCGGCTCGCACCCTGTTCGTGGATGACAGCGAGCGGATCCTGCGCGCCGCCGCCGATTACGGCATCGGCTACCAGCTCGCCATCCAGAACCCGGACAGCCGGCAGCCCGAGCAGCGCATCACCGCCTTCCCGGCGATCCGCGACTACGCCGAGCTGTTGCCCCTCGGCACCTGATACGCTCAAGGCCCTCATCGCGAGGGCCTTGTCATATCGGCTCAGCAGCCAGTCCGCTGATTAAAGCCCTCAGGCCGCATCGCGCGGGGCCAGTACCCCCATGCCGGCCAGGTAGTCGAGGGCGTTTGGGGTGAAGCCGATCTCGGCGAGGTGCGCCGCCGTGAAGGGCGCGCGCTGCAGGGGCAGGCCGCGGCTCACCCGTTCCATCCAGTCCGGATTGCCGATCGCCGCCGTGCCCACCGCCACCAGATCGGCGCCGCCGGCCAGGGCCAGCTCGGCCGAATCTGCGTCGCGAATCTTGCCCGCCACCATGAGCGGCACCCGCCCGGCCAACCCGACCCGCACCGCCTCCAGCAGGGCGCCGCCATCGGGATCCCCCGCCACCGCCTTGAAGCTGTCTCCCATGGAGAAATGCAGGTAGTCGATCCCCTCGTCCACCAGCAGGTGCGCCACCGCCAGCTGATGGGGCAGCGCTATGCCCTGGATATGGGCATAGTTTTCGGGGGAGAGGCGCACCCCGACCAGAAATTCCCGGGGCAGGCGGGCGCGGATGCCGCGCACTATCTCCACCAGGATCCGCGCCCGGTTGGTTATGCTGCCGCCCCAGCGGTCGGTGCGACGGTTGTGCAGGGGGTTGAGGAAGTTGCAGAGCAAGAAGTTGTGGGCCCCGTGCAGCTCGACCCCGTGCAGGCCGGCGCCATGGGCCCGCTCGGCGGCGCCCACGAAGGCCTCGATCAGCGTAAGAATCCCCTCCTCGCTCAGCCCCTTGACCCCGAGCGGGTAGCGCCCACCCGGCGCCAGCTCGCACGGGCCGACCGGCGCCCCGTCGTTCAGTTCGGGCAGGGCCCGCATCCCGCCGTGATGCAGCTGCACCACCGCCAGCGCCCCGGCCTGCCGCACACTGTCGGCCAGGGCCGTGAAGGCCTGCTGCTGGGTGTCGGTCATCAGGGCCGGCTGCCCCGCCCAGCAACGTCCGCCGGGCTGTACCTGGGTAGCGGCGGCGATGAGCAGGCCGAAACCGCCCCGGGCGCAGCGCGCCAGCCAGTCGAGCTCGGCCTGACCGGGATCGCCGCCTGCCCCGCTCATGTTGTGGGTCAAAGGGGCCAGCACGGCCCGGTTCTTGAGCCGCAATCCGGCCCGTTCGAAGTGGAAGCTGTCGCCAAGTGCCTTGTTCATCGCCCTCTCCTGGGATCGCAATGGAATGTCGCCACTATAAACCGGGACAATCAGGATATAATCAGGCACACAAGCAAGGCATTCATTCCCAGCAAGACACAATAGGCCGCCACACATGAGTCACCACAAGCTCGACACCCTCTACCTGATGCGCCTGCTGGTCGCCATCGTCCGCTGCGGATCCTTTGCCGCAGCGGCGGCCCAGCTCGGCATCACCCCGAGCAAGGCGTCAAAGGATCTGCGCCACCTGGAGCAGAGCCTCGGCAACACGCTCCTGAGCCGCACCACCCGCCGGGTGCAGCTGACCGACGCGGGGGAGCTCGCCTACCGCCAGGCTGACCAGATGATCGCCCTGCACGAGCAGTTGCTGGACGGCCTGCAGCGCCGCCGCTCAGCCCTGTGCGGGGAGCTGCGCATCACGGCGCCGGATCTGTGGGGCGAGGTGGTGCTGACCCCGGTGCTGCTGCGCTTTCGCGCCGACCACCCCGAGGTGCGGATAATCGCCGATTTCAGCAATACCCCGGCCGACCTGCTGCGCGACAACCTGCACGTGGCGTTTCGCAGCACCGAGCTTGGCAGCCAGCCCTACCTGGCGCGCCCCATCGCGGTGGACGATCTGGTGCTCTGCGCCAGCGCCGACTACCTGGACCGCCACCCGCCCTTGAGCGAGCCGCAGGATCTGCAGCAGCACCCCCTCATCACCCGCTGCCAGGAGTACAGCCGCCACGAGCGCTGGACCCTGCTTGCCCAGGGGCGCGAGATCCCGCTGGAAGTGGCAGGCGAGCTGGCCTTCAGCAGCAAGAAGGCGATTCACCAGGCGATGCGCCAGGGGCTGGGGATCGCCCGCCTGCCGCGCTACTTGGTGGCGGCCGAGCTGGCCGAGGGGGTGGTGCGCGAGGTGCTGCCCGACTACCGTCCCAAGGGGGCCGGCTTCTATGCCCTCTACACCCAGCGCCGGGCCGAGTCTGCCTTGGTCGGCCACTTCCTCGACTACGTCATCGAGGCGCTCACCCCCTCATGAGCGGATCACCAGGTGGTACTGCTTCTTGCCCCGGCGCAGCAGCAGATAGCGGCCGAACAACCAGTCGCCGTCGGTCACTGGCTCATCCTGGCGGATCGCACCGTTGAGGCTGACCGCCCCCGCCGCCAGCAGCTCGCGAGCGATGCGCCTGGAATTCGCTAGGCCGCACTGCACCAACAGGGTCACCAAATCCGTTTCCCCCTCGATGGGGCTGCTCGGCAGGCCATCCTGGGCCAGCTGGGCCAGATCGCTCTCGCCAAGGCGAGCCACGTCGCCGCTGAACAAGAGCTCGCTGATGCGCCGCGCCGCCGCCAGCGCCCCCTTGCCGTGCACCAGCTCGGTCAGCTCGTCCGCCAGCACCTGCTGGGCCAGCTTGCGCCCCTGCCGCTTGGCATCCTCCGCCTCCAGCGCCTCAATCTCGGCCAGCGCCATAAAGCTGTAGTAGCGCAGGAAGCGGTAGACATCCTCGTCCGCGGTGCCGAGCCAGAACTGGTAGAAGGCGTAAGGGGAGGTGAGCGCCGGATCGAGCCAGATTGCGCCCCCCTCGGTCTTGCCGAACTTGGTGCCATCGGCCTTGGTGATGAGCGGCAGCGTCATGCCATAGACCTGGGCCTGATTGAGCCGGCGGGTGAGATCCATGCCGCTGGTGATGTTGCCCCACTGGTCGTTGCCGCCGATCTGCAGGGTGCAGCCGAGCCGCTGGTTGAGCACGGCGAAGTCCTGGGATTGCAGCAGGGCGTAGGAGAACTCGGTAAACGAGATCCCCTGATCCGGGCGGGCGAGGCGCTGGCGCACCGATTCGCGGGCCAGCATGGCGTTGACCGAGAAGTGCTTGCCGATGTCGCGCAGAAAATCGAGGGCCGACATCTGCCCCATCCAGTCGGCGTTGTTGACCAGCAGTGGCACCGCCAGCCCTTCGCTGGCCGGCAGCAGCGCGCTTATCTGGGTCGACAGGCTGGCTACCCAGCCCTGCACCGTCTCGGCGCTGTTGAGGCTGCGCTCGCTTGCCTTGAAGCTGGGATCGCCGATAAGGCCAGTGGCACCGCCCACCAGCGCTACCGGGGTATGGCCCGCCAGCTGGAAGCGGCGCAGCATCAACAGCGGTACCAGATGGCCGATATGCAGGCTGCCGGCGGTGGGATCGAACCCGCAGTAGACGGTGCGCGGGGTGGCTAGATGATCGCGCAGCGCCACCGGGTCGGAATTCTGGGCCACCAGGCCGCGTCGGGTCAGCTCATCGAGTAGGTGAGGATTTGTCATGGAGGGTTCCAACAGCAGGGGAAAAGGCCACATCCTCGCCGCTCTGGCCTGCGCCGAATATGTCCCCCAGGGGACAGTTTTGCCACTCTCGTGCTAGCATCCGGCTATCGTGTGACCATCGCACAACCATCGCGGGAAGCCCGCCACCCGGAACTTATCGCCATGACCCAACGCCCATGACCCAGCCCCTCGCCACAGATGCCCTGACCCGCAGCATGACCGAGGTAGTCGATGCCCTGCATGGCAGCGGCTTCCCGGCAGCCCTGGTGCGCCTGATCCAGCAGCAGGTGGCGTTCGACTGCGCCCTGCTGCTCGGGGTGGGGCAGCGCCCCGTCTACCTCTACGACAACCTGCACCACCAGCGGGCCCTGCTGTTCGATCGCTACCTCACCCGTCACTTCAGCCAGGATCCCTTTATGCAAGCGCTGGAACAGGGTCTGGGGGCCGGAGTCTGGACCCTGGCACAGGTGTCGCGGGGGCGGCTCGACCCCGAGTATCGCCACCACTTCTATCAGGCCACCGGCTGGCAGGAGGAGGTGGGGCTGATCCTGCCGGTACGCGACGGCCTCACCCTGATGCTGTTTCTCGGCCGACTCGACAAGCGCAGCTCCCTCAGTCGTGACGAACTGGCGAGGCTGGAGGCGCTGTTTCCGCTGGTGCATTCGCTGTGCCGCCAGCACTGGCGGGAGGGAGCCGCGTTGCTGGCCCAGAGCCCGGCACTGCCGGGTGGCGCCGATCTCAAGGCGACGGTGGAGCAGGCCATCGCCAGCGTGGGGGGCGCAAGCCTCACCCGCCGCGAGCGCCAGGTGGCGGGATTGCTGTTGCAGGGGCTGGATACCGAGGCCATTGCCGGTGCGCTCGGCATCGGCAGCGGCACGGTGAAGAATCATCGCAAGCACCTCTACGCCAAGCTGCACCTGCGCTCGCGGGCCGAGCTGTTCAGCTTCTTTCTCAATCATCTCATCACGGCGCCGGCCGCCGCGGCCCCATAACGACACCACCCCGCCGGGGCGGGGTGGTGTCGATGCTTGCCAGATCAGACGGCAACGCCGTCAGATGCGGCCCTGGTAGCGCAGCGGGAAGCGCCCCTGCCCATCGGGCTGGCCGAGGAAGGGGAGCCCCTGCTTCATCTGCTCCGGCAGCTCGGGCCCGGGTTTCAACGTGCCCTGGAACAGGTACTGGCGATTGGCCTGCAGCTCCAGCTTGCCCTGCACCTGTACCGCCTCCGAGCCCTGCTTGAGCTCGGCTACCAGCCGGGAGTCGATGCAGGTCAGCTTGATCTCGGGATCCCCCAGCACCAGCTTGCCGGCCGGGGTATCGGCATCGGCCCCGTACCAGTAGAGGTTGCCGTAGAGGTTGTCGCACCAGGGGTTGCCCTGGGCAAACTGATCGAGCTTGAGCTGCAGCTGGCCAGCCACCGTCACCGGCACGGGCAGTTGCATCGGCACCCGAGCCAGCAGCCAGGGGGCCGGCACGTTGAGGGTGATGTCGCGGCCGAAGGCGGCGCCGCTCCAGCCGACCACCCCCTGCCCATTGAGGCCGCTGCGCTCACCAAAGCGCAGGGAGACCTCAGGGGCAAAACGCAGCAGCGACCAGCCGTTGAGCTCCCAGCGCAGCTGGGTCAGCGACTCGCTGGCGTATTGCAGGCGGGCAACCTGGCCGCTCCAGAGGGTGCCGCTCACCCCTTCCAGCTGCACCAGGGGCGGCAGCGGCAGATGGCGCACCACCAGAGAGGCCGGCAGCTTGGCCAGCAGGAAAACCAGATAGGCCGCCAGAAACAGCACGGCAATCAGCACTCTTTGCTTCATAGAAAACGACTCGACTGCAAACGCCCGATCAGGCGCGAGGCTCTGCTCGGGACGCGTTGTTTCATTGGGGACGGCTCAGCTGCAAGCGGCGTACCTTGACCAGACCGGGCGCCAGATTCTCGCTGGCCAGCTCGATCACCTGTACCTGCACGCCATGGCGATCCGCCAGGGTCGCCAGCCAGATCAACAGATCATCGAACGCCACCGTGTCGATCCATACCTGCAGCTCCTGGCCCTGGGGCTGCAGCCGGGCAATCTTGATCTTCTGGTTGAAGGCGGTGCGGTTGACCACCCCTTCCAGGGTACCACTGGTATCGAGCTGGCGGCCCTGGCCACCCTGCAGCGCCAGCACCTCTTCACCCTTCTCTTTCAGCCAGGCGAGCGTCTGCTGCTGGCTCAATACCTGCCGCTCGCGCTCGTCGATGCGGTTGCCGATGGGCTGCCAGATGACCCAGTAGCAGAAGCCGATCAACAGTACGCTGCCGCCCACCGCCACCAGCCGCTGCTCGCGGGCACTGATGCTCCGCCACCAGCCTTGTAGTTTGTCCATCATGATGATTTACCCTTCAGCACCAGTGCCCCTTCGACCTTGCCTTCGGTGCTGCGCACCTCCCCCTGCTGCACCTCGAAGCGCTTGCCGGCCAGCTCGCGAAAACGCTCGATCTCGGCAAAACCGGGGGCCGTCACCTGCAGCCTGAGCTCGCCGCGAGCCGCGTCGAAACGCAGCACCTCGGGCTTGAGGCCGGGCACTTCGGCAAAGGTGGGGGCCAACTCGGTCAGCACCATCAGCACCCCGTCCTGGGGCGTCTGCCCCAGCTGCTGGAGGTGCTGGGTCATCTGGCTGCGCACGTTGACGATGCGGCTCTCCCCCGGGAAGATCCGGGTGTAGACCTGCCGGATCTCCGCCTTGAGCGCCTTGTCCTGCTCCGCCAGCTGGTAGAGCTGCACGCCGCGCTGGGCGAACGCCACCACCAGCAGCGCTCCAGCCACCACCGCCACCTTGCGCCACTGCTGCCAGTAGCGGGAGTATTCGGTCTGCGGCCGGTAGGGGCCCTGCAACAGGTTTGCCTGACTGGCGAGCGCGCCCCGGGCCAGCAGCAGCATGGGCAGCTCGGGATCGGCCGCCTGCCAGCTGGCCGCCGCAATGGCCGGCGGCGGGGTATGGCTGTGAATGGTCACCGGCGCCGGCTCCGCCGCCAGCAACATGGCCAGCAGCGGCTCGTCGGCGACGATGCCCTGACAGGGCCCCTGGCGCAGCAGCCACTCCTTGCCCAGCTGCAGCGCCGACCAGCCGTCGGTCGCCTGCGGCAGCGCCAGCACGTCCGGCAGCAGCTGCCGGCTCTTGAGACCGGCCTGCTCCAGCCAGCCGAGCCAGGTCTGCATCTTCTCCTTGTCGACCGCCATCAGGTCCACCTCGTGACCCTGATGGCCCAGCACCACCAGGTGCAGCTCATCCACGTCGGAGGCGATTTGCTCCTCCAGCAGATAGGGAAGCGCGGCCGCACTCTGGCGGCTGTATTTGCCCGGCAGGCTCACCCGCCGGAAGATAAGATCGCTGCCGGGCACCAGCACCACCGCCGGGCGGCCACCGGCCCGCTCCTGCAGTTCGCCAAGGGCATGGGCCGAAGCCAGGGTACCGGAGGCGATCACCTCCTCTTCCCCGCCCGACCACACCAGCCACTCGACCGGCTGCTGCGCATTGGTCCCCAGACGGATGACCAGACTCTCGCTCACTAATGTCTCTCCTGCCATGCTCGCTCGCATCCCTCGGGATGGGCGGGCGCGCAGCCATGGGCTGCAGTCCAATCGGGGGATGGCGCGGGCCGGCCAACGACCGTCACCCGCCTCCCTTGTTATTCGGCGCCGCCGTTCAGACGGCGCAGCATCACCAGCTTGTTGTCCTTGCCGCGCACGAAGACGCTCTCCAGCCTGGCCCGGGTGTCACCCACCTCGGCAAGCAGCCTGGCCTCGAAATAGCTGCTCTTGACGTCCAGCGCCGCATCCAGCCCCGGAATGGAGCTCACCTGCAGCGGCATCTGGTCCGTCATCTCCTTCTTGTTCTTCCACCCCTTCTGGGGGCGGCTGGTCAGCACCCGCTTGGCATCGTCCAGCCCCACCTTGTCCAGATAGAGCGCCACCAGCAGGGCCGACTGCTCCGGCCGGATGGTGTTGACGTTCACCACCAGCTTGTCGTTGGGTAGGGCGCACACATAGGGCGCCAGCCGGGCATACAGTTTGGCGCTCACCCCGCGCACCGCCCGCAGCTCGTCGGTGCCGAGCATCCACTGGTTGGCGGTCAGATAAGGGGGGGTGAGCCCTTCGTAATAGGCATCCTCGGCGCCGTAGCTCGACACCAGCACGGTATCCTTGTCGGTCCAGTCGCGGATGGCATCGGTCAGCTGCACCGCCTCGTAATCTTCCACCTCGAGCTGCTTGAGCAGCGCCTTGAACACCTTGACCGGATAGGGCTGCTTCTCCAGATCGTCGCCGCTGATCCCGTCCTTCAACGGCACGCTCAGGCTGTTGAGGTTGAAGCAGGATTGCAGGTCCCGCACCCGGCCGGTGAGCTTGCCGTCATCCACCGGGAAGACCGCATCCTGGCGCGCCCAGTTCTGCCCCAGGCTGACCACATTGGGGTCATCCTTGAAATCCTGGGCCAGCACCTTGCTCACCAGCGCCTCCGCCGACATGGCATACCACCAGGCCTGCTTGCCGGCGGTGAGGTTGGCGGTGCGGCGCAGCTCCAGCTGCAACCGGCCGCTCATGTTGCTGGCGATGATCACCATCACCGACAGGATGAGCAGCACCACCAGCAGGGCCATGCCCCCCTGGCGGCCAGGTGTGGTGCGGGATCGGCCCCGGCCGCACTTAATTGCCATTGTCCGCTCGCTGGCCGCCGGCACCGATCAGGAACTGGCGGCGTCGAATAGTGCCGTCATCTTCCATGACGGACAGGGGAAACTGACGATCAGTTACCATTATCTGCCCTCTGACCACCGGCACCGATCAGGAACTGGCGGCGAATGGTACCGTAGTCTTCAAGATCCAGCTCCACCGCCAACCCGTAGGGCAGCACGTTGCGCTGGGTCCACTCCTCTTTCCAGCTGCCCTTGTCGTAGAAGTAGAGTCGCAGCGCCGTCACCCGCTCCAGCATGGGCTGGATGCGCGGCTCGGTGCCGATCACCGGATCCGGGTAGAGGTAGCTCAGCCGCTCCAGCTTGTGATCCTTGAGCCGCCAGCCGACCCGCTGCAGGCCGGAGCGCGGCAACATGCCATCCGGGTTGAGCCAGCCGCCGCGCATGAAGGCCATGCCCCAGTCGTCGCTCTGCTGGCCAAAGCGGGAGGCCGCCAGCAGCACCTTGTTGTTCTCGCCGTCGATGCGGCCGCTACGCGGCACCATCTGGGTGACGTCCCGCTCCAGCACGGAGAAGGCCAGTTGCAGCTCGGAGAGACGAGCCTCCTTGCGCTTGGCCACCTCGTCGCTGGTGAGCACCCCTTGCAGCACCTGATAGGCGCCCAGGCTCAGGCCGGCGAAGATGGCGATGGCCACCAGCATCTCCAGCAGGGTAAACCCCGCCTGACGCCGGCTCCGGATCATGGAGAGACGTTGGTGAATGTTCATCGGCTGATGCCGGCTCCGGCTTATGGAGACACCTTGATGCAGGTTCATCGGCTGATATAGGTCCGGATCATGGCCACCGGGCTGTCGGCCTTGGGCGCAGTGCGCACTTCCATGTCCAGCGCCTTGAAGTTGCTGTCGGCGGTGGCGACCCCGCGATAGCGCCAGTACCAGGTCTGGCCCGCCATCTGCTCGTCCCCCTCCACCCAGCTGTCACCGGGCCACTTGGCTTCGAGCTTCTGCTGCACCAGCTGGTTCTCCACCACCCAGGTCGCCAGGGTCTTCTGTTCCAGATAGTTGAGGCCAGAGAGGTGCTCGCTGGCGGTCTTCATCACCGCCAGCCCGGCGATGGCGAACACCGCCAGCGCCACCATGACTTCCAGCAGGGTCATGCCGCGGGCGTTCATTCCTCTTCCTCCTCGTCCTGCAGCAGGCGCAGGCGGCCGAACTCGTCCGCCTTGACCGTGCGCACATAGCGCTGATCGTCGTCCTGCTGGGTCAGGGTCAGCACGAAGGGGGTCAGCTCGCCACCGGGAAAGATGAACACCTGAGGCGTGCGCTCCTTCTCGTCGCGCCCCTTCTCGTACTTCTCGTCGGAGTCGGTCCGCCAGCTGAAACCCTCGAGCTCGATGGCCAGCTGCATGTTGTCGGGCAGCTCGACCCGATCCAGCAGCTTGTCGCCGCTCATCACCTGCCACTTGCGATCCTTGGCCGCGCGCTGCATGAACTGCCAGCCGTTGTCCTCGACACGCAGGCCCACCAGCCGGCCATCCATCACCGAGTACTCCTGCGCCTGCTGCAGCACGGCCATGAAGCGGCGCGCCTGCTTGTCGAGCTCTCTATCCCCCCTGGCGCCACCCATGCTGAGGGTGACGGCAGTGGCCACCAGACCCATCAACATGGCCACCAGCAACACTTCCAGCAGGGTAAAACCGGCCTGGCGACGGGCAGAAGAGGCCACCTTCATTCAGGCAGCCTCGGCATGTCTCGGTGAGCGCGACGCGGCGGGATCACTTATTGGAAGTCCTTCAGGTTCCAGTTGCCGATGTCGTCATCGGTACCGGCTTCGCCATCCAGCCCCATGGAGAAGATGTCGATTTTGCCGAACTGGCCCGGGCTCAGCATCTGGTACGGGTTGCCCCAGGGATCCTGCGGCAGGCGCTTGATGTAGCCCCCTTCCCGGTAGCTGCGCGGCTCAGGTGCGGCGGTCGGCTTGTTGACCAGCGCGTCCAGCCCCTGCTCTGTGGTCGGGTAGCGGTTGTTGTCCAGCTTGTACATGTCGAGGGCGTTTTCCAGCGCCACTATGTCGGAGACCGCTTTCTGCTGGTCCGCCTTCTCCTTGTTGCCCATCAGGTTGGGCACCACCAGGCTGGCCAGGATCCCCAGGATCACGATGACCACCATCACTTCCAGCAGGGTAAAACCCGATTGACGACGCTTTTGCATGACTTACTCCCTCACGAAATGAGATGGCATGAACCATCAACGATTAACTGTTAAACCGCGATCGTTCGATTACGCCTGTCGGCTAATCGAACCTACGGGTTCGACTGGGTTTGTAGGTTCGAATAGCGAAGCGTATTCGGACACCCTCACCTACAGATTCACCATATTGTTGAGCTCGAGGATCGGCTGCAGGATCGACATCACGATAAACAGCACCACCCCGGCCATGGAGACCACCAGCATGGGTTCGAACACCCCGAGGGCGATGTTCACCTGGGTTTCAAACTCCCGATCCTGGTTGTCCGCCGCCCGCTCAAGCATATTGTCGAGCTCGCCGCTCTGCTCGCCGGAGGCGATCATGTGCAGCATCATGGGCGGAAAAATTTTGGTTTCATCCAGCGACTTGCGCAGGCTGGTCCCCTCCCGCACCCGCTCGGTGGCTTCACCGATGCGCATGCGGGCAAAGTCGTTGGAGAGCACTTCGCCGGAAATCTTCATCCCCTCCAGCAGCGGCACGGCGCTGGCGTTGAGGATGCTCAGGGTGCGGGCGAAACGGGCAGTGTTGAGACCCCGGCTGACCCGGCCGATCACCGGCAGGCGCAGGATCAGCTGGTGCCAGTGACGGCGACGCTTGTCGTCGGTCAGCCACCAGCGCCAGACAAAGCCACCCACCAGCAGCAGCAACAGGAACCAGAGGCCGTAGTGCTGCATCAGCTCGCTGGTACCGATGAGGAAGCGGGTGGTGGCCGGCAGTTGCTGGCCCATGTGTTCGAACTGGGCCACCACCTTGGGCACCACGGCGGTGAGCAGGATGGAGATGACGCCGATGGCGACGCAGGTGAGGACGATGGGGTAGATCATCGCCTGCAGCAGCTTGGTGCGCATGTGCTGACGCTGCTCGGTATAGTCGGCGAGGCGGTTGAGCACCTTCTCCAGGTGACCGGACTTCTCGCCGGCCGCCACCATGGAGCGGAACAGCTGATCGAACACATGGGGGAAGGCCCCCAGCGAATCGGCCAGCGAATAGCCCTCCACCACCTTGCTGCGCACCGTGGCCACCATGCTGCGCAGGTGGGCCTTCTCGCACTGCTCGGCGACGGCCTTGAGCGCCTCCTCGATGGTGAGGCCTGCCCCCACCAGGGTCGCCAGCTGGCGGGTTATCATCGCAAGCTCGGCGGTGCTGGCACCACGGCGGAACAACACGAAGCGGTTCGCCTCGCGCTTGGCCTTCTCGGTGGTCTCGTTCACCTCGAGCGGGGTCAGCCCCTGCTCACGCAACAGCTGGCGTACCTGACGGGCGGAATCCCCCTCCAGTACGCCGCTCTTGTTGCGTCCCTTGCCGTCGAGGGCCTTGTATTCAAATGCCGCCATCTCAGTCTTCCCGGGTCACGCGCAGCACCTCTTCGAGGCTGGTCTGCCCCTTGAGTACCTTGTCGATGCCGTCGCGGCGGATGCTGGGGGTATGGCCCCGGATCAGTCGCTCGATGGCCAGCTCGCCGCTGGCGCTGTGGATCGCCTCGCGTACCGCCTCGTCCACCACCACCAGCTCGTGGATGCCGGTCCGGCCGCGATAGCCGGTGTGGTTGCACTGCTCGCAGCCCACCGGCCGCCACACCTGCTGATCCGGCGCCAGCTCGATGCCCATGGCAAGGCGCTCCTGCTCGGTGATGGGGCGCGGTGCGCGGCAATCGGGGCAGAGGGTGCGTACCAGCCGCTGGGCCAGTACCGCCAGCAGCGACGAGGAGAGCAGGAAGGGCTCGATGCCCATGTCCCGCATCCGGGTGATGGCACCGATGGCGGTGTTGGTGTGCAGGGTCGACATCACCAGGTGGCCGGTCAGCGACGCCTGCACCGCGATCTGGGCGGTCTCGAGGTCACGGATTTCCCCCACCATCACCACGTCCGGATCCTGACGCAGAATGGCGCGCAGGCCGCGGGCGAAGGTCATGTCCACCTTGCTGTTGACCTGGGTCTGGCCCACCCCTTCGAGGTCATATTCAATGGGGTCTTCGACGGTCAGGATGTTGCGATCCCGCGAATTGATCTCGGAGAGGGCCGCGTAGAGGGTGGTCGACTTGCCCGAACCGGTCGGGCCCGTCACCAGAATGATGCCGTGAGGCTTGCGAATGAGTTCGCTGATGATGTTGCGGTTGGCCAGCGTCATGCCGAGCTGCTTGAGCTCGAGGCGCACGTTGTTCTTGTCGAGCAGTCGCAGCACCACCCGCTCGCCATAGCTGGACGGCATGGTGGAGACCCGCACGTCCACCGCCCGGCCGCCGATGCGCAACGAGATGCGGCCATCCTGCGGCACCCGCTTCTCGGCGATGTCCATCCGCGACATCACCTTGATGCGCGACACCAGCAGGGAGGCGAGTTTGCGATGGGGGCGCAGGATCTCCCGCAGCACCCCATCGATGCGAAACCGGATCACCAGGGCCCGCTCGAAGGTCTCGATGTGGATGTCGGATGCCTCTTCTTTTATCGCCTCGCTCAACATGGCGTTGATGAGGCGGATGATGGGGGCATCGTCGTCGGCATCCAGCAGGTCTTCACTCTGGGGCAGCTCTTCGGCCAGCGCGAAGAAGTCCATCTCGTTGCCGAGATCCTCCATCAGCTGGCGCGCCTCGGAGGAGTCGCGCTGGTAGTGGGCCATCAGCAACTCTTCGAAGGCCTCGCCGTCCATCTGCTCCACCGTGAAGGCGCAACCCGCCACCCGCCGCACTTCCAGCAGGGTTTGCGGCGTCACGCCCTGGCGGCAGAGCAGCACCGGGGCCCCCTGCCGCTCGGTCAGGATCACCCCGAAGTTGCGGGCGAAGGCAAACGGGAGCTCGGGCAGGGCTGCCGGCATGTCGACGCCATCCAGCTGGTATGCCGCCATTACTTGTTACCCACGAATGGCTGGGACCCACCGTTCGTCTGCGGGGCCGACTGTGTCTGCTGGAGCTGTTTCTGCACCTCGGGCGAGACGGTCACGTCCTGGCCGTACTGGGGCAGCACCTGGCGCTTGGGCGAGGTGAGGTACCCCTCCTGCGCCGCCGCATCCAGTTGTTCGGAGCGGAACTGGGAGTACTTGTTGCCGGAGATGCCGCTGTAAACGTCGGAGTCACGCAAGATGGTGGGCCGGATAAACACCATCAGGTTGCGTTTGGAGGTGGTATTGGTAGTGGAGCGGAACAGGTAGCCCAACACAGGGATGTCGCCCAGCAGCGGCACCTTGGAGACCTTCTCCTGGGTCTTCTCGTCCATCAGGCCGCCCAGCACCACTGTCTCGCCACTCTTCACCAGCACGGCGTTCTTGATGGTGCGGGTATCGAAGGTCGGGCCCAGAGTGGCGGTCCCGGTCGCCTGGGTCTGCGCCACGCTGGAGACCTCCTGCTCGATGTTGAGCAGCACGGAGTCCCCTTCGTTGATCTGCGGCGTCACCACCAGCTTGGTCCCCACCGTCTTGCGTTCGATGGTGTTGAACACCTGATCGCTGGTGGTGGAGCTCTGGGAGCCGCTCTGCACCGGCACTTCCTGGCCGACGTTGAAGGAGGCTTCCTTGTTGTCCATGGTGACGATACTCGGGGTGGAGAGAATATCGTTCTTGGTGTTGGTCGACAGGGCCGTCACCAGCGCGGCCCAGTTGCCCTTGTAGAAGCCGGCCGCCATGCCGTTGAACTCTTTGGCCAGCGAGGCCAGGCCTGTGGTGGTCCCGTTGTCCTTGTAATCCTTGGCCGCGATGGCCACCGAGCCGATGGGCAGGTTGGTGTCGGTGAACTGGGTGCCGCCGCCATTGGTGTTGGCCCACTGCACCCCGAGGTTGAGGCCGTCGCCATCGGCGATCTCGACGATGATCGCCTCCACCAGTACCTGGGCACGGCGGATGTCGAGCTTGGCCACCACCTGCTCCAGCTCGGACATCACGTCCGGCTGGGCGGTGATCACCAGCGCATTGGTGGTCTCGTCGGCGGAGATGGCCAGCTTGCCACCGCCGATGCTGGCACCGCCACCGCCTGTGGTGGTAGCCGCGCCGCCCTTCTTGTCGGCCTCGATGCTGGAGCTGACGCCCTTGAGCACCTCTACCAGATCCTTGGCCTTGCCGTATTTCAGATAGAAGACCCGGGTGTTGCCCTGGCTCTGCAGGTCACGGTCGAGCTGGTGCACCATCTGGATGATGCGGGCGCGCGCCTTGGGCTCGCCGCTCACCACCACGGAGTTGGTGCGCTCGTCGGCCACCACCTTGGGGGCCAGCAGCAGGGAGGTGTTGGCCCCCTGGTTGTTGCCGTCCTTGTTGAGGTTGGTCACCAGTCGCACCATTTCACCGGCGGAGGCATACTTCAGCTTGACGATGTCCACTTCCTGGTCGCCCGCCTTGTCGACCCGACGCACTACTTCCACCAGCCGGTTGACCACGGCGGCGCGGCCGGTAATCAGCAGCACGTTGGAGGGATCGTAGTGGACCACGTTGCCGCCGCCCGCGTTGTCATTGAGCTGGCGCAGCAGCGGCGCCAGCTCGCGCACCGAGACGTTGCGCACCGGCACGACCCGGGTCACCATCTCGTCACCGCTGCCGGGGTTGCTCTCGTCCACCACCGGGATGGCGGAGGTCTTGGCATCCTTGGAGCGCACCACCTTGAGCACGCCGTTGTCCATCGGGACCACGGCGAAGCCATAGACGTCGAGCACGCTCAGGAAGAACTGGTAGTACTGGTCTTCGTTGAGCAGATCATAGCTGCGGACGTTGATCTTGCCCCGCACCGACGGCTCTATGATGATGGTCTTGTTCAGGTTCTTGCCGACCGTGTTGATGAACTCTTCGATGTCGGCATTCTTGAAGCTGGCGGAGTATTCGGTGGCCCAGGCTGAGCCTGCCATCATCAACGCCGCGGCCACGGTGGCCAGACGCCAGCCCTTCCCTTTATTTGTCATTCTTGGTGCTACTCCAATTCATTATTCTGACAAGCCGACATAAACGTCGTAGAGCTGTCCTTGCCGCTCGACGGTGACGGTCATTTCCGTTGCGCCAGCCACCTGCTGCATCGCCTGCATGGCCTGAGCGTTATCCCGCAGATCCAGCCCGTTGATGCTGACCGCCATATCGTTGGCGACCAGCCCGAGTTGATTGAACAGTTCCGGATTGCGACCCGGATTGAGGCGATAGCCGACCATGCGACCATCGACCCGGACCGGGGAAATATTGAGGTAATCAGTGATCTTGCCGGGGTTGCCCATCAGTTCGTTGCGCACCGAGGAGAGCTTGTCGTCCTGCTTGCCCTGCTGGGGCAGCGGCTTGCCGTACTCCTCCCCGTCCAGCATCAGGGTCTCGTCGCGCCCGTCCCGCTCGATGATGACACGGTCGGCAAATACCTGGCGGATCTTGGCCTGGGTGCCGTCGATGAGATCACCGATGCCATAGGAGTTCTGCAGCCCGTTGTGGGCGATGATGGCGATGGACTTGGCGGGATCCGAGCTCGCCAGCACGCCATTGAGCTGGGCGTTGAGCTGGGTCTTGGGAGCATCGGCTGCGACAACATCGGCCGCCTGGGCCTGCTGCTTGGCCTTGCCGAACAGCGCCAGCCGGCTGACGCCGCTCAGATCGAGCCGGTTTGAACCCTGGCCCTGACTGGCTACCACCGACGGCTGCCAGGGCTGACTGACGGGACGGCTGCCGAGATCCAGCAGACGCCAGGTGAGACCGGCACACTGGTGGGCCAGCAACAGCAGCAGAAGCCAGAACAGAGGCTGGCTGAAACGGGAGAGTGGCACGGTTTTACAACGGGCCAGAAGGGAGCTCAACAAGTCATCCCTGAACGGTAGCGTCATGTTTATCAATATTTTCTGGCATCCAAATCGGTTGGCTATTGTGTACGGCAATGGACCCAGAGACAACCGACCGGATGGGAGTAAGCTGCGAAAATTGACATTCCGTCACACCCTTGGGCCCCCTGTTTCTATCCCGGGGCCTGCCTCTGGTATAATCAGGCACCCCTTTCAGCCATTCCGGAGTCGATTCATGCCGAACCCCGCAGAAATCCCAACCCAGGTCCGTCTCGACAAGTGGTTGTGGGCGGCACGTTTTTACAAGACCCGCAGCCTGGCCCGCGACCTGATTGAAGGGGGCAAGGTGCACTACAACGGCCAGCGCAGCAAGCCGGGCAAGCATGTCGAGGTCGGCGCCCTCATTCGTTTCTGGCAGGGCCAGGACGAGCGGGAGGTGCGGGTGGTCGAGGTGAGCGAGCAGCGCAAATCCGCCCCGCTGGCCCAGCAGCTCTATGAAGAGACCGAGGCCAGCCTGAAACGACGGGCGGAAAACAGCGAGGCACGCCGCTTCAACAGCCAGTTTGCCCCAAGCCCCGAGCGTCGCCCCGACAAGCAGGAGCGGCGCCAGCTGATCAAGGTCAAGCAATATTGACCCGCCAAGATGGCCCTTTTATGACGACAGATGGCGGAATAAGTTCCTAACCACCTGTTTATTAATGTTTTTATCTATTTACCCCACCGAAGAACCCAGGAATGCATGATGAGTAACCAAGATCTCCTGTATCGCTATCTGTTCGAAGAGTACGAAGTCCGGGGCGAGCTGGTCCAGCTGGACCACACCTACCGCCACGTGGTGGAGGCTCAGAACTACCCGGTACAGGTGCAAAAACTGCTGGGTGAACTGCTGGTCGCCACCAGCCTGCTGACCGCCACCCTCAAGTTCGAAGGCTCCATCACGGTACAGCTGCAGGGCAACGGCCCGGTACGGCTGGCCGTCATCAACGGCGACAACAACCAGCAGCTGCGTGGCGTGGCCCGCTACGAGGGTGAACTGCCGAGCGACGGCAAGCTGCAAAGCCTGATCGGGGAAGGCCAGCTGGTCATCACCATCACCCCGGAGCAGGGTGAACGCTATCAGGGCATCATAGCGCTGGACGCCGACACCCTGGCCGGCTGCCTGGAGCAGTACTTTACCCAGTCCGAACAGCTGGCGACCAAGCTCTGGATCCGCACCGGCTACCACGAAGGTGCGCCGCGTGCCGCCGGCATCCTGCTGCAGGAGCTGCCCGCCCAGAGCGAGGATCACGGCGACGACTTCGAGCACCTGACCCAGCTCACCAGCACCATCAAGGATGAAGAGCTGTTCGGTCTGGAAGCGGAAGAGATCCTCTACCGTCTCTACCACCAGGACAAGGTGCGGGTGTTCGATCCGCAGGCGGTCGAATTCCGCTGCACCTGCTCCCGCGAGCGTTGCGAAGGGGCCCTGTTGCAGATCGAGAAGGAAGAGGTAATGGAGATGGTGCAGGAGCTCGGCAAGATCGGCATGCACTGTGATTATTGTGGCGCCCAGTACGAATTTGACGGGATCGATGTCGAAACCCTGTTCAGCGGGGCTCCCGGTAATGATGCAAACAAGTTACACTAATTGAAGGCGGGCAAAACCCGCCTTTAACTTAAATAACAAAAAAATACCCTATTTTATAAAGTTTGATGGCGATCGCTAAACTCTACCACCTAAGTGATAGGATGAACGCCAGATAGAACCCTACCAACCTCTGAACCCAGGAGAATACAATGACAATCGTGGCAGAACCCACCCTGGCCCAACAATTAGGACTGGACCAGTACGGTATCAAGAACTCCACTGAAATCCTGCGCAACCCTTCCTACGACCAGCTGTTCGCGGAAGAGACTCGTGCCGACCTGGAAGGGTTCGAGCGCGGCGTGGTGACCGAACTGGGGGCCGTCAATGTCAATACCGGCATCTTCACCGGCCGCTCCCCGAAAGATAAATATATCGTCAAAGATGCCACTACCCAGAATACTGTGTGGTGGTCTGACCAGGGTAAAAACGATAACAAAGCCATCAGCCCGGAAGTGTGGTCACATCTGAAATCCCTGGTGACCAAGCAGCTCTCCGGCAAGCGCCTGTTCGTGGTGGACGGCTTCTGCGGTGCCAACCCGGACACCCGCCTTGCCGTGCGCATCATCACCGAGGTGGCCTGGCAGGCTCACTTCGTGAAAAACATGTTCATTCGCCCGAGCGATGAAGAGCTGAAAACCTTCAAACCGGACTTCGTGGTGATGAACGGTGCCAAGTGCACCAACCCGAACTGGAAGGAGCAGGGTCTCAACTCCGAGAACTTCGTCGCCTTCAACCTGACCGAGAAGATCCAGCTCATCGGCGGCACCTGGTACGGTGGCGAGATGAAGAAGGGGATGTTCTCCATGATGAACTACTTCCTGCCCCTGCGCGGCATCGCCTCCATGCACTGCTCCGCCAACGTGGGTCAGGACGGCGACGTGGCCATATTCTTCGGCCTCTCCGGCACCGGCAAGACCACCCTCTCCACCGATCCCAAGCGTCAGCTGATCGGCGATGACGAGCACGGCTGGGACGACGACGGCGTGTTCAACTTCGAAGGGGGCTGCTACGCCAAGACCATCAAGCTCTCCAAGGAAGCCGAGCCGGACATCTACAACGCCATCCGTCGCGATGCGCTGCTGGAAAACGTGACCGTGGCGGCCGACGGCACCATCGACTTCGACGATGGCTCCAAGACCGAGAACACCCGGGTCTCCTACCCCATCTATCACATCGAGAACATCGTCAAGCCGGTCTCCAAGGCGGGTCACGCCACCAAGGTGATCTTCCTGACCGCCGACGCCTTCGGCGTGCTGCCCCCTGTCTCCAAGCTGACCAAGGAGCAGACCAAGTACCACTTCCTGTCTGGCTTCACCGCCAAGCTGGCCGGTACCGAGCGCGGCATCACAGAGCCGACCCCGACCTTCTCCTCCTGCTTCGGTGCGGCCTTCCTCTCCCTGCACCCGACCAAGTACGGTCAGGAGCTGGTGAAGCGGATGGAAGCGGCCGGCGCGGAAGCCTACCTGGTCAACACCGGCTGGAACGGCACCGGCAAGCGCATCTCCATCAAGGATACCCGCGCCATCATCGACGCCATCCTGGATGGCTCCATCGAGAAGGCCGAGACCAAGGTGCTGCCGATCTTCAATCTGGAAGTACCGACCGCCCTGCACGACGTGAATCCGGCGATCCTCGACCCGCGCGACACTTACGCCAACAAGGCCGAGTGGGATGCCAAGGCGCAGGATCTGGCCCAGCGTTTCATCAAGAACTTCGAGCGCTTCACCGACAACGACGAAGGCAAGCGTCTGGTAGCGGCGGGTCCGCAGCTGTAACAGCGACCCCGTTCACAACCAATCTCATACCGGTCAGCCCAGCTGACCGGTATTTTTTTGAGCAGAGCGCGGCGTTTGACTCCCGCCAAACCTTGCCTTGTGGGCCCTTGCGCGTTAGATTCAGCCCAACTTTATACAATATACAATTTTGTAACGATTCCCCTGTGACCCGATCATGACCCCACCCTACAAGACCCGTACCCAAATGGTGATGGAAAACCTCCGTGGCCGGATCCTGCGCGGTGAGTTTCCCGCCGGCGCCCCCCTGCGCCAGGACGCCATCGCCAAGGAGCTGGCGGTGAGCCGCATTCCGGTGCGGGAGGCCCTGATGCAGCTGGAAGCCCAGGGGCTGGTGAAGTTCGAGGCCCACCGCGGCGCCGTGGTCACCATGCTGGACGCCGCAGCCATAGAGGAGCTCTTTTATTTGCGAGCCCTGCTGGAAGCCGATACCCTGTTCCACGCCGTCGACCTGATGACGGAGGAGACCTTCGCCAAGGCGCAGGCGATCCTCGCCCAGTTCGACCAGGCCCTCGAGTCGGGCACCCAGATCGAACGCTGGGCCGAACTGAACCACAGTTTTCACGCCACCCTCTATCAGGCCGCCGGCCGCCCCCAGGCACTGGAGCTGATCGCCCAGATCAATCTGAGCTGCGACCGCTATGTGCGCTTCGAGCTGCTGTTCGCCAGCGATGGCGTCGACAAGGCGGAGCGGGAGCACGCTCAGCTGCTGGAGCTGTGCCGCGCCCGCCGCAAGCACGAGGCGGTGGTGCTGCTCAAGCAACATATCGAGGCGGCTGGCCAGTCAATCAAGCGGATCCTGGACAGCGGCCACAACCACTGAACACTCACATCACTACAATCTGGCATTAACGACATGAATCATTTCGAGATTATTGAAACCCGCGTCGCCCAGGTCAGGGCCGAACTGGCCATGATGGAGCTGGACGCCTTCATCGTCCCCCATGACGACGAGCACCTGGGGGAGTACATTCCCGCCTACGCCGAGCGACTGGACTGGATCACGGGTTTCAACGGCTCCGCCGGCCTCGCCATCATACTGGCGCAGCGGGCGGCCCTGTTCATCGACGGTCGTTACACGGTGCAGGCCCGCATGCAGGCACCGGCCGAGCTCTTCGAGTTTCTCCACCTGAACGAAGATCCCCACGTGCAGTGGCTGGCCGAGCAGCTGCCTGCCGGTTCCCGGGTCGGCTTCGATGCCCGCCTGCACAGCCTGGCCTGGTATCGACACGCCAAAGAGATCCTGACCGAGCGCGGCATCGAGCTGGTGCGTGTGGAGCAGAACCCCATCGATCTGCACTGGAGCGATCGCCCCGCTCCCACCAAGAATCCGGCCATCCTCTACAGCGAGGCGCTGGCGGGCCAGTCCAGCCAGGCCAAGCGCGAGCTGCTGGCCAGCGATCTGCGCAAGCGCGGGCTGGATGCTGTGCTGCTGACTCAGGCCGAGCCCATCAACTGGCTGCTCAACCTGCGCGGTCGCGACGTGGAGCGGCTGCCGGTGGTGCTGGGCTTTGCGGTGCTCTACGCCAACGCCACCATGGATTTCTTCGTCGACACCGACAAGATCGACTGCTTCGCCTTCAGCCAGCACGTGGGGCAAGATGTCTCCGTCTACCCCATCGACAAGCTGGGTGACGTGCTCAAACGCATCGGCGAGGATCAGCAGAAGGTGCTGGCCGATCCCAACACCGCCAACGCCTGGACCCAGCTGGTTATGGAAGAGGCGGGCGCCATCCTGGTGGCCGGTCAGGATCCGACCATGCTGCCGAAGGCGTGCAAGAACGAGGTGGAGCTGGCCGGCATGCGTGCCGCCCATCTGCGCGACGGCGTCGCCGTCACCCGCTTCCTGGCCTGGCTGGATCGGCTGATCGCCAGCGGCGAGTTCGACGGGGTGGATGAAGGCACCCTGGCCGACCAGCTGGAAGCCTTCCGCCGCGAGCAGGAGCACTACGTCGAGCCGAGCTTCGACACCATCTCGGCGCTCGGCCCCAACGCCGCCATGTGCCACTACCGCCACACCAACGGCACCCCGCGTACCTTCGGTCAGGACAGCATCTATCTGGTGGACTCCGGCGCCCAGTATCTGGACGGCACCACCGACATCACCCGCACCATCAAGGTGGGTGAGGTCACCGACGAGCACAAGGCGATGTTCACCCGGGTACTGCAGGGTCACATCGCGCTGGATCAGGCCCGCTTCCCGCGCGGCACCGCCGGCATCCAGCTCGACGTGCTGGCCCGCATGCCGCTGTGGCAGGCAGGTTACAACTACGACCACGGCACCGGCCACGGCGTCGGCCACTTCCTCAGCGTGCACGAAGGCCCGCAGCGCATCGCCCCCAAGGGCAGCCTGGTGGCCCTGCAGCCGGGCATGGTGCTCTCCAACGAACCCGGCTACTACCGGGAAGATGCCTTTGGCATCCGCTGCGAGAACCTGGTGGTGGTCACCGAACAGGAGCAGATCGGCGAGCTGCCGATGCTGGGCTTCGAGCGGCTGACCTATGTACCGTTCGATACCCGCCTCATCGATCGCAGCCTGCTGAGCCCGGCCGAGTTCCGCTGGATCAACGAGTACCACGTCGAGGTCTACCGCCGTCTCAGCCCGCTGCTGGAGGGTGAGGATCTCGCCTGGCTGGAGCAGGCAACCAGCCTCATCTAAGCGCAGACAAGCAGAGTTGTTTGATGAAACAGGGCCTGCGGGCCCTGTTTTTTTGCCCGCCGGTTTGACCTGTATCAAGACCCCGCCGCCCCAGGTCAGGACAATGCCCCTCATGACGACCCATCACTCCCACCCCGCGCGCCCGGCCCGCGCCGACAAGGCGCCCATGCACCCCAGGCTCAAGCGGGAGCAGCAGACGGTCAGCGCCATGATCCGCCTCTACTGCGACCACCATCACCAGGACCCAGCCTGCCGGCACTGCCAGCAGTTGCAGGAGTTCGCCCACCAGCGGCTGCGCCGCTGCCGCTATGGTCACGGCCACAAACCCACCTGTGCCAACTGCCACATCCACTGCTATGCCCCGGCCATGCGCAAGCAGATCCAGCTGGTGATGAAGTGGAGCGGCCCGCGCATGCTGTGGCATCACCCCTGGCTGGCCCTGCGCCACCTGCTGGACAGTCGTCGCAAGGCCCCCAAGCGGCCGGGCAGCCGCCCTCTGCCGCCCTGAGCCGGGGCCGCCCTGCCGCTCAGACCCGCTTGCATCAGATCGGCGGGCCCACTACCCTGTGGCTCCTTTTTGACTGCCGCCCGGCAGCACGTACGACATCACAGGAGCCCGGATGCACCAGCCCCCCGTTTTGAGAGTGGCGCGCCACACCGACATGCACGCCATCTGGCAGATCGACGTCAATGTATTCGGGGAGGATGTCTATCCCGGCTTCTTCTTCCGCCAGGCCATGGATCTGTGGCCCGAGCTGCTGCTGGTGGCCGAGCTGGACGGCAAGCTGCTGGGCTATGCCCTGGGTGGACTGGGACAGGATCGGTCGCAGGGCTGGCTGCTCTCCTTGGCGGTGCTGCCGGAGGCGCGCGGCTTCGGCCTGGCCGAACGCATGATGCTGCAGGTGGAGCAGTCACTGCTGAGACTGGGGATCGAGCGGGTCAGACTGACGGTGGATCCGGCCAATCCGGCCCAGCGCCTCTACTTTCGACTCGGTTATCAGCAACTGGCCGAGGAGCGCGACTATTTCGGCCAAGGCGAGGATCGCCTGCTGCTGGAAAAATGGCTCGACTGAGCCGGTGGGGACGGGGTTTGCAGGGTCCGGGCCTTATAATTGGTTACACTTTGCTGGTTTCATGCTCAATCCGGTTGGCGTAGAGTTGAATCACTGACCGAACAAACCAGATTAGATGCCAGCCCAGGAGGCCCATCATGTTGAAACGCATTACCCTCATCGCCCTGTTGGCCACCACCACCGCCACCACCCTCAGCGGCTGTGCCAACAGCGATGTCTACTCCGGCGATGTCTACACCAAGGATCGCGCCAAGCAGGTACAGACCGTCAGCTACGGCACCATCCTCTCCACCCGCCCGGTCAAGATCCAGGCCGATGAGAACTCGCTGATAGGCACCATAGGTGGCGCCGTGGTCGGCGGCCTGCTCGGCAGCACCATCGGCGGCGGGCGCGGCAGCGACATCGCCGCGGCCGGTGGCGCCATCGCGGGCGCGGCAGCCGGCAAGGCGGCCGGTGACAAGCTCAACCAGGTGGATGGCGTCGAGCTCGAGATCAAGAAAGAGAACGGCGAATCCATCGTGGTGGTGCAAAAGGCCAGCCCCACCTTCGTACCGGGCGCCCGGGTCCGCATGACCCAGGGCAACGGCACCATCAACGTGGCCGTGGTCAACTAAGCCCTCCGCCCATGAAAAAGCCCTCGCAGTGCGAGGGCTTTTTTTATTGCCATGTCGGCCGGAAATTACTGACGGATCAGCCGGAAGATGGCGTAGCCAGGGTGCTGGGCGTCATCCATCGGCAGGGTGGACTTGTATTCCAGATCCGCACCGGCCAGCTGTTTGGCCTCCTCGCGGGGCGAGGAGTAGAGTCGCACGTCCACGTTGGCCGGCAGGGCCTTCATGTGCCAGTTGTTGTTGGCCGCCGGGCTGAAGCCGGCCGGGTTGTCGGCAGACTGGGCCTTCAGGTACTGGGCGATGATCTCGCGCGTCTCGAAGGGATCTTCATGGACGATGTTGCTGCCGTCGATACCCGGGAAGTGGCCGCCGCCGCTGGCGCGGTAGTTGTTGGTCACCACGTAGAACTTCTGGGCCGGATCGATGGGCTGACCATTGAAGGTGAGGCTGCTGATACGCTGGCCGTCGCTGACCTTGGCCCCTTCCTTGTTGTAACGGGCCGGCTGGGTGATATCCACCTCGTAGTTGACCCCGTCGATCACGTCGAAGTTGTAGGTGGGGAACTTCTCGTTCACCAGCCACTGCACCTCGGTCTTGCCGGTGTCGATCTGGTTGAACTGGCCGGCACTCATCTCCAGCCACTCCTTGACGGTGGCCCCGTTCACCTCGACCACCTGCAGGGTGTTCGGATAGATGTAGAGGTCGGAGACGTTGCGCAGGGAGATGTCGCCCTGGGCCACGTAGGTGAAGTCATTGATGCCGTTGCGACCGCCACGGAACGGTGCCGCCACCGACAGGATGGGGTAGGACTCCTTGAGCAGGCCGTCTTTTTGCAGCTGCTCGGCATAGCGGCGCTGGGCATCGCTCACCAGCTGCACCGAAGGATCATCCTGCACCAGGGCGAAGAAGCTGTGGATGGAGGAGGTGATCTTGCCGAGCGGCTCATCCAGCCACTGGTTGGTGGCGTCGTGGTCGGCCTGTACCAGGTCCACCACCCGTTGATCCACCGCGCTGCCTTCGCTGGAGTCGATCTTGCGCAGGCTGGCCTGGCTCTGTTTCACCTGCCACTTGCCGTCCACCTGCTCCAGCTTGAGGTCGATGATGCCGAGGTGGTTGCCCCAGTAACCCGGCATCACGGTCGGAATGCCGCTCAGGGTACCGGCCTGGTTGTCCACCTCCGGCAGATCCGGGAAGTCACCCGGGAAGTTCTTGTGGGCGTGGCCCAGCATCAGGGCATCCACCCCCTTCACCTTGGCCAGGTGCCAGGCGGAGTTCTCCATCATGGCTTCGTAGCTGCTGGCGTTGATGCCGGTGTGGGCAACAACGACGACCACGTCGGCGCCCTTGGCGCGCAGCTCGGGCACATAGTGGTTGGCGGTCTCGACCATGTCGGCCACCACCACCTTGCCTTCCAGATGGCGCTTGTCCCACTGCAGCACCTGCGGCGGGGTCAGCCCCAGGATGCCGACCTTGACGGTCTGCAGCTGGCCCTTGTCATCCTTCACCTTGCGCTCCAGCAGCAGGTAGGGGGTGAACTTGTTGCCGCTCCAGTCAATCTGCCCCTTGGCATCCCGCTTGAAGGCGCCCGCCTCGAACACGTTGGCGTTCACATAGGGGAACTTGGCCCCCTGCAGGGTCTTGGTGAGGTAATCCAGACCGTAGTTGAATTCGTGGTTACCCAGGTTGCCGGCGTCGTAGCCGAGCTCGTTCATCGCCTTGAACACCGGGTGGGCCTGCTTGTCGAGGTAACCGGCACCGGACTGCTCGAAGATGTAGTCAGCCAGCGGCGTGCCCTGGATCAGGTCGCCGTTGTCGAGCAGCAGGTTGTTGGGGTTTTCGGCGCGGGCCGCGCGGATCAGCAGCGCGGTGCGGGAGAGGCCGAACTTGCGATCCTCCTTGTTCTGGTAGTAGTCATACCCCAGCACGTTGGAGTGGATATCGGAGGTCTGGATCAGACGCAGGGCAACCTCGCCCGGTTGCGCCTTGCTGTCGTTTTCATTGCTACAGGCAGACAACAGCACGATGGCTGCAATAGCACCCAGCTTCATGGATTTATTCACTGTCTTGTCCCTTTTATTAGAGTGTCGCTTTACCAGCGACGGGAATTTAACAGACGAATATGTCAGCGGATGAAGCCGGGGTGAATTTTTATGAGGTGCGGCACAAAAATAGCCTTATGACGCCAGCAAAGCCCCGCTCGCCAGCTGCAACGCCAACCCCAGCATGATGAAACCAACAATAGTATCAATAGCTTGCTGTACCCTGCCGCGGGCGAGCCAGGGCGAGAGAGCGGCCGCCCCGAACGCCAGGCTGTAGAACCAGACCAGCGAGGCCAGCATGGCCCCCGCCGCAAAGGCGGGCCGCAACTCTTCGGCAAACTGGCTGCCGAAGGATCCGAGCAGCATCAGGGTGTCCAGGTAGACGTGGGGGTTGAGCAGGGTCACCCCGAGCGTCATGGCCAGCACGCTCTTGACCCCCATCAACTGGGGTGAGTCCGCAAGCGAAGCCCCCTGCCCACGCCAGGCGCTGCGCAGGGAACGGATACCGAACCAGCCGAGGAACAGCACGCCGCCCCAGGTCAGCAGGGCCAGTCCGATCGGGCTGGCCGCCAGCAGGTTGGCCCCGCCGAACACCCCGATGCCGATCAGCACGAGATCGCACAGGCAGCAGAGGGTCGCCGTCAGCAGATGGTGGTTGCGGTGGATACCCCGGCTCAGCACGAAGGCATTCTGGGCACCGATGGGGATGATCATGGCAAGGCCGAGGGTGAAGCCTTGCAGGGTGGTAGCAAACATGGATGAACCGTCCAGCAGAGTGATTGGACGGCACTATAAGGGGCGGCCAGACGTTTAGAGAAATTCATTAATCTGCTGAGCAATTTGTTTTGCTAATGACAGAGGGCTCAACCCAACCCCTTCGAGGTAGAAGGGGCTAGACCCGTTCATGGCTGTCAATTGCAGGATCTGACAATTGTTAGCCAGTCACTCTGCCCCGAGAATCATCGGGTTTTATTGCATCAGCTTGGGGAAGTTGGTGACCACGACCTGCTCGAGATTGGGCAGCAAGATGCCACTGCTCACCCCCTTGGCGATGGCCTGGTAGCGATTCATCGACCCCGTTTTACGGGTGACCTGATTGAGGTGGTAGTTCACGGTTCGCTCCGTGATCCCCAGGATGCAGGCGATTTCACTCGACGTTTTCCCTTCACTGGCCCAGAACAGGCATTCGGTCTCCCGGTCAGTCAGGGCCTCCTGAGGGTCATCGTCCCGCAGACTGACCCGCACAATCCGGATCGCCGCCTCGAAGATGTAGTTGGACATCCAGGAGAGGACGGGCGAGGACTCCAGCAGCAGATCGCTCGATGCCCGCTCGGCGGTGATGAACGACAGTATGCCGTTTTCCCCCGCCGCCCCGTGCAACGGAAACGAGATACCGTTGCGCAGCCCGAACTCCGCCGCCAACCCCATCACGTCCAGACTGCCCTCTTGCAGAAAACGTGCTCGCTCATCCAGCCGGTTCCAGTAAATGGGCAAGGTCTGCTTGCGGGCCAATTGAATGATGGGATCACAGGCCAGCATATGGTTTGCCGTATAGGCCTGCACCCAGGAGTCGGGGCACTGATTGAACAGCACCACCTTGGGTCTTTGCATCGACATGGGAATGATCAGCGCAAACCGGTAGTAGTCGTAACCCATACCGAGCGTGAACCGACCGATCAACTCGGCCAGACGATCCCCGTCCGTTACCGAAGTGAAATGTTCGAGGTACTCAAGCAGTTGGTCTTGTTTCATAGGCTAGCCCCCCTGGCCAGGGCCTCGATTATAGCGCCGAACACTGAAATGGAGACATCTGAATGCTTGTTTTCAAAGGAAAATTAAAAGAACACCCCAGATGGGAGGTAGAAAACGAGCTTTATCGCTTTCGCAATCGCGTCTTCTCCGATCGCCTCGGCTGGGATGTGGAATCTCACCGTGGTCTGGAGCAGGACAGTTTCGATACTCCGGACACCCACTGGGTTCTGATTGAGGACGAAAAAGGCCTGTGCGGCTGCATCCGTCTGCTCAGTTGTGCCCAGGATTACATGCTGCCCAGCATCTTCCCCACCGCCCTCGCCGGCGAAGCCCCGCCACGCAGCAACGACGCGTGGGAACTGACCCGCCTCGCCATCGATGCCGAACGGGCGCCGCGCCTGGGCAACGGGGTCAGCGAGCTGACCTGCGTCATCTTCCGCGAGGTCTATGCCTTCGCCAGGGCGAAGGGGATCCGCGAGCTGGTTGCCGTGGTCAGTCTGCCGGTAGAGCGGATCTTCCGCCGCCTCGGCCTGCCCATCGAGCGGCTCGGTCACCGCCAGGCGGTGGATCTGGGCGCCGTGCGCGGGGTGGGGATCCGCTTCCATCTGGACGAGCGTTTCGCCCGTGCCGTCGGTCAGCCCCTGCAGGGTGCCTATGACGAAGCCCGCGAGCTGGTCACCGAATAAGGGTGACGCAAAAAAATCCCGGGGTAAGACCCGGGATTAAAAGTTCTCGCTATGGCCCGTTTCCACCCCATGCAAAAACGGACGCAAAAGAGTATCTCCTGAATACCTTTTGACCACCACTGTCACATCTCACAGTGACAAACCCGCTTTGACCCCACAGCCCTTGTCCCGCCTGCGCTGCCGACATTTTCAGCGCTCTCAGGTTGTTCTCTCGCCACCACTTGAGTAGCATCCCTTCTCAATCTCCCTGCTGATAAGGAATGCTGATGAAGGCGTTGGACTACAAGCTGCTGCTGGCGCTGGATGCGGTGATGCAGGAGCAGAACTTCGAGCGCGCCGCCCAGCGCCTGCACATCACCCAGTCCGCCATCTCCCAGCGCATCAAGCAGCTGGAGCAGCAGTTTGCCGAGCCGCTGATCATTCGCGGCCAGCCGCTGCAGGCCACCACGCTCGGGCAGAAGCTGCTGGCCCACTACCGCCAGGTACGCCAGCTGGAACTGGAGCTGGCCGGCGAGCTCTCTCCCGCCGAGCCCCAGGCGCCGATCCGGGTCAGCATAGCCGTCAATGCCGACAGCCTGGCCACCTGGTTTCTGCCCGCCCTGGCGCCGCTGCTGGAACAGCACCCCATCGAGCTCAACCTGCTGGTGGATGACGAGAGCCGCACTCTGGATCGGGTGCGCGAGGGGCAGGCGTTCGGCGCCGTCAGCCTGCACGGCCAGCCACTGGCGGGCTGCTGCGTCGACGAGCTCGGCGAGATGCGCTACCTGCTCACCGCCAGCCCCGCCTTCGTCGAGCGCCACTTCCCGCAGGGGTTGACCCTGGCGGCGCTGGCCAAGGCGCCGGCGGTAGCCTTCGATCAGCGTGACGACATGCACGTCAGCTACATGGCTCGCCACTTCGGGCTGGAGCCCGGCGGCTACCCCTGCCACACGGTGCGCTCGTCGGAGGCCTTCGTCGCCATGGCCGAACAGGGGCTGGCCTGCTGCCTCATCCCGGAACTGCAGATCCGTCGCCAGCTGGCGGAGGGGTCATTGCTCGATCTCAACCCGAAACAGCACCTGATAGAGCGACTCTACTGGCACCGCTGGGTGCTGGAGCGCGGGCTGCACAAACAGATATCCCAGCGCCTGATCGAGCAGGGTCGCCGAGCGCTGCAACGCCCCTGACAGGGCCATTCACCTTGGCTTTGGAGGGGTAAAAACGTATAGTGCTGGGCGATTAACCACCAGGTCTCCACTCAGGTTCCCCATTTATGTTCCAAGACAATCCGCTGCTGGCCCAGCTCAAGCAACAAATCCGCGAAAACATCCCCAAGAAAGAGGGTGTGATCCGCGCCTCCGATCGGGGCTTCGGCTTCCTGGAGGTCGATGAGAAGACCAGCTATTTCGTGCCGCCTCCCTACATGAAAAAGGTGATGCACGGTGACCGGGTGACCGCCCTGATCCGCACCGAGAAAGAGAAGGAAGTGGCCGAGCCGGATGAGCTGCTGGAGCAGTCCGTCACCCGCTTCGTGGCCCGGGTCAAGATGTTCCGCGACCGCCTCAACGTGGTGGCCGACCACCCGCTGATCAAGGATGCCATCAAGGCCCGCGTCAAGAAGGGTCTGGACGAGAAAGAGTTCAAGGAAGGGGACTGGGTGGTCGCCACCCTCAAGCGTCATGCCCTGGTGGACGGCAACTTCTCCGCCGAGATCACCCAGAAGATCGCCGCCCAGGAAGATCACAACGTGCCCTGGTGGGTGGTGCTGGCGCGCCACAACCTGGCCCAGGTCGAGCCGGCGGATCTGCCGGAGTGGAAGGTGATCGAAGAGGAAGAGCTGCCCCGCACCGATCTGACCGCGACCCCCTTCTTCACCATCGACGGCGCCAAGACCAAGGACATGGATGACGCCCTGGCCATCCGCAAGCTGGACAACGGCTGGGAGCTGCTGGTCGCCATCGCCGACCCGACCGCCTATGTGGCCGAAGGGAGCGAGCTGGACAAGGAGGCCGCCCAGCGCGCCTTCACCGTCTACATGCCGGGCCGCAACGTGCCCATGATCCCGCGCACCCTCTCCGACGAGCTCTGCTCCCTGAAAGAGGGCGAGGAGCGCAACACCCTGTGCGCCCGCCTGCTGATCGCCGAGGATGGCCTGCTGCTGGAGGAGACCGAGTTCTTCGCCGCCCGCATCTGCTCCCACGCCCGCCTCAACTATGACGACGTCTCCGACTGGGCCGAACACGGCAAAGCGCTGGATATCGACGCAGGCGTGCTGGCCCAGCTGCCGCTGATGAAGGCGATGACCGAGGCGCGCATCAAGTGGCGCACCGAACACGCCCTGGTGTTCCCGGACCGCCCCGACTACGACTTCGAGCTGGGCGAGAACGGCGCTGTGCTGGCCATTCACGTCGAGCCGCGCCGCATCGCCAACCGCATGGTGGAAGAGTCGATGATCGCCGCCAACATCTGCGCCGGCCGCGTGCTGGGCAAGAGCGTCGGCTACGGCATCTTCAACGTCCACACCGGCTTTGACGAGGAGTCCCTCGACGGCGCCATCGATCTGCTGAAGAGCGCCGAGGCCCCGTTCGAGAAAGAAGAGATCGCCAGCCTGTCCGGCTTCTGCGCCCTGCGCCGCTGGATCGACAGCCTGGACACCCGCTGGCTGGACGGCAAGATCCGCCGCTTCCAGAGCTATGCGCTGATGTCCGCCGAACCGGGCGCCCACTACGGCCTGGGTCTGGATGCCTATGCCACCTGGACCTCCCCGATCCGCAAGTACGGCGATATGGTCAACCATCGCCTGCTCAAGGCCGTCATCGCCGGCAAGACCCCGGGTGAGCGCCCAAGCCTGGAGCTCACCGAGCATCTGACCGCCTGCCGTCGCCTGCACCGCATGGTGGAGCGCGACATCGGCGACTGGCTCTATGTCCGCTACCTCAAGGCCGATGCGGGTACCGACAAGGTGTTCAACGCCGAGATCATCGACGTGATGCGTGCCGGCCTCAAGCTGCGCCTGCAGGAGAACGGTGCCGTGGTGTTCATGCCCGCCCGCCACATCCTCGACAACAAGGAGCGGCTGGAGTGCAACTGGGACAACGGCCGCGTCTATCTGGACAAGACCGAGGTGGTCTACGAGCTCGGCCAGATCATCGAGGTCAAGCTGACCGAAGCGGTGGAAGAGACCCGCTCCCTCATCGCCAAGCCGGCGGTAGAGCTGGTGCCGGGCCCAGCGCCGGTCGCCCCGGTGAGCGAAGCCGAGGCCGCACCGGCCGCGGAAGCTCCCAAGGCCGAATAAGCCAGATCTTCCCTCCTTGCAAAAGCCCGCACCCTGCGGGCTTTTTTATTGGGTCATGCCGCCCGCCGAGTCAGCAGATCACTTTTTGTACGCCCCGAGCTTGCCAGTGGCTCGTCACAGGCATAGAGTGAATCCACAAATGAACGAACGTTCGCTCATGAGCGATTTTCAGGCAAGAGGCATCCCCATGACCACCAACAACCTGCGGCTGGAGCAGCGCCGCGAGCAGATCATCCAGGCGGCGCTCGGCTGCTTCATCGAGCGAGGCTTCCACCAGACCGGCATGCGCGACATCGCCGCCGCCGCCGGGGTGAGCCTCGGCAACCTCTACAACCACTTCGCCCGCAAGGAGGAGCTGATCGCCCACATCGCCTCGCTGGAGGCGGCCGAGCTGCAACCCCTGCTGGATGAGCTGGTTCAGGGGCCGGCCCAGGCGGCGCTGGCCCGCTTCGCCGCCGGCTACCTCGCCTGGTCGCTGACCCCGGAGAACCTGCTGCTCGGCACCGAGATCCTAGCCGAGCTGGCCCGCCACCCCGAGATGGCAGCCACCTTCGCCAGCAACCAGCGCCAGCTGTGCGATGCCCTGGCGGCGACGGTGCGCCGTGGCCAGCAGGCTGGGGAGCTGGCCGTCCACCTGCAGCCGGATCTCACGGCTCAGCTGCTGCTGGACGCGCTGGAGGGGCAGGCCCTGCGCCATGCCCTGGCCCTGCATCCAGAGCAGGCGCCGGTGGAGCAAAGGTTGCCAGCCCTGCTAGACCAGTTGTTGGGCCCGGCCCGCTGACACGCTGATCACCAAAGGAGTCGCTCCCATGACAGCCCTGCACAATCGACTGGAAGGACTGGATCTGGCCCGTGCCATAGCCCTGCTCGGCATGGTGCTGGTGAATTTTCGCATCGCCATGGGGGTGTTGGCGGGGGGGCCCACCTGGCTCAAACCCCTGCTGGATGCACTGGAAGGGCGCTCCGCCGCCAGCTTCGTGGTGCTGGCCGGCATCGGGCTGGGGCTGTCGACCCGCAAGCTGGCGTGGTCGGCGGCCATGACCCACACCGCCAAGCGGGCCCTGTTTCTGCTGATCGTGGGGCTGCTCAACTACCTGGTGTTTCCGGCCGACATCATCCACTACTACGCCGTCTACTTTCTGCTGGGGGCCTGCTGTCTCCGGCTTGCCTCCCCCTGGCTGCTGACCCTGATCCCGCTGCTGGCGGCAAGCTTCGTGGGCCTGCTGTTCCTGCTCGATTACGATCGGGGCTGGCAGTGGCACAGCTTCAGCTATCCCGAGTTCTGGACCCTGGCCGGCTTCGTCCGCAATCTGCTGTTCAACGGCTGGCACCCTGTGGTGCCCTGGCTGGGCTTTCTGCTCTACGGCCTCTGGCTGAGCCGCCAATCTCTGGCCAATCCGCTCACCCAGCGCTGGCTGCTGGCCGGTGGTGTGAGTGCCATGGCGCTGGCCAGGGGGCTGTCGCTCTGGTTGCCGACCCTTTTGCCGAGCCCAGAGCTGGCGCCGCTGCTGGCGACCCAGCCCATTCCCCCGGCGCCGCTCTACCTGCTGTTCGGCATGGGCGCGGCCAGCACTCTGATCGCCCTCTGCCTCTGGCTGGGACGCGCCCTGCCCGAGGCCCGCTGGTGGCGAGTGTGGCTGCCGGTCGGTCGGCAGACCCTGACCCTCTATCTGGCCCACATCATGCTCGGCATGGGGATGCTGGAGGCCATCGGCTGGCTGCAGGGGCAGGATCTGCCCGAGGTGGTGCTGGCCGCCGGCCTCTTCGCCCTGGCGGCGCTGCTGTTTGCCAATCTCTGGAGTCAGCGCTTCGAGCGAGGCCCACTGGAGTGGCTAATGCGTCGCCTCTGCGGCTGAAGGAGATCATGAAAAACTGAAAGTGGGTTACAAAATAATTGATTCATTGGTTACTTTAGTATTGATTCAACCAATCCATCGTCAACACCCTCACTTTTCAGGTCAGGCGAATTGCTCCAATTGAATACAAATAATGAAAGTGAGAAATGGATCACATTGACATCAGGTTTGCGCAAACAGCAAAGAGTGATTCGTGTCACATAAAAACGATACTGGCGGCAGCAAAGATCGAAATGTAGCCGAAATACAGAGAGTGAATGTGATCGACGTCACTGTGAAGGGAGGGGGGTGGTCGGGGTATTTGAGAGCTGCGTCACAAGACACCCCGTTTTCAGCCTAATTTGATCACAAGCTGGTAGATTGAAGTTGCTTAGACGACAGGGATGGCGGTTCGGCAAAACCGGCCAGCCCGACTACCACTTTTAATCAAACAGGCTTAAAACGGGGTCCCGACATGTTATCACCGGATACCAAAGTCAAGATACAGAATTTTGGACGCTTCCTGTCCAATATGGTCATGCCCAACATAGGCGCCTTCATCGCCTGGGGCTTTATTACCGCCCTCTTCATCCCCACCGGCTGGCTGCCGAGCGAAACGCTGGCCAAGCTGGTCGGCCCCATGATCACCTACCTGCTGCCGCTGCTGATTGGCTATACCGGCGGCAAGCTGATGGGCGGTGAGCGCGGCGGCGTGGTCGGTGCCATCACCACCATGGGCGTCATCGTGGGGACCGACATTCCCATGTTCATGGGCGCCATGATGGTCGGCCCGCTCGGTGGCTGGGCCATCAAGCGGTTTGACAAGGCGATGGAAGGTCGCGTCAAGAGCGGCTTCGAGATGCTGGTCAACAACTTCTCCGCCGGCCTCATCGGCATGCTGCTGGCAATCCTCGCCTTCTTCGTGATCGGCCCCTTCGTCAAGGTGCTCTCCGGCGTACTGGCCGGTGGCGTCGGCTTCCTGGTGGACAACAACCTGCTGCCGCTCACCTCCATCTTCGTCGAGCCGGCCAAGATCCTGTTCCTCAACAACGCCATCAACCACGGTATCTTCTCACCGCTGGGGATCCAGCAGGCCACCGAGCACGGCCGCTCCATCTTCTTCCTGATCGAAGCGAACCCGGGCCCGGGCATGGGCGTGCTGCTGGCCTACATGGTGTTCGGTCGCGGCGCCGCCAAGCAGTCCGCTGCCGGTGCCTCCATCATTCACTTCTTCGGCGGCATCCACGAGATCTACTTCCCGTACGTGCTGATGAACCCGCGCCTGATCCTGGCGGTGATCGCCGGCGGCATGACCGGGGTGTTCACCCTGACCCTGTTCAACGCAGGTCTGGTCTCCCCCGCCTCACCGGGTTCCATCTTCGCCGTGCTGTTGATGACACCGAAAGCCTCCCTGATCGGGGTCGCCCTCTCCATCATCAGCGCCACCCTGGTCTCCTTCCTGGTCGCCGCCGTGTTCGTCCGTGCCCAGCAGCCGGAAGCCGACGAGGCCGATGCCCTCGGTGAAGCCACTCGCAAGATGAAAGCCATGAAGGGTGCCAAGCCCGAGACCGCAGCGGCCAAGAAGCCGGGCGGTGAACTGATGGCGGTACGCAACATCGTCGTCGCCTGCGATGCGGGCATGGGCTCCAGCGCCATGGGCGCCGGCCTGCTGCGCAAGCGGGTGCAGGCCGCCGGCCTCGACATCAGCGTCACCAACCGCGCCATCGATCAGCTCGACGATCAGGTGGACTGGGTCATCACCCACAAGGATCTGACCGAGCGGGCCCGTCGCCACGCGCCGCACGCCCACCACATCTCGCTCACCAACTTCCTCGACAACGGTCTCTATCAGGAGCTGGTACAGAGCCTGACCCAGGCCGCCAACGATGACGTCGCCAACCCGCAGCTGCTGGTGGCCGCCAACGACGACAGCTATGAGCCGCAGGCCGCCGAAGTGTTCACCCTGAGCCGCCATGACGTGCACCTGGGGCTCAAGGCCGACAACAAGGAGGCCGCCATCCGGGCTGCCGGCAAGCTGCTGGCGGAGCGGGGCTACGTGGCGCCCGACTACGTCAACGCCATGCTGGAGCGCGAACAGCTGGTCTCCACCTACCTCGGTGAATCCATCGCCGTGCCGCACGGCACCATCGCCGCCAAGGAGTTTGTGAAGCGCACCGGCATCGTCATCTGCCAATACCCGGCCGGGGTTGCCTTCGGCGAGGCGGCCGATGAAGTAGCGCGGCTGGTGATCGGCATCGCCGCCCGCAACGACGAACACATGCAGGTGATAACCCGCCTGACCAATGCACTGGACGAACCCGGCCTCATCGACCGGCTGGCCAGCACTCAGGATCCCCAGGAGTTCCTGGATCTGCTGGGTGCCGAACAGGCTGCCTGATCGTCCTTCATCGTCTTTGGTTCAAGAGGTTAATATCATGAAAACATTGCATTTTGGTGCCGGCAACATAGGTCGCGGCTTCATCGGAAAATTGCTGGCGGATGCCAGCCATCAGGTCACCTTCGCCGACGTCAACGAGACCCTGATCGACCAGCTCAACCACCGCCAGGAGTACAAGGTGCACGTGGTGGGAGCGGATCAGAAGCTGGACGTGGTGCGCAACGTGGCGGCGGTGAGCTCCGCCGGCCACGAGGTGATCGCCCGCATCATCACCGCCGATCTGGTCACCACCGCGGTCGGCCCCAACATTCTGGACAAGATTGCCAGCACCCTGGCCCAGGGGCTGCAGGCCCGCTTCGATGCCGGCAACCTGACACCGCTCAACGTCATCGCCTGCGAGAACATGGTGCGCGGCACCAGCCACCTCAAGCAGGAGGTACTCAAGTACCTGCCGGTCGCGTATCATGCCACCCTCGACGCCTGCATCGGCTTCGTCGACTCGGCGGTGGACCGCATCGTCCCGCCGGCCGCGGCCAACGATGATCCGCTGGAAGTGACGGTGGAGAGCTTCAGCGAGTGGATCGTCGACCAGACCCAGTTCAAGGGCGAGCTCCCCCAAGTGGCGGGCATGGAGCCCACCGACAACCTGATGGCCTTCGTCGAGCGCAAGCTGTTCACCCTCAACACCGGCCACATCGTCACTGCCTACCTCGGCAAGCTGAGGGGCTATCGCACCATTCGCGAGGCGATCGAGGATCCGCTGATCCGCAGCAAGGTGCGTCGCGCCATGGAGGAGAGCGGCGCCGTGCTGGTGCAACGCTACGGTTTCGACCCGCGCCTGCACGCCGCCTACATCGAGAAGATCCTGGCCCGCTTCGCCAACCCCTATCTGGTGGACGAGATTGACCGGGTCGGCCGTCAGCCGCTGCGCAAGCTGGCGGCGGGGGATCGGCTGGTGAAACCGCTGCTCGGCACCCTGGAGTACGGCTTGCCGAACGATCACCTGCAGGAGGGGATCGCCGCGGCGTTGCACTATCGCAATGCCGATGACCCGCAGGCGGTGGAGCTGCAACAGCTGCTGGCGGAGCTGGGCCCGGCCCAGGCCCTGGCGCGCATCACCGGCCTGGCCGCCGACAGCGACATCGTCAGCGCCATCGTCACCCGTTATGGCAATTTGAAGTGACCTGATGAGGCGCCACCGTGCCGGCCCGCGCAGGCCGGTCACCAAAGCGCCTCATACGATAAAAACCGGGAGAGAGGCCCACTCTCTCCCAGTCAGCTGGACCCAATGCACTTATGACCACACACCAGGAAGATGAAGTACTGGAACGACTGAACGAGCAGGATGGCCCCCGCGGCTTCTTTCTCGAAGTCGTGACCATCCTGGAAGAGGCGGTCGACTCCCTGATGCGACGCGCGTTCCGTCAGGAGGAGTATGCCGTCAAGTACGCCATCGAACCTTTGCTCAACCAGAGCGGCCCCCTCGGCCAGCTGGAGGTGCGCCTCAAGCTCATCTTCGCCCTCGGCCTCATCTCCCTCGAGCGCTATCAGGATCTCGAGGCTTACCTGAAGATCCGCGATTTTCTGGTGCGCGACCCCAAGGATTACCGCTTCAGCGACAAGCCGATCCGCGATCTGCTGGCACGTCTGCACGGCGTCAGCCAGGGCGGCATGATGCCGCAGGAGGCCCCCGCCAACGAGGAGGATTGGCCCTTCTACCAGATGCAGCTGAACCGGCTCGATCAGGTGGTGCGCTCGGCGCTGGTGCTGGCGGTGGCCGACTGCGTCACCGAACTCCACAAAGAGAGCCCCATCTAATCCGGCTGGTGGCCGCAGTCAGCGGCCACACCCCGCTCCTCTCCCACAGCAGGTAACCCGTGACGCCCGCTGTCGCGCGATCCGCTTCCCCCCTTGTTCCCGCCGCCGGCTGGTGTCAATCTGACCATCTTCCCCACTACACTTCCTCCAGGTCCATTGCCCCAACCGAGGTCTGCATGATCGCTCTCTCCCTGGCCGGGATCGCCCTGGTCTCAGTGCTGGCCCAGTGGCTCGCCTGGTCGCTGCGGGTGCCCGCCATCCTGTTTCTGCTGCTCACCGGCCTGCTGCTGGGACCGGTCGGCGGCCTGCTCGACCCCGATGCCCTGCTCGGCGACCTGCTGTTCCCGCTGGTCTCCCTGTCGGTCGCCATCATCCTGTTCGAGGGGGCGCTCACCCTGCACCTGGCCGAGCTCAAGGGGATCGGCAAGGTGGTGCGCAACCTCTGCTCCACCGGCATGCTGGTGAGCTTCGCCGTCATCGGAAGCGCCGGCTACTTCCTGCTGGGGCTGGACTGGCGGGTCGCCATGGTGCTCGGCGCCGTGCTGGTGGTGACCGGCCCGACCGTGGTCGCCCCCATGCTCAACGTGATCCGCCCGACCCGGGAGGTGGACCGCATCCTGCGCTGGGAGGGGATCGTCATCGATCCCATCGGCGCCCTGTTTGCGGTGCTGGTGTTCGAGGCGGTACGCCTCGGCAGTCAGGGGGATCTGGTCGGTCACACCCTGCTGGCGCTGGCCAAGACGGTGGGGGTGGGCTCCCTCATCGGGGTCGGTGCCGGCTGGCTCACCACCCTGCTGATCCGCAAGGACTGGCTGCCGGTCAGTCTGCACAAGTTCGGGGTGCTGGCGCTGGTGCTGGTCACCTTCAGCCTCTCCAACTGGCTCAGCCACGAATCCGGCCTGCTGGCGGTGACCGTGTTCGGCATCTGGCTCGCCAATCAGGAGGGGCTGGATCTGGAGGAGGTGCTGGCCTTCAAGGAGGATCTCGCCATCATCCTCATCTCCTCCCTGTTCATCCTGCTGGCGGCCCGCCTCGATCTGGCCCAGCTCTGGCAGCTCGGCCCCATGGTGCTGGCGTTGTTGTGCGTGGTGCAGTTCGTGGCGCGTCCGCTCTGCATCCTGGTCTCCACCTGGGGATCCGATCTCTCCTGGCGGGCCCGCGCCCTGCTCGGCTGGATCGCGCCGCGCGGCATAGTGGCGGCGGCGGTCAGCGCCTCCTTCGCCATCAGCCTGCATGAGGCCGGCATTGCCGATGCCGACAAGCTGGTCCCCCTGGTGTTTGCGGTGATCATCTCCACCGTGGTGCTGCAGAGCCTCACTTCGGCACCGCTGGCCGGGCTGCTCAAGATGCGCCAGAGTGCCCCCAACACCTGGCTCATCATAGGAGCCAACTCGGTGGCGCGGGCCATCGGCCGGGCACTGGCGGATCAGGGGGTGCCGGTCCAGCTCTGCGATCCGGCCTGGGAGTTCTGCCGTCAGGCGCGGATGAGCAACCTGCCCTGCTACTTCGGCAACCCGCAATCCGAGCACGCCGAGCTGCACCTGCCGCTCACCAGCATCAGTACCGTGCTGGCCCTCTCCCCCAACCGCCACAACAACGCCCTCGGCGTGCTGCACTTCGCCCACCTCTACGGCGAGGAGAAGGTCTACTCGTTGCGCTCCAGCGAGCAGCACGGCAAGGCCAACCGGGAGAGCGCCACCTTCCGCGCTCGCCAGAACCTGTTCGGCCCCGACATCAACTACGCCCGGTTGAGCGGCCTGCTGAGCCGGGGCGGCCAGATCAAGGCAACCCGCCTGAGCGAGGCGTTCGACTGGGCCCAGTACCAGGAGGCCAACCCGGGCGCCATCCCGCTGTTCGTGCTGGACGGCAAGGGGCGGACCCGCATCGTCACCGGACCCGTCGAGCCGCTGGCCGGGGAGCTGCTGATCGCCCTGCAGCCCCCCAAAGAGGGGGCCGGCCAGTGAACTCTGCCGAATCGACCGCCAACCCGCTGCTCGCCCCGCTGCTGGCACTGCTCAGGCAGGCCAGCGGCAGCTACAAGGTGCACGAGCTGCTGGCCGAGCTGCGCCGCCAGGAGCTCATCCCGCCTCTGCCGGGGGACGAGCAGCAGCAGCTGTTTCGGCTCAACTTCCTCATCATGAACGCCCTCTACCAGCTGCAGGCCGAGCTCCACGATGAAGGGTGGTGGCTGCTGATCAGCACCCTGGATATCCGGCTCGAACCGCTCGCTCCTCGCAACACGGCAAGCGCCCTCGCCCAGGGTGAGGCGCTGCGCAGTTACTACCTCGACTGGCAGGTGTTCTGGCAGACAGACCGGGAGGAGGTGGAAGCCCTGCTCGGCAGCTTCTGGCGGGCCTGTGAGCGGGATGAACACAGGGCCGAGGCGCTGACCCTGTTCGCCCTGCCGACCGGGGCAGGGCCTGACGCCATCCGCCGCCGCTGGCGTGAGCTGGCACTGCAACACCATCCGGATCGGGGGGGCGATGCCGACACCTTCATCCGCCTGCGCTGGGCCTGGGAACACCTCAAGACGGCCAAATGAGCCGCCTGATGGCGGCCGCAACCACTAGACTTGAAGTGGCATCAAGCGTCACGGGAGGATGTCATGACAGTCAATGAACTTCGTCTGCTCTACCAGCAACAAGCCTTCAAGGAAGCCGAGATCCTGCAGGATGCCATCCTGCCCGGCTGGATCGTGGAGTTCAGGGGACAGGACGGCAAACTGTACGAGATGACCGACACCCTGGGTTGCCCCCTCAGCTTCGGCTCGGTCGAAGAGGCCCGCCAGCACGTGCATCTGGTGGCGGACTGCCCGATCCAGATCGAGCACCTCTACCGCTTCTTCGAACGCTGAGAAGCTGGCAGGCGCAAAAAAGGCTCCCACGGGAGCCTTTTCTCATTCCGGTTGCAGGGGTTCCGCCCCCTTGCCCTCCAGCCGTCTGACCGGCTTTTGCAGGATCAGGTTGGCGGGATAGGTGACCAGATCGCCGTTGTCATCGCGCACCCGCACGTAGAAGAGACCGATCTCGGTGATGACGCCGGTGACGGAATCATCCTTGTCGAGGATCCGGATCCGATCGCCAATCCGGTAGGGGAAGGCGAAGAAGATGGTGATGCTGGCGGTGATGTTGGAGAGGATCGACCACTGCGCCACCATGGCGACCCCCAGCACCGCGAAGAAGGAGGAGGCCAGCACCACCAGCCGCGAGAAGTCGAGCCCCCACACCCCGGCCAGGATCAGCAGGGTGGCGCAACCGAGCAGGAAGTGGAACACGTGCTCCACGTAGAGCACCCGGTTCTCGCTCACCTGCCGGCTCTGGCCGAGGGCCATCAGGCTCTTGTGAATGAGGCCGCGAATAAGGGTGTGGCCCAGCAACAGCAGCAGGGTCACGCCAAAAGATTCCCATGTGGTCATGTCGGCTCCTTACCACCAGCGTCTGTGTTTGAGCCAGACCGCCAGCCCGGCGGCCAGCGCCACCAGGGATCCGCAGAAGATCCAGAAGGCGGTCGGGCTCTCGGCCCCGGGAATGCCCCCCAGGTTGATGCCGAACAGGCCGGTCAGGAAGCTGGCGGGCAGAAACAGCAGCGCCATCACCGACATCTGATAGGCACGGCGGTTGGTCGCCTCCGCCATCAGGTTGTTGATCTCGTCCGCCAGCACGGCGGTGCGCGCCACCCCGGCATCCAGATCGTCGAGCCAGCGCCGCAGCCGGTCGGCGATGTCGAGCAGGCGGCGCCGGTCGTCCTCGTCCAGCCAGCTGATCTTCTCGTTGGCGAGGCGCGCCACCAGATCCCGCTGGGGGGAGAGGTAGCGGCGGATCATGATGAGCTGTTTTCGGATCAGCGCCAGCCGGCCGTTGGCAGGCAGGTCGCGCATCAGCACCTGCTCTTCCAGATCTAGGATCTGGTCGTGCAGCTCCTCGACGAACTCCCCGGCCCGATCGGTCAGGGCGTCGCAGATCTCCACCAGCCAGTCGGCCGGGGTGTCGGCGCCACCCCCCTGCTTCAGCTGCTCGAAGACATCTTTTTCCGACAGCAGTGGCCGCCGCCGACTGCTGATGATGAGATCCGGCGTGATGAAGATCCGCAGCGCCACCATCTCTTCGGGCCTGTGATCCTTGTTGTGGTTGATGCCGCGCAGGATCAGCAGCACCGTCTCGCCCATCCGCACCAGCTTGGGGCGATTGCTCTGGCCGAGCAGGGATTCGCGTGCCGCGTCACCCAACAGTGGCGTCTGCAACAGCCAGCGCGCCGCCTCCGGGTTGCCATAGTCCAGATGCAGCCAGCCCGGCTGCGCTGCCGGAATCTCGCTGCCCGCCGCCAGCGGCTGCATGCCCCCCCTGCCATCCAGGGTCAGGCCATAAATCACGTCACTGGGCACCCGATCCATCTGCTCGTCCTTCTCGCTCATGTTCATCGGCCCAGCTTACACCAAAGCCGGACCCGACTCAGCCCCGGGGCAGCCGGCCGCCCCCGGCCGTGCTAAGATGCTCCACTCGTTTCAGACACAGGAAACCATGCCATGCCCATCTGGGTTGATGCCGATGCCTGCCCCATTCCGGTCAAGGAGATCCTCTACCGTGCCGCCCACCGCGCCCAGGTGGTGACCACCCTAGTGGCCAATCAGGGGCTGCGGGTGCCCCCCTCCCCCTTCATCAAGACCCAGCAGGTGGAGAAGGGCTTCGATGTGGCAGATCATGTCATCGCCCAGCAGGTCAAACCCGGCGATCTGGTGATCACCGGCGACATCCCCCTCGCCGCCCTGGTGATCGATGCCGGCGGCGAGGCGCTCAACCCCCGCGGCGAGATCTACACCCGCGAGACCATCAAGGCGCGGCTCGGCATGCGCAACTTCATGGAAGAGCTGCGCTCGGCCGGGGTCCAGACCGGTGGCCCGGCCCCCCTCAACGCGGCCGACAAGCAGCGCTTCGCCAACGCGCTGGACAAGTGGCTGGTCAGGGGCAAGCTGAGCTGAGCCCGCTCCCCGGCGCCCTGTCGGGGAGACCCGTTCGTCCCCTTCTGCGCTTAATTCTTTCTTAAGGGAGCTGAACTAACCTTGTGGCTGTTGACCCAACCACCCGCAAGGAGCAAGCAATGAAACTGACCCCCCTGTTGTTACTGATCCCTCTGTTGAGCGGCGCAGCCCTGGCCGATCCCCAATGCACCCAGGCCGACAAGAGCAAGTGGATGAGCGAAGCCGACGCCCAGCAGAAGATCAAGGCGATGGGCTATGACATCAAGAAGTTCAAGGTCACCGAGACCAACTGCTACGAGATTTACGGTTGGGACAAGGAGAAGCGCAAGGTCGAGATCTACTTCGACCCGACCGATCTGAAGAAAGTGAAAGAAGAGATCGACGAATAACGCCGCGTTGGGCCGGCAATGCGCCGGCCCCAGCCTTGGAGCCTTGCCATGACCCCTACCTCTGAAGTGAAAGTCTGGGATCCCCTCATCCGGGTGTTTCACTGGGCTACCGTCACCCTCTGCCTGCTCAACTTCTTCATCCTGGAAGAGGGGAGCAAGCTCCACAAGTACGCCGGCTACGCGGTGGGTATCCTGCTCATCATCCGCCTGCTGTGGGGACTGATCGGCCCTCATTACGCCCGCTTCGGCCAGTGGTGGCCGACCCCGGCCCGGGTACGCTACTACCTGCGCCAGCTGGCCAGCGGGCATCACCCCTACTACCTCGGCCACAACCCGGTCGGCGCCCTGATGATCTGGCTGCTGCTGCTGTCGCTGGTCGGCACCGTGGTCACCGGCTGGCTCACCACCTGGGATGCCTTCTGGGGCGAGGACTGGCTGGAGGAGCTGCACGGCATCCTTGCCAACACCCTCATGGCCGCCGTCGGTGTCCATGCGGCCGTGGTGATCCTGACCGATCGCCTCACTCGCAGCGACCTGGTACGCGCCATGGTGCTGGGCAAGAAACGGGTGCCCGCCGACACCAAGGTGGAAGATCCGCGCAGTTAATGACCGGGCCGCCCGCCGGGCCCCGGTTTTTTGCTGCAATGGCCCGCGACACTGGTAAGATGCGCCGCCATTTTCCCATGTCGTAGCCATCATGACCGCCCAAGGGCACCTGCTGTTTTCCGTTACCTGCACCCTGATCGCCCACAAACTCCAGCTGACGCCGGCCCTGGCCGACGCCAGCCTGTGGCAGACCGTGCCCGCCGCCCTGGCCAGCGCCCTGCTGCCGGACCTCGACCACCCCAAGTCGGTATTGGGGCAGCGGCTGCCCTGGATCTCGAAACCCCTCTCTCGCCTGTTCGGTCATCGCGGCTTCACCCACAGCCTGCTGGCGGTGGCGGTCGCCATCTGGGGACTCAACCAGCAGCTGCCACCCGACACCCTGCCGGTCGGGGTCAAGGATGCCCTCATCATCGGCTACCTCAGCCATCTGCTGGGGGACTGGCTCACCCCGGCCGGCATCCCGCTCTTCTGGCCCAGCAAGCGCCGCTACCGGCTGCCGGGCTGGCCACTCAGAAGCGGCGGCGCCCTCGAGACCGGCTTTTGTACCCTCACCCTGCTGGCCGCCGGTTACTGGGCCCACTGGCCCGGCTAGGCAGTCAGCCGCCAAAAAAACAAACCCCTGCCGAGGCAGGGGTTTGTCGTGGTGAGGGCGGGTGGATGGCTTACAGCATCACACCGGCGATCACGGCGGAGAGCAGGCTCACCAAGGTGGAGCCGTACACCAGCTTCAGACCGAAGCGGGAGACCATGTTGCCCTTCTCTTCGTTCAGCGCCTTCACCGCACCGGCGATGATGCCGATGGAGCTGAAGTTGGCGAACGACACCATGAAGATGGAGAGGATGCCGACGGTGCGCGGAGAGAGCTGGGCCGCTATCTTGCCCAGATCCATCATGGCCACGAATTCGTTGGTCACCAGCTTGGTCGCCATGATGGAACCGGCCTGCAGCGCTTCACTGCCTGGGATACCCAGGATCCAGGCGATGGGGTAGAAGATATAGCCCATGACGTGCTGGAAGTTGACACCGAACGCCATCTCGAACAGGTAGTTGATGAGGGCGATCAGGGCGATGAAGCCCACCAGCATGGCACCCACGATCACCGCCACGGTGAAACCGGCCATGATGTACTCGCCCAGCATCTCGAAGAAGTTCTCTTTCTTCGGGGTGTGGTGCTCGTCACCCTCGGACAGCGCCTTGGCGTCAGTCACGGTATTGTCCGGCTCGTAGGGGTTGATGAGGGACAGCACGACGAAGGTGCTGAACATGTTGAGCACCAGGGCGGCAACCACGTAGCGCGGCTCGATCAGCTGCATGTAGGCACCGACGATGGACATGGAGACGGTGGACATGGCGGTGGCGGCCAGGGTGTACATCTGCTTCTCGTTCAGGTGCGGCAGTATGTTCTTGAGCGCGATGAAGTTCTCGGACTGGCCGACGATCATGGAGCTGATGGCGTTGAAGGATTCCAGCTTGCCCATGCCGTTGATCTTGGCCAGCACGGTACCGATGCCGCGGATCACCAGCGGCAGCAAACGGATGTACTGCAGGATGCCGATCAGCACAGAGATGAAGACGATGGGCATCAGCACCATCAGGAAGAAGGAGAAGGCCCCTTCATTGACCAAGCCGCCGAACACGAAGTCGGTCCCCTGCTTGGCAAACTCCATCAGCTTGGTGAAGCCGGCGGCAAAGCCACCCACTACTGCCAGACCCACTTCGGAGTTCAGCATGAACCAGGCCAGCGCCAGTTCGACCACCAGCAGTTGGCCGATATAACGCAGTTTGATCTGTTTCCAGTTGTGGCGGTTGGCCAGCAAAGCAAGAGCGAGGACCATCACGAGTCCGAGCACAAAGTGAACGTATTCCATACCAGTAGCACCTGAGTAATTTGTAATTTTTTGACCGGCGCCATCATAGACATTTGCATATTTAAAAATCAGATAGCCATCACAATCTGCGGTAAAAATATGCATGTTGGATAATACAAACGTTTTTAAATTAATTAAACGCTCACGCAAGCATCTAATCGTTGTTCAATAAACATAAAAATCATTAACAAACAGCAAGTTAAAAATAAACCACTCCGTCTGGCAGGGCTATTTTCACAGCTTGCTCACATTTATTTAAAACCTGGCGAATGGCGTCATAGCGGTGAGGTTAAATTTACGACGAATTTATTTAATCAAATCAAAATGACAAACGTTTATCTTATTTGCGATGAATGGCCCGGCCTCTTTCAGCTAATTCCCGAAAGGCAGTGGGGTATTTTCAGGCGAGCCGGACAACATGCCGCCACCGTTTTTCTCCGGCGGCGGCCCCGCCATCGTCGCCGTCCAGTCGTTCAAAAATCCGCCACACCCGGCAGCGCTTTCTGATACAATGCGCGCCCTTGCGCACGGCGCAGCCCGTTTTCTCCGATATAGAGTCTTTTTGTGAACAACGAATTTAGCAGCCTGAACCTCTCCCCCGCCCTGCAGGACAACCTCGCCAGCCTGGGTTATCTGCAGATGACCCCGATCCAGGCCCAGAGTCTGCCCCTGGTACTCGATGGCAAAGACCTGATCGCCAAGGCAAAAACCGGCAGCGGCAAGACCGCGGCCTTCGGCCTCGGCCTGCTTGCCAACCTCGATGTCAACCGGCTCGAGGTGCAGGCGCTGGTGCTCTGTCCGACCCGCGAGCTGGCCGATCAGGTTGCCACCGAGATCCGCCGTCTCGCCCGCACCCTGCCCAACGTCAAGCTGGTCACCCTGTGCGGCGGCACCCCGACCGCACCGCAATCCGCCACCCTGAGCTTTGGCGCCCACATCGCCGTCGGCACCCCGGGCCGGATCCTCAAGCACCTGGAGCAGGGCACCCTCGAGCTGGACGGCCTCAAGACGCTGGTGCTGGACGAAGCGGATCGCATGCTGGACATGGGCTTTGGCGAAGACATCAACCGGGTCATCAGCCACGCCCCGCGCGACCGCCAGACCCTGCTGTTCTCCGCTACCTATCCGGAGGGGATCGCCCAGATGAGCCGCGGTGTGCAGCGCAACCCGGTCGAGGTGAGCGTGGAGTCCCTGCACGAAGACAGCGCCATCGAGCAGAAGCTGTATGAAGTGCCGGCCGGCCAGCGCCTCGACGCCCTCGGCTGGTTGCTCAGCCACTACCAGCCGAGCTCCTGCGTGGTGTTCTGCAACACCAAGCGCGCCTGCAACGACGTGGCCGACCACCTGGCCGCCAAGGGCTTCTCGGCGCTGGCGCTGAACGGCGACCTGGAGCAGCGCGAGCGGGATCAGGTGCTGGTGCGCTTCGCCAACGGCAGCGCCACCATCCTGGTGGCCACCGACGTGGCCGCCCGCGGTCTCGACATCAAGGAGCTGGGCGCCGTCATCAACTACGAGCTGACCTACGATCCCGAGGTGCACGTGCACCGCATCGGTCGTACCGGCCGCGCCGGTCAGCAGGGCCTGGCCCTGAGCCTCTACCAGCCGAACGAGGCCCAGCGCGTCAACATCATCGAGGAGTACCAGCAGGCCCCGCTGCCGCTGGGGGATCTCGATGCCATCGGCCGCGCCATCAAACCCATAGCCCCGCAGATGGTGACCCTCTCCATCGATGCGGGCCGCAAGAGCAAGGTGCGCGCCGGTGACATCCTGGGCGCGCTGACCGGCGAAGGCGGCATTGCCGGCAGCGACGTGGGCAAGATCCAGATCGCCGAGCAGTACTCCTACGTGGCGGTCAAGCAGGGCGTAGCCAAGGCGGCGCTCAAGCGACTGCAGGAAGGCAAGATCAAGGGGCGCAGCTACCGTGCCCGCAAACTGGGCTAAGGTTCAGACCACAGGCGCCCCAGCGGCGCCTGTTTCATATTTATCCGTGCCCATGAGAACAAGGCAGGTGCCATGACGACCCCAGAAGTGAGCTGCCAGAACTGCGAGGCCTGCTGCTGCCGCCTCGAGGTGATGCTGTTTACCGATACCGGCGTGCCGGATCGCTATGTGGAAGAGCGGGAAGGCGAGGTGCCTGTGATGCACCGGCTGGAAGATGGCTGGTGTGCGGCGCTCGATCGCAACACCATGATGTGCCGCATCTACGAGGTACGCCCCCTGATCTGTCGTGAGTTCGAGATGGGTGAACCGGACTGTATCGACGAACGGGACAAGTGGTTTATCAGGCTGGATTGAACTGCCCACCAGCATCAGTCGCATTGCGGTCTATTTCAGGCTAGCCCGGCCAGTTGCTGCTCCAGCCAGTGCAGTGCCTCGTCGGTCTGCTCGAAGTAACGGATCCCCTGAAACGGCAAGCCGCTGAACACCTGATCCGCCAGATACTGCTTGAAACTGCCCGCCAGCACCACCGCCAGAAAGGCGCAGCCATTGTTGGCGCACCACTCGAACTGACGGCGAAAACGGGCAAGCACCTCGGGCCCTGCCGCCTCGAATTCGGTCGCCACCTCGACTATGCCCCAGGGCCCGGCACTCAGGCTGGCGATCTGCTGGCTGAACTGCGCCTCATAGGCCATGGCCCCCGCCAGATTGAAGGGGCCGCTCGGCCGGCAGATCAGCACCTGGCCCTGTCGCTGCATCTCGAAATGGCCGTGGGGTCGCAACTTCACGTCTGCCTCCTTCCCTGGATTCTTCGCCGTGCAAGCACTCTCTTATGTTGCAACAAGGTAATGATCTCTCTGCCAAAAGTCCATTTTGACAAGGTTCGGCCAGAGGGGATTGCGCCACCTTCTGACTGGTGGCAAAGCGGTTCGGCGTGCACTCGGCGACCCCATCGGCCAGCCATCATGTTCTGTTGCAGTTAACAAAACGTTGCTGTTATCATCCGCGCCGCCACCAACATTCCACCAACTGAAACGTTAACCCAAGGCGCAAGGAACAGAGATGAAAAATCGGGACGCGAACCACTATCAGCGCATCTGGCGCTGGCACTTCTATGCGGGTCTCTTCGTCGCCTCCTTCCTGATCCTGCTCTCGCTGACCGGGATCGTCTATCTGTTCAAGCCCCAGCTCGACAACCTCATGTATCCCGAGCTGATGAAGGTCGCCTCCGTCAGCCAACCGCTCAGCGCCGACCAGCTGCTGGTAAAGGCGATGGCGGCCATGCCGGACGCCAGCCTGAGCAAATACCTGCCCCCCACAGGCCCGGAGGCCAGCGCCCAGTTCATCGTCCGCCAGGGCGGCAGCGAGCTGACCCTGTTCCTCGATCCCGCCAGCGGCGCCCTGCTCGGCACCATGGACAACAAGTGGAATCTGCAGGCGGTGGCGCGCGCCCTGCACGCCGATCTGCTGCTCGGCACCACCGGAGATAGGCTGATCGAGCTGGCCGCCGGCTGGGGCATAGTGCTGCTCCTGAGCGGGCTCTATCTCTGGTGGCCACGCAAGGGGCCAGGGGTTAGCGGCATCCTGTGGCCGCGCTGGAGCCAGCGTGGCCGGCTCTGGTGGCGCGACCTGCACGCCGTGGTCGGCCTCTGGGGCGCCGGTTTCCTGCTGCTGCTGCTCTTGAGCGGCATGACCTGGACCGGTTTCTGGGGCGATCAGTTTGCCGCCGTCTGGAACCGCTTCCCGGCCGCCATGTGGAACGAGGTACCCAAATCGGCGCCCCTGGCCCGCAGCCTCAACCATGCCCACCAGCAGACCGTGCCCTGGGCGGTGGAGAACACCCCCATCCCCAGCTCGGCCGAGCCCAAGGCCCACGACCACAGCGCCATGGGACACGGTAGCGAGCACGACGGCATGATGATGGCGGAGCACCGCATCCCGCTGCAGCAGGTGGTGGAGATCGCCGCCGCACGCCGGGTCACGCCGGGCTACAGCATCACGCCGCCGGCCGGGGCGAGCGGTGTCTACACCATCGCCATCTTTGCCGATGATCCGCGCAACGACGCCACCCTGCACATCGATCAATACAGCGGCAAGGTGCTGGCTGACGTGCGCTGGCAGGACTACGGCCCGGTCGCCAAGACGGTGGAAACCGGCGTCATGCTGCACATGGGCAAACTCTACGGCTGGCCCCATCAGCTCGCCATGCTGCTCATCTGCCTGCTGGTGCTGCTGAGCTCGGTGAGCGGGCTCTGGATCTGGTGGAGCCGTCGTCCGCAGGGCCGCCTCGCCGCCCCGCCGCTGCCGACCAGCCTGCCCCCCATGCGCGGCGCCCTTGTCCTGCTGATCCTGCTTGGCATCTGCTTCCCGCTGGTGGGCGGCTCCATGCTGGTGATCTGGCTGCTGGACAGCTTGCTCTTCGCCCGCCGTCGGGCTCCCAGGCTGGCACGGGCCAGCTAGCGTTACCTCAACCTGACGCACCAGCCAGCGGGCTCCCGAATGGGAGCCCGCTGGTTTTCAACCCGTCTTTACTCCTGCTCCACCAGCTGGAGGATCTTCCTCGCCTTCTCGAAGTGATCGAGGCGCTGGGTCTGGATCCACCAGGTCGCCGCCTCCATCAGCAGCTCGGGGTCGTCATTGCGGTTGGCAAAAAACCCATAGAAGGAGACCCCGACCGTCTCCCCCTTCTGGGCAATCTTATGCTGGCACACCTGGATGATCTTCTGCTTGAGCGAGTCGCGCATGGCGGCCCTCCTGCCCGATGAGTGAATGGCCGGACAGCATACCTCAACCAGCAAAAAGGCTCCCCTGCGGGAGCCTTTCTTCATTGCCAGACAAGGTCGCGACTCAGGAGAGTGCCAGTCCGATGGAGAGCAGCAGGCTGTAGAGGAAGGCGCTGATGGCGGTCTTCTTGAGCGAACCGGTCAGCACCTCGCCATCGAAGCTCTGGCGCAGGGTTCTGGCGGCATCGGTGAGCGGCTTCATGGCGGGCAGGAAGATCCAGGGCCAGAAGCTGGCAGTCTGGGTCAGGATGAAGGCGATGGTCGCCAGCAGCGCCGCTCCCAGCAGCACCCAGTGATAGGCGATGGCCCGGTTGCGGCCGAGCCGCACCGCCAGGGTGATCTTGCCGCTGGCGGCGTCGGTCTCGATGTCGCGCACATTGTTGATGTTGAGCACGGCGGTCGCCAGCAGGCCGCAGGCGGTGGCCGGCAGCAGCAGATCCCACTGCAGGGTCTTGGTGAACAGGTAGTAGGAGCCAAGTACCCCCAGCAGACCGAAGAAGAGGAACACCGAGATGTCGCCGAAGCCGCGATAGCCGTAGGGGGTCTTGCCCACTGTATAGGTAACGGCGGCCACGATGGCGGCGCCACCGAGCAGCACGAAGGTGAGGATCTGCAGCCACTGATCGCCGAAGGCGCAGCCCAGCAGGGCGAGGCCGCTGACCACGGCGGCCAGGGCGGTCAGCGCCATGGCCACGCACATCTGCTTGCGGGTGATGAGGCCGGAAACCACGGCGCGCTGGGGGCCGATCCGCTCGCCATTGTCCGCCCCGGATACCGCATCCCCATAGTCATTGGCCAGATTGGAGAGGATCTGCAGCAGAATGGCGGTCAGCAGGGAGAGCGCCATGATGGTGCCGTCGAAGGCGCCGCGGCTGGCCGCAAGCCCGGATCCCAGCAAAATGGAGGAGCACGCCAGCGGCAACGTTCGCAAACGCGCCGCCAACAACCAAATAGATAAGGTATTTGTCATATTGTGATGGCCAAACAATCAGATATTGATCGTGTTAAGGGTTATCGAACCGGATTTCGGTATACTTGGCCCCTCGGGAGTTGGCTCCCCGGGCGATTTACATGGACGAATGGGCAGATAATATATAGGAATAATCGCTCCTTTGGCATAAACCAACGGCATCCTTCTGCAGGATGGACCGTCACTATCGGCTCATAGACGAAATCCATGTTGGCTCAGACCCATATCAAGCAACAACTGGACGCCCTGCGTCATGGCAATGCCAGCGGCTTCGTGCGACTGCGCGTCGCGATCGAGGTTCGCTCCTTTCTGGGCTGGCTGACGGCGCAGACTCTCTATCCCCGCATCTATTGGCATGCCAGAGGACAGGACAAACCCGAATACGTGGCGCTGGGCTGCCTGCGCGAGCTGACCGAGCCCAGGGCGATCCGCCAGGTCTGCGAGCACACCAGCCAGCCCCATGACGACAGCCCCCGCTACTATGGCGGGCTGGCATTCGACCCGACCCAGCCCGGCTGGCAGGGGTTCGGCCCCTGCCGTTTCGTGCTGCCCCGCATCGAGCTGGTGCGCCGCGGCGAGTGCATCACCCTCTGCCTCAACCTCTGGCTGCCGGAGCAGACCGGCAGCGACGCCTTCGAGGCCGAACTGCAGGCCGCCGCCGCCGCCCTCGACGCCCTCCAGCCGGAGTCGCCCCTGCCCCCGCTGGCCCGCCACCCGTGGCAGCGGGAAGATTGCCCGAGCCAGCCCCAGTGGCAGACGCTGGTCGAGCAGGTGACCGCCCCCGACTTCCAGGCCCACACCCCCAAGGTGGTGCTGTCGCGCCAGAGCCGGCTCACCCATGAGGGTGCGACGAATGCCACCGAGCCGCAGGCCGTCGTCCCCTGGTCGCTGCTGGCCCGCTGGGCACAGCACGGCCAGGACTGCTTTCACTTCGGCTTCCAGTTTTCCCCCGAGCAGAGCTTCATCGCCTGCTCCCCCGAGCGGCTCTATCGCCGCGAACAGCAGCACCTCTTCACCGAGGCGCTGGCGGGCACCATCCGCCGCTCCGGCGACGAGGCGACCGACGCGGCGCTGGCCGCCGAGCTGCTGGCCGACAGCAAGAACCGGCTGGAAAACCGGCTGGTGCACGCCGACATCCTCAGCCGGCTGGCGCCGCTCACCACGGATGCCACTCTGACCGAGCCGCGCATTCTCAAACTGCGGCTGCTGCAGCACCTCAAGTGCGACATCGAGGCCGAACTCAAGCCCGGCGTCTGCGACTGGCAACTGCTGGAGGCGCTGCACCCCACCCCGGCGGTGGGCGGCGCTCCGCGCGAGGCGGCGCTGGCCTTCATCCGTGAACGCGAGCCCTATGATCGCGGCTGGTATGCCGGCGCCTGCGGCATGCTGAGCCGGGAGACCTCCGAGTTCTCGGTCGCCATCCGCAGCGCCCGCATCACGGCGCAGGCCATTACCCTGTTTGCCGGCGCCGGTATCGTCGCGGGATCCGAGCCTGCCGCCGAGTGGGCAGAACTCGACAACAAGATCGCCAATGTGCTCTCCCTGCTGGGATAGCGTTTCTCATCGACTCCTCACCACGAGAGCCTCATGTCTGCCAGCCAAGCGTTCGCCAGTCACCATGCCACCTTCAACCACGTCTGGTCTTCCCTCTTGCTGGAGGAGCTCTTTCGCCTCGGCGTGCGCGACATCGCACTGGCCTCCGGCTCGCGCTCGGCACCGCTCACCATGGCAGCCGCCGCCCACCCCGGCTTTCGCCGCCATCTTCACTTTGACGAGCGCGGTCTCGGTTTCATGGCGCTGGGGCTGGCCAAGGGCAGTGGCCGCCCGGTGGCGGTGATCATGACCTCGGGCACCGCGGTGGCCAACCTCTGGCCAGCGGTGGCCGAGGCCCAGCTCACCGGCGTGCCGCTCATCATTCTCTCGGCCGACCGGCCGCCCGAGCTCATCGACAACGGGGCAAATCAGGCCATCGATCAGCAGGGGATCTTCGGCCGCTACCCCGTCTATCAGCAGAACCTGCCGAGCCCCACCGCCACCATCCCGGCCGCCTTCGTGCTGAGCTCGGTGGATCAGGCGCTGGCCCAGCAGGCACGCACGCCGGGGCCGGTGCACTTCAACTGCATGTACCCGGAGCCCCTCTATCCGGGCGATGAGTACCTGGATTTCTCCGCCTATCTGGCCCCCCTCGGCGACTGGCTCCGCTCGTCCGAGCCCTGGAGCCCCTGGCAACTGGCGCAGGCCCCCTGCCCCCGTCAACCCGACTGGGACGAGCTGCAGGGCAAGCGCGGCCTCATCGTCGCCGGCCGCATTCAGGATCCCGCCCAGGCCAAAGCTGTCGCCGCCCTGGCCGAGCGGCTCGGCTGGCCCCTGCTGGCCGACCTGCAGAGCCAGTTGCGCTTCGATGGCCGCAACCTGGTGCACGCCGATCTCGCCCTGCAGCACAGCGGCTTCGTGGCCGAACTGGCCCGCGCCGAGGTGCTGCTGCAATTTGGCGCCCGTCTCATCTCCAAGCGGCTCGGTCAGTTCATCAAGCAGCACTCCTGGCAGGATTACTGGCTGGTGGATCCGCAGCCGGCCCGACTCGACCCGGACTACCGGCTGCGCCGCCGCCTGCTGTGCGAACCCGGCGCCTTTGCCGCCGCCCATCCGGTGGCGCACCCGCACCTGCCCTGGCACCGGCTGGCGGAGCGCCAGCAGTCCGTCAGCCAACAGGTGCGCAGCGCCTGCGAGCGCTTCTCCGAACTCGGGGTGTGCCATCGCCTGAACCAGCTGATCAGGGGCCAGCTGTTTGTTGGCAACAGCATGCCGGCCCGGCTGATGGACATGCTCGGCGAGGCGGGCAAGGGCCCCAGCCGGGTGATGACCAACCGCGGCGCCTCCGGCATCGACGGCCTTATCGCCACCGCCTACGGCTTCGCACAATCGATCGAGCCGGACAGCGACGAGCCCACCACCCTGCTGCTCGGCGATCTCAGCGCCCTGCACGATCTCAACAGCCTGGCCCTGCTTGGTAAGTCGAGCCGGCCGCTGGTGGTGATCCTGCTCAACAACGACGGCGGCAGCATCTTTCGCATGCTGCCGGTGCCGACCCAGGACGCGCTGCTGGAGACCTACTACTGCCTGCCCCACGGCCTGCACTTCGAACACGCCGCCGCCATGTTCGGCCTCCACTACCGGGCGCCGGCCACCCTCGCCGACTTTGAGCGGGACTACGCCGCCGCGCTGGAAAAGGGGGTAACGCTGATTGAAATCAAGGTCCCCAGCAGCGAAGTCGCCGAGGATCTGAAGGCACTGGGAAGCGCGATCCGTGGCAGCTAGTGCCGACCAGCCGACGCTGGTGCTGCTGCACGGTCTGCTCGGGGATGCCAACGACTGGCAACCCGTGCAGGCAGCCCTGGCCGACCTCCCCAGCCTGGCGCTGGATCTGCCGGGTCACGGCAGCAACCAGGCTGTGTGGGTGAGCGGTTTTGACCAGGCTCACCGCTGGCTCTGCGACGAGCTGGCCGCACGCGACATCGACCACTACCGGCTGGCGGGCTATTCGCTGGGGGGGCGGCTCGCCCTCTATCACGCCAGCCAGGCCCCGGCTGGGTTGCAGGCCCTGCTGCTGGAGAACTGCCACCCCGGCCTACCCGCCGAAGAGCGCGCTGCGCGCCTGACCCACGACGAAAGCTGGGCCCGGCGCTTCGAGCAGGAGCCCCTGGCGAGCGTGCTGGCGGACTGGTATCGGCAGGGGGTGTTCGCCGATCTGGACGACGCAGCCCGCGCCCGCCAGATATCCCGCCGCCTTGGCAACGACGGCAAGGCCGTGGCCGCCATGCTGCGCGCCACCTCCCTTGGCAAGCAGCCGAACCTGGCCCCCTGGCTGGCGCAAGGCACGCTGCCGGTCACCTGGGTGAGCGGCAGGCGGGATCACAAATTCCATCAGCTGGCTTGCCTCATGGCGAGTCAGCAGAGCAAAATCAACCACTTGGAGCTGGATGGCGGCCACAACCTGCATGCCCACCAGCCTGAGGCCTTTGCCCGGCTCCTCGCGGAGTGGGTCAACCAACAACAAGAAGAGAAGCGTCATGATTGAAGCAATGACTGAAGCGGAACTCTATGCCCCCGTCGAGTGGCGTGATTGCTCCGCCGGTTACGAGGACATCCTCTATCACAAGTCCGGCGATGGCATTGCCAAGATCACCATCAACCGCCCCCAGGTGCGCAACGCCTTCCGCCCCCGCACCGTCAAAGAGATGCTGCAGGCGCTGGCCGATGCTCGCTACGACGATCAGGTCGGCACCATCATCCTGACCGGCTTCGGTGAAAAAGCCTTCTGCGCCGGTGGCGACCAGAAGATCCGCGGCGACTACGGTGGCTACCGCGATGACGAGGGCACCCATCACCTCAACGTGCTCGACTTCCAGCGCGACATCCGCACCTGCCCGAAACCGGTCGTTGCCATGGTGGCCGGCTATGCGGTCGGTGGCGGCCACGTGCTGCACATGATGTGCGATCTGACCATCGCCGCCGACAACGCCCAGTTTGGCCAGACCGGCCCGAAAGTGGGCTCCTTCGACGGCGGCTGGGGTGCCTCCTACATGGCGCGCATCGTCGGCCAGAAGAAGGCCCGCGAGATCTGGTTCCTCTGCCGCATGTACGATGCCCGGCAAGCCCTCGACATGGGGCTGGTCAATACCGTCGTGCCGCTGGCGGAGCTGGAGCGTGAAACCGTGCGCTGGTGCCGCGAGATGCTGCAGAACAGCCCGATGGCGCTGCGCTGCCTGAAGGCCGCCCTCAACGCCGACTGCGACGGCCAGGCCGGCTTGCAGGAGCTGGCAGGGAATGCCACCATGCTGTTCTACATGACCGAAGAGGGTCAGGAAGGGCGCAACGCGTTCAACGAGAAACGCCGTCCCGACTTCTCCAAATACAAGCGGAATCCCTGATGACACTCGCTCTCTATCGCTACCAACTGCCTTTTACCCAGCCCCTGACCTTTCACGGCAAGGTGGAGGTGGCGCGAGAGGGCCTGCTGGTCCGCGTTGACGACGGCTGGGGGGAAATCGCCCCCCTGCCCGGCTTCTCCCGCGAGAGCCTGGCCGAGGCGCAAGCCGAGGCCATCGTCTGTCTGGAACGGCTGGCGGCGGGGCAAGATATAGCCCCGCAGCTCCCTTCGGTGCAATTCGGGCTGGACTGTGCCCGCCGCTGCTGGCCTGCCCAGACAGCCCCGCTGCCCGAACCCTATCCCCTTATTCAGGGCTCCCCCCAGGAGCTGCTGAAGAACTGGAAGAACTGGCTGCACAAGACCCCGAACAAGGCCAAGCTGAAGGTGGCCCGTTACCCCATGCGCGACGAGCTGGCGCTGATCCGCCTGCTGTGCGACCGCATTCCCACCCTCAAGCTGGTGCTGGACGCCAACCAGGGCTGGACCCGCGAGGAGGCCTGGGCCTTCTGCGGTCATCTGGATCCAAACCGGATCGAATATCTGGAAGACCCCTGCGCCGACTTTGCCGACATCGCCTTCGTGGCCAATCGCACCGGCATGCCGGTGGCCATCGACGAGCTGCTGGCCCAGGGCAAGCCGTGGGAACCCATTCCCCAGCTGCGCGCCCTGGTGCTCAAGCCGACCCTGCTCGGCTCGCTGGCCCATTGCGAGGCGCTGGTAGCCCGGGCCCACGAGCTGCGCCTCAAGGTCATCGTCTCTTCCTGCTTCGAATCCGGCGTCGGTCTGAACCAGCTGTTCCATCTGGCCGGCGAATGGGCACCGGAACAGGCCCCCGGCCTGGATACCCGGCGCTGGCTGGCCGCCGATCTGCTGGACGCCGCCGGCAAACCCGATCCAAGCCTGCTGGAGCCCCTGTTTCACCACGATTGAAGGGGCCTGCATGCCACCCTTGTCTGACCATCACTCCCATCCCGAACCCTGCCCGGTGCGTCACTGGGCGCGATCCACTCCCGCTCGCATCGCCATTCATGCCGCCATCCCGTTCACCTACCGGCAACTGGACGCCAGGCTCAACAGCCTGTGCCAACAGCTGGCCATGGCCGGCCTGCAACCGGGAGATCGCCTCGCTGCCGTGGTACGCGGTGCGCTGGAAGATGTGCTGCTGGCCTGGGCCTGCGTGCGCAGCGCCATCGTCTTCTGCCCGCTCAACCCCGCCTTTCCGCTGACCCGGCAAACGGAGCTGGCGACCCTGCTCGACGTCAGGGCCTGCTGGTCGGCGGGCGAGATCCCGGCCGGCAGCTGGCAACCGCTACGGCTCGACTTCACCCGTGAGCTGGTGGCGGACGAAGGCGACTGCATGCTGGATCCTGACCGGCTCAACAACATGATCCTCACCTCGGGTTCCAGCGGCACCCCCAAGGCCGTGGTGCACCGGCTGGCCAACCACCTGGCCTCGGCGCGAGGCTCCACCAGCCAGATCCCGCTCGATGCCGAGTGCGGCTGGCTGCTCTCCCTGCCGCTGTTTCATGTCGGCGGCTACGCCATCCTGTTTCGGGTCTTTCTGGCGGGCGCAGCCCTGGTGCTGGACGATCGCAGCCGCCCGCTCAGGGAGCGGCTCGAACAACAACCCATCACCCATCTATCCCTGGTGCCGACCCAGCTCTGGCGACTGCTGGCGCAGGGCTTCGATCCCGCTCGCACCCGGCTGCGCGAGCTGCTGCTCGGCGGCGCCGCCATCCCCCTGCCGCTGGTGCACAGGCTCACCGCCATGGGACTGGTGCCCAAGGTGAGCTACGGCCTCTCCGAGATGGGCAGCCAGGTCTGCACCGGCCGGCCGGCCGCCGCCGGCGTGGTGGGCAAGGCGCTGCCGGGGCGGGAGGTCTGCATCCGCCAGGGGGAGATCTGCGTGCGCGGCGAGACGCTGTTTGCGGGCTACTTCAAGGAAGGGGGGCTGGCGCGGCCACTCGACGAGGACGGCTGGTTCCACACCCGCGACAAGGGGCATTTCAATGCAGATGGCGAACTGGTGGTGGAGGGGCGGCTCGACAACCTCTTCATCTCGGGGGGCGAGAACATTCAGCCCGAAACCATAGAGCAGCGGCTGGTGGATCACCCTGCCGTGGCACAGGCGCTGGTGGTGCCGGTGCCGAGCGACGAGTGGGGGCAGAGGCCGGCAGCCTTTATCGACTGGCATGGCGAGCCGCGCCCTTATGCCGAGCTGGCGACCTGGATCCGGCAGACCCTGCCCGGCTTCATGGTGCCAGATCAGTGGCATCCCTGGCCCGATCTCGGGGGGCAGCTCAAGCCGCAGCGCAGGCAATATCAGCGCATGCTGCAGGAACAATGATCAGCCATGCGACAATTTCAGACATGGTGGAGCCATCCAAATACACACTTTATTCGAAAGAAAATGCTGGCGGCGTCAAAATACCCCTCACAGGCAGGGGGAAGTGAGAACGATTACATACACGACCCTCTTTTTGCGTGTTTTTTGAACTGAACGAGCCGCCTGTAGTACCATATTCCCCGCCATGCATTTAAACGCAAAGGTAACTAGTTGATAGTTAAAGATATTGCCAATTTCCCATTATTTGAACAAAGACTGCATGGTGGTAAAATGCTCTCCTTGGCAGTAAGACGAGTCACACATGAGTAACAAAAATTATAAAATTGCAGAGGATATCTTTTTCTCCGCTGCAATATTCCGACTCTCGAAAGGAGACAAGGACATCAAGCTCAGCAACAAGGAAGCCGAGCTGCTCGAGATGCTGTGTGATGAGGCAGGCAGTGTCATTGCCAGAAGCAAGCTGCAGGATGCCTTGTGGCCGAACCAGGACAATACCGACACCAACCTGAACCGGCAGATCCTCTCGTTGAGACGAAAGCTGGAATCATTCGGTTTGATGGATGCGATCGATACTATCCCGCGGGTGGGATATATCTTCTGCGCCCCCATTGAAGTGGCCGGAGAGACCGAGGAGGCAGTGCCGAATGAAGAAATTCAGACGGTCGCAACCGCCAATGTGCCCCAGGTCAGACGGCAATATACCCGCCGTAAATATGATCGCTATTTCAGCCCGCAGCGTATTTTGCTGGTTGCGCTCTTGCTGGCATCGCTGACCGCGCTGGTCATCAGCATATATCACTATGCCACGGCCAATACGCTGCGCACCATCAATCTTGGCCATGTTTCTCTTTATATGACCAGTGATACCGAGCAAGCATTGAAGGTAAAGATCGATGCGCTCTCATCGTTGGTCCAGAAAATTTCGCGCAAGGATGATGAACAGGTATCCCTGCTGGTCGGCAAAGAAGCCATCAGCTATTTCTCCATCGACAACAACAGTCGCCAGCTGTCAGAAAATGTCTTTTTATTGCGCAATGGTCATCCGCTTGCCGAAGAGGTGCAATGCGTTATTTCCACCATGGCCCAGCAGGGAAAGAATGTTTCCCACAACTATTACAACAATACCGACACCACAGTTCGATATCACAGCAATTGCCAGGCGCCGGACAACTGGGTTGAGCTGACCAGAAAAAACAAGTTCATTGTTACGCTGAGCAGAGAAATAGTCGTGGCAACCATTATAGCTACCGACAGCCAGGGTCAGACGCTGTTCAATCTGGATTCCGTCGGGGATCTGGAGCGGGATGATGGCGATATTTCGGTAGAGGTAAAAAATACCATCGTCAATTACATCGATCAAAAGGCACTGACCAATAACGGCATGGTGGCAACCCTGGTGGCCGCCTTGACCCCCCCTAAACAGAAAGCACAGTTTGTGCAGTTGCCGGGGGGCATTTACCTCTCCAGTTATCTGGGCGGCGTCATCAACTGGCCCAGTCTGGGTAATTCAAAGGTCATTCAGCGCAATGACTTCTGACCTTATTCATAGGCAACGATAAAGTTGGCCACGGCGGAATAATCCCCGGGCTGGATGGTCTTGGCAGCCAGCGCGTCCGGATGCGCTTCCACCCGGGCAAAGAACTGCAGCTCATTGTCTGCCGCACCGCCCAGCAGATAACCGCGGGAGGGGGTGCCCAGATCCAGCGGTGACTGGGTCACGTCATAGAGGCGGATCCCGACGCCCTTGGCCATCCCGGCGGTAAACGCCAGCCCGCCGCCGAGCTGGGGATCCTGCGAGCCGGTAAAGGTCACCTTGGCCATGCGAAAGATCCCCGGCTTGCAGTTGGTCAGCCGGATGGAGAAAGGCACCTGGACCCCGGCCCCGTTGGCATAGAGCTCCTTCACGTCGACCACCCCCATCTCGACCTCCTGCTCGATGGATTCGGGAGCAATCTCGCACGGCTGATCGATGATCCGGCCATGGAGATTGAGCTCTCCTCCAAGAAGTTCAAGATCATCAGCAGCCGCATTGACCCACAGCGGGAGTATCAGCAACCCCAAACAGCCTAAGCGCAACATATCGACTCCTACTGGAATGAGGCAACAATTGTACCGGTTGCATAGAAGTCACCTGCAGCAACTTCAGCACCGGCAGGACTTATCGGGGCGGCAATAAAACCCCAGTCACCGATATTTCCCTGCATGGAAACCGGATACCAATCATTCAGATTCAGTGTCGAGCCATCCAGCTGTTTGAATTTGATGCCAAGATTATTGATAACATCACCACCTTTATATCCGTCTCGAGTCGTTCTGAGATAACTCTGACTAAACGATGTCGGTTTACCAGAAATGGCGAGGTTAATTTTTAATGAGGCATCTTTATCAAATACCCCACCACTGCACACGAAGTTAAGTGGTACAGTTTTCTCAAAATTGTTGCCATCCAATCCCGTCCCTGGCAAATCGCCAAACTCGACCTCAATCGTCTGCCCTCCGTTGATGGTGCATTTTTCTGGCACATACAACACCGAGGACTTGATGACGATTCTGGACATGACCTCGTTATTGAATCCGGAATCCGTTCTGCCCAGACGACCAAACATCTCGACTATTTCATGGTCGTCGATTTGTACGCCATTGATGATGGGTTTACGAACGCGAAACGTCACAATGCCCTTGCTACCACTTCTAAAACCAAAATCTGCAGAGCCCTTGCTCTTGTAGCAAGTAAACTGACCCTGATTGGATTCTTCAGTAAAAGGGGCAGTCACATATGCCCGACGATTACCTTCAATCCAGATATCAACTTTGAGATCCAAAAACTCGTTTAACTTGACAAATCCACCACCAACACTGGGTAACCCTGCACTCATTACTGCCTTGTAATAAATAGGCTGATTTCTAATATCCTGATCTGGACAAAATGCCGTACCAGGATAAGTACTATTAAGATCCCACTTGAACTCTTTTTTTGCATTAACCTGGTTGTCTATGTCTTCTTTTTTAAGTTCAATGTCATAGGTTTTTGTGGCAGCCCTAATCTCACCATTAATAGCCATCACTGGCATGGACAAAAAAATGATACCAAGTACCCCCGTACGCAATATCATCTTTATCTCTCCTTCACGGCTTTACAGGCATTGCCTGCACACTGGTATTTGATATCCATATATCCGCCATAGTCATTGACGTAGCTGATCACAAATTCATTGCCCAGCGCTTCCGGGATGTTGACCGTCTGCTCGGACTTGGGTGCCACCATAAAGGCGGAGAAGCCCTTGATGGCGGTTCTCCCCTTGCCCTGCGGATGGCCGAGGCCCACGTAGGTGATGTAGTAAGGGGTGGGGTTGTTCACCTGCAGGGCCTTGCCCTGCTTGGTGATCAGCACCTGATCCTGCCAGATGGCGCCGCGCTCGGGCAAAATGGCCTCGGGGCGGTAGAACAGCTTGATCTTGGACTGCACGGCAATCTGCATCACGTTGCTCTTCTCGCTCTTGGGCGGGATCTCGCGCAGGTTGAAGTAATAGATCGACTCGCGATCCTTGGGCAGGCTGTCGATGGCTGGCACGCTGGCGATCCGCACGATGGACTTCTGGTTGGCATCCACCCGCTGTACCGGCGGCAGCACCACGAAGGGTGAAGAGATCTTCTGCCCCTGGGCATCTTCAATCCAGGACTGCGCCAGATAGGGCAGCTTCTGGTTCTCGTTCTTGATGTTGAGGCTGATGGACTTGGCACCACCCGGATAGACGGCGCGAGTACGGTCCAGCACGATGGCAGCGCTGACGTTGAGCGAGGTCATGCCCAGCACAGCCAGACAGGTATAAGAGAGCAGCTTTTTCATCGGTATCCCATTACTTGCAAGTGAGAGTCTTCATCGACAGATCGGTTACTTGTTGCGGTGCCACTATCTTGCACTGGCGGGCGCCGCCCCAGGAGAGTTCAAACGCTTCATTCGGTTTCACCCCGGTCAGATAGACCAGGCCATCTTCATCCACCACCGAGAGCACCCGGCCGGAATCCCTGACGACGGTGGCACCAAACGGCGGCACTGAGCCATCGGACAGCTTGACGTTGGCCAGCAGCTTGAACCCTTCGGCGATTTCGAAGGCATTATACCCAATTGCCCCCTCGGTCAGGGTCCCCTGCTTGATGGCGTTCATCGCATCGATGTCGTCGCTCAGCTGATCCACGTCGACCCGGGTGTCGCTCTTGCGATAGTCGGTCATGTCGCTGATCACCGCGACGCCAAAGCGGTTGGTCACTGCGCGGCCGTTGTTGAAGGAAACGCCGGAGGTCTTGTCGGTATCCACCATCATGCGGGTGCCGCCACGACGGGTCGCCTGATGCAGGGCCGCCCCGTGCTCGGTCGCCGTCAGGCCACCGCGCAGGCTGGCACCGACCGAGGTGTACTCGCTCTGCACGCTGTAGGCATTGAGGCTGACCGCCCCGATGTCGCTGTTGTGGTTGTAGTAACCCCGCGCCACGGCGTGGCCATTGCTCTGCACGCCCGCCCCCAGCTGATAGGTATCATCCGGCCGGCTGTAGTCCTGATAGGTGGCCAGGTGGGTCACCTTGCCGTTGGAGGACTGCACGCTGTATCCCGCGCTCTTTCGGTCTCCGATCGGCATGCTCAGGGTCAGCATGACGCTCTTGTCATCCTCGTAGTTCTCGGTCTTGGTCTTGTAGGCCGACACATAGACGGAGACATCCTTGAAGCTGCCGATGTTCACGTTCTTGTTGATGGTGAGGCCGTAGCGATCCTCGGCGTCATGTTCCCAATAGGTTCTGTGGGTGTAGTCCAGGTAGACGGTCAGCGCCTTGGCCGCATCGTCCGCCCAGAAGGTCTTGTTGGCGGTGATGGTGTAGAGCTCCTTGTCACCCCAGTTGTTGTAGTCATCGCTCGAGGTATTCTCTTTCTTCTCCAGCCGATCCTTGTTATTGAGGAACTGCGACATGGTCATGAAGTCATGCTGGGAGAAGCGATAGCCGGCGAAGGTGATCGAGCTGTTGTATTCATCGAACTGCTTGGCGTAGTTCACCCGCACCGACTGGCCAATCTTGGTCGACAGGCCGGGCAGCTTGGAAATGGATTGGGTCAGGTCGGCGGAAATGGCACCGAAGGCATAGAGATCGCGACCGATACCCAGCCCCATGGAGTTGTATTCACCCGCAACCAGACTGCCGCCATAGAGCGACCAGGAGTTTGCCACCCCCCAGGAGAAATCACCGGTGACGAAGGCAGGGCCGTGCACGTCATGCACCGAGTCCGTCTGTTCGGAAGGGGCGCCGACCGCCAGGTTGTATCTGACATAGCCGGGACGGGTCAGATAGGGCACGGTCGCCGTGTCGACCTGGAACGAGTTGACGCTGCCATCCTGCTCTTCCACCCGCACATCGAGACGGCCGCGCACCGAGCTGTCCAGCCCCTGGATGCGAAACGGACCGGCCGGTACGTTGGTCTCATAGAGGATGCGACCAGACTGGGAGACGGTCACCTTGGCATTGGTCTTGGCGATGCCGCTCACTTCCGGCGCATAGCCCTGCAGGCTCGGCGGCAGCATGCGCTCGTCATTGGCCAGGTTGACGCCGGTATAGCGAAAACCGTCGATCAGCTGGGAGTTGAGCTGCTGCTCGCCCACCGTCAGCTTGGCGGCCATGTTCGGCAGCGGACGATAGGCGTAGATGCGGTTCAGCTCGGAAGTGGTCCGATCGTTGTCGCCCCAGTAGGCATTGGCCTGATAGTCACCGCGCAGGCGCCAGGCACCGTAGTTGAACCCCAGGGTGCCGTAGCTGCTGATGTTGCGGTTGGAGTAGCCATCGCCCTCGTTGATCTGGGCGTTGATGTTGTAGTCCAGCATCATCCCCGGGATCCCTTCATCCCACTGCTCGGGCGGAATCCAGTTGGGATCGCTGTACTTCATCCACGCCTGGGGCACGGCGATGCGCAGCAGGCCGTTGCCGATGTCGTTGGCGATCACCACGCCGTCCAGCGCCAGCAGGTTGGCACACTGACCGTCGTGCCAGCTGTCGATCTTGGCGATGGCCTCGTCGGTCAGCGCCAGCTTGGGGATCACCTCTTGCGGCAGGCAGGCCACCCCGCCCTTTCCCTTGCCGGTGTCGGTCTCGTAGAAGGGGATTTTCTGCAGGGGCAGCTTGTTCTTGTTGACCTCGATCTCGAGGTAGTAGTCGCCGGGCAGGATGTAGCCTTCGTCGGCAAACTGGGAGAGGTCGATCTTGGTTCGTTCGTCCAGATCGAGCGCATCAATATTAAACTCCGTCTCTGCCCATGCATGATTCGCCACCGCCATCAGGCCGGGCACGCACAGCATAAAAGCCATTTTGGAATAATGTTTTTTTCTCACAGAGTCTGATGTTGAAACGCTCATATATTTACTCTAGGAATTGCATAACGGTCTCACGTAATGAGGTATCTACACTAAGCAATTGGCTTGCTTACATATAATTGAGTTCAAACAGCGTCGTACTGTCCGGAAAAAACAGTTGACTGCTGGTCAGACCCAAATTGAATTCCAGATCACTGTTGACGATATCCGAAATAATAAAGCTCTCGCCGGACACCTTGTGATATTGGCCGTTGTTGAGAATGCCAAGCTCATCGCTCATGGCACCGCGCACAGACATGGAAATAAAAGGCAGTGATGCCTCTGCTGCTCCTTCAACCTGACAGCCGCTGATTTTCAACGTGCCCGGTTGCCTGGCCTGCAAAGGAATACTGCGCTGCACGTCCAGCGTACAGCCCGACTCGGCCAGCCCATCCGAAATCTCGTTGGCGTGGACTGATCCCGCCATCATCACCAGCTGCAGCACCATGGCTGCCATCATTGAAGTTTTCATGATCAAGGTTCGATGTGAGGAGACAGAAGGTGTGAAGTTGTGGTGGCATCAGCCACCACA
>NZ_JBFOCR010000019.1:0-79090 GCF_040907935.1 Aeromonas sp. s2 | reverse complement strand
GGCAGCATCCTCGACACCATCCGCAGCATCTCGGAGCAGACCAACCTGCTGGCGCTCAACGCCGCCATCGAGGCCGCCCGTGCCGGCGAGCAGGGCCGCGGCTTCGCGGTGGTGGCCGACGAGGTGCGCAACCTCGCCAGTCGCTCCGCCGCCTCCACCGCCGAGATCCAGGGCATGATCAACCGGCTGCAGGAGCAGAGCGCCCGCGCGGTCAGCGCCATGACCCAGGGCCGCAACCAGAGCCTGGAAGTGGTCACCCAGGCCGATGCCGCCAACGGCGCCCTCGGCCAGATCACCGCCCACATCACCCAGATCAGCGACATGAACATCCAGGTCGCCACCGCCACCGAGGAGCAGTCCAGTGTGGTGGGCGAGATCAACCGCAACGTGGAAGACATCAACCAGCTCACCATGGAGACCGCCGACATCGCCCACCAGCTCACCGAGTCGAGCCGCAGCCTGCAGCACCTCTCCGGCGAGCTGGACAAGCTGGTCGGCAACTTCCGGCTGTAACTTTTGGCGCTCACTTCATCACCTGACAGAGGGTGCTGCGGCGCCCTCTGTCGCCACCACGGCAAGCCGTGACGCAGGCGCTTTTGCGCCGCCTCCACCGACTTCTGAAAATGCCCCATAATCAGGAAAATGAGAGGAGGAGTTATGGGCAAGCTGGTAGTGATGATAGTGCTGGGGGGGCTGCTCAGCGCCTGCAGCAGCGGACCGGTACGGGTGCACAGTGCCGATGTGAGCGTCGATGACGCCCGCATCCGGGTCAGCGATGGCAGCAGGGACGGTTACGGCACCTTCTGCCCGCCCGGCCAGGCGAAGAAGGGGCGCTGCTGACAACCAGCCGCCTGCCGCTGAAAAACAAAAAGCCGCTCGATTGAGCGGCTTTTTCATGGAGCGGGAAGAGAATTACTTCTTCTTCTTGGCCTTGGCGTTCGGTAGGTCGGTGATGGAGCCTTCGAACACTTCTGCAGCCAGGCCCACGGACTCGTGCAGAGTCGGGTGAGCGTGGATGGTCAGCGCGATGTCTTCGGCGTCGGCACCCATCTCGATGGCCAGACCGATTTCACCCAGCAGTTCACCACCGTTGGTACCCACGATGGCACCACCGATGACACGGCCGCTCTCCTTGTCGAAGATCAGCTTGGTCATGCCGTCGGAGCAGTCGGACGCGATGGCGCGACCGGAAGCAGCCCACGGGAAGGTGGCGACTTCGAAGTTCAGGCCCTGTTGCTTGGCTTCTTTCTCGGTCAGACCCACCCAGGCCATCTCCGGCTCGGTGTAGGCGATGGACGGGATCACTTTCGGGTCGAAGTAGTGCTTCTTGCCGGCGATGACTTCGGCCGCCACGTGGCCTTCGTGCACACCCTTGTGCGCCAGCATCGGCTGACCAACGATGTCGCCGATGGCGTGGATGTGAGCCACGTTGGTACGCAGCTGCTTGTCCACCTCGATGAAACCGCGCTCGGTCACGGCAACGCCGGCCTTCTCGGCATCCAGCATCTTGCCGTTCGGCACACGACCTACGGCAACCAGCACGTTGTCGTAACGAACCGGCTCGGCCGGGGCGTGCTTGCCTTCGTAGGAGACGTACAGGCCGTCTTCACGGGCTTCAACTGCGGTGACCTTGGTCTCCAGCATGATGTTGAATTTCTTGGCAACGCGCTTGGTGTAGATCTTGACGATGTCTTTGTCGGCAGCCGGAACCAGCTGGTCGGCAAATTCCACCACGTCGATCTCGGAGCCCAGGGAGGAGTACACGGTACCCATCTCCAGACCGATGATGCCGCCACCGATGACCAGCAGCTTGCCCGGAACGGTAGTCAGCTCCAGCGCATCGGTAGAGTCCCATACGCGCGGGTCGTCATGGGGGATGAACGGCAGTTTCACCGGACGGGAACCGGCGGCGATGATGGCGTTGTCGAAGGTGACGGTGGTCTTGCCGTCGGCGCCTTCCACTTCCAGGGTGTTCGGGCCGGTGAACTTGCCAAAGCCGTTCACAACCTGGACTTTACGCATCTTGGCCATGCCGGCCAGACCGCCGGTCAGCTGGTTGATGACCTTCTCTTTCCACAGACGCACCTTGTCGATGTCGGTCTGCGGGGCACCGAAGACGATGCCGTGCTCGGCCAGCGCCTTGGCTTCTTCAATGACTTTGGCGACGTGCAGCAGCGCCTTGGACGGGATGCAGCCCACGTTCAGGCAGACGCCCCCCAGGGTGGAGTAACGCTCGACGATAATGGTATCCAGACCCAAGTCAGCCGCACGGAAGGCAGCGGAATAACCGGCAGGGCCAGCACCCAGTACTACGACCTGGGTTTTGATTTCTTTACTCATCATGACCTCTTTGTCGTTCTTATATCCCCGGACAGCGCAGTCTTAAGCCAGGACAAGGCGGCTGCAGCCGTGAAAAAAACGGGGCAAGTTTACAATCCTGTTAACGAAATGAGAAGTAAAAAGGGCAGGCTCTGGGCCCGCCCTCTCACTTACAGGACCAGTCGACGGATGTCGGACAGCACGCCGTTCATGGTGGTGATGAAGCGGGCTCCATCGGCACCATCGATGACGCGGTGGTCGTAGCTCAGGGCCAGCGGCAGCATCAGGCGTGGCGCGAACTCTTTGCCGTTCCACTTCGGCTTCATCTCGGACTTGGAGACGCCCAGGATGGCCACTTCCGGCGCGTTGACGATCGGGGTAAAGCTGGTACCACCGATGCCACCCAGGCTGGAGATGGTGAAGCAACCGCCCTGCATGTCGGCAGCGGTCAGCTTGCCGGCACGGGCCTTCTTGGAGATCTCGGCCAGATCGCGAGACAGCTCCATGATGCCCTTCTTGTTGACGTCGCGCACCACGGGCACAACCAGACCGTTGGGGGTATCCACCGCCACACCGATGTGGATGTACTTCTTCATGATCAGCTTGCTGCCATCTTCGGACAGGGAGCTGCAGAAGCGCGGATGGGCTTCCAGCGCCTTGGCGGCGGCTTTCAGGATGAACACCAGCGGGGTGATCTTCACGTCTGCCTTCTGCTTCTCGAGCATCGCGTTCTGCTCTTTGCGGAACGCTTCCAGCTCGGTGGTATCAGCTTCGTCGAACTGGGTGACATGGGGGATCATGACCCAGTTGCGGTGCAGGTTCGGACCGGAGATCTTCTGGATGCGGGTCAGATCGACCTCTTCCACATCACCGAACTTGCTGAAATCGACCTTAGGCCACGCCAGCACACTCATGCCGTTGCCGTTACCAGTGCCTTGACCTGCAGCCGGAGCGGACTCGGCGCGCTTGACCGCATCCTTCACGTAGGCTTGCACGTCTTCTTTGACGATGCGGCCCTTGCGACCGGAGGCTTTCACCTTGGCCAGGTTGACACCGAACTCGCGCGCCAGACGGCGTACCGCCGGAGAGGCGTGGACGTAGGCATCGTTGGCGACGAAGTCGGAGGCGGCAGCAGCCTGGGCAACCGGCGCAGGAGCAGCGACAGCCGGAACGGCAGCAACAGGTGCAGCGGCAGGAGCCGGAGCAGCCACGGCAGCCGGAGCGGCACCAGCCACTTCGAATACCATGATCAGGGAACCGGTGGAGACCTTGTCACCCGCCTTCACCTTGATCTCTTTGACCACACCGGCGAACGGCGCAGGCACTTCCATGGAGGCCTTGTCACCTTCCACGGCGATCAGGGACTGGTCGGCTTCAACCTTGTCACCCACGGCGACCATGATCTCGGTGACTTCGACTTCGTCGCCACCGATATCCGGTACATTGACCTCTTTGGCAGCGGCGGCAACCGGGGCAGCAGCCACGGGAGCGGCAACCTGGGCCGGTGCAGCAGCAACGGCAGGAGCGGCACCAGCCACTTCAAACACCATCACCAGGGAACCGGTAGAGACCTTGGCGCCAGCGGCAACCTTGATCTCGACCACGCGGCCCGCGAACGGTGCTGGCACTTCCATGGAGGCCTTGTCACCTTCCACGGCGATGATGGACTGGTCGGCTTCAACCATGTCGCCTACGGCAACCATGATCTCGGTCACGTCCACTTCGTCGTCACCGATGTCCGGCACGTGCACGTCTTTGCGAGCGGCAGCAGCAGGAGCGGCGGCCGGTGCGGCTGCAACCGGTGCAGCGGCCTGAGCAGGCGCAGGAGCGGCAGCACCCTCGGCTTCGAAGATCATGATCTGGGAACCGGTGGCAACCTTGTCGCCCACCTTGATCAGGATCTCTTTGACGATACCGGCGGACGGGGCCGGGACTTCCATGGAGGCCTTGTCGCCTTCTACCGCGATGATGGACTGATCGAGTTCGACCTTGTCACCCACGGCCACCATGATCTCGGTGACTTCAACTTCATCGGCGCCGATATCCGGCACCATAATCTGTTTGGACATTGTGCTTTATCCTCTTGCGTGCATCCGCGTGACCGACTGCTGTCACGCGTCTCTCGCGTTAACCTTTGCAAGGTCGTGCCGGGCAGCGAGTCCCGGCACGACACTTGATCCTCTTACGCGTACAGCGGGTTGACCTTGTCGGCATCGATGCCGTACTTGGCGATGGCCTCGGCCACAACCTGCTTGTCTACCTCGCCGCGCTTGACCAGTTCGGTCAGGGCAGCAACCACTACGTAGAACTCGTTCACTTCGAAGTGACGACGCAGGTTGGCACGGCTGTCGGAACGGCCGTAACCGTCGGTACCCAGCACGCGGTAGTTTTCGGTCGGCACGAAGGCACGCACCTGATCGGCGAAGGACTTCATGTAGTCGGTCGCGGCGATGGTGGCTTCGCTGCCCAGTACCTGAGCGATGTAGGGAACGCGAGCCTCGGCAGTCGGGTGCAGCATGTTCCAGCGATCCGCGTCCTGACCGTCACGAGCCAGCTCGTTGAAGGAGGTGACGCTGAACACGTCGGAACCGATGCCGTACTCGCTGGCCAGGATCTGGGCGGCGGTGCGCACGTGACCCAGGATGGAGCCACAACCCAGCAGCTGTACCTTGGCCTTGGTGCCGGCCACGGTTTCCAGCTTGTAGATACCCTTGCGGATGCCTTCCTCGGCGCCTTCCGGCATGGCCGGCATGGCGTAGTTCTCGTTCAGAGTGGTGATGTAGTAGAACACGTTCTCCGGGTTCTCACCGTACATGCGACGCAGACCGTCCTGTACGATCACCGCTACTTCATAGGCGTAGGACGGGTCGTAGGAGACGCAGTTCGGGATGGTGTTGGCCAGGATGTGGCTGTGACCATCTTCGTGCTGCAGACCTTCGCCGTTCAGGGTAGTACGACCGGAGGTCGCACCCAGCAGGAAGCCACGGGCTTGCTGGTCACCGGCTGCCCACGCCATGTCGCCGATCCGCTGGAAGCCGAACATGGAGTAGTAGATGTAGAACGGGATCATCGGGCAATCGTTGGTGCTGTAAGAGGTCGCAGCAGCCAGCCAGGAGGACATGGCGCCCAGCTCGTTGATACCGTCTTGCAGAACCTGACCCTGCTTGTCTTCCTTGTAGTAGGAGACGATGTCGCGGTCTTGCGGGGTGTACTGCTGACCGTGCGGGCTGTAGATACCGATCTGGCGGAACAGGCCTTCCATACCGAAGGTACGAGCTTCGTCAGCCAGGATCGGCACGATGCGCTTGCCGATGGACTTGTCTTTCAGCATCACGTTCAGGGAACGCACGAACGCCATGGTGGTGGAGATTTCACGCGCCTGTTCACCCAGCAGCGGACCAAAGGCATCCAGTGCCGGAATTTCCAGCTTGGTGGTGCTCTCGCGCAGACGGGTCGGAACATAACCCTTCAGAGCGGCACGACGGGCGTGCAGGTACTTGTGCTCTTCGGTACCCTCTTCGATCTTCAGGTACGGCAGGTTTTCCAGCTGCTCGTCGGTCACCGGCAGGTTGAAACGATCGCGCAGGTGACGCACTGAGCCCAGATCCATCTTCTTGACCTGGTGAGCGATGTTCTTGCCTTCGGCTGCTTCGCCCATGCCATAGCCCTTGATGGTCTTGGCCAGGATCACGGTCGGCTTGCCCTTGGTCTGTGCAGCCTTGGAGAAGGCGGCAAACAGTTTGCGAGGATCGTGACCACCGCGGTTCAGGGCGAAGATCTCCTCGTCAGTCATGTCTTTGACCAGCGCGGCGGTTTCCGGGTAACGGTTGAAGAAGTGCTCGCGCACGTAGCCGCCATCGCGGGACTTCATGGTCTGGTAGTCACCATCCACGGTCTCGTTCATCAGCTGGATCAGCTTGCCGGAAGTGTCTTTCTTCAGCAGCTCATCCCACTTGCGACCCCAGATGACCTTGGTGACGTCCCAGCCGGCGCCGGCGAACAGGCCTTCCAGCTCGTTGATGACCTTGCCGTTGCCGACAACCGGGCCATCCAGACGCTGCAGGTTGCAGTTGACCACGAACACCAGGTTGTCGAGCTTTTCACGCACGGCAACGGTCAGGGCGCCCTTGGCTTCCGGCTCGTCCATCTCGCCGTCACCCAGGAAGGCGTAAACAGTCTGCTCGGAGCAATCCTTGATGCCACGGTCGGTCAGGTACTTCAGGAAGCGGGCCTGATAGATGGCGGCGATGGGGCCCAGACCCATGGAGACGGTCGGGAACTGCCAGAATTCCGGCATCAGTTTCGGGTGCGGGTAGGAAGGGATACCCTTGCCATCCACTTCCTGACGGAAGTTGTCCAGCTGCTCTTCGGTCAGGCGACCTTCGGCAAATGCACGGGCGTAGATGCCCGGGGAGATGTGACCCTGGAAGTAAACCAGGTCGCCACCGTCCTTCTCGTTGCTGGCACGGAAGAAGTGGTTGTAGCAGACTTCGTAGATGGTCGCGGAAGAGGCGAAGGAAGACATGTGACCGCCCAGGTCCAGGTCTTTCTTGGAGGCGCGCAGCACGATCATCATGGCGTTCCAGCGGATGATGGCGCGAATGCGACGCTCCATCTCCAGGTCGCCCGGGTAAGCCGGCTCGTCGCTGGACGGGATGGTGTTGATGTAGTCGCGATTTGCCTTGGCAGCCACGTCCACACCGCTTGCGCGGGCTTTCTCGGCCAACTGTTCAAGGATGAACTGAGCGCGTTGCGGACCCTCTTCACGCAGCAGGGATTCCAGAGAGGCAAGCCACTCCAGCGTTTCTATCGGGTCCACATCGTTCTTCAGGATATCAGACATGGCTGGTTCCTATTATGTTGTGATTGCACGGCATTGCACGGCGAAGGGCGCAAGCATTCGACAATAAAGCCTTGTGGGATTAGTTTTCCTGCTGACGGATCCGACGCATGGATCGCTGGATCCGGCTGTCTTCCCTCTGCATATCCAACAAGGTGTCCTCGATAAAGGCCAGGTGCTCATGACAAGCTGCCCTGGCCCGCTCCGGAGCCCCCGACAGGATAGCCTCGATCAGATGCGCGCGATGGCGACGGATCTTGGCGACCACTCCCGGACGGCGATTCAGAATTTCGTTATTGCGTAAAATGTTCTGCTCAAGCATGGGGCCCATGGCCCGCAGCAGATGCAGCAGCACCACGTTGTGGGACGCCTCGGCCACCGCCAGATAGAACTGGGTGACGGCAGCGGATTCGGCTACCAGCGAGCCTTGCTGGCCAGCCTCCTCGATGGCGGACTGCACCTGACGGATCCGCTCGAAATCGGCTTCCGTTCCCCGCAATGCAGCATAGTAGGCACAGATGCCTTCCAGCGCATGGCGAAACTCCAGCAGGTCGTACTGGGCTTCCGGGTGGGTGCTGAGCAGCTCGAACAGGGGATCGGCGATCCCTTTGCTCAAGGCATTCTGTACGTAAGTGCCGCCGCCCTGACGACGATACAAGAGTCCTCTTGCCTCGAGGCGCTGGATGGCTTCGCGCAGCGAAGGGCGCGAAACCTGAAACTGGATGGCCAGTTCCCGCTCGGGCGGCAACTTCTGGCCCGGCTGCAAACTGCCTTCCAGAATCATCTGTTCCAGCTCGGCGACAATGGCGTCGGCCAACTTGGGTTGAGTAATCTTGAGATAGGGCATGAGGCTGCTTTGTTAAATTGGTATTACCAATTTCATGAATGGGGCGAAAATTAGCAGAGGGCATGGGAAAAGTCCACCCAAAAGATGATCTGAATCAAGAATCAACATTGCCACTTAAGGGGTAAATAGAGGGATTTATGATTTGCCTCATAGAAATTGGTCAGACCAATATTTTTGACATGGCTCACAGGCAACATTTGATCAACAGCGAATAAAAATGGCCTGCCATATAGGCAAGCCATTGTTTTAAAAACACAAACTTATTTTTAGAATATTTACTTAAAGTTGAGTGCATGGCGATATCGCTGCCATTCGAAACTCTCACCCGGATCCGTCTTGCGCCCCGGCGCTATGTCGCAATGGCCGACGATACGATCCGCCGTGATGGCGGGATAATAACTCGACAAGGTTCGGCTGAGCCCAACCAATACCTCATACTGTGCGTCCGTGTAGGGCAGTTCGTCGGTCCCTTCCAGCTCGATGCCGATGGAGAAGTCGTTGCACGCCTCCCTCCCCTGCCAACTCGAGACCCCGGCATGCCAGGCTCTGGCGCCAAACGGCACATACTGCACCAGTTCACCATCGCGCCGGATCAGGCAGTGGGCCGAGACCCGCAGTTGATGGATGTCGGCAAAGTAGGGATGAGCCGCGGGATCGAGCCGCCCCAGAAAAAGGTCATCGATGAAGGGTCCGCCGAACTCGCCTGGCGGCAGGCTGATGCCATGCACCACCAGCAGAGAGATGTCGCTCGGGCTGGCCCGCTCGTTGTGGTGGGGAGAGGGCACCTTGCGAGCCTCCCGGCACCAGCCGGCGGCGTCGATGGAAAACGTGAGGTCAGGATGGGTCATCGGCTACTCGATACGAGTTGAGGGGAAAAGCGCGATCCGGGCCGGCATCTTGTCACCAAGCCGCTGAATCAGTGGAAAATTGTGTGTTAGGCTGGGTCATCTTTGGCTCGATATGGATGAGGTATGCAGCAAACGGCGCGCTGGTTCTGGCTACTGGCCTGGCTCTCTTTGATGGGCCTGCTGACCCTCTACTTCCACTCCCGCACCCAACCGAGCGTCACCAGCAGCGGCGAACTCCTGCTGAGGGCCGACCAGAGCGGCCACTATCGACTGGAGGGTGCCATCAACGGCCAGCCGGTGCAACTGCTGCTCGATACCGGCGCAACGCGCATCACAGTGCCGCAACGGGTCGCCGAGCGGCTCGGCCTGACCGCCCACGGCAGCAGCCAGGTGAATACGGCAGCCGGGTTTATCCGGGTCGGCAACGGCACCATCGAAACGCTGGCGATGGGACCATTGACCTTGTACGATCTGGCCATCTTTATCAACCCGGCGGCGGCTGGCGACGAGGTGCTGGTAGGCATGAATGCCCTCGGCCGGCTGGAGCTGGTTCAAAAGGAGCGGCAATTGCTGCTCAGACCTTTGCAGGAATAAAGGCATGCTACAACAGGACATCCGTCGCGCCGTGCGCGCCGCACTACTCGAAGACTTGGGCGACGCCCTCACCGCGCTGGACCAACCGGATGCCAGCGCCGATATCACGGCCCAGCTGATCCCGGCGGATCGCATCTCGACGGCCCGCGTCATCACCCGCGAAGCCGGCGTCTTCTGCGGCCAGCCCTGGGTAGATGAAGTATTCACTCAGCTTGGCGGCGATGTGCAGGTGGAGTGGCTGGTGCAGGATGGTGAAGTGCTCACCCCCAATCAGGAGCTGTTCCGTCTGCATGGCCCGGCTCGCACCCTGCTGACCGGCGAGCGCAATGCGCTGAACTTCGTGCAGACCCTCTCCGGCGTCGCCACCCTCACCGCCCGCTACGTGGCCGAGCTGGCAGGCACAGATTGCCGCCTGCTTGACACCCGCAAGACCCTGCCCGGCCTTCGCAGCGCCCAGAAATATGCGGTCACCTGCGGCGGCGGCAAGAACCACCGCATCGGCCTCTATGACGCCTATCTCATCAAAGAGAACCATATTCTCGCCTGTGGTGGCATAGCGCAGGCCATTGCCGAGGCTCGCCGGCTCAACCCGGGCAAACCGGTGGAAGTCGAGGTCGAATCCCTGGCCGAGCTGGCACAGGCATTGGCCGCTCACGCCGATATCGTGATGCTGGACAACTTCGACGTGCCCATGATGCGCGAGGCCGTTGCTCTCAATCAGGGGCGGGCCAAGCTGGAGGTCTCCGGCAACGTCACGCTGGACACCCTGGCCGAATATGCGGCTACCGGTGTCGACTTCATTTCGGTCGGTGCCCTGACCAAACATGTGCGGGCCCTTGATCTCTCGATGCGTTTTATCTAGCCGAAGGGCGTTCACCATGCCCCGTCGGGCCGGTGACATATAACAAGATGAAGGACTTGCAAAAGGCGCCATAGGCGCCTTTTCTTTAAGGCAGGATCCCTCGGCAAAGGAGTGTGAGATGGACCCATCCCCGCCAGCTAAAAAGAGTCGATAGGGGCTCTTCATCCATGATTTATATCAAATTTTTCGCAAATGACAGAAAGATTGTTAACAAAGACCCCGACCTCTGTTGCCAAGTCGGACAGCTCGGATAAGATACTGACGTGTGGATAGTTTTCCACCGGCACTTCCCAGGAACCAAGGACAAAAAGGATATTTGAAATGAAGAAACAATCAGGCTTTACCCTTATCGAATTGATGATCGTGGTCGCGATCGTCGCCATCCTGGCCGCCATTGCGCTGCCGGCTTATCAGAACTACACCAAAAAATCGAAGATGACCGAGTTGGTGGCAGCTACTGGTAGCCTGAAGACCCAAATCGAGGTCTGCATGCAAAGCTACGGCGCCGACCAATGCAACAACGGGGTTAATGCTATGCCGAGCGGGGCAGTATCTTCTGGTCGTGCTACGTTGACTTATGCTGGGACAGCCACAGCAGGCAACGCAATCACAATTACTGCGGTACCAGTCGATAATACAGTACTGGCTCCTCTTACTACCTCTGACTCTTTCATCATGACGGCATCAGCAGCAGTTCCCCTTGTCTGGACGAAGAAGTGTGAAAACCCGACAGGTACAGCTCAAACTGACTACTGCCCATAATGACATCTAGCCCCAATAGCGGCCTGGCGTTAAGCCTGGCCGCTTCTTCCCTGCTCAGTGAGTCCGACTCACAGCGCTATCTGAGCCAGGCCAAGGCGCAGCGCAAACCCTTTGTGACCTTTCTGATCGAGAACGAGATCCTCGACAGCAAGGCGCTGGCCGACTTCTGCGAGCTGGAATATGGGGTACCTCTGCTGGATCTTGCCGCCTTCGACCTGGCCGAGATCCCGCAGAAGTACCTCAATCAGAAGCTGATTGAGAAACACCATGTGCTGCCCATCTACACCCAGGGACACACCCTCTATATCGCCATGTCCGACCCGACCAATGTGTCGGCACTGGAGGATTTTGGTTTCAGCTTCGGGCTGCACACCGAGGCCCTGCTGGTCGAAGAGAACAAGCTGACCGCCGCCATCAGCAAGCTGATGGAGAACGATCAGGACGCCCTCGGCATGGAGGACATCGACGAGTCCGAGATCTCCGAGCTGGAGGTGTCTGACGAAGGGTCACGACTCGACGAGAGCGTCAACACTGCGGATGATGATGCCCCCATCGTCAAATACATCAACAAGATCATGATGGATGCCATCAAGCGCGGTGCATCCGACCTCCACTTCGAGCCCTATGAGACCAAGTACCGTATTCGCTTTCGGATAGACGGGATCCTGCATGAGGTAGCGACGCCGCCGGTCAATCTGGCCAACCGCTTCTCGGCCCGACTCAAGGTGATGGCGCGCCTGGACATCGCCGAACGGCGGCTGCCCCAGGATGGCCGCATCAAATTGAAGCTGTCGCGCAACAAGTCGATGGACATGCGGGTCAACACCCTGCCTACCATGTGGGGCGAGAAGATCGTTATCCGTCTGCTCGACTCTTCCGCTGCGCGCCTCAATATCGAGCAGCTCGGCTTCGACGATCGGCAGAAGGCGCAATATCTGCGTGCGCTCTCGAAGCCTCAGGGCATGATCCTGGTGACCGGCCCGACCGGTTCGGGCAAGACGGTGTCGCTCTACACCGGCCTGAACATTCTCAACACCACAGAAGTGAATATTTCGACCGCCGAAGACCCGGTGGAAATCAACCTGCCTGGGGTCAATCAGGTGCAGGTCAACCCCAAGGCTGGGCTGACCTTCGCCAGTGCCCTGCGCTCCTTTCTGCGCCAGGATCCCGATGTGGTGATGGTCGGGGAAATACGGGATCTTGAAACCGCCGAGATCGCCATCAAGGCGGCGCAAACCGGCCACCTGGTGCTCTCCACATTGCACACCAACTCGGCGGCCGAGACGCTGACCCGGATGATGAACATGGGAGTACCCGCCTTCAACATCGCCTCTTCGGTTACCCTGATCATGGCTCAGCGACTGGCACGCAAGCTGTGTGACCACTGCAAGGCCCCCGAAGTGGTGCCAGAGGCCGAACTGCTGGAGTTGGGGTTCACCCAACAGCAACTGGCCGCAGGCTTGCGGCTGTTCAAGCCGGTTGGTTGCAAGGAGTGTTCGGGCGGCTACAAGGGGCGGGTCGGCATCTACGAGATCCTGTTGATGTCAGAAAATATTGCAAAATTGATCATGCAGGGAGCCAACTCCATGCAGATTGCGGCTATCGCCCAGAAGGAGGGCATGCGCACCTTGCGTACCTCCGGTCTTGAGAAGGCCCGACTGGGGGTGACCAGCCTGGCCGAGATAAACCGGGTAACAACCAACTGACAGAGCCTATCGCTCAGCCGATTCATCCAGGTGCCGCCGGCCCTGGCGATTTCCATCAGGCCGAGGTTGCTTCTCTTAGCGACGAGCAAACCGGGCCCCATTGCAGGACGCAGTGATGGCAACGCTAACCCAGAAACAGAATGCCCCCAAGAAAGTCTTCGCCTTTCGCTGGAGCGGGGTGAACCGCAAGGGCCAGAAGGTCTCAGGCGAGCTGCAGGCCGACAGCATCAATACGGTCAAGGCCGAGCTGCGCAAACAGGGCGTCAACGTCACCAAGGTGAGCAAGAAGAGCCAGGGACTCTTCTCCAAGGGCGGCGCCAAGATCAAGCCGATGGACATTGCCGTCGTCTCCCGCCAGATCACCACCATGCTGTCAGCCGGCGTACCTCTGGTCCAGAGCCTGCAGATCATCGCCCGCAGCCACGAGAAGGCGGCCATGCGCGAGCTCATGGGCCAGATAGCCGCCGATGTGGAGACCGGTACCCCCATGTCCGAGGCACTGCGCCGCCATCCCCGCCACTTCGATGCACTCTATTGCGACCTGGTCGAGGCGGGCGAGCAGTCCGGCGCGCTGGAGACCATCTACGATCGCATCGCCACCTATCGGGAAAAATCGGAAGCGCTCAAGTCCAAGATCAAGAAGGCGATGTTCTACCCCACCATGGTCATCCTGGTCGCCATTGTCGTCACTTCCATTCTGCTGCTGTTTGTCATTCCGCAGTTTGAGGACATCTTCAAGAGTTTCGGCGCCGAGCTGCCCGCCTTTACCCAGTTCGTCATCGGCATCTCCCGCTTCATGCAGAACTGGTGGTATATGATCTTTGGCGGGGTTGCACTCGCCATCTTCCTCTACGTGCGAGCCTGGCGCGCCTCGCAGAAAGTCAGAGACAACACCGACAAGTTCATTCTGACCATCCCGGTGGTCGGCATGATATTGCACAAGGCCGCCATGGCCCGCTTCGCCCGCACCCTCTCCACCACCTTTTCTGCTGGTATCCCGCTGGTGGATGCCCTGATCTCCGCCGCAGGCGCCTCCGGCAACTATGTCTATCGCACCGCCGTCATGGCCATTCGCAACGAGGTGGTGGCCGGCATGCAGATCAACGTGGCCATGCGCACCGTCGATCTCTTCCCCGACATGGTGATCCAGATGGTGATGATTGGCGAGGAGTCAGGCGCCATCGATGATATGCTCTCCAAGGTCGCTACCATCTTCGAACAAGAGGTGGACGATCTGGTCGACGGCCTCACCAGCCTGCTGGAACCTCTCATCATGGTGGTGCTGGGGGTACTGGTCGGCGGCATGGTGGTCGCCATGTACCTGCCCATCTTCAAACTGGGGTCGGTCATCCACTGACCCCCAACCAATCCGGAACCCGATGTTGCTGATCACTGACGTTTTTCACAGCCTGTCCTGGCTCTATTTTTCGCTGGTATTCCTCTTCTCTCTGATGATCGGCAGTTTTCTCAACGTGGTGATCCATCGCCTGCCCATCATGCTGGAGCGGGAGTGGCAGGCCGAATACCTCAGCTATTTCAACCCAGAGACACAACTGCAGCAGGAGGAACGCTACAACCTGATGGTGCCGCGTTCTGCCTGCCCCCATTGCGGCCACGCCATCACGGCCATGGAGAATATCCCCCTGCTCAGCTGGCTCTGGCTCAAGGGTCGCTGCCGTGAATGTCAGGCCCCCATCTCGGCCCGTTATCCGCTGGTGGAGCTGCTGACAGCTCTGCTCTCGCTGGTCGTCGCCGCAACATTTCCACCGAGCTGGGGCTTGCTGGCCGCCCTGCTGCTCACCTGGGTGCTGGTGGCGCTCACTTTCATCGATCTGGACAAGATGCTGCTGCCGGATCAGCTGACCCTGCCACTGCTGTGGGGTGGCCTGCTGTCCAATCTGGCAGGGGGATTCGTTCCGCTGGCCGATGCGGTGATCGGTGCCATGGCCGGCTATCTGGTGCTCTGGAGCCTCTACTGGGCCTTCAAGCTGCTGACCGGCAAGGAAGGGATGGGCTACGGCGACTTCAAGCTGCTGGCGGCGCTGGGGGCCTGGCTCGGCTGGCAGGCCCTGCCCATCGTGTTGCTGCTCTCCTCCCTGGTCGGCGCCATAATAGGGATAAGTCTCATCCTGCTGCGTAACCATCATCAGGGCAAACCCATCCCTTTCGGGCCCTACCTGGCCATCGCCGGCTGGATCGCGCTGCTGTGGGGCGATACCATCACCCGCTGGTACCTCACGACGTTTCTCTGATCAAAGGCAGCACTGACCCATGTATGTAGTCGCAATTACCGGCGGGATTGGCAGCGGCAAGACCACGGTTGCCAATCAGTTTGCCGAGCTGGGCATCGAAGTAGTGGATGCGGACATCATCGCCCGCGAGGTAGTGGAACCTGGCACCCCGGCCCTGGCCGCCATCGCCGCCCATTTTGGCGCTGACGTCATCGCCCCCGATGGCCGGCTCGATCGCCGCCAACTGCGTGAGCGGGTCTTCACTGACCCGCAGGCCAAGGGCTGGCTCAACGCCCTGCTCCATCCCCTCATTCGCAGCGAGATGCAGCGCCAGTGTGCGGCCGCGCGATCCCCCTATTGCCTGCTGGTGGTGCCCCTGCTGGTGGAAAACCGGCTCACGGCACTGGCCAACCGGGTACTGGTGATCGACGTGGACGAAGCGACCCAGATTGAGCGTACCTGTCGTCGGGACGGCGTGAGCCGGGAGCAGGCTGAGGCCATCCTGGCCGCCCAAGCGAGCCGGACCGAGCGGCTGGCGGCAGCCGACGATGTGCTGGACAACCAGAACGGCACGCCCGAGGCGATAAAGAGCCGAATTTTCGCGCTGCACGAGACATATCTGGCATTTGCCTCTCAACAAGCCCGCCAACTGTGAGTACACTAGGCCGGTTTATGGCTGGCCAGGATTAGGCATGATTTACGATTTTCCCCTCAATGAAAAAAGCCGGACCTATCTTCGTCTGGAGTCCCTGTTTTCCCAGATCCGCGACAATCTGGAGAGCGACCAGCCCTGGGCACACATCGCCTTTTTCAAGGGCCTGTTCGACCTGCAGGAGTTGCTGGAGCGCGGTGACCTGCGCGCCGATCTGATCAAGGATCTGGAGCGCCTCAGCCAGCGCCTGAGCCACTGGGCCAGCCTGCCAGACGTCGACCTGGAGCAGATCAACCTGATGCAGCAGGAGAGCACCCAGCTCTCCCGCAACTTGCTGAGTGCACCGCGTCCCGGTGCCCGCCTGAAAGAGGACCGGCTGCTTGGCTCCATCCGCCAGCGCTTCTCCATCCCGGGTGGGCTCTGTGCCTTCGACGTGCCGCAACTACACCACTGGCTCGCCACCCCGGCCATCGCCCGTCATCAGCAGATGCAGCTGTGGCTGAGCGACATCAACCTGTTGATGAACGCCATCTCCCTGCTGCTGCGCCTGTGGCGTGAATCCGGCAACTTCAGCGAACAGGTGGCCGTCAACGGCTTCTTCCAGGATACCGCCGAGAGTGCCGAGCTGATCCGCATTCGCCTGAGCGGCACCCAGCAGTGCTACCCGACCCTGAGCGGCCACAAGAACCGGTTTGCCCTGCGCTTTTTGCCCACCGCGGAGCAGCAGATCGGTGACGTGTCCTTCCAGCTGGCCTGCTGCTAAGGAGCATCCATGGTGACCAAGGTAAAGTGCCCGACCTGCCAGACCGAGCTGGAGTGGGGCCTGCAGAGCCCGTTTCGCCCGTTCTGCAGCAAGCGCTGCCAGCTGATAGATCTCGGCGAGTGGGCCGACGAGCAGAAGTGCATCCCGGGTGAAGTGGATCCCGAGCTACTGCCCTATCCCGAAGAAGGGGAGCAGTGGCAGTAAGCCGACAAGCAAAAAGGGCCGATACGGCCCTTTTTCTTTTGGCGTGCGCGGTAGCTCGCCATCAGCCCTGTGCGGCCAGCGATGCCTGCAGGCGCGTCACGATCGGGCCATTGGCGTCGGGGAAGTGGTACTCATGCAGCGAGGCCAGCGGCACCCAGCGACACTCCTGCCCCTCCTTGCCAAACGGCTCGCCGCTGAAGCGGGTCACCTTCCAGATATCCAGCAGTACCTGCTTGTCCGGGTAGTCGTGATGCAGCTCCATGAAGGGAGCGCAATCCTGCACCCGGATCCCGATCTCTTCCCACAGCTCCCTGTCCAGCGCGGTGAGCAGATCCTCTCCGGCTTCCACCTTGCCGCCGGGGAATTCCCAGCGATCCCCCTGATGACGATCGGCGGAGCGTCTGGCGATGAAGATATCGCCCCGTTCGTTCTCGATGACGCCGACCGCCACCCAGATCCGTTTCTTCTGTTCCATCATTGTCCTCAGCGTAAACATGGCAAACGGGCAATCCAGGGCGCCAGCCGGCGGGCCTGTGTTTCCCCTTGTGCCGTAAAGATATCCTGCCCCACATGCTCGCTCCCGTCCGGGGCGGGCAGCGGCCAGGGGATGGCGCCAGACGGCGTGAAGCAGCGGTCATGCACCAGACAGCTCTGCGAGAGATAACCCCAGAGCCGGTCGCGCAAAAACCACTGGTCGATATTCGGCGTCTCCATGACGTCCGGCTGATAGGCTTCGAGCAGGGGCGCCAGTGGCGGCAACACACCGGCCACTCCACCCCACATACCCGCCAGCACCAGATCGGTATGACTCCACCAATCGCGCATGATATGAAACCAGCGCGTCGATGCAAGCCACTCCTGTACCGCCAGCCGCTCGCGTACACCCGGTACCGAATCCACATCCCGCACCAGAAAGCGTCCCACCCGCGGATCGTTGGCTACCTGAAAACGCCAGCAGAGGCGCCGACCCAAAGATTGACCGGCGGGTTGCAGCAACAGCTCGGCCCCCAGTTCGCGCAGTGCAGCGAGCAGCTCGGCGGGCACGCTCTCATCCACGTAGAAACGCACCCGCCAACCCGGATAGAGATAGGCGGCCGCCAGCACATTGTCGATGGCGCCCCGCAGGTAACGAGGGGCACTGCCCCACAGCGAGAAGGCGATGACATCCGGTTTGTCTGCCGCCAGCCAGGCCGACGGTGCGACTGCCGGCAGAGTCCAGTCTGACGGCGCCTTGTCGCTCACCCGAGCCTTTAGCTCCAGCGAGCGGGTTCCCGCCACGGCAGCCTCGGCGTGGCGCTCCAGCTTGGCCAGCGAGGCGCAGAGAGCATCCAGCGCATGGAAGTCGTCGGGGAGACGCTGCAACAGGGTCTGCAGCCGCGCCACCGCCTGTTCGTATTGACCGGACCGTGACAGACAAGAGCAGAGGTTGCGCAGCACCTCGTCGTTGCCAGGTTCGGCCTTGTGAGCCATCTCCAGTACCTGGGCCGCCGACGCCGGGTCACCGCACAAAAAGAGGTAATAGGCAAACTGCAGCTGCAGAGCCACCGGCTTGACCGCGTTGGCATTGAGTCTCGCCAGCAGTTGCTGGATGGCACCCTGACGCTGGCCAGCCAGCCAGCTGGTGTGGGCCGCGGCATCCCAGCCCGTCGGCATCTTGCTCATTACGCTTCTCCTCCCTTGCCAGAAATGAATGCACCGCCCGGAGGCGGTGCATCATGGTCATGGCGCTATCAGGTCAACTGACCGTGGCAGTGCTTGTATTTCTTGCCGGAGCCACAGGGGCAGGGATCGTTGCGCCCCACCTTCTGCTCGTCCCGCACGAAGGTGACCGGGCCCGCTTCGGCCTGCTCTTCATCGGCCAGCTGGTTGTCGGCCGTCGCGTGGGTGTAGGTACGGGGAGCGGCTTCGGCCTGCTGGCGCTGCTGCTCTTCCATCGCCTCCACGTCGCGCTCCTGCACCTGTACCCGGCTCAGGATGCTGACCACGTCGCGTTTGAGGGTCTCCAGCATCTGGGTGAACAGATCGAAGGATTCGCGCTTGTACTCCTGCTTGGGGTTCTTCTGGGCGTAGCCGCGCAGATGGATACCCTGACGCAGGTGATCCATGGCCGCCAGGTGCTCTTTCCACAGGCCGTCCAGGGTTTGCAGCATCACCGCCTTCTCGAAGTTGCGCAGCACCTCTTTACCAACCAGCTCTTCCTTGTGGGCATAGAGCTTGGTGGCTTCATCCAGGATGCGCTCGCGCAGCTTCTCTTCATACAGCTTGTCGTCTTCCGCCAGCCACTGCTGCAGCGGCAGATCGAGGGCGAAGTCGGACTTCAGGCGGGCTTCCAGACCCGGCACGTCCCACATCTCTTCCAGAGACTGGGGCGGGATGTACTCGTCGATGATGGCGCCGTAGACGTCGTCACGGATGACGTGGATGGTCTCGGAGATGTCGCTGGTGTCCAGCAGCTCGTTGCGCTGCTCGTAGACCACCTTGCGCTGGTCGTTGGCCACGTCGTCAAACTCCAGCAGGCTCTTGCGGATGTCGAAGTTGCGACCTTCCACCTTGCGCTGGGCGTTCTCGATGGCCTTGGTCACCCAGGGGTGCTCGATGGCTTCGCCCTCTTCCATGCCCAGCTTCTTCATCATGCCGGTCACGCGATCGGAGGCGAAGATCCGCATCAGGGTATCTTCCATGGAGAGGTAGAAGCGGGAGGAGCCCGGGTCACCCTGACGACCGGAACGGCCGCGCAGCTGGTTGTCGATACGACGGGACTCGTGACGCTCGGTACCGATAATGTGCAGACCACCGGCGGCCAGCACCGCATCGTGACGCACCTGCCAGGCGGCCTTCAGCTCGGCGATCTGCTCCTCGCTCGGGTTCTCCAGCTGGGCGATTTCCGCTTGCCAGTTGCCACCCAGCACTATGTCGGTACCACGACCGGCCATGTTGGTGGCGATGGTGACGGCGCCGGTCTGGCCGGCCTGGGCGACAATCTCAGCTTCCATGGCGTGGAACTTGGCGTTCAGCACCTTGTGCGGGATCTTCTCCTTGGTCAGGATGCCGGAGAGCAGCTCGGAGTTCTCGATGGAGACGGTACCGACCAGCACCGGCTGGCCGCGTTCGACGCAACCGCGAATGTCTTCGATGATGGCGGCATACTTCTCGTTGGCGGTCAGGTAGACCAGATCGCCCATGTCCTTGCGCACCATCGGCTTGTTGGTCGGGATAACCACGGTATCCAGGCCATAAATCTGCTGGAATTCAAAGGCTTCGGTATCGGCAGTACCCGTCATGCCCGCCAGCTTGTCGTACAGACGGAAGTAGTTCTGGAAGGTGATGGAGGCCAGCGTCTGGTTCTCGTTCTGGATCTTGACCCCTTCCTTCGCCTCAACCGCCTGGTGTAGACCGTCGGACCAGCGACGACCCGGCATGGTACGGCCGGTATGCTCGTCGACGATGACGATCTCGTCCTTCTGGACTATGTAGTCGACGTTGCGCTCAAACAGGGTGTGGGCGCGCAGGCCGGCGTTGACGTGGTGCAGCAGGCTGATGTTGGTGGCGGAGAACAGGGAGTCGTCTTCGGCCAGCAGCCCCTCTTTCTTGAGCAGCTCCTCCACGAAGATCTGGCCGTTTTCGGTCAGCAGCGCCTGGCGGTTCTTCTCGTCCACCGTGTAGTGGCCGTCGCCGGTGTACTCTTCGGAATCTTCCTTGTCCTGCTTGACCAGCAGCGGGATCAGCTTATTGACGCGGATGTAGAGCTCGGAGCTGTCTTCGGCCGGGCCTGAGATGATGAGCGGGGTACGGGCTTCATCGATGAGCACCGAGTCCACCTCATCCACCAGCGCGTAGTTGAGCGGACGCTGCACGCGCTGCTCGGGCGAGAACGCCATGTTGTCGCGCAGGTAGTCGAAACCGAATTCGTTGTTGGTACCGTAGGTGATGTCGGCGGCGTAGGCGTCGCGCTTCTGGGACGCATCCATGCCGGGCACGTTGCAGTCGACGGTCATGCCGAGGAAGGCGAATAGCGGGCGGTTCGCCTCGGCGTCACGCTTGGCCAGATAGTCGTTCACCGTCACCACGTGCACGCCGCGGCCGCTCAGGGCATTCAGGTAGGCCGGCAGGGTGGCGGTGAGGGTTTTACCTTCACCCGTTTTCATTTCGGCGATGCGGTTGGAGTTCAGCACCATGCCGCCGATCAGCTGCACGTCGAAGTGACGCATGCCGAACACCCGACGGGAGGCTTCACGCACGGTGGCAAAGGCCTCCGGCAGCAGCTGCTCCAGCGTCTCACCCTGCTCCAGACGCTGACGATATTCGGCCGTCTTGGCCTGCAGCTGTGCATCGGACAGAGCTTCGAACTGCGGCTCCATCGCGTTGATCTGTTTTACAATTTTACGCAAAGCCTTGAGCGTTCTGTCGTTCCGGCTGCCGATAATCTTGGTAAGCAGTGTGCTAATCATGGGTACCAACTATTTCTGGTTATATAAGCGTTCCGTCACTGGAACCTGGAGAAAAAAACCTAACCCCGTCTGGCATTGAGAAAACGCGCGGGGTCCACCTGACGACCATCTTTCAACACTTCGTAATGCAAATGAACCCCGGTCGCGCGACCGGTGCGTCCCATCAAGGCAATTTTCTGGCCCTCATCGACCAGGGTGCCCACTTCGACCAGCAACTTGGAGTTGTGGGCATAACGGGTCACCAGACCATTGCCGTGGTTGATCTCCACCATGTTGCCAAATTCCGGATGACGGCCCGCCCAGCTTACAACGCCTGGGCCCGTTGCCAGGATGGGGGTGCCGGGCTTGCCACGGAAATCCACCCCTTTGTGCATCTTGGCACGACCATTGAACGGATCGACCCGGCCACCGAAGCCAGAGGAGACCCAAACTCGCTCCTGCTTGACCGGTGTCCCGGAGATGAAACCGGCATCGGTTATATGGTGATTCATGATGAAAGATTCAAGTACCGACAGCTGCTCTTCACGACTGCTGAGCTGTTGGCTGAGATGCTTCATGGAGTCCTGCAGCTCGTTGAGGCTGACTTCCAGATCCGCATCATAGGAGGGACCGCCCATGGGGGGCAGCTCCTTGAAATTGAACTCCTCGGGGTCGAGGTCGGCTTTTTCGGTCAGCCGCTCTCCGAGTGCATTGAGTCGACCCAGCTGCCCCTGCATGGTGCCCACCTGGGCGGCCAGCATGGCAAGCTGTTCGCGGGCTTCGTCAGCCCCTTGCGTGGATTTTTGCTGTTCGGCCATGGCCAGCGCCACTTCCAGCGCGTCCATCTTTTGCTGCCAGCTCTGCCAGAGCCAGCCGCCCCCCAGGGCCAATACAGTGAAGAGGATACCGCCGACCCAGGCCAGACGTTGTTTGGGCAAGTGCAACCTGCGTCGCTGCTTACCGTGGAGGATCAGGGTAATGCTCATAGAAATCAGTCTGCTCGGTCAGGTGTGGCCATGGGCCGACACGGGAAATAAAACCGGGAGATAATCGGTATTACAGAATGGAGTAAACAAATGACGGAACGTCGGTGCGGAGAGAGGACCGACGTTCCGTTGCACGGCTATCAGGCCAGAACCAGACCGTTATCGTAGTAAGCGATAGGCGCTTTGTCGCCCTCACCCTCGAAGGTCACCAGTTCCCAGGCCTCCTGCTTGGCCAGCAAGGCACGCAGCAGTTTGTTGTTCAGGGCATGGCCGGTCTTGTAGGCACGAAATTCGCCAATGATGCTGCGATTGCACATGTACAGATCGCCAATCGCATCCAGCATCTTGTGTTTGACGAATTCGTCTTCGTAGCGCAGACCATCTTCGTTCAGTACCCGGTAGTCATCCAGCACCACGGCGTTTTCCAGGCTGCCGCCCAGCGCCAGGTTCTGGGAACGCAGATACTCGATGTCACGCATGAAGCCGAAGGTACGGGCACGGCTGATCTCTTTCACGAAAGAGGCACCGGAGAAGTCCAGCACGCAACGCTGATTGCGTCCTTCAAATACCGGATGCTGGAAGTCGATCTCGAGATCCATCTTGAAGCCGTTGCGATAGGGGTGGAATTCCGCCCACTTGTCGCCGTCTTCAACACGGATGCTCTGCTTGATCCGCACAAACTGTTTGGGGGCATTCTGTTCACGGATACCGACTTCTTGCAGCAGGTAGATAAAGGGGTGCGCACTGCCGTCCATCACCGGGATCTCGGGCGCATCAACCTCGACATAGAGATTGTCGATGCCCATCCCGGCCAGTGCGGCAGAGAGGTGCTCAATGGTAGAGACACGGACACCGGCTTCGTTCACCAGAGCGGTACAAAGCACGGTATCACGCACCTGATCGGCATTGGCTGGCAGCTCTACCACAGGATTCAGATCGGTACGCAAGTAAACGATCCCTGTGTTAACAGGCGCCGGACGGAACGTCATTGTGACTTTCCGGCCCGAATGCAGGCCGACACCAGTGGCCTGGACACTCGTTTTCAAGGTTCTTTGTCTAATCATGGGCGTATCCGCTTAACAGCTCAAATTCCTGACCAGATGGTCGTGGGCAGGCCATCTTAGCACATTCCTTAAGCAACAAACAAACCAGCGTCATTAGAGGCTTAGTCAGCTTGCTTGCGCAGGAACGCAGGAATATCGAGATAATCCGGTTCGCGACGAGCTTGCGGCTCGGCGTTCACCACCTTGGCCGGCGCCTCTTCCATCACGCGAGACTGCAGCGCTTCGCTGATCAGGGGCTGACGAGCCGGACGTTCCTGGACCATGTTGTTCTTCACCAGGGTGATGTCGGGCTTGCGCTCGGCACCGATACCGGTAGCAACCACGGTCACGCGCAGTTCATCGTGCATTTCCGGGTCGATTACGGTACCCACCACCACGGTGGCGTTCTCGGAGGCGAAGGCCTTGACCGCGTTACCCACGGTTTCGAACTCTTCGATGGTCATGTCCATGCCGGCAGTGATGTTGACCAGGATGCCGCGGGCACCGGCCAGATCCACGTCTTCCAGCAGCGGGCTGGAGATGGCCTTCTCGGCCGCTTCTTCGGCACGGTCATCACCGGAGGCGGAACCGGTACCCATCATGGCGGTACCCATCTCGCGCATCACGGTACGCACGTCCGCGAAGTCGACGTTGATCAGACCCGGACGGGTGATCAGCTCGGCAATGCCCTGTACCGCACCCAGCAGCACATCGTTGGCCGCCTTGAAGGCGTCCAGCAGGGAGATGCCGCGACCCAGCACCTTCAGCAACTTGTCGTTGGGGATGGTGATCAGGGAGTCGACGTTCTTGGACAGCTCTTCGATACCGTGAGCGGCAAAGCCCATCCGTTTTTTCCCTTCGAAGGAGAACGGCTTGGTTACGACAGCAACTGTCAGGATACCCATCTCGCGGGCCACTTCGGCCACGATCGGGGCTGCACCGGTACCGGTACCACCGCCCATGCCGGCAGCGATGAACACCATGTCGGAGCCGGTCAGCAGCTCGCGCAGCGCTTCCCGATCTTCCATGGCCGCGTCACGACCCACTTCCGGGTTGGCCCCGGCCCCCAGACCCTTGGTGATGCCACCACCGATCTGCAGGGTTGTGTTGGCACTGGAGTTGCGCAGCGCCTGGGCGTCGGTGTTGACGGTAATGAACTCGACACCTTCGATGTTTTGACGAACCATGTGTTCGACCGCGTTGCCGCCGCCGCCACCCACACCAATCACTTTGATGACGGCTTCGTCAGTGTGGCTATCCATAAATTCAAACATGTTGTCTCTCCGCTTTATTTGCCTGACTCAGCAAAATCTTTTAGAACTCGCCACGCAACCAGTTGCTGACCCGTTTGACCAGCCCACCTACGCTTGCCTTGGCGGCATATTCCTTGCTACTGCCGGTGGATTGATGGGTGCGGCCATACTGCAGCAACCCGACCGCAGTCGAGTACACAGGCGCCTGCACGTAATCACTCAATCCCCGGATATTCATGGGCTCCCCTACCCGGACCTGGCTCTGGAAGATCTGCTCTGCGCACTCCACAATGCCTTCGATCTGGGCAGCGCCGCCGGTCAAGACCACACCGGCTGCAAGCTGATGCTTGACCCCCTGCGCTTTCAATTCGCTTTGTACCCGCACCAGCTCATCATTCACCATGGAGAGCAACTCGGTGTAACGGGGCTCGATCACTTCGGCCAGTGTCTGCCGCTGCAGGCTGCGCGCCGGACGACCGCCGACACTGGGTACTTCAATATTGTCTTCCTTGCTGACCAGCCGGCCCAGGGCGCAGCCGTAGCGCACCTTGATCGCCTCCGCATCCAGCGGCGGAGTGCCGAAGGCGTAGGCGATGTCGCTGGTCACCGTGCTGCCGGCGTACGGGATCACCTTGGTGTGACGCAGGGCGCCGCCGGTAAACAGCGACATGTCCATGGTGCCACCACCGATGTCCACCACGCAGACCCCCAGCTCTTTCTCGTCTTCGGTCAGCACGGCGTAGCTGGACGCCAGCGCGGAGAAGATCAGCTGATCCACCCGCAGACCCACCTTCTCAACGCACTTCTCGATGTTGCGAGCCATGTCGTTGTGGCAGGTGATCAGGTGCACCTTGGCGGCCATCCGCACGCCGGACAGACCGACCGGGTTCTTGATCCCTTCCTGGTAGTCGATAGCGAACTCCTGGGGCAGCACGTGCAGCACCCGCAGCTCATCGGACAACCGAACCGACTTGGCGGTGTGGATGACGTTGTCCACGTCTTCCTGGGTCACCTCTTCATCGGAGATGGGCACCATGCCGGTTTCGTTGCGGCAGTCGATGTGCTTGCCGGAAAGCCCCAGATAGACGGAGCTGATCTGGCAGTCGGCCATCATCTCGGCCTCTTCCACCGCACGGCGCAGGGACTTGACCACGGAATCGAGATCGTTGACCCCGCCCTTGTCCATGCCACGAGAGGCGTGACTGCCCATGCCGATGACATTGAGCTCACCGTCTGGCAGCACTTCGCCAACCAGAACCGCCACCTTGGTTGTGCCGATATCCAGTCCGACAATCAGATTTCTATCTGCGGTTTTGGTCATTCACTTTCTCTTCGTTCTTCTTCCAGCCAACTGCCATCCCGGTGTCGTATCGAAGATCCACGTAAGCAACCCGCTCACGGGGCTCGATGACCGGAAAGGCATCGATAAACCGCTGCAGTCGAAGCGCGATATCCGAGCGCCCCAAAAACAGCTGAATGTTGCCATCCAGGGTCAGTTCCCAGGCATGGCGAGGGGTCAGATTCACCCCCAGCAGCTTGTATCCTCTGGCCGCCAGTTGCGCCTCGTACTGACGGCTGGCCTCCAGCACCTTGACGGCCTGATCCTCAGGCCCGGACAGCTGCATCAGGGGGGTCTTCACCCTGTCCGGCGCACTGAACACCTCACCCTTGGTGTTGACGAAGCGGTTGCCGTTCCAGCGTGCCGCCACCGCCTGTTCGGTGAGGTAGACCTTGATCTTGTTGGGCCACTTCTTGCGTACCGAGACCTGGGCCACCCAAGGCAAGGCGTTCAACCGCGCCTGCAATTCGTTCACGTCCAACTCGAAGAAGTTGCGCAGTTCGGCGCCATCCAGCACGGCGCTGCGCAGTTCATCGGTTTGCAAATACTGGTGTTGCCCCTGCAGCAGCAGCTCGCTCATGGGCAACCGATTGGCATCCGTCAGCCAATCTTTAACATCCAGCGCGGTCTGGTAGAGGCCCCACATGACCAGGAGGAAAAATCCCACCCCGGCGATGAAGCCTCCCTTGGTGCGCCCTTGTGCCCTTGCCTCCACCCGATCGATCCCCGTTTAACGCGCCATGCCGGCCCTTTGCAGGCCGGTTCGCCATTATATAGGCCCCGGCTTGGCGGTCAAAATACTCATTGGGCCCTCAGGCGCCGGATTTCATGCTCTCGATGCTCAATTTCATCTCGCCGAGACGCCGTGCCAGCGCCCCGACGTTCCCTGCCCCCTGAGTCAGCACCAGATCGCCCTCGCCGACCAGCCCGGCCAGTACCGCCGGCACATCGTCCGGCGTCGCGACAAAGATGGGTTCCAGACTGCCGCGGGAGCGGATGGAGCGGCACAGGGCGCGGCCATCGGCGCCCGGAATAGGCTCTTCACCGGCGGCATAGACCTCCAGCATCACCAGCACGTCCACCTTGGAGAGCACGTCAGCGAAATCTTCATAGAGATCGCGGGTGCGGGTGTAGCGGTGCGGCTGGAACACCATCACCAGTCGCTTCTCGGGCCAGCCGGCGCGGGCGGCGTTGATGGTGACCTTGACCTCGCTCGGGTGGTGACCGTAGTCGTCCACCAGCATGGCCTTGCCGCGGCCGGTCTCGAACTCGCCATATTGCTGGAAGCGGCGACCCACCCCTTCAAACTTGGCCAGCGCCCGGATGATGGCATCATCGCCGATCCCGTCCTCGGTGGCGACCGCAATCGCCGCGGCGGCATTGAGGGCATTGTGGATGCCGGGCAGATTGAGGGTCACCTCCAGCTCGCCGGCATCCTTGCGACGGACCCGGAAACGGCTGCGGTTGCTGGTCTGCACGAAGTCCAGCACCTGTACGTCGGCATCATCACTCAGGCCATAGGTGATGGTGGGACGGGCGATCTCCGGCAGCATGCCGCGGATCACAGGGTCATCCACACACACCACGGCCAGCCCGTAGAACGGCAGATTGTGCAGGAAATCGATGAAGGTGGCCTTCAGCTTGGAGAAGTCGCCACCATAGGTATCCATGTGATCCGCTTCGATGTTGGTCACGATGGAGACCATCGGCTGCAGATGCAGGAAGGAGGCGTCGCTCTCGTCCGCTTCGGCGATCAGATAGCGGCTGCTGCCCAGACGGGCATTGGTGCCGGCGCTGTTGAGCAGGCCCCCGATGACGAAGGTCGGATCCCGGTCCGCTTCGGCATAGATGCTCGCCACCAGACTGGTGGTGGTGGTCTTGCCGTGGGTGCCGGCGATGGCGATGCCATGGCGGAAACGCATCAGCTCGGCCAGCATCTCGGCGCGGCGCACCACAGGAATGCGCAGCTCGCGGGCAGCCAGCAGCTCGGGGTTGTCCTGCTTGATGGCGGTAGAGACCACCACCACGCTCGCCTCGTTCACGTGCTCGGCACTGTGGCCCACGAAGATGTGGGCACCGAGGGACTCGAGCCGTTCGGTCACCGCATTGCGGGCCAGATCGGAGCCAGTCACCTGATAGCCTTCGTTGGCAAGGACTTCAGCGATACCGCCCATCCCGGCCCCACCGATGCCGATGAAGTGAATGCGACGCACGCGGCGCATTTCAGGGATAACGGTACGCAGTTTTGCCAGTTCAACCTTGGTCATAATCATCTCTCGCTCTGCCCGGTCGCCAGGCGTTTGCACTCATCGGCGACCCGCTCGGCGGCATCGATGATGGCGACGCGACGGGCGGCCTGGGCCATGTTCAATAGGGTTTCCCTGCGCCCGGCAAGCCAGGAGAGACGCGCGGCCAGCGAGGCCGTGGTCAGCTCGGATTGGGGCAGGAATTCAGCCGCACCGCCGTCGACCAGAGTCAGGGCATTGCGGGTCTGGTGATCATCCACCGCGTGGGGCAGCGGCACAAAGATGGCGGCAACCCCGGCGGCGGCGACTTCGGAGACGGTCAGCGCCCCGGCCCGGCACACCACCAGGTCTGCCCAGGCATAGGCACCGGCCATGTCCTTGATAAATTCACTCACCTCGGCCACCACGCCCTGCTTGGCGTAGGCCTCGGCCACTGCATCACGATTGCCCTTGCCGCACTGGTGACGCACCTCGATGGGTACCCCGGCCGCCGCCACTGCCGGCGGCACCTGCTCGTTGAGCACCCGGGCCCCCAGGCTGCCACCGACGATCAGCAGCCGCAGCGGCTCTGCACTGCTGCGCAGTTGCGGATCCGGCAGAGCCACCACCTCGGGACGCACCGGGTTGCCCACCACGGCGGTGCGACGACTCGGCGCAAAGGCGCCCGGGAAGGCCATCAGCACCCGCTTGGCGAGGCGAGCAAGCAGCTTGTTGGTCATGCCGGCCGCAGCATTCTGCTCATGGAGCAGCAACGGGATGCCGGACAGCCAGGCGGCCACGCCACCCGGACCGGAGGCAAAGCCGCCCATGCCGAGCACCACGTCGGGGCGAATGGTCTTGAGCACCCGGCGCGCCTGCAGCACGGATTTGACGATGCGATAGGGGGCCGCCAGCAGCCGCTTGATGCCATTGCCACGCACCCCCTGGATATCAATGAAGGAGATGGGATAACCATGGGCAGGCACCAGCTCCGCCTCCATCCGGTCGGCGGTGCCGAGCCAGTGAATGGTCCAGCCCTGGGCCTTGAGGCGATCGGCCACGGCCAGACCGGGGAACACGTGGCCTCCGGTACCGCCTGCCATCACCAACAGCGTCTTGCTCACTAAACCTCCCGCACGCGCGCCTGGGCACTGGCCTGACGCAACTCGAAATCGATACGAATCAACATGCTCACCGCCACCATCATGATGATGAGGCTCGAACCACCATAACTGACCAGCGGCAGGGTCAGACCCTTGGTCGGCATCATGCCACTGGCGGCGCCGACGTTGACGAAGGTCTGGAAGCTGAACCAGATGCCGATGCCGATGGCCAGATAGCCTTCATACAGCCGCTCCGCCACCAGTGCCTGGTGGCCCAGCTTGAGCGCCTTGACCGAGAGCGCGAAGATGAGGAAGAGCGCGCCCAGCACGCCCACATACCCCAGCTCTTCACCCAGGATCGCAAACACGAAGTCGGTGTGGGCTTCCGGCAGGTACTCCATCTTCTGGATGGAGTTGCCGAGCCCCTCGCCAAACCAGCTGCCACGACCGAACGCCATGAGCGACTGGGTCAGCTGGTAGCCGCTGCCGAACGGATCGGCCCAGGGGTCGAGGAAGGAGGTGACCCGCCGCATCCGGTAGGGCTCGGCGATGATCAGGGTCACTACCGCGCTCACCCCCACCAGGATGAGGCCGATGAACTGCACCAGGCGGGCGCCGGCCAGGAACAGCATGCCCAGCGACGTCACGAACATCACCACCACAGAACCCAGGTCAGGCTGTGCCAGCAGCAGGATGGCCACCACAAACAGCACCGCCATCGGCTTCATGAAGCCGATGAAGCGCTCGCGCACCTCGCTCTGGCGGCGTACCAGGTAGCCGGCCAGATAGACAAACAGTGCCAGCTTGCCAAACTCGGCAGGCTGCAGGTTGAAGGGGCCGAGCGGCAACCAGCGCACCGAGCCGTTGACGCTGCGCCCCACCAGCAGCACCAGCACCAGCATGACGATGGCCAGCAGCAGCATGGGGCCGTTGTAGTGCTGCCAGCGGGCCATGGGCACCTGCAGTACGAACCAGGAGACCCCGAGCGCCATCAGCAAGAACAGGCCATGGCGCTTCACGAACATGAAGGGATCGTTGTTGATGGCGATCCCCTCCGGGATGGAGGCGGACGCAACTATCACCAGACCCACCGCCATCAGCGCCAGCGCCAGCACCACCAGCTGCCGGTCATAGAGACCGGCAGGGCGCGCCGGCAACAGCCAGCGCTGCAGGAAACCCGCTACCGCACGAAGGGCGTTCATAACTTTTGTACCAGCTCGGTGAAACGATCACCGCGCGCTTCGAAAGACTTGAACTGGTCCAGGCTGGCGCAGGCGGGCGCCAGCAGCACCCAGTCGCCGGGCATGGCATCGGCAGCCGCCTTGACGACCGCGGCGTCGAGATCGGCAACCCGCTCGGTCTGCTCACCCAGTGCCAGCAGCACCTCGGCATCCTGGCCGAAGCAGTACATGTGATCGATCTGGCTGCCGAGCAGGGCTTGCACCGGGCCGAAATCCTGACCCTTGCCCTGGCCGCCGGCCAGCAGCAGCAGACGGCCTTTCACCGATTCACGCACCCCGGCCACGGCGGCCAGGGTCGCTCCCACGTTGGTGGCCTTGGAGTCGTTGATCCAGCGCACCCCGTTCACCTCGCGCACGAAGCGGGCGCGGTGCGGCAACCCCTCGAAGCGGCGCAGCACGGCGAGCTGGGGCTCACGCGGAATGCCCACCGCATCGCACAGAGCCATGGCGGCCAGGGCGTTGGCCTGGTTGTGGGCACCGACGATCTTCATCTCGTCCACCGCCAGCAACGGCTCGCCGTGCAGGGTCAGCCACTGACCCCCCTCCAGCTCGCAGCGGCCATAACCGTTGCAGTCGAGGCCGAAGCTCTGCCACACCTGACCCACATCGGGCAGGGTCTGGGCATCGTCACGATTGACCAGAATGTGCTGGGAGTGCTGATGGATCTCCATCTTGGCGGCGCGGTAGTCGGCCATGCCCTGATAGCGATCCATATGATCTTCACTGAGGTTCAATACCACGGAAGCGGCGGCGCGCAGGCTGTGGGTGGTCTCCAGCTGGAAGCTGGAGAGCTCCAGCACGCAGAGATCCATCGGCTGCTTGAGCAGCTCAAGCGCCGGCGTGCCTATGTTGCCACCCACCCCGACCTTGAGGCCGGCTTCGGCGATCATCTCGCCCACCAGGGTAGTGACAGTGCTCTTGCCGTTGGAGCCGGTGATGGCGATGACCGGCACTTCGGTGTCGCGCACGAACAGTTCGATGTCACCGACGATCTGCACCCCGCACTCGGCGGCGGCTTTCAGTTCGGGGGTGGCCAGCGCTATGCCCGGGCTCGCCACTATCATGTGTGCCTGCTTGAGCAGCTCGCCATCCAGCCCGTGAATGAGCTCCACCTCGGGTGGCAGCTGATCCTTGCCGGGCGGGTTGGCGCGGGTGTCCATCACCAGCGGCGTGACGCCACGGCCGAGGAAGTAGTCGACGCAGGAGAGTCCGGTTTTGCCGAGTCCGATGATGATGACCATGGCTTACCTCACCTTCAGGGTGGCAAGGCCGAGCAGCACCAGCATGAGGGTGATGATCCAGAAGCGCACGATGACGCGCGGCTCCGGCCAGCCCTTCTTCTCATAGTGGTGATGGATCGGCGCCATGCGGAAGATGCGCACGCCGCGCAGCTTGTAGGACCCCACCTGCAGGATCACCGAGACGGTCTCCATCACGAAGACCCCGCCCATGATCACCAGCAGGAACTCCTGACGTACCAGCACGGCGATGGTGCCGAGCGCGCCGCCCAGCGCCAGGGAGCCCACGTCCCCCATGAAGACCTGGGCCGGATAGGTGTTGAACCAGAGGAACCCCAGACCGGCGCCGACGATGGCGGTACAGACAATAACCAGCTCGGAGGTATAGGGCACGTAGGGAATGTGCAGGTAGCTGGCAAAATTGACGTTGCCGGTCGCCCAGGCGATGAAGGCGAAGCCCCCCGCCACCATCACGGTCGGCATGATGGCCAGACCGTCGAGGCCGTCGGTCAGGTTGACCGCGTTGGAGGTGCCGACGATGACGAAATAGGTCAGTACGATGAACATCAGGCCGAGCTGCGGCATCACGTCCTTGAGGAAGGGCACTACCAGCTGGGTCTGACCGTCGTGAGTGGCGGTGGCGTAGAGGAACACAGCCACCCCCAGCGCAACGGCGGATTGCCAGAAGTACTTCCAGCGGGCGATCAGGCCGTCGGTGTTCTTGCGCACCACCTTGAGGTAGTCATCGGCGAAGCCGATGGCACCGTAGGCACCCAGCACGAACAGCACCAGCCACACATACGGGTTGTCGAGACGGCACCAGAGCAGCACAGAGATGAAGATGGCGGCGATGATCATCAGGCCGCCCATGGTCGGGGTGCCTTTCTTGCTCAGGTGTGACTCGGGGCCGTCATTGCGGATCACCTGGCCGAATTTGAGGATCTGCAAGCGGCGGATGAGGCGCGGCCCCATCCAGAGCGCCACCACCAGGCCAGTGATGATCGACAGGATGGCGCGAAACGTCAGGTAGGAGAAGACGTTGAAGAAGGTGAAGTGCGGGGTGAGCAGTTCCGCCAGCCAGACTAGCATGTGGCCGACTCCTGACGGTCTTTGACCATCTCGACGATATCTTCCATGCGGGAGCCGCGGGCACCTTTGACCAGAATCGAAATTTCTTGATGTGTTTTTATCATTTGCGCAAGCACTTCAAACAACGACGCCTTGTTATCGAAATGTCGGCCAGCCGCGGCATCTGCGGTGTGGCGACTCTGTTCCCCTACCGTCAGCACGGCATCGAGGCCGCGCTCGCTGGCATGGCGTCCGACCCGGGCGTGCTGCTCGGCGGACTCCTCACCCAGCTCCTTCATGTCACCGAACACCAGCACCTTGTAGCCGCTCATGGCGGTCAGGGCATCGATGCCCGCCAGCACGGACTCCACGCTGGCGTTGTAGGTGTCGTCCACCAGGGTGAGGCCACCCCAGCGCTGGACGCAGAAGCGGCCCTTGACCGGCGCCATCTGCTCGAGCCCGGCCTTGACCGAGGCGAGCGAGGCGCCGAGCGCCAGCGTGCCGGCGGCGGCGGCCAGGGCGTTCGCCACATTGTGGCGGCCCGGAATGGCCAGGGTCAGGCTCACCTCACCCTGCGGGGTCACCATGACGAACTCAGCACAACCCTGCTGATTGATCACAACGTTTCTGGCGTGGAACGGCTGACGCTGATCCTCGATGGAGAAGGCGCAGTGGATCCCGCGCGCCTGCCACTTCGGCCAGAACTCGTTGTCGGCGTTGACGATGGCTGTGCCACCTTCACCCAGGCCCTCAAAAATCTCGCTCTTGGCGTGGAACACCCCTTCCAGCGAGCCGAAGCCCTCCAGATGGGCGGCCGCCACGTTGTTGATGATGGCGGCATCGGGTTTGGCCAGCGAGGTGGTCCAGGCGATCTCGCCCGGGTGGTTGGCCCCCAGCTCCATCACCGCGAACCGGTGTTGCGGCTCGAGGCGCAGCAGGGTGAGCGGTACCCCCACCTCGTTGTTGAAGTTGCCGGCTGTGGCCAGCACTTCCCCTTCCTGGCGCAGAATGGCAGTCGCCATCTCCTTCACCGTGGTCTTGCCGCAGCTGCCGGTGATGGCCAGTACTTTCGGGTTGATGCGCTCGCGCACCAGCCGACCGAGGCGACCCAGCCCCTTGAGGGTATCGGCCACCACCAGCTGGGGGATCGCCAGCGGCAGTTCACGCTCCACCAGCAGGGCGGAGGCGCCGGCGGCCACGGCCTGGTCGCAGAAATCGTGGGCATCGAAGCGCTCGCCGCGCAGCGCCACGAACAGCGCGCCGGTACCCAGGGTACGGGTGTCGGTGCTGACAGCCGTGATCGCTTCGTCTTCACCAATCAGACGGGCATCGAGTACCTGCGCCAGCTCGGCAAGCCTGAGGGTCATCATGCGAATGACTCCAATAATGTGTGCAAGGCGGCCGCGACGGTTTCCCGGTCGCTGTAGTGCCGCTTGTCGGTTCCAATGATCTGATAATCCTCGTGGCCTTTACCGGCCACCAGGATGATGTCCTGTTTGCTCGCCTGACTCAGTGCCAGATGGATCGCCTTGACCCTGTCGTGCTCGATCTGCACGGCGCCAGGATCGCGAAGACCCGCCACCATGTCGGCCATGATCCGGGCCGGCTCCTCGGTACGGGGGTTGTCGTCGGTCAGGATCACACGATCCGCATGCAGCTCGGCCATGGCGGCCATCATGGGGCGCTTGCCGCGATCCCTGTCGCCGCCACATCCCACCAGGCACCAGAGCCGTCCTTCACAGTGCACCCGCAGGGCCTGCAGCGCCTTCTCCAGCGCATCCGGCGTGTGGGCATAGTCGACCACGGCGAGCGGCGCCTTGCCGCCACCGAAACACTCCATGCGACCGGTCACCGGCTGCAGTTGCGGTGCGCTGGCCAGCAACTCGTCGAAGTCATAGCCGAGCACCAGCATGGCGCCCATCGCGGCCAGCACATTGCTGACGTTGAAGCGCCCGAGCAAGGGGGCGGATAATACACCATTCCCCCAACTGGAGTTAATCTGCGTGCGAAAACCTTGCTGGTGGAAATGGGGGTCTTGCGCCGTCAGCTGTCGCCCCGGGTGATTGGCCACCGGGCCGTGCACGCTGAATGCCACCGCGGCCGGATAAGCGGCCAGCCACTGGCGACCCAGGCGGTCATCGGCATTGAGCACGGCGCAAGGTTCTGCCACCAGTTTCAGCAGCTCTTCCTTGGCGGCGCCATAAGCCTCCATGGTGCCGTGATAGTCCAGGTGATCCCGGCTCAGGTTGGTGAACACGGCAGCGGCAAACGGCAGGGCAGCCACGCGATGCTGCACCAGACCGTGGCTGGAAACCTCCATCGCCACCAGATCCGCCCCCTGCGCCTGCAGGGCGGCCAGATTGGCTTGTACCTGCAGCGCGCTGCCGGTGGTGTTTTCAGCTTCGATGAGATCGCCGAACAGGCCGTTGCCGATCGTGCCCATCACCCCGGCCTTGCCCCCCAGCAGGGTGCGCCAGTTGGCGACCAGCAGTGCCGTGGTGCTCTTGCCATTGGTGCCAGTGATGCCCACCAGCGCCAGCTTGCTGGCCGGCTGGTCGTAGAAATAGCTGGCCAGCTCGGAGAGGCGGGCCGGCAGGTTGGGCACGCCGATGCAGGGCACGGCCAGCGTTGGTGCCACGAATTCCCCGTCCTCTTCAAACAGTACGGCGGTCGCTCCCTGAGCCACCGCCTGTTCGATAAACCGTCTGCCATCCACCTGATGCCCGCGAATCGCCACGAAGAGACAACCGGGCCCGACGCGCCGACTGTCCAGCTGGATGTCGGTGAGTGCGAGCGCCGGGGCAGTAATGCCAAAGGGGCGCATCAGCTGATCAAGTGCGCGGGACAACATTGGAAGCCTCCGTACGGGCAAGTTTGGTGGGTACCGCTGGCGGCACCGCGTCGGGACGAATATTGAAGAGTTGCAGCACCCCGCCCATGGCTTCGGCAAACGGCGGGGTCGCCACGGCGCCACCGTAGTAGGCATCGCCCTTGGGCTCGTTGATCACCACCACCATGACGAAGCGCGGGTTGCTGGCCGGGGCGAAGCCGGCGAACCAGGCCATGTAATCCTTGCCGTAGCCGCCGGCCACGGCGACCTTGGCGGTACCACTCTTGCCACCGACCCGGTAGCCCGGGATCTTGGCTTTCGGAATGGCATTGTCGACCACATACTCCAGCGCCTGCAGCATGGCGGTGGCGTTGTTGTGGTCGATGACCTGCTCACCCTTGGGCGGCTCGCTCACCTTGACGATGGAGATGGGCACCCGCTTGCCCTTGTTGGCCAGGGTGGCATAGGCGGAGGCCAGCTGCAGCGGGGTCACCCGCAGGCCATAGCCGAACGACAGAGTGGCCCGTTCGATATCGGACCAGCGCCGGCGCTGGGGCAGCATGCCGCTGCTCTCGCCCATCAGGCCGCTGCCGGTATCCATCCCGAAGCCCACCATGCTGAGGGTGTTGATCATCTCCTGGGCCGGCATCCGCAGTGCAATACGCGACATGCCGATGTTGGAGGAGTAGCGCAGGATGTCGTACAGGTTGGTCGCCTTGTGAATACTCACGTCGCGGATCTGCTTGGCCCCGATGAACAGGGGGCCGCCCTGGATGGTGTCCTTCCAGCTGGTGACGCCGGCCTGCAGGGCACTCAGCAGGATCAGGGGTTTGACGGTCGAACCCGGTTCATAGGTGTCGGTCACCACCCGGTTGCGCACCCGGAAACTCTGGTACTGACCGCGATTGTTGGGGTTGTAGGAGGGGGTGTTGACCATGGCGAGCACCTCGCCGGTCTTCACGTCCAGCATCACCATGGAGCCGGAGGTCGCCTTGTTCTCGTCGGTGGCCCGCTTGAGTGCCCGGTAGGCCAGCGCCTGTACCCGCTGATCGATGCTCAGCTGCAGATCGTTGGCGTTCTTGCCCTCTTTCACCAGCCCGAGCCGCTCGATGACCCGACCCTGCCGGTCCTTGCGCACCCGCATCTCGCCCGGGGTCGCGGTCAGCCATTCGTCATAGCTGCGCTCGATCCCCTCGATGCCATGCCCATCGATGTTGGTCACCCCTACCAGATGGGCGCTGATCTCGCCGGTCGGATAGAAACGGCGCGACTCCGGACGCAGGTAGATGCCGCCCAGCTTGAGCCCCTTGATGTACTCGGACACCGCCGGCGTCACCTGCCGCTGCAGGTAGACGAAGCGCTTGCTCGGGTTGGAGATACGGTGCTTGAGGGTGTTGATGTCGAGCTTGAGCACGGCGGAGAGCGCCATCCAGGCGCGTTCGTTGTGGATGGCACCGGATTCATGCACCGTCTTGGGATCGGCCCACACCGCCTCGACCGGTACCGACACCGCCAGCTGTTCGCCGTTGCGATCGGTGATCATGCCACGCACCGCCTGGGTGGAAGTAGTACGCAGCGAGCGCATGTCCCCCTCCTGGCGCAGCCTGTCCGGGTCGATCACCTGGATCCAGGCCAGCCGCAGGATCAAGCCGGCAAACGCAATGCCGATGAAAAACACCAGCGTGCGAAAGCGCCACGGATAGAGTGACGGGGCTTTGACCTTGGGTTGGGCCTTGGCTGATGCCTTGCGTTTCATGGTTGTGTAATTACCTTCTCGGTGGTCACCAGTGGGCGAGCCATCTGCAACTTGTCCATGGCCAGACTCGCGACCCGGGAATGCTCTGCCAGCGTGCCCTGCTCCAGCAGCAGGTGGCGCCACTCGATGTTGAGCCTGTCCTCCTCCGCCATCAGGTCATTCTGCTTGGCGGTGAGGCCGCGAGTCATGTTGGTCACCAGGATCACCGCAAAGGCGGTGATCAGCACGGCGATGGCCAGCACCACCTGCAGCTTGTGCCGCCAAAGATCGCCGAGGATCTCCCTGGCCAGATGAACACGCACCTCGCTCATGGCTTACTCCGCCAGCCGCTGGGCCACCCGCAGCACCGAGCTGCGTGACCGGCTGTTTTCGTTGACTTCATGCTCGGAAGGCTTGAGCGCCTTGCCGACCGATTTCAGTTTGCGACCGCCGGCCAGCTGGGCCTCGGTCAGCGGAATGCCGTGCGGCACTTCCGGGCCTTTCTCGTGCTTGCGGATGAAGTGCTTCACCAGCCGATCTTCCAGCGAGTGGAAGCTGATGACGGAGAGGCGGCCGTGGGGGGCCAGCACTTCCAGGGCCCCGTTGAGTGCGGTCTCGATCTCGTCCAGTTCGCTGTTGATATAGATGCGGATGGCCTGGAAGCTGCGGGTGGCAGCGTGCTTGCCCTTCTCCTTGCTCGGATTGACCCGGGCGATCATCTCCGCCAGCTGGCGGGTGCGGACATAGGGCTCGGTGACCCGGTCATGCACGATGGCGCGGGCAATCTTCTTGGCAAAGCGCTCCTCGCCAAAGGTCTTCAGTACCCAGGCGATGTCGTCCACGTCAGCCCTGGCCAGCCATTCGGCGGCGCTCTGACCGGAAGTGGGATCCATCCGCATGTCGAGCGGGCCGTCCTTCATGAAGCTGAAACCGCGCTCGGCATCGTCCAGCTGGGGGGAAGAAACCCCCAGATCCAGCAGGAAGCCGTCGACCTTGCCCAGCAGGCCGCGCTCACTCAGGTAGGTGGTGATGCCGGAGAAGGGGCCGTGCACGATCTCGAAACGCGGATCCTGGAGCTTGGCCGCTTCGGCGATGGCCTGGGGATCCCGATCGATGGCGATCAGACGGCCATTGGGGCCCAGCTGCTGCAGGATAAGGCGCGAGTGACCGCCCCGGCCAAACGTACCGTCGACGTAGATGCCGTCCGGCTTGATGGCCAGCCCTTCGACGGCTTCGTGCAGCAGCACTGTGATGTGTTCAGCGGCTTGGGTCATTTATAAAGAGAAATCCTGTAGTCGTGGCGAGCTTGCCCAGTCATCCTCGGGCAGGCCCTGAATGTCGTCATTGACCTGTTGTTGCCAGCGGGCTTCATCCCACAGCTCAAATTTGTTGAGCTGGCCCACCAGCATGATTTTCTTGTCCAGCCCCGCGTGGCTACGCAGTGGCTGGCTGAGCAGCAGACGGCCATTGCCGTCCAGCTCGCATTCGGTCGCATGCCCGAGCAACAGCCGCTGCAGGCGGCGCTCAAGGGGATTCATGCTGGAGAGGGTCTTGAGCTTGCGCTCGATCTCTTCCCATTCGTTCAGGGGGTAAAGCAGCAGACAGGGGTGGGCAATATCGATGGTGCAGACCAGCTGGCCCTCGCTCTCGTCGCGCAGCCAATCACGGTACTTGGTCGGAATCGCCAATCGCCCCTTGCTGTCCAGGCTGATGGCATGCGCACCACGCAACAAATTGCAGTCCCTGAAAATGAGTTAAAGGGGGCAAACCGCCCGATAAAAACCACTTTGATCCACTTTTCCCCACCTTGAAGTTTAAGGACGTGCTGAGGGCTTTTCAAGCGAGGATCTCGGGCATGGGGAACATATTGACGCAGCATTTTCGCAGCGAGGATTAAATGAGTTGATTTTCCACAAGTTATTTGTGTTGGCCGCAATTCGATTAATTTTCAGCAATTAAAAAACTGACGAGTTGCGCGAATAAACATCAGCCATGAAGGTCACGTTTCTCCAGCACCATCACAATACTGACATCATGGACAAAAACTACATAACAGATTGATATAAATCACATTTGTTAAAAATGGCCAGCCCGATAGTAAATATTCCGAGTCAACCGAGACAGTATTTTACGGTTAATAAAAAGAGCCTTGCGATAAATCGCAAGGCTCTTCAGGAAAGAGGTCGGAGTCGGCCTGTAAGCCGGGTTCTGTACCGGGTTGCCCCGGGTAGCAATCATTCCTCTAGGCCAGCAATCGCTCGCTGGCTCAAGCAACCTACCCGCCCCCAACGCGGGCCGCGCCAATAGGGGCCTATTTGGTCTTGCTTCGGGTGGAGTTTACCGTGCCACGAACTGTTGCCAGTCGCGCGGTGCGCTCTTACCGCACCCTTTCACCCTTACCTGATCCCTTGCGGGCCATCGGCGGTCTGCTCTCTGTTGCACTGGTCGTAGGCTCGCGCCCCCCAGGCGTTACCTGGCACCCTGCCCTGTGAAGCCCGGACTTTCCTCCCCTCCGCCCGTCTGTCCCGAGGGACACAACGACGAAGCAGCGATTGCCCAGCCAACTCCGAGGCGCGGATTATAGCCTCGTGATGCCGGCGGGGTAAACCGGCAATTCTCGTTTACGGCAATTAATAGTGCTCGAGGCCGTACTTGTAGAGGGCATTCTTCTTCACGCCATGGATCTCGGCGGTCAGCGCCGCCGCTTTTTTCAGCGGCAGCTCGGCCACCAGCAGCCCCAGGGTGCGGATCGCCTCAGCCGGCAAGGCCTCTTCGTCCTTGCTCGCCCCCGCCACCACCAGCACGATCTCGCCGCGGCAGCGGTTTTCATCTTCGCCAAGCCAGGTCAGCATCTCGGAGGCAGGCAGACCATGGATCGACTCGAAGGTCTTGGTCAGCTCGCGGCAGACCACCACCTGGCGTTCACCCAGAATGTGGGCGATCGCCTCCACCGTCTCCTGCACCCGGCGCGGGGATTCGTAGAACACCAGCGAGCGGGTGTCCTCAATCACGGCCTGCAGGCGATCATCGCGTCCCTTGGCTTTGGCCGGCAGAAAACCCTCGAAGGCGAAACGGTCGGTGGGCAACCCGGCGGCGGAGAGCGCCGTGATGGCGGCGCAGGGGCCGGGCAGCGGTACTACCTTGACCCCGGCTTCGCGACAACGAGTGACCAGGTGATAACCGGGGTCGCTGATGAGCGGCGTGCCCGCGTCGGAGACCAGAGCCACGCTCTTGCCCTCCTTGATACGGCCGATCAGCACGTCGGCTTTCTGCTGTTCGTTGTGATCATGCAGCGCAAAGGTCGGTACCGAGATCTGGTAGTGGCTGAGCAGGATGCCGGTATGGCGGGTATCCTCGGCGGCCACCAGATCGACGCTGCGCAGCACATCCAGTGCTCGCTGGGTGATATCGGCCAGATTGCCGATCGGAGTGGGGACTATATACAGGGTTGGGATGTCACTCATGGGAGCTCCGAGTGTCCCGACAATTGTGTCGCCATATTGGCCCGTTTACACTATGGAGAATTTCAACACTGGTCGGGGAATGAACTTGAACCGGGTTATAAAGCAGCTAAGTGTATCACGACTCTTCGGCATCCTACTCGCGGCAGTCCTGCTCGCCGCCTGTGCGTCGGAGCCCAATCAACCCGCCGGCCAGTCCGGCATGCCGTCGGCCTTCTCGGATCTTACCAAGAATGCCCAGTGGTATCTGGCCCAAGTGGACCCGGCCAAACCGGCCGAAGCCTTCACCTGGCAGGTGATGGCGGCGCGCAGCTATCTGGCGCTCGGTCAGGCCAAGCCGGCCGCGGCCCTGTTCCAGCAATTGCAGAAGCAGGCCCAGAGCACCGAGCAGAAGGCCCAGCTGCAGCTGCTGCAGGCTCACCTGCTGCTCGCTCAGGGCAACGCCAACCAGGCGCTGATCCTGCTGGAAGGCAAGCCCGATGTGGCGCTGGATGCTGATACCCAGAAGGACTGGTACCGCCAGCGCGTGGTGCTGCAGCTCGACATCAACAACAAGTTTGGTGCCGCCAAGTCGCTGATCCTGCTGGAGCCCTACTTGGCCCAGAATGAGCTGGCCACCAATCATCAGCAGATCTGGTCCCTGCTCAAGAGCATGACTCCTTCTACCCTGCAGGCTCTGGAAGAGGCACCGGCTCCCGATGTCACCACCGGCTGGCTGCGGCTGGCGGCGCTGGTAAATGAATTCGGTGCCCAGCCCAATCAGCTGGCTCGCCAGCTGGCCGGCTGGAAACAAGCCTTCCCGAACCACCCGGCCCAGAAAGACATGCCGGCCGGACTCGGTGATCTTGCCACCAGCAACATCAATGCACTGCAGCAGATCGCCGTCTTCCTGCCGCTGTCCGGCAACCTGGAACCGCAGGGTGCGGCAATTCGCAACGGCATGCTGATGTCTTACAAGGAAAATCAGAGCCAGTTTACCCTGAACTTCTACGATACCCAGACCAAGTCGACGGCGGATCTCTACAAGCAGGCCATTCAGGAAGGGGCCAACATGATCATCGGCCCGCTGCTCAAAGACCGGGTCGAGGAGCTGCTCAAGGCCAATCCGACCGTGCCGGTACTGGCGCTCAACGAGCTGGACAAGCCGATCGTCAACGACACCACCTATTACTTCTCCCTCTCAGCCGCCGCCGATGCAACGCAGGCCGCCCAATACCTCTATGGCCAGGGTTATCGCAAACCCCTGCTCATCGCCGCCCAGGGGCGGATCGGCTACAGCAGCATCAAGGCGTTTGAACAGGCCTGGGCGACCGTAAGCCAGGACAAACCGGTCGTCGCCACCTTCGGTGCCCGCAACGAAGTCCAGGGTATGGTCAAGAATGCGTTGAGCGGCCGCTCCACCGCCCGGGCTGGCGAAGTGGTTCAGCTCTCCGCTGCCGCCCCGCGCAGCATCGACGTAGTCTATGTGGTCGCCAACAGCCTGGAGACCCGGATGATCAAGCCCTACGTCGACATCTCGGTCAATCCGATGGGCAGCCTGCCGATCTACAGCAGCTCGCGCAGCTACGACAGCGCCACCACCGAGGTGGCTTCCGAGCTCAACGGCATGCACATCTCCGACATGCCGCTGCTGCTTGGCGGTTACGAGAAGCAGCGCGAGCAGATCGCCCTGCTCTGGCCGCAGACCCAGGGCGACCTGCTGCGTCTGTTTGCACTGGGTTATGACGCCGTCAGCCTGGCGGAGAACCTGCAGCAGATGCGCAAGGTCAACGCCATGCAGCAACCCGGCATGAGCGGTCAACTGAGTGTGGATGCCGGCGGCAACATAGTGCGGGTACTGGACTGGGCCACCTACCAGAACGGCAAGCTGGTCAGTGACAGCGCCATGCCCCAGCTCGAGGGAGTCCCCCATGAAGGTACTTCTGGCACGGATGCGCCGGCAGTTACAGAACCTGTTCCCGTCACCAACGAGCAAGGGACAACACTTTGAGCAGGTAGCGGAGCGCTGGTTGCAGGCCCGCGGCCTGCAACCCGTGACCCGCAACTATCGCTGTCGGGGCGGCGAGATCGATCTCGTCATGCGCCAGGGGGAGACCCTGGTGTTTGTTGAAGTCCGCTATCGCGCCCAGGCCAGCCACGGCGGTGCCGCCAGCTCCGTCACCCGACGCAAACAGCATAAGATCGTGCTGGCGGCACGCCACTATTTCAAGCAACATGCCATCAACGAGGCCAATCAGGCCTGCCGATTCGATGTGATCGCGTTCGAAGGCGACCAGCCGGACTGGATCCAGAACGCATTTTAAGAGGACCCCATGACTGACCGCATCAAAGAAAACTACACCGAGAGCATCCAGACCAAGATAGCCGCCGCCGAGGCGCTGCCGGATGCCATCCATACTGCAGCCCAGATGCTGACCATCTGTCTGCTCAATGGCCACAAGGTGATGGCATGCGGCAATGGTCCCTCCGCAGCACTGGCCCAGCTGTTCATCTCTGAGCTGGTCAACTGCTACGAAACCGAGCGCCCCTCCCTGCCCGGCATGGCGCTGACCCCGGACATGGCAACCATCAGTGCCATCGCCACCGACCACGGCTTTGAAGAGGTGTACGCCAAGCAGATCCGTGCGCTCGGTCAGCCCGGCGACATCCTGGTGGTCATCACCACTACGGGTAACAGCCGCAGCCTGATCAAGGCCGCCGAGGCCGCCCTCTCCCGCGACATGACCATAGTGGTGCTGGGGGGCGGTGATGGCGGTGAGATCGCCGGTCTGCTCGGTCCCAACGATGTGGAGATCCGGGTGCCGTCTGCCCGTCGCCCCCGCATTCTGGAAGTGAACCTGTTGACCCTGCACTGCCTGTGTGATCTCATCGACCAGACTCTTTTCCCGCAACAGGAAGATTGAAACCATGAAGAAGCAAACGCTCCTGCTCGGCCTGCTGGCCGGCACCCTGCTGCTGCAAGGTTGTGCGGCCGTGGTGGTCGGTGGTGCCGCCGGTACTGCCAAGGCTTCCGGCGATCGCCGCACCCTGGGCGCCCAATGGGACGATCAGGCCATCGAACTGAAAGCGGCCAATCTGCTGGCCGACAACAAGCCGCTGAGCGCGGCCAGCAAGATCAGCGTCTACAGCAACAACGGCCGGGTACTGCTGGTCGGTCAGACACCTTCTGACGCTTACAAGCTCGAGGCTGGCAAGATAGTGGCCCGTATCGAGGGGGTGCGCCACGTCTACAACGAGCTGCGCCTCGGCCAGCCGGTCAGTATAGGGGTACGCAGCAACGACACCTGGATCACCTCCAAGGTGCGGGCTGACATGCTGGGCGCCAAGAACTTCGACAGCGCCAAGGTCAAGGTGGTCACCGAGAATGGCGAGGTATTCCTGATTGGGCTGGTCACCCGCCAAGAGGGGGATCAGGCCGTCGAGATAGCCCGCCACGTCAGCGGTGTGAAGCGCGTGATCAAGGCCTTCGAGTTTGCCCAGAACTGACCTTGTTGATCGCCATAAAAAAACGCAGCCAATTGGCTGCGTTTTTTATTTGATGACCTTCAGGGTCGGACGACCGCTCGGGCGCGGCGGTTCCGGCTCGGGCTCTACCGGTGCTTCGACCTGCTCCAGCCAGAGATCATAGCCAGGCTCGGGTGGGAACATGGTGCCCACGCCGTTTTCCCGGGCATGAATGGCCAACACGGCCGCCATCGGGATGTAGACCTGCTGGGAAACTCCACCAAAACGGGCACTGAAGCTGATGGCATCATTGTCCATGTGGAACTGCCCAACCGCACGAGGTGCGATGTTCAGCACAATCTGCCCATCCTGAACAAACTGCATCGGCACCATCACATGGGGGATGTTGACGTTGACCACCAGGTGAGGGGTCAGGTCATTGTCCAGCAACCAGTCAAAGAACGCCCGCAACAGATACGGGCGACTGGGCGTCATCGTCGGTTCCATGCTCATACGCCGGCACGGATCTCGCGCTCGGCTTCGGTCAGGGAAGCCTGGAAGGATTCACGTTCGAACAGACGAACCATGTAGGCCTTCAGCTCTTTGGCACCACGACCGGTGAAGTCGATGCCCAGGCTTGGCAGACGCCACAGCAGCGGGGCCATGTAGCAGTCGACCAGACCGAACTCTTCGCTCATGAAATAGGGCATCTCACCGAAGATGGGAGCGATGGCCAGCAGGTTGTCCCGCAGCTCGGCACGCGCCGAATCCACGTCGGTACCCGCCATGATCTTGTCGGCCAGGGAGTACCAGTCCAGCTCGATGCGATGCATCATCAGACGGCTGTTGCCGCGCGCCACCGGGTATACCGGCATCAGGGGCGGGTGCGGGAAACGCTCGTCCAGATATTCCATGATGATGCGCGAGGTGTAGAGCGCCAGTTCCCGATCAACCAGGGTCGGTACAGTGTTGTACGGGTTCAGCTCGGCCAGCTCATCCGGCAGGTTGGCAGGGTCTACCTGGCAAATATCTACGCTAACACCCTTCTCCGCCAGGACAATGCGCACCTGATGGCTGAACATGTCGTTGGCACCGGAAAACAGCGTCATTACCGAACGCTTATTGGCAGCTACAGCCATTGAACCCTCCCGTCATTAAAAAGCAGAAACGGCAATGAAGCATCTTGGACTTCATTGCCGTGCATTATATTACCCGGATCTGGTCGCTTAGTGAACGTCGCGCCAGAATTCCTTCTTCAACAGCACAGTGAAGATGAAGAAGATCACGATGAAACCCAGCACCCAGAAGCCCATGCGTTCGCGCTCCTGTTGTACCGGTTCAGCCGAGTAGACCAAGAAGTTTACCAGATCCAGCACCGTCTGATCATACTCTTCGTTATTCATTTCACCGTTGCCGTCAGATTTGATGCTGACAACCTGCTGAACGTCGACGCCATCGACCTGGTGGGTCGCAAACTCGGCGCGGGGCGTCCCCTGCAGCGGCTCCAGCACGTGAGGCATGCCCACGGACGGGAACACGGCGTTGTTCACCCCGAATGGACGGGTCTCGTCCACGTAAAAGGAACGCAGGTAGGTGTAGATCCAGTCCGCACCACGCACCCGGGCGACCAGCGTCAGATCGGGGGGAGGTGCACCAAACCACTTGGCGGCATCCTTGTCCGGCACCGAGTTTTCCATCAGATCACCGATCTTGGCGCCATTGACGATCAGGTTGGCCGCCATCAGGTCTTCCGGGATGCCGATATCTGCCGCTACCCGGTTGTAACGCTGGTATTGGGTGCTGTGACAGCCAAAGCAGTAGTTCATGAAGGTGGCAGCACCACGCTGCAGGGACGCCTTGTCGTTCAGATCATAGTGAGCCTTGTCCAGATGCACGGCCCCGGTGTTGGCAAACACCAGTGACGGCAGCAGGGTCAGCACTGCAAATATTATTTTTTTCATTTGAATGTCACCCTTTCCGGCAGCGGCTTGGTGCTTTCATTCTTGCTGTAGAAGAACAACAGGACGAAGAACCCGAAATAACCCAGGGTACAGATCTGGGCGATCAGCGTCAGAGTCGGAGTCGATGGCAGTACGCCGAGCACCCCGAGAATGATGAAGCAAACCACGAACTGGGCGATGTTCAGCTTGTGCAGGGTGCTGCGATAACGCACCGAACGCACCTTGCAGCGATCCAGCCAGGGCAGCAGGAACAGCACCACGATGGAGAGGCCCATCATGATGACGCCCAGCAGCTTGTCCGGTACCGCCCGCAGAATGGCGTAGAAGGGGGTGAAGTACCATACGGGGGCGATGTGAGCCGGGGTCTTCAGGCCGTTGGCCACTTCAAAGTTCGGCTTCTCGAGGAAGTAACCCCACATGTCCGGCTTGAAGAAGATGATGGCGCAGAAGAAGAACAGGAAACCGGCTACGCCAATCATGTCCTTGACGGTGAAATAGGGGTGGAATGCCACCGCATCCAGCGGCCAGCCGTTCTCATCCTTGTGCTTCTTGATGTCGATGCCGTCCGGGTTGTTCGAACCCACTTCGTGCAGCGCCAGGATGTGCATGGCAACCAGCATCACCAGCACCAGCGGCAGGGCGATGACGTGCAGCGCGAAGAAGCGGTTGAGGGTAGCGCCGGAGATGACGTAGTCACCGCGGATCCACAGGGTCAGATCATCGCCGATGACCGGAATGGCACCGAACAGCGAGATGATGACCTGTGCGCCCCAGAAGGACATCTGGCCCCACGGCAGCAGGTAGCCCATGAAGGCTTCCGCCATCAGGCAGAGGAAGATCAGCATGCCGAAGATCCACAGCAGCTCGCGCGGCTTCTGGTAGGAACCGTAGATCATGCCGCGGAACATGTGCAGGTAGACCACGATGAAGAAGGCGGACGCGCCGGTGGAGTGCATGTAGCGCAGCAGCCAGCCGTAATCCACATCCCGCATGATGTACTCGACGGAGGCGAAGGCACCTTCGGCGGAGGGGTTGTAGTTCATGGTCAGCCAGATGCCCGTGATGATCTGGTTGACCAGCACCAGCATGGCGAGCGAGCCGAAGAAGTACCAGAAGTTCAGGTTCTTGGGCGCCGGATACTTGGCCATGTGGTCGTTGTACATGGCGGTGAGCGGAAAGCGATAGTCAATCCAGCCCATCAGTTTGGCAAACATGGTCAGGCCTCCTTGCCATCGGCACCGACCAGGATGGTGGTGTCGCTAAGATATTGGTACGGCGGAATGACCAGGTTCAAGGGCGCAGGCACCCCCTGGAACACTCGACCAGCCATGTCGAACTTGGAGCCATGGCACGGGCAGAAGAAACCGGAAGTCACCCCCTGCACCTGTTCGCCGAAGTTGTCCGGCAAGTAGGAGGGAGAGCAACCCAGGTGAGTACAGATACCGACGGCCACGAAGATCTCCGGCTTGATGGATCTGTAGCCATTGTGGGCATAGTCGGGTTGTTGGGGCTCGTCAGAAGCCGGGTCGCGCAGCTTGTCGTCATGCGCGGCCAGGGCATCCAGCGTCTGTTTGGTGCGCTTCACCACCCAGACCGGCTTGCCTCGCCACTCAACACGGATGAGCTGGCCTGGTTCCAACTTACTGATATCCACTTCGACCGGAGCACCCGCCGCTTTGGCTTTGGCACTCGGGTTCCATGACTTAATAAACGGCACTGCGGTAAAAGCAGCTCCTACCCCACCAACGGCGACCGTTGACCAGGTAAGAAATCTGCGGCGACCGGTATCAACTGGCGCATTGCTCATCCAAAAACTCTCCCATGTGGACTCCGCACATTCTTATTGTGTCCCTGTTCCCCTTTCTTCCGTGACAACAGCGGCGGAAGCGGAGTTACAATTGTCACAGAAAAACCGAGGGAATTTTAAAGAAAAGATAACAACTTGACAAGAAAGAGAAGCGAAGGTCAAAAACAATAAATACACAATTTTTTGTCTTTTGTGACGTGGTGTTAGCAATGCGGTTCGTTATATTACCAATAAAAAAAAGCCTGGCACGTGGCCAGGCTTTTTTGACACTCGCGAGAGTGCGTACAAAAAGCGAATTAACGCTTGGAGTACTGCGGACGCTTACGAGCTTTGTGCAGACCGACTTTCTTACGCTCAACCTTACGGGCATCACGAGTAACAAAGCCAGCTTTACGCAGTTCGGAACGCAGGGTTTCATCGTACTGCATCAGAGCACGAGTGATACCGTGACGGATCGCACCAGCTTGACCGGAGATGCCGCCACCGTTAACGGTGATGAACAGATCCAGTTTCTCGGTCATCTCAACCAGTTCCAGCGGCTGACGAACTACCATGCGGGCAGTCGGACGGCCGAAGTACTGCTCCAGGGAGCGCTGGTTGATTACGATTTTACCGCTACCCGCTTTGATGAATACGCGAGCAGTGGAGCTTTTGCGACGGCCAGTACCGTAGTATTGATTTTCTGCCATGTTGCCAGTTCCCGATTAGATATCCAGTACTTGAGGTTGCTGAGCAGCATGAGCGTGCTCGGCGCCTGCGTAAACTTTCAGTTTACGGAACATGGCACGGCCCAGCGGACCCTTCGGCAGCATGCCTTTGACGGCAGCTTCGATTACCATTTCCGGTTTACGCTGAATCAGCTTGTCGAAGCTGATGGACTTGATACCACCCGGGAAACCGGAGTGAGCGTGGTACATTTTGTCGGTAGATTTCTTACCGGTTACGTGTACCTTCTCGGCGTTTACAACGATGATGTAATCACCGGTGTCAACGTGCGGAGTGTACTCAGCTTTGTGCTTACCACGCAGACGAGCAGCGATCTCGGTTGCGATACGACCCAGAGTTTTACCTTCTGCGTCCACAATGTACCAGTCACGTTTTACGGTTTCTGGCTTGGCAACGAAAGTTTTCATTAAGTTAAACCCAATTACCTGTTACAGACCCAATTGCTTATGGGGGCTCTCCCACAAACAACAAACGATGGCCTACCTGTACCCCTTCGAATACAAGTAAAGCTTAAAGTGTTGCTGTCTTATCGACAGCTGTAACGTGGGCCGGGCGATTATAAGTGAAGTTGCCTTAAATATCACCTGCTAATTTCACTGCCATGAAGCTAGCAAATGTCGCCCGGCCCTACCTGCCGCAGATGCCCATCCGACTGGCAGGCGCGGTATTGTGACTAAGGAAGGTGCACTCTGGCAAGGTATTCGTGCGATTGCATTTCCTGAAGCCGTGAAAGACAACGTTGGAATTCGAAATCCAGCAGCCCGTGACCATAGAGTTCCTGCATGGGCACCGCCGCCGACATGATGAGCTTGACGTGCCGCTCATAGAACTCGTCCACCATGGCGATGAAGCGGCGCGCCGCGTCATCCGTGCCAGCCCCCATGGGCTGCACATTGGCCAGCAGGACGGTGTGAAACAGCCGCGCCAGCTCGATATAGTCGCTCTGAGAACGGGGTGTGCAGCAAAGTTGCTCGAACTCCATATAGAGCACACCTTCCCCCATCCCCAGCGACGCCAGCTGACGGTGATTGATCTCGACCTGGCCCGCCAGGGCCTGTTGCAGCCCGGTTAATTGTTGAAAATAGAGCTCGAGATTGGATTTTGCCTGCCGATCTAGCGGGAAGTGATATATCTCCGCCTGCTCCAGCGTGCGCAGGCGATAATCGGTACCGCCATCCACGTTAAGTATCTCGCAATGACGCTCTATGAGGGCAATGGCCGGTAGAAAACGGGCACGTTGCAAGCCGTTTCTATACAAATCCTGCGGCGGTATGTTCGAGGTCGCCACCAGCACGACCCCATGGCCGAACAGCTCCTGGAACAGAGTCCCCAGCAGCATGGCATCGGTAATGTCGGAGACGAAAAATTCGTCGAAGCAGATGACGTCGGTCTCGTCGGCCAGCTTGCGGGCGATCAGTTTGAGCGGATCGGCCTGACCGGTCAGTCCCTTGAGCTCATCGTGCACCCGGTGCATGAAACGGTGGAAGTGGATACGCAGTTTGCGCTCCCCGGGCAGGCTGTCGAAAAAAGTATCCATCAGCCAGGTCTTGCCTCTGCCCACGCCACCCCACATATATAGCCCCAGGATGGGCGTACGGGGCTTCGGCTTTTGCAGCCAGCCCAGCAGACCGCGGGATCTGGTCGGAGTCGGGGTTTGGCACAAATCCTGATAGAGTCGCTCCAGACGGGCCACTGCCATCGCCTGAGCGGGGTCGGCCACGAAGCCGGGGCGCTGCAAATCCTGCTGGTATTTTTGCTGCGGGGTCATCCTGTCGATTGCCTTCAAGTCCCTGAATGAAGGACAAAATGGTATCACGCCCTCGGGGTGCACGGTATAGTGCCATCAAGGCGTAGCGGCCGTTCAGGCCGCATTAACATACATTGGTTTAGCTGTAACAAGGAGCATCTATGAGTCTGTTAAACGGGATCCTGCTGGCTGTCGCCGCCTTGATTATCGGTATCATCATCGGTCGCTTCACAGTGCGCAGCCGGGATGCCGGCCGTCTGGAACAAGAACTGAAGAAGGCTCACAAGGAACTGGAAAGCTACCAGGGTCAGATCAATACCCACTTCGCCGACAGTGCCGCCCTGATGGAGCAGTTGGCCGAGCAGTACCAGACCCTTTATCGCCATATGGCGGAGCAGAGCAAATTCCTGGCCAAAGCACAGGAGCCGCTGTTCCGTGAAACTCTGCTCGACGAGAGCAGCGATGTCCCGGCCAATGAAGAACCGGGTGTACCGCCCCGTGACTATGCAGGGGCCTCCGGTCTGCTCAAGCAGTCCAGTTAGTTCCCCGCGGAACTAATTGCGCTGTATCGTGGTCAGACCTTCACGATTGCATTGCAACTTTTTCTGGGAGCTGTTTTTCATATGCGTAAACCTCTTTCTGTGCTCAGTGTGTTAGCCCTCAGTGTCGGTATCGCCATGTCTGCGGCCCCCGTGCAGGCTGCACTGCCCTCCCTTTTGGCGAACAATCAGGAGATGCCGAGCCTGGCGCCGGTACTCGAACAAGTCACCCCTGCCGTGGTCAACATTTCCGTCTCCGGCAAGAAGATCACCCGCCAGCGTCTGCCGGAACAGTTCCGTTTCTTCTTCGGCCCCAACATGCCCGACGAACAGGTGAGCGAGCAGCCCTTCCAGGCGCTCGGCTCCGGCGTCATCATCGACGCCAAGAAGGGCTACGTGATCACCAACGCCCACGTGGTGCACGAGGCGGACGAGATCAAGGTCAACCTGAAGGATGGCCGTGAATACGCCGCCAAGAAGATCGGCGAAGACAAGCAGTCCGACATCGCTCTGCTGCAAATCAAGGCCGAGGATCTGGTTCAAATCAAATTCGCCGACTCTGACGAGCTACGGGTCGGTGACTATGCGCTGGCCATCGGCAACCCGTTCGGTCTCGGCCAGACCGTCACCTCCGGCATCGTCAGTGCGCTCGGCCGCAGCGGCCTCAACATCGAGAACCTGGAAAACTTCATCCAGACCGATGCGGCCATCAACTCGGGCAACTCGGGTGGCGCCCTGCTCAACCTGCGCGGCGAGCTGATCGGCATCAACACCGCCATCCTGGGCCCCAACGGCGGCAACATCGGCATCGGCTTCGCCATTCCGTCCAACATGGTGCGCGACCTGTCCGAACAGATCGTGAAATACGGTGAAGTCCGTCGCGGCCAGCTGGGCATCATAGGGACCGAGCTCACCTCTGAAGTGGCCAAGACCTTCGGCTACAACAAGAAGGACGGTGCCTTCGTCAACCAGGTGATGCCTGACTCTGCCGCCGCCAAGGCCGGCATCAAGCCGGGCGACATCATCGTCAGCATCGACGGCAAGGCCATCCGCTCCTTCGGCGAGCTGCGGGCCAAGATTGCCACCATGGGTGCCGACAAGCAGGTGGCACTGGGCCTGATCCGCGATGGCAAGGAGCAGACTGTCAAGGTCACCCTGAAGAAGGCGGATGACAGCGAAATCCTGGCCAGCGCGCTGCACCCGGCACTGGAAGGGGCCAAGCTGAGCACCACCAGCGAGCCGGTGAGCGGCGTGGCCGTCTCCGAGATCGATCCGCGCTCCCCTGCCGCCGCCTCCGGTCTGCAGAAGGGCGACGTCATCATCGGCGTCAACCGCCTGCGCATCAACTCGCTGGAAGAGCTGAGCAAGGCACTGAAGAACAAGCCGGATGTGCTGGCCCTCAACATCCAGCGCGGCGACTCTTCGCTCTACCTGGTAATTCGTTAATCTCCTCTCACCCGCGGCGCCTGCCGCGGGTGATTTTTATCCACCGATAGTGTTATTCTCTGCCCGCTCTATGTACGGATGAGAATGACATGAAAATCCCCCCTATAGTCAGTTACTTGGGCAAGTCTGTCGGCTTCGGTCTCACCGTGGCGGCGCTACTGTTGCTGCTGTTTCCCAATTTTCGGGGCGGGGCCCAACTGCCCGGCCTCATCACCAATGCCCGTGAACTGAGCTTCTCCTACGCGGCGCACCGCGCCGGCCCTGCCGTCGTCAACATCTATACACGCAGCTTCGCCCGCAATCAGGGCAACCAGACCGAACTCCGGCCCCAGGGGCTGGGCTCTGGCGTCATCATGAACCAGCGCGGCCACGTGCTGACCAACTACCACGTCATCGCCGATGCGGACCAGATCATAGTCGCGCTGCAGGACGGACGGGTGTTCAGCGCCGAACTGGTCGGCACCGACCAGCTCACCGACCTGGCAGTGCTCTACATAGAATCGGACAACCTGCCGGTGATCCCGCAGGATCCGGAGCGGTTGCCCGACGTGGGTGACGTGGTGCTCGCCATCGGCAACCCCTACAACGTCGGCCAGACCATCACCCAGGGCATCATCAGCGCCACCGGCCGTATCGGCCTCTCCAGCATGGGGCCGGACAGCAACGGCCGGCAGGATCTGCTGCAGACCGACGCCGCCATCAACGAGGGCAACTCGGGGGGCGCCCTGGTCAATGCCCGCGGCGATCTGGTGGGCATCAACACCGCCGCCTACCACCTCAACGGCAATCAGGAGAGCTACGGCATCAGCTTCGCCATTCCCTACAAGCTGGCCAAGCGCATCATGGACGAGCTGATCGCCAACGGCCGGGTGATCCGCGGCTACCTCGGCATCTCCAGCGTCGAGATCAATCCCATCGTCGCCCGCATGATGAATCTGGGTGACCTGCGCGGTCTGGTGGTGGAGAGCCTGGATCCCAACGGGCCGGCCACCAAGGGCGGGCTGAAGCGGGGCGACGTGCTGCTCAAGATCAACGGCGAGGCCATCAGTGGCGTGCGGGCCGCCATGGACAAGATCGTCGAGAGCCGGCCCGGCACCAAACTCACCATCTCGGTGATCCGCGATGGCAAACCGCTCGAGGTGGAGGTCATCATCGAAGAGGATCTGCGCTACCAGAACCGGGCCAGCGCGAGTGCGGCCACCGCCAGCTGACATCCCCACGGTCGGGGCGACGAGTCGCCCCTTCTACCCCCCTTTTCCCCTCCCGGCCGTGAGGCGACTCACAGTTTCAGCCAAGGGCCAGCAGCCCCTCATCCAACGCCAAGTGCGCCCCTGATCACACAAAATAGGCGCCAATGAGCACTCTTTTCCGCTTGATGCCGCAAAAGCGGCTTCAATTGGCCAGCTGACGCGCGAATTTCCGCTTCGAATCGGAAAAACGGTGCCTCCTCTCCCGAACATGACCGGCTTAGGGTAACGCTATCCCTTCTGCCAGCCTTGGAGAGCAGACATTGCACACAGAGACCCATGACCAGCCCCTGACCCCGGACAGCCCGGCCCTGCTGCGCCAAACCGACCAGATCCTGGCGCGCATCCATATCCTGCTGGCCGAACAGGGCATTCGCCCCAACGAGGTACAGCAGCAGATGCTGGCCTCTCACGTCAAAGCCATGGTGTGGCGCTCCCACAGTGGCGAACCGCTGCCAGAGGTCGACCTCATCCTGTTCGAGGAGATCTCCCCGCTCTCCCTGCGTCTGGCCGAGCAAGTCGTCAGCTGGCTGGAGCGGCTCGCCTATGAAGAGGCGCATCTCTTGTCCGTCCATTTCGAAGTAGCCAAAGAAAACGAACTCAGTTCAGTCAAAGGAGAATGCTAAATGACAGCCATCAAACTCGTGATCGGTGATCGCCTCGGCAAGGGCCAGAAAGTCGGTGCAGGCGCGGAAGCCGCCGGTGCCAGCGTGACCGTCATCCCCGGCATGGCCGCCGACATGAAGCTCGGCGACGTGATGAACAAGGAGCAGGCGGATCTCGGCATCTCCTTCTGCGGCAGCGGCGGTGCCGGCGCCATCACGGCCCAGACCAAGTACGGCTACAAGTGCCGTTACGGCATGCGATCCATCGAGGAGGGCGTGACCGCCATCAACGAGGGGTGCGTGGTGCTCGGCTTCGGCTTCATGGACAAGGAAGAACTGGGCCAGAAGCTGGTCGAGGCGTTTGCCAAGAAACACGGACGCGCATGATGAAAGAGGACTTCACCACCCAGGTCACCGTCAACGGCAAGGGCGCGACTCGTCAGCAGGCGTTCGCCGCCGCCCTCAGCCAGGTGCAATCCACGCTGCTCAAGGACAACCCGCGGGTGCTGCTGCGCATCGAACCGGTCGAGGTCGAGGTGATCGAGGCCGAGGAGTCGGTCCGGGTGGAGAAGTTCCTGTTCTTCTTCCTGCCGCGCCAACGCCACGAATACCGGGTTCGGCTCGCCATCACGGTCAGGGTCACCAGCCTGGACACCGACAAGGTGACCTTTACCCGGGTGTGACGCCGCCCGCGGCAACACCGCCACAAGAAGGATACATGGGATGTTTCTAATCATATTTATCAAGTCACTCATCATTGGCGGCCTGGTTGGCGTCGGGGTGGGGGCCGGCGCGGCACGGATGTTCCACGCCCCGACCGTGCAGGGGATGGGCGCCTTCCGAACTCTGGGCGAGCTCAACTCCTGCGAAGGGGATCCCGCCTCCCACTTCTCGTTTGGTCTGGGCTTCTTCTTCAACGCCTGGGCCTCCACGGTCGCAGCCGGCGCCTTCACCCAGGACGTGGATCACCGCATCCTGCCGAACTGGGGCGCGGCAGCCCTGATGATCAAGAATCGGGATCTCGCCACCACCCTGCATGACCCGAAGAAGATGGCCATCGCCTGCGGCATCATAGGTGCCATCGTGGTCGCCTTCCTCAACAGCACCGCCGCCGCCGTGCCGGCCGCCCTGCAGGTCACCGCGGTCAAGGTGCTGGTACCGGCCGCCAACCTGCTGGTCAACACCGTCATGCCGGTGATCTTCTGGCTGGCCGCCATCGAGGCGGGCAAGAAGTCCGGCTTCTGGGCCACTATCTTCGGCGGTCTGGCCCAGCTCATCATGGGCAACGCGGTACCGGGCCTGGTGCTCGGCATCCTGATCGGCAAGGGGGTGGAAGAGAGCGGCTGGAACCATGTCACCAAGGTGATGATGGCCGCCATCGTCCTGCTGTTCGTGCTGAGCGGCTTCTTCCGCGGCTTCGACATGAAACTCATCGAGTCCTTCCATCTGGGCATTCCCCTGTGGCTGGAAAACGTCCATAACCTGCTGAGCGGCAAATAAGGGGTCACGCCATGGATGAGAAACTGAAAAACAACTTCTGGTACGCCGACTGGTCTTTCCCCATCTTTGTCGGTCTGCTCTCGGCCGGGGTCTTTGCCGGTACCCACATGTTCTACCTGTACGGGGTCGGCGCCTTCAACGAGGTGGCCTTCGTCGCCATGCTCAAGGCCGGCATGGACACGGGAGCCTACGGTGCGGTGGCGGCTTTCGGCGCCAGCTTCCTGTTCGCCCGCATCATCGAGGGCTCCCTGGTGGGGATCCTGGACATCGGCGGTGCCATCCAGACCGGGGTGGGCCTCGGCGTGCCCGCCCTGCTGCTGGGGGCCGGCATCATCTATCCGGTGGAGAACTTCCCCGCCTCGCTGGTGACCGGCATGGTGATTGGTCTGGCCATCGGCTATGTGATCATCCTGGCGCGCAAGTTCACCATCAACCAGAGCAACTCCACCTACGGCGCAGACGTCATGATGGGGGCTGGCAACAGCTCGGGCCGTTTCCTCGGCCCCCTCATCATCCTCTCCGCCATGGGCGCCTCGATTCCGATCGGTATCGGCTCCCTGCTGGGTGCGCTGCTGTTCTACGTGTGGGGCAAGCCCATCACCGGCGGTGCCATCCTGGGGGCCATGCTGCTGGGTACCTTCTTCCCGGTTGCGCTTGCATAACCATCCGCCGCCCTGCGGGGCGGCACGCTAGAGGCCATCAACATGTACGACATCATCATCAGAGCGGGGCGCCAGGGAGATGGCCAGCTCGTCGATATCGCCATCCAGCAGGGCAAAATCGCCGCCCTTGGCACCCTGCCGGAGACGGCCATGGCGCAGCAGACCCTGGATCTCGGCGGCCGGGTGCATGTGAGCGCCGGCTGGATCGACGGCCACACCCACTGCTACCCCGCCTCCCCCCTCTATCACGATGAGCCGGACAAGGTGGGAGTGGAGTCCGGCGTCACCACCGTCATCGACGCCGGCAGCACCGGGGCCGACGACGTAGACGACTTCCAGCGTCTCGCCGCCGGCTGCAAGACCCGAGTACACGCCCTGCTCAACATCTCCCGCATCGGCCTGTTGCGCCAGAATGAACTGGCCGACAGCCGGGACCTCGACATGGATCTCGCCTCGGCGGCCATTGCCCGCCACTCCGGCTTCATCGTCGGCATCAAGGCGCGGATGAGCGGCAGCGTGGTGGGTGAGAACGGCCTGCAGCCGCTGCGCATGGCCAAGGCTCTGCAACAGGCCCACGGCCGGCTGCCGCTGATGGTACACGTGGGCAACACGCCGCCGGATCTGGACGAGATCGTCGCCCTGCTGGGGGATGGCGATCTGCTGACCCACTGCTTCAACGGCAAGCCCAACCGCATCCTGACCCCGGCCGGCGAGCTGCGCCAGGCGGTGCGTGAGGCGATGCAGCGGGGCCTCTTGCTCGACATCGGCCACGGCGGCGCCAGCTTCAGCTTCGAGGTGGCGGAATTGACCATTGCTCAGGGGATCCTGCCCCGCACCATCAGCTCCGATATCTACTGCAAGAACCGCATCAAGGGGCCTGTCTACAGCCTGGCCCACGTGATGTCGAAGTTTCTCGCCATCGGCATGACCCTGGAGCAGGTGCTGGCCTGCGTCACCCACCATGCCGCCGATGCCCTGCGCCTGTCCGGCAAGGGGCGACTCGAGGTGGGCGCAGATGCCGATCTGACCCTGTTCGAGGTGATGAACGGCCCTACCCTCTTTACCGATACCGAAGCCGGCGCCCGCAATGGCGACCAGCAGTTGCTGCCCCTCGCCGCCCTGGTCGGTGGCGAACTGGTTCTGACTCACTATGGGAAATCACATCATGCCTTCTGTGTATGAGAAATATCAGCTCAAACCGGTGATCAACGCCTCCGGGCGCATGACCATTCTCGGCGTCTCCACCCCCGAGCAGGAGGTGGTCGATGCGGTCAACTTCGGCCTCGGCCACTACTTCGAGGTGAAGGATCTGGTCAACAAGACCGGCGCCTACCTGGCCGGCTTGCTGGATGTGGAAGATGCGGTGGTGGTCTCCTGCGCCAGCGCCGGCATCGCCCAGTCGGTGGCAGCGGTGATCGTACGTGGCGACCCTTACCGCCTCGAGCAGTTGCACGCCCATGCCCACCATGTGCCGAGCGAAATCGTGCTGCCCAAGGGACACAACGTCAACTTCGGCGCCCCGGTCGGCACCATGGTCAACCTGGGTGGCGGCAAGGTGGTGGAGGCCGGCTACGCCAACGAGTGCTCTGCCGCCCAGCTGGCCGCCGCCATCAATCCCAATACCGCCGCCATCCTCTACATCAAGTCCCACCACTGCGTGCAGAAGAGCATCCTGTCGGTGGCCGAGGCAGCCGAGGTGGCCAAGGCCCACGGGCTCCCGCTCATCGTCGATGCGGCGGCCGAGGAGGATCTGCGTCTCTACTACAACCAGGGGGCCGATCTGGTCATCTACAGCGGCGCCAAGGCCATCGAAGGGCCCACCAGCGGCCTGGTACTCGGCAAGCGTCAGTACGTGGAGTGGGTCAAGCAGCAGGCCAACGGCATCGGCCGCGCCATGAAGGTGGGCAAGGAGGGGATCCTCGGCCTCACCCACGCCATCGAGCGCTACCTGGCCAAAGAGAAGGAGAGCGGCGCTGCCATGGTCGCCAAGATGACCCCCTTCATCGAGCGCCTCAACCAACTGCCCGGCGTCAGCGCCAAGGTGGTGTGGGACAGCGCGGGGCGCGACATCGCCCGCACCGATATCGCCTTCGACCACCAGCAGATCGGCATGACCACAGTGCAGGTCATCGCCCGTCTGCAGCAGGGCACACCTGCCATCTACTGCCGTGGCTACAAGGCCAACGAGGGACACATCGAGATCGACGTGCGCAGCGTCACCCTGCCCCAGCTCGACCAGATCCATGCCGCCATTGCCCACCTCGTTCAGGAGAACAACTGATGTCTCTTACTCCCAATTACTACCGCGATCGGGTCTGCCTCAACGTGCTGGCCGGCTCCCGACAGAATGCCGTCGACATTTATGAGGCCGCCGAGGGCCACGTGCTGGTCGGTGTGCTCTCCAAGAACTACCCGGATGTACCCTCCGCCGTCGCTGACATGCAGGCCTACGCCAAGCTAATCGACAACGCCCTCTCCATCGGGCTGGGGGCCGGCGATCCGCGCCAGTCCGCCATGGTGGCCGAGCTGGCTCGCCATCTGCAGCCCCAGCACGTCAACCAGGTATTCACCGGGGTCGGCGCCAGCCGGGCGCTGCTTGGCCAGTCTGACACCCTCGTCAATGGCCTTGTCTCCCCCACCGGCACACCGGGGATGGTTAAGATCTCCACCGGCCCCCTGAGTAGCCAGCAGCCCGACGGCATCGTACCCATCGACACCGCCATCGCCCTGCTCAAGGACATGGGCGGCAGCTCGGTCAAGTTCTTCCCCATGGGCGGGCTGGCCTGCCGCGCCGAGTATCAGGCAGTGGCCGAGGCCTGTGCGCGGCACGGCTTCTGGCTGGAGCCCACCGGCGGCATCGATCTCGACAACTTTGAAGAAATTGTGCGAATCGCGCTGGATGCCGGGGTCGAGAAGGTGATCCCCCACGTCTACAGCTCCATCATCGACAGTACGAGCGGTCAGACCCGTCCCGAGGATGTGCGTACCCTGCTGGCCACGGTGAAGCGGCTGCTGGCCTGATCGCCCTCAGGCACCGGTCCGATCACTGGCCGGTGCCTGGCTTGTCATTGACTCGCTTGTTAACATCGGTTTTTTATTCTGCGACAGGAGTCCGATCCCCCCTCATGACCAAGCTGCCCCATCCCAGACTCCAGCAACTGCTCACCCTGCTCCACGCCGAGCCGCTGCCGCAGGAGGAGCTGGCCCGCCGCCTCAATGTCTCCACCCGCACAGTACGCACCGACGTGGCGACCCTCAACGAGATCATCGCCACCCGGGGCGCCCACCTGATCCACCAGCGCGGCAGCGGCTATCAGCTCAAGATCTACAATCAGGAGCTGTTCGCGGCGCTGCTGGCGGCCCAGGAGCAGGAGAGCGGCTTGCCTCGCACCAGCCGCGAGCGGGTGCTGCACCTGCAGATCCTGTTGTTGACGGCGGAGCAGGGCATCAAGCTCGACGAGCTGGCGGATACCTGGTATCTGAGCCGGGCGGCGCTGCAGGGGGACATGGCGGAGGTGCGGGAGCGGCTCGCTCACTTCGACCTCGCCATCGACAGCAAGCCCAGGCAGGGGATGCGGATCCAGGGGGGAGAGACGGCCATCCGCGCCTGTCTCACCCAGCTGCTCTATCAGGAACTGCTGCACAGCAACCCGCTGCAGAGCCTGCTGCCCAACCTCTGTCCCAGCAAGACGCTGGAGGTAGTGGGCAATCACATCCACGAGCAGCTCGGCCGCCACCAGCTGCGCCTGGCCGACGAGAGCCTGCAGCAGCTCGCCATCTACTGCGCCGTCGCCCTGCTGCGCCAGGCCGCGGGCCACGAGCTGCGCCAATTCACCAGCGAGGATCTCACGGCGCCGCTGCTGGCGGTCGCCCGCGACATCTATGGCGAGCTGCCGACCCTGACCCCGCCGGGGGAAGAGGAGATAGCCTGCCTCGCCATCCAGATCCAGGCCCGCCTCACCGCCGATTCCCCCCAGCTCAGCCCGGCCATGGCGGCCGAGAGCGAGCAGCTGGTGGAGCATCTGCTGACCTACATCCACCAGCACTACCCCTATGACCTGCGCGGCGACCTGCAACTGCGGGCCGACCTGCAGACCCATATCAGTGCCATGCTGCTGCGGGTCAAATACCTGGTCGGCAGCCACAATCCGCTGGCGGACCACATCAAGCAGTATTACCCCCTCGCCTACGACATCACACTGGCGGCCATCTCGGAGTGGATCAAGCAGACCCCTTACCGGCTGACCCACCACGAGATAGGCTATCTGGTGATCCATATCGGGGTTGGACTGGAGCGTCACTACGACATCGGTTACACCCGCCGTCCCCAGGCGCTGCTGTTGTGCGATGCGGGCAACGCCACCTTCCGGGTGCTGGAGGCTCGCATCAAGCGGGAATATCCCCAGCTGCAGTTGACCACGCTGGAGTCGGTGCGGGATTACGAAGGGCTGGCGCGAGTCGAGCAGGATTTCGTCATCAGCACCGTCAAGGTGAGCGACAAGAACGTGCCCGTGGTGCAGGTCGCCCCCTTCCCCACCCAGTACCAGCTGGAGCAGCTCGGCAAGCTGGTGCTGGTCGATCGCACCCGCCCCTACCTGCTCGACAAGTACTTCGATGCCGACCACTTCATGGTGGTCAGCGAACCGCTCAGCCAGGGGGCACTGTTTGATCGCATCTGCAGCCAGCTGGAGGCGGAGGATCTGGTGGAGAGCGGCTTTCGGGAATCCTTGCAGGAGCGGGAGCGGATCGTCTCCACCCTGCTGGGAGACGGCATCGCCCTACCCCACTCCCTCGGCCTGCTGGCGCGTCGCACCCTGGTCTATACCGTGCTGGCCCCCCAGGGGATCGACTGGGGCAACGGCGAGAGCGCTACCCTCATCTTCGTGCTGGCCATCGCCAAGGCCGACTATGAGGAGGCGATGGGGCTCTACGACCTGTTCCTGGCGTTGATGAACGAAAAAGCCAGCAGGAACCTGCTGGCTTGTCGGGGCTTTTCCGCCTTCAAGGCGCTGGCACGCAGCGCACCTTGAGCATGAAGGAGCCGATTACTCCTCGTTGAAGCCCGAGGTGAACAGCGCCACCACGGCGGCCAGGGCCTCCACTTCCTCGGGCCCCTCCACCTGAACTTCCACCTGCTTGCCCTGGGCGGAGTCCAGCATCAGCAGGCCGATCACGCTGTCCGCGTCGGCCTCGACCCCCTCTTCGTTGCGCAGCAACACGTGGGCATCGAACCCCTGCACCAGCTCGAACAGCATCATGGCCGGTCTGGCATGCATGCCCAGTTTGTTTTTCACTTCCACCGAGGCTGAGACGGTCATCTGATCTTCCTATTGGTCCATCAAAATTGCGGCGCACTCTTGTCGAGGGTGCGGTGGCGGATCTGGACGTTCTTGCCCAGCAGGCGGAAGGCGCCGGCCAGCTGCTCGGCAATGAATACCGATCTGTGCTGACCACCGGTACAGCCGATGCCGACCGTCACATAGCTGCGATTGTTGCGCTCCAGGTGAGGCAGCCAGGTCGCCAGCATGTTCTCGATCTGCAGGATGAACTGCATCACGTCAGGCTGGCTGGAGAGGTAGCGGGCCACAGGTTCATCTTTGCCGGTGAACGGCTTGAGCTCCGGGATCCAGTGCGGATTGGGCAGGAAGCGGGCGTCGAACACGAAGTCGGCATCCTTGGGGATACCGTACTTGAAGCCGAACGACTCGAACACCAGCACCAGCTCGTTCTCCTTCTTGCCGAGCACCCGGGTCTTGATGAGCTCGCTCAGGTCGTGGATGCTGAGGTTGGTAGTGTCGATGCGCAGGTCGGCCGTCGAGGAGAGCGGCGCCAGCAGGTGGGTCTCTTCACGGATCGCCTCGTCGAGCGACAGCTTGTTGCGCGACAGGGGGTGCAGCCGGCGGCTCTCGCCGTAGCGCTTGAGCAGGGTGGAGTTTTCCGCATCGAAAAAGAAGCTAGTGAACTCCACTCGACCCTCGTTGCGAACCTGGGCCAGCAGGGTTTCCAGCTTGTCGGAACTCGCCGGCAGGTTGCGCACGTCGATGCTGACCGCCAGCTTGTCATACTGGCTCTCGACCGACACGATCAACTGGGGCAGCAGGTTGACCGGCAGGTTATCCACGCAGTAATAACCGAGATCCTCCAGCACACGCAGGGCAACTGTCTTGCCCGAGCCGGAGCGCCCACTCACCACTATTAATTGCATCTTGTTCCCTCACCGCTTGGCGTCATTGCAAGGGCCTGCATCTCAGGCCGATGTCATGATCTGATAGAGTTCTTCATCGCTGGTTGCCTGGCGCAACTGGCGGCATACCGCCTTGTCGCCCAGTTTGGATGCCATCAGGGAAAGGGTCTTGAGGTGCTGCTTGCACTCGCTTTCCGGCACCAGCAGGGCAAACAGCAGGTCAACCGGTTGATTGTCGATGGAATCGAAGGGGATAGGCTCTGCGAAGGTCATCAGGATCGCGGTCGGCGGAAACTCGTCGCCGATCCGGCCGTGGGGAATGGCGATACCGGCACCGATCCCGGTACTGCCCATTTTTTCTCGCGCCAGCAGGCACTCGAAGAGCACCTGACGAGAGGTCCCCAGGCGCTCAGCGGCTAACTCGCTGATGATCTCCAGGGCGCGTTTCTTGCTGGTACAAGGGACCGCACTTTTGGTGCAGTCCCGACTCAGTATGTGTTCAAGTTGCATGGTTATTTTTGGTTTAACTTATCTTTGTGCTTGATGATCTGCCGATCCAGCTTGTCCAGCAGGGTATCAATCGCCGCATACATGTCAGCATGCTGCGAGTTGGCGAACACCTCACCCCCGCTGACATGCAGCTTGGCTTCGGCGATCTGGTTCAGTTTTTCTACGCTCAACACCACATGAACATTGTTGATGTGGTCAAAGTGACGCTCGAGTTTGGCAAATTTGTTGTTCACATAATCACGCAGAGCTTCGGTGATCTCGACATGGTGTCCGGTCAGGTTGATTTGCATAACGTCTTCCTTTTGTTTTGCCTAAACCAGGCGTTTGCGCTGATTGGATGGCGGGATCAACAAGGATTCACGGTACTTTGCGATCGTGCGTCTCGCCACCATAATACCCTGTTCGGCCAGCAAATCCGCGATCTTGCTATCACTTAGCGGCTTGGCGGGATTCTCCGCCGTGACCAGCTTCTTGATGAGCGCGCGAATTGCGGTCGATGAGCACTCTCCTCCTCCCTCGGTGTTCACATGGCTGGAGAAAAAAAACTTCAGTTCGAAGATGCCGCGCGGCGTGTGCATGTACTTCTGGGTAGTCACCCGCGAGATGGTCGACTCGTGCATCTCCACCGCTTCGGCGATGTCGTTGAGCACCATGGGTTTCATGGCCTCTTCACCGTATTCGAAGAAGCCCTGCTGCTGCTCGACGATGCAGCTGGCCACCTTGAGCAGGGTGTCGTTGCGACTCTCCAGACTCTTGATGAACCACTTGGCTTCCTGCAGGTGGGAGCGGATGAACTGGGTATCCTGACTGGTGCGGGCCTGTCTGGCCATGGCGGCATAGGTCTCGTTGACCCGGATGCGCGGGGCCGAGTCAGGGTTGAGCTCGACCACCCACTTGTTGCCCTTCTTGACCACGGAAACATCCGGGATCACGTACTGGGATTCGCTCTGGATGACGCCGTTACCGGGCCGCGGCTCCAGCTGCTGAATGAGATCCAGCACCTCCTTGAGGTCGTTCTCTCTCAGCTTGGTCTTGCGGGCCAGGGTGCGGTAATCGCGGTTGCCGAGCAGATCCATGTGCTCGAGGATCACCTCCCTGGCTTCGTTGAGCCAGGGCAAGTCAGGGGAGTACTGGCCCAGCTGGATCAGCAGGCACTCCTGCACCGAGCGGGCGGCGATGCCGACCGGATCGAAATGCTGCACCCGCTTGAGCACGGCCTCCACTTCATCGAGTTCCACCTCGACATCCTCGCTGCTCACCGCCGCCTGAATATCCTCAAGCGACACCGTCAGGTAACCGGATTCGTCGATGGCATCTATGATGGCGAGGGCGATGGCGGCATCCACGTCGCTGAACGGGGTCAAGCGCATCTGCCACAACAGGTAGTCCTGCAGGTTCTCGGTGGTTTCCCCCTGATAGACGCTGTCTTCCCCGTCATGGATGGGGCCTGCGCTCTGGGCGGTGCCGGCCGAGTAGACCTCTTCCCAGGTGGTATCCACCGGCAGTTCGTCCGGCATCTGGTCCTGGGCCATGGCATCGCTGGAATCGAGCTGGCTGACGTCCACCTGGTCGACCGGGCTGGTCTCCTGAACGTCGTTTTCCTCTTGCTCCAGCAAGGGGTTGTTGTCGAGCGCTTGCTGAATTTCCTGCTGGAGTTCCAGAGTGGAGAGCTGGAGCAGACGAATCGCTTGTTGTAATTGCGGCGTCATGGTCAGGGACTGACCGAGACGCAACTGTAATGTCGGCTTCATCTACGTCGGGATATCCTTATGGTCAGCGAGGCAGTCGTCACAGGAAATGAAGAGATGCCCCCTTACTATAGACTGAATTGATCGCCCAAATAGACGCGCTTGACCTGCTCATCGGCGAGTATTTCCGCCGGTGCCCCTTCGGCAATCATCTTGCCGTGGCTGACGATATAGGCCTTCTCACATACGTCCAGAGTCTCTCTGACGTTGTGGTCGGTGATCAAGACGCCCAGGCCTCTATCTTTGAGGTGCTGGATGATCTTCTTGATGTCTATCACAGAAATGGGGTCTACCCCGGCAAAAGGTTCATCCAGCAGGATAAAACGCGGCTCCGCCGCCAGCGCACGGGCGATCTCGACCCGGCGTCGCTCACCGCCCGACAGGCTCTGGCCCAGGCTGTCGCGGATATGGGTGATGTTGAACTCTTCCAGCAGTTGCTGAACCTTGTCCTCCCGCTCCTCGCGGCTCAATCCCTTGCGGGTCTGCATGACCCCCATCAGGTTGTCGAACACCGACAGGCGCCGGAAGATGGAAGCCTCCTGCGGCAGATAGCCGATGCCGTTGCGAGCACGGATATGCATGGGTTGCAGGCTGATGTCCTGATCATCGATGGTGATGAGACCGGCATCGCTCTGTACCAGTCCCACGATCATGTAGAAGGAGGTGGTCTTGCCGGCGCCGTTCGGGCCGAGCAGGCCGACGATCTGACCGGTGCCCACTTCCAGACTCACGTCGCTGACCACCATGCGGCGCTTGTAGCTCTTTTGCAGGCCGGCTGCTTTCAACACTGCCATGGTTTATTTTCCCTGCTTCTTCTGATCGGCCGGCTTGTCGAAACTCTCGACCTGATCCGGCAGGAACACCGTCTTGACCCGCTGGTTCGGGGTCTTGCTCTCGGCAACCATCTTCTGTTTGACGATGTCGTAGCGAATGAGATCGCCATTGACCTGGCTGTCTTCCTGCTTGAGCTGGCCATCGCCGGTGATGGTCACCAGCCGGTTCTTGAGCTCATAGCGGATGCTGTTGCCGTGGGCATTGACCGGCTTGCCGTTGTCCAGGATCTGGAAGAAGGTGGCTGGCTTGCCATAGGCCGTCATCACCTCGGCCCCCTTCTCGCCGGAGCGGATCACCACCACCTTGTCGGCCTTGATCTTGATGGAACCCTGGGTGATGGTCACATCCTGCTCGAAGGTGATGCGGTTGTCCTGCAGCTCGGCCACCTGCTTGACCGCGTCCACATAGACCTTCTCAGCAAAGTCGGACTCTTTTGCGCTCACGGTGCCGCACAGCAGCAGGGCCGCGAGGGCCAGATTAGCGTTTTTCATTGAAATAGATGGCATGGCCCTGATCCAGTAATTCGAAATATTTGCGTTCCAGATGACCCTTCAGGCCAACGCCCTCGGTCTGGAAGTCCTTACCCACTATGCTGACCTGCTGATTGCTTCTCACGTTCTGGGTCACCAGATCCAGCTCCAGATAGGGGGTATCCAGCGTGGAGATGAAGGTGGTGGGCAGCAGACCGTCCAGATGCACCTTGTCCCGCAGGATCACGTTGTCATCGGTGTTGAGCACCCCGGTCTCGGCGTTGACCTTCCACTCGGCTTCGCCCTGCTTGTCGAACATGTAGACCACCGGCTTGTCGAAGGTCGCCTGTTCCAGGATCTGGTAATACTCCGCATAGCGGGACTCCAGTCGCTCGGTACGCAGCCCCTCGGCATTGAAGCGGGTCGTCACCAGATTCTTGGCGGTGAAGTCCGGCTGATAATTTTCCACCTTGGTGGTCGGCTCCGGCGCCAGCTCGATATCGCCGAGTTGCCAGGCCGCCAGCGCCACCAGGAACAGCAGGGCGAACAACAGGGTCTGTCTGCTCATACCGAGGCCTCAGGCTGATAATCACCCAGCCCCTGGGCCTGCAGGATGAGATCGCACACCTCGCGCACCGCCCCCACACCACCGGCCAGCCGGGTCACCATGTCGGCGCGCGCCAGCACCAGCGGATGGGCGTCGGCCACGGCAATGCCGAGGCCGCAGGCCTGCATCACCGGCAGATCGATGGTGTCATCTCCCATATAGGCTGCTTGCGATGCATCCAGCCCCAGCTTGGCCAGCAGCGCCTCGAAGTGGGGCAGCTTCTGATCCGCCCCCTGCACCAGGTGCTGCACCCCCAGGCTCTTCATCCGATCGCTGACGATGCGGGAGTTGCGTCCGGTGATGATGGCAATCTCGATGCCGGCATTGAGCAGCGCCCGCATGCCGGCGCCGTCGCGAGTGCAGAAGGTTTTCAGCTCTTCGCCGTCATTTCCCATGTAGATGAGGCCGTTGGAGAGCACCCCGTCCACATCGCACACCAGCAGGCGGATCTGCGCCGCCTGATCAAACTGGCTGCGCGTCACCGGACCATAGAGGGTCGGTACGTTTTGCATCAAATTACTCCGGCTTTCAGTAGGTCGTGCATGTTGAAGGCCCCCAGCGGGCGCTTGTCGCAATCCACGACCAGTAATCCGTTGATCTTTCTGGTTTCCATCAGCTTGACGGCCTCGGCCGCCATCATCTCTGGTCCCACGGTAACACAGTTCACCGTCATGACGCGGCTGATCGGGGTGTGATGGATATCCACCTGCAGATCCAGAATGCGGCGCAGGTCGCCATCGGTGAACAGGCCGGCCAGCACGCCGTTGCCATCAACCACCGCCGTCATGCCGAGTCCCTTGCGACTCACTTCCAGCAGTGCCTGGCTGATGGTGGCATCTATCCCCACCTGGGGCAACAGCTCGCCGCTATGCATCAGATCGCCGACTCGCAGCAGCAAGCGCTTGCCGAGCGACCCGCCCGGGTGAGAGAGAGCAAAATCGTCGGCGGTAAAACCGCGGGCTTCCAGCAGGGCCACCGCCAGCGCATCGCCCATCACCAGGGTCGCGGTGGTACTGGAGGTCGGCGCCAGCCCCAGCGGGCAGGCTTCCTTCTCCACCTTGATGCACAGGTGCACGTTGGCTTCTTTTGCCATGGTGGAGGCCGGGTTGCCGGTCATGCAGATGAGCGGAATGCCGCGGCGCTTGAGTACCGGCAGCAGGGCCAGGATCTCGTCGCTCTCACCGGAGTTGGAGATGGCGATGATGAGATCGCCGCCGGAGATCATCCCCAGATCGCCGTGGCTGGCTTCACCCGGATGGAGGAAGAAGGCGGGCGTGCCGGTGCTGGCCAGGGTCGCCGCTATCTTGCTTCCGACATGACCTGACTTGCCCATGCCGGTGACCACTATCTTGCCACTACAGCGCAGTATCATCTCGCACGCCTGATCGAAGGCATCGTTCAGGTACTGGTAGAGTCCATCAATCGCTTGTTTCTCGATGTCCAGCACGGTACGGGCGCTGCGACGAAAATCGAACAGTTCAGACACTTTTTCAGACTTTACAGACATAAAGGCACAGCTCCGGGCTGAAATTTGCTGCGGGATTATAAAAAAGTCTGTCGAGATAAGCGAATCGGATACTTATTGGGCGTAAAAGAGAGACAATTGGTTACAAAAAACTGTCGCGCGTCTGGATGGGCAGACTGTTCAATAGTTGTTCCTTGCTGTTGCTTAGACCTAGACTAGCCCATAAAATTCGCTCTTCATTTACACCGGATGGACAATTGTTTGAACGATGACCTGATCACCATCTCCGACCTGACCTTCAGTCACGGAGATCGGCTGTTATACGACGGGATAAACCTGACCATTCCCCGTGGCAAGGTCACTGCGGTCATGGGCCCCAGCGGCATCGGCAAGACTACCTTGCTGCGGTTGATCGGCGGCCAGCTCAAGCCCGAGTCCGGTCATATCCTGTTTGACGGGGAAGATATCCCCACCCTCTCCCGCTCGCGCCTGTACGAGGTGCGCAAGCGGATGAGCATGCTGTTCCAGAGCGGCGCCCTGTTTACCGGCATGACGGTTTACGACAACGTGGCCTTCCCGCTGCGCGAGCACTCCGGCCTGCCGGAGGAGCTGATCCACACCATCGTCATGATGAAGCTGCAGGCGGTGGGCCTGCGCGGCGCAGCAAAGCTGATGCCGTCCGAGCTCTCCGGCGGCATGGCCAGACGCGCGGCGCTGGCCCGCTCCATCGCGCTGGATCCGGACCTCATCATGTATGACGAGCCGTTCGTCGGCCAGGATCCCATCACCATGGCGGTGCTGGTGAAGCTCATCAAGGATATGAACGATGCCCTCGGCATCACCTCCGTCATCGTCACCCACGACGTGAAGGAGGTGCTGAGCATCGCCGACTACGCCTATATCATCGCCAACCGCAAGGTGGTGGCGCACGGCACGCCGGCCCAGCTGCGCGAGGAGCACAATCCCGAGGTCGAGCAGTTCCTGAAGGGACTGCCCGACGGTCCTGTTCCGTTTCATTTTCCGGCAGGCGAGCTGCTACAGGATCTCTGATGTTGACAAGCCAGGTAAGCAAACTCGGGCGAAGCGGGGTGCGGTTCATCAGCGCCATCGGCCGCGCCACCATCATGTTGTTTCACGCGTTGGCGGGCAAACCCGCGCCGCGCAAGCACTTTCCGCTGCTGGTACAGCAGCTCTATGTGGTCGGGGTGCAGTCGGTCGCCATCATTCTGGTGTCGGGCCTGTTCATTGGCATGGTGCTCTCGCTGCAAGGCTACAACGTCCTGAAGGACTTTGGCGCCGAGCAGAGCCTGGGCCCGCTGGTCTCCCTCTCCCTGCTGCGGGAACTGGGCCCGGTGGTGACCGCCCTGCTGTTTGCCGGTCGTGCGGGCTCCGCCCTCACCGCCGAAATCGGCCTGATGAAGGCCACCGAGCAGCTCTCGAGCCTCGAGATGATGGCGGTGGATCCGCTGCGTCGGGTGGTGGCGCCGCGCTTCTGGGCCGGGGTCATCAGCATGCCGCTGCTGGCCTTCATGTTCAGCCTAATCGGCATCTTCGGCGGCAAGCTGGTCGGGGTGGACTGGCTGGGGGTCGATGAGGGGGGCTTCTGGTCCGCCATGCAGGCCTCCGTCGACTGGCAGGATGACATCATGCAGGGCGCCATCAAGAGCCTGATCTTCGCCCTGGTGGTCACCTGGATTGCGCTCTTTAACGGTTATGATGCCAAGCCGACCTCGGCCGGGATCAGTCAGGCCACGACCCGTACCGTGGTCCACTCCTCCCTGGCCGTGCTCGGCCTGGATTTTATACTCACCGCAGTCATGTTTGGATAAGGTAAAGATGAAGTTCAGCAAAGTAGAATTCCTGGTTGGCACCTTCATGCTGGCCGGCATCGGTGCCATTCTGGCATTGGCACTGCAAGTGGCAGGTTTGAGTTTCAAACCGGAAGGAGAAACCTATACCCTGCGCGCCCATTTCGATAATATCGGCGGCCTGAAAGTACGCTCACCGGTCAAGGTGGGCGGCGTGGTCGTCGGTCGGGTCAGCGACATCAGCCTGGACGCCAAGAGCCAGGTTCCGGTCGTCTCCCTGCAGATGCAGAAGAGCGCCGGCGAGTTCTCTGAGACCAGCACCCTCTCCATCCTGACCTCAGGCCTGCTGGGTGAGCAGTACATCGGCCTGGTACCCGGTTTTACCGATGAGGAGATGGGCACCAGCATGCTCAAGGATGGCGACATGATTGAAGACACCAAATCCGCCATTGTGCTGGAAGACCTGATTGGCAAGTTCCTCTACAGCCAGTCTTCCGACACCAAGTCAGACAGCAAGTAAGGAGTAACCATGTTCAAGAAGATCGCCCTGTTGCTGGGCCTGATGACCAGCATGCTGTTTTCCCTGACCGCACAAGCCACCGATGCCACCGACCCCTATGCTCTGGTGGATCAGGCGGCCAAGCAGACCTTCGCCCGCCTGAAGGCCGATCAGGCCCAGGTGAAGAGCAATCCGGATCACCTGCGGGTGATCATCCGCGAAGAGCTGCTGCCCTACGTGGACAACCGCTTCGCCGCCTACAAGGTGCTCGGCAACCAGATCAAGCAGACCACCCCGGCCCAGCGTGACGCCTTCGTCGAGGTGTTCACCGAGTACATGGTGAGCTCCTACGCCGACGCCCTGGCTCATTTCGACAAGCAGACCGTCAAGGTCGAGCCGGGCAAGGCCGCTGGTGACAGCAACATCACCGCCGTCAACGTCAGCGTGAAAGAGGCCGGCAAGCCGGATATCTTCCTCGAGTTCAAGCTGCGCAAGAACAACAAGACCGGCGAATGGAAAGCCTTCGACATGGTCGCCGAGGGGATCAGCCTGCTCTCTGCCAAACAGAACGAGCTGGGTGGCCTCATTCGCCAGAACGGCATCGATGCGGTGATCGCCCAGCTGCGCGCCCACAATGCCAAGCCGCTGGTGCTCAAGTCATGAGACTGAGCGGCGAGCTGCAGGCGGCTCAGGTGATTGAGCTGTGGCAACGGCGGGCTGACTGGTGGCAGGAAGATCTGCTCGAGCTCGGCGACGTGACCACGCTGGATTCCGCCGGGCTGGCCCTGCTGGTCAAATGGGCCAAAGCCGCTCTGGCACGAGGCGCCACACCGCAACTGGTGGGTGCCTCCGCTGATTTCTATACCCTGGCCAACCTCTACGGAGTGGCCGGATTGTTTCAATCAACCCCGCTCACAACTGAGGACGCATAATGCAAGTCTCTGAAATTGAAGCGATACTCCTCGAGGCTCTGCCATTGTCCGAAGTCCATGTCAAAGGGGATGGCAGTCACTACCAAGTGATCGCCATCGGTGACATGTTTGACGGCATGAGCCGGGTCAAGAAGCAGCAGGCCATCTATGCCCCGCTGATGGACAAGATCGCCAGCAACGCCATTCACGCACTCTCCATCAAGGCCTTTACCGATGCCGAGTGGAAACGCGAACGTAAATTTCTACTGCCCTCCTGATTTGGTATCAAACGTAAATGGACAAATTCAAGATCGATGGTCGTTGTACTCTCAACGGCGAAGTGACCATCTCTGGCGCCAAGAACGCCGCTCTGCCGATCCTGTTCGCCACCCTGCTGTGTGACGAGGAGATCCACCTCTCCAACGTGCCGCGTCTGAAAGACGTGGGGACCACCATCAAGCTGCTGGAGATGCTGGGCGCCACCACCAAGGTGAACGGCAACGTGACCGTGCTGACCGGCGCCGTGAACAACCACGTCGCCCCCTACGAGCTGGTGAAGACCATGCGCGCCTCCATCCTGGCGCTGGGCCCGCTGGCCGCCCGTTTTGGCGCGGCTGACGTCTCCCTGCCCGGCGGCTGCGCCATCGGTGCCCGTCCGGTCAACCTGCACGTGCACGGTCTGGAGCTGATGGGTGCCAAGATCGTCATCGAGGAGGGTTACATCAAGGCCCGCGTCGACGGTCGCCTGAAGGGTGCCCACATCCTGATGGACATGGTCTCCGTCACCGGTACCGAAAACCTGATGATGGCCGCCACCCTGGCTGATGGCCGCACCGTGATCGAAAACGCCGCGCGCGAGCCGGAAGTGGTCGATCTGGCCCACTTCCTCAACGCGCTGGGCGCCAAGATCCAGGGCGCGGGCACCGACACCCTGATCATCGACGGTGTCGAGCGTCTGCACGGCGGCAGTTACAGCGTGCAACCGGATCGTATCGAAACCGGTACCTTCCTGGTGGGCGCCGCGGTCACCGGCGGCAAGATCACCTGCCGCAAGACCGACCCGACCCTGCTGGAAGCGGTTCTGGTCAAGCTGGAAGAGGCCGGCGCCCTGATTGAGAAGGGTGAAGACTGGATCACCCTCGACATGACTGGTCGCACCCTCAAGCCGGTCACCATCAAGACCGCCCCCTACCCGGCCTTCCCGACCGACATGCAGGCCCAGTTCACCGTGCTGAACGCGGTAGCCAAGGGCACCGGCATGGTCACAGAGACCATCTTCGAGAACCGTTTCATGCACGTGCCTGAACTGGTACGGATGGGCGCCGACATCGAACTGCAGGGCAACGTGGCCATCTGCCGCGACACCGAGCAGCTCAAGGGTGCCCAGGTGATGGCAACCGACCTGCGCGCCTCCGCTAGTCTGGTGCTGGCCGGCTTCGTCGCAGAAGGTTCCACCATAGTCGACCGCATTTACCACATCGACCGTGGCTACGAAGACATCGAGCAGAAGCTGCAAGGCCTCGGCGGCCGCATCGAGCGCATCAAGGGCTGATTGCCGCCCCTGCGCACGCCGATACAAAAAGGCCCCTCGCACAGCGAGGGGCCTTTTTCATGAGTGCTGATCGGTGGGATCGCGGGGTCAGTGTCCCGCCAGCTTCATGTTCTCGACCAGCACAGAGCCTGTCTTGAGGCTGGAGCGCTCATCTTCGTCGCTGCCCACCGCCACTATGTGGCTGAACATCTCTGCCAGGTTGCCGGCGATGGTGATCTCCTCGACCGGATAGGCTATCTCGCCATTCTCGACCCAGAAACCGGCGGCGCCGCGGGAGTAGTCACCATTGACGATGTTTACCCCCTGCCCCATCAACTCGGTCACCAGCAGGCCGGTGCCCATCTCCTTGAGCATGCCATTGAAATCCTGACCTGTGCTGGAGACCTGCCAGTTGTGGATGCCACCGGCGTGGCCTGTGCTGGTCAGCCCCAGTTTGCGGGCGGAGTAGGAGGTGAGCAGCCAGCTCATCAGCTCGCCATTGCGCACTATGTCCATGTCGCGGGTAAGCACCCCTTCCCCATCAAACGGGGTGCTGGCGAGCCCCCCCAGCAGGTGGGGGAATTCCTGGATGGTGAGCCATTCGGGCAGGATCTGCTTGCCCAGCTTGTCCAGCAGGAAGCTCGACTTGCGGTAGAGGTTGCCGCCGCTGATGGCCATCACCAGATGACCCCAGAGACCAGCCGCCGTATCGGGATGGAACAGCACGGGTGCATGGCGGGTGGCGATCTTGCGGGCACCGAGGCGGGAGACGGTGCGCTCCACCGCCTCATCGGCAATGCGCTGCGGGCTCCAGAGGCCCTCCAGGGTACGGCTGGAGGAGTAGCCGTAATCGCGCTGCATGTCGCCATCCTGCTCGCCGATCAGCACGCAGCTCAGGGAGTTACGCGAGGCGGCATAGCCTTTGACGAAGCCGTGACTGTTGCCATAGACCTTGATGCCAAGGTGGCTGGAGAAACCGGCACCGTCGGAGTGCTTGATGCGGGCATCGCGCCCCAGCGCCAACCGTTCACACTCGGTGGCCAGCTCGATGCCATATTGGGGATCCAGCGCGACCGGGTGGCACAGCTGCAGATCCGGGGCGTTCCAGGCCAGCAGATCTGCATCCGCCAGACCGGCACACTCGTCAGGGGAGGTATGGCGCGCAATCTCCATGGCCGCTTCCACGGCGGCGCGAATGGCTGACGGGCTCAGATCCGTGGTGGACGAGGAGCCCTTGCAGCCATCGCGATAGACGGCGATGCCGAGCGCGCCATCCTTGTTGAATTCGATGCTTTCCAGTTCACAACCGCGGGTGTTGACCGACAGCCCGGTCTGTTTGCTGATGGAGACTTCGGCCAGCGAGGCGCCCAGTCCCTTGGCGATATCCAGGGCCTCGGCAACCACGGCCTCGAGATGGGCTTGATCCTGGCGGATTTGGTCTTGCTGATCCATAACTCACATCTGTATGAAGGAAGGAAAGGGGCTAAGCATATCAGACCCCTGCGCCCAGCGGGAGAAGCTGGTAACATATCCGCCAAACGTGAATGACAGGAATCAAGAGACCGATGAGTCAATATCAAGACGACAACGAGTGGGAAGACTGGGGCCCCAGCAAGAGCCAGCTCAAGCGTGATGCCGAGGCGCTGCAGAAGATGGGGGAAGAGATCGTCTCCCTCAGCCACAGCGAACTGGAGAAGATCCCGCTGGATGAAGAGCTGGCCGAAGCGGTCGAGCTGGGCCGCAAGCTCAAGCCAAAGAAGGATGAGTCTTTCCGCCGCCACCTGCAGTTCATCGGCCGGTTGATGCGCAGCCGCGATGTGGAGCCCATCGTCGAGGCGCTCTCCATCATCAAGAATCGCCACTCCACCGTCAACGCCCGCCTGCACCGGCTGGAACAGTGGCGCGAGCGGCTGATCAACGAAGGCGACAGCGCCCTCAACGAGCTGATGTCCCAGTTCCACGAGCTGGACCGCCAGAAGCTGCGCCAGCTGATCCGCACCGCCAACAAGGAGCGGGAGCTGAACAAGCCGCCGGTGGCCTATCGCGAGATGTACCAGTATCTGCGCGGCGAGATCGAAGATCTGCTGTAAGTGATGACTCACGTTCGCCGACAGGCGGCGGTCAACACAAAATGAAACGGGGCCTATACGGCCCCGTTTTTCATGGCGTGAAGGGTCAGTTACCCGCTACGCACTGGGTGTGGGTTTCCGGTTGCAGATAGGGCATCAGCAGCGGCGCCATCCCCTTGAGCACCTGTACCGGCAGGGCCGAGGTGAAGCGGAACTTGTCGGACTGGCTGCCGGGCACATAGGCCGTCAGGGTGCCGAAGTGATCATCCCCGATGTAGAAGACGAAGGTGGCGGTCCGGTTGCGGGCCAGCGAGCTGGTCACGTTGCCGTAGCGGCCCACCGTCTCGATCCGGTTGTCACCGGTCCCCGTCTTGCCCCCCATCTGCAGCACTGTGCCGTCCGGCAGGGCGAAGGCACCGGCGATGCGCCTGGCGGTTCCCCCTTCCACCACCTTCGACAACGCGTTGCGCAGGGCGGTGGCCACTTCGACCGGCAATACCCGGGTTCCCTCGGTCTGCGCTGGCGTGAACTCTGTCTCGAACGGCGTACCCTTGGCAAACGAGAGGTGCTCGATGCGCAGGGTCGGCGCGCGGATGCCGCCATTCTGGATGATCCCCATCAGCTCGGCCAACGCAGCAGGGCGATCGCCCGAACTGCCCAGCGCGGTTGCCAGCGACGGCACCAGGTGATCGAACGGATAGCCCAGTCTGGCCCAGCGCTGATGGATATCGAGGAAGGCCTCGACCTCCAGCATGGTGCGGATCCGGCTGTCCCGGGCGCTGCGGTGCCGGGTCTTGAACAGCCAGCTGTAGACCTCTTGGCGCTCGTCCCGGCTCGCCTCGACGGCATCGGCGAAGGTCGCCTTGTCAAACTCCTTGAGATAGGAGAGCAGCCACAGCTCCAGCGGGTGTACCCGGGCGATATAGCCCTGATCCGGCAGCGAATACTTGCCGGGGCCATAGCTGGTGTAGAGCTGTTCGATGCGCCGCTCGCTCAGCTTCTCCCGCGGCAGACGCTTGGCCAGGAAGGCCGCGAAGGTCTCCTGCGAGGCATCCGGCATCAGGTAGCGGTGCACGGCGGCAAGGCGCACGGCGCTGGGTTTGAGGCCATCCAGGAAGGTGTCGAGCTGCTCCTCTGGAGTCTTGCCACGGTATTTGCGCCAGAAGCGCAGCAGATAGGTCTGTCCCTCCTTGTCTGCAAACTTGGCCAGATATTCGGTGCGGCGCGGATCCTTGTCATCCTTGAGCAACTGGGCGCGGTTGCCCTCCCGATAGAGGCTGTAGCGAACGATATCGCGCATCAAGCGCACGAACGGCAGGTTGATGGACTCACGCAGGGCATCGCGAATGGCCGGAATGCGGCCGTTGTCTTCGCGCCGGAAGTTGTTGAAGGTGTGCATGCCGCCACCGGTGAAGAACCCTTCGTTCGGGCTGGCGGAATACTTGCGATCCAGCGCAGCCTCCAGCATCAGGGGCAGGCTCTTGTCCTTGGCAGTCATCAGGTAAGAGACGGCCCAGCGGCTGATGTTGTCCTGATCCGACACCTCTATCTTGCGCAGGCTCTCGGCCGACATACCGGCATAACTGTCGTGCAGCTCGGAGACGAGCTCCAGATAGGTGGTCAGCACCCGCAACTTGGCGGTAGAGCCCAGCTCCAGCTTGCTGCCCTCGTTGATGTCAAACGGCTGATCCGTGTTGTCGGTCTGCACCCGCACCTTGAAGCCCTGCGGCGATTTTTCGAACAGGGTGAAGCTGTACTTCACATCCCCCGTCTTCTCCGGCGAGAGCAAGCGCTCACCAAACAGGCCGACCTGAGCGGCAAACGTCGGATCAGCCAACTGTTGCAGGTAATGGGAAACCTCGTTTTGCAGCGGCATGTTGAGGCTGGTATCGGCCGTCAGATCGAGCCGGTCCAGATCGTAGAGCTGCACCCCGAGCTGACGGCTGAGACGGGTACGGGCAACCTGCAACCCCTTGTTGTTGTTGACCTTGGTCACCGCGGGGGACTGCAGGAAGTCACGGAAGGTGATCTTGGCCTTCAACGCAGCCTCCATCAGCGGCGGCGTGATCATCCCTTCCTGCACGAACAGGCGCAGATAGCTGTCGGTCAGTGTGGCCAGTGCCTCACGTCCCTGAGCCAAGTAATAGGAGGGGCGGCGATGAGCAATCATCAATGAAACCACCTGACGCAGTGCCAGCCCCTGCTCCGCCAGCGAGGCATCCTGGTTGCGAGCGGGATCCAGCAGCCGGTTCACCTCGTCAACATTGGCACCGAACCAGACCCAGAGGCCATCACCCAGACCGTGCACCTCGCCATAACCGGGGGCCGCCGAGAGTGGCACCGAGTTGAGGTAGGCCCAGGCAACCAGCTTGCGCGCCTCCAGGGTCTCCGGCCCAAGCCGGTAAGCCCGCACGCTGGCGGACGCCATCTGGCGGATCTTCTCGGTGGGGGAGAGCGTCAGTCCATCCGGCGAGTGGCGGTACTTCTCGACCTGGGTCGCCAGGGTACTGCCGCCAGCCGACTGATCCTGCATATCGAGCGCCTTGCCCACCTGGGACATGGCCGCCTTGGCAAAACGGGGCCAGTCCACGGCCGGGTTGGCCAGCGGATGTTCGTTGCTGAGCAGATCGCGGTTCTCGATGAACAGCAGCGACTGGATCACCAGCGGCGGGATGGAGGCAAAGTCCGGATAATAGTGGGTCGGATACTTGAACTGATAGAAGGGTTCCGCCCGGCAATCATGCAGGGTCAGACCGGCCTGGACCTTCTCGGTATAGGGGACGAAGAAGCCGCGGCTGGCGTAGTCATACAAGGCATCGGAGAAATGCACCTGCTCGCTGACCTGATAGCCGCGCTGCAGCAGACGCTCCTGCATCATGGGCAACAGCACATAACCCAGCCGCTTGTCGAAGGGACCATCCTCGGGGAAGGCAATCTGCTTGCTGAGACCGGGCTCGACCTGATAGGTCAGCTTGGCGGCATAGCGGGAGATCTCCTGCGACTGCAGGCGCGATGTCTGCATCTCATAGCCCACCAGAGCAATCACGGCGGCCAGGCACAGCAAAAAGAGAAAGCAGAACAACCAGCGCCACCAGGGACGACGCTTGCGCTTGTACTTCCCGTCCGCGCTTGGGACAGATGAATCCTGATATGCCACTTTGTTCAAATCCGTCTGTTCTGATGCGCCCATATCAGCCCCACCATGGTTGCGCAATTTATTGTGTTTCACTCAAGCTTAGTCGTTTCAAGTCAATGGCTTGAAATCTATTGACCGCTTTGTAGTGATGGTAACAGGGCGATCATGAAAAGGGGAGCCGATTGTTGCAGAGCGGCGAGAGATCCGAGCTGATGACAGAAAGCAAAACACCGGCCATGGGCCGGTGTTTTGGGAGAATAATGAGCGAGCTTACTTGCTGGAGCTCATCGCCTTGAGCTTGGAGCCCAGGTCTTTACGCTCCTTGGAGAGCTCGGCGTTTTTGATGATGTGATCATCAACGCGCTCTTCATAGTCGGCGCGCATGTTGGCGATGATGGCCTGAACCTCATCGATGCTCATGCCAGGCTTGATGTAATCACTCAGGTTGTCGAGCAGCAGCACCCGCTTCTGGTTGTCACGGATCTTCTTCTCATTGTCTGCGATTTCACGCTTGAGCTTGTTCTGACGACGGGACATACGCACATATTCCAGTACATCGCTGAAGGTGGACTTGTTTACTTGTTCCATATCGATACCACTGACGTAAGGTTGATAAAAGCAGGCCAAGTTGCATCCGTACCAGAGAAACGAGCATGAGAGAGTACGGGCCAACCCAAGATGCCCTTTACTCTACCGAGTTATGAAGCAGATACAACCCTAATTGCAGCTCTGGCGCCGGGTTTCGGCAGAGAAGAGTCGAGTGGAGAATAGGGAGTGAGGCAGGCACTGATCATGCGTCGAAGAACAGCGGCCAGATACGAATCAAGCTGAATTTCAGGCAATAAAAAAGCCCGCTCAAATGAGCAGGCTTTTTCAATTGGGTGCCTGGCAGTGTCCTACTCTCGCATGGCGAATGCCACACTACCATCGGCGCTACAGCGTTTCACTTCTGAGTTCGGCATGGGGTCAGGTGGTTCCACTGCGCTATTGCCGCCAGGCAAAAATCTTCAATCTGAAAAAGCTGATTTTGTTATTCGTTCTCGGTATCTGCTACAAG
>NZ_JBFOCR010000018.1:0-203265 GCF_040907935.1 Aeromonas sp. s2 | reverse complement strand
GTGGCATCAGCCACCACAACCCTGGTCACACGTTAAGGCAGTCGATTACTCGTAGGAGAGAGTAAAGTTGGTCACTGCAGTGAAAGCGCCGGCTTTCAGCGGGTTGGCGGTCTGATCGGCATAACCTTTCAGCACGGCGCTGAAGGGCAGCTCGTTGTCACCGTTGACCAGGCCGAAGGCGGCAGTCGGAGTACCCAGTACGATAGCGGCACCACCCGGAGCGGTCATCTTGATACCGGCACCAGCGGCGTCACCACCACCGATAACCAGCAGGCTGGAATCTACCGGGTCTTTGGCACCGCTGAAGGTAACCTTGACGGCATCTTCGGTGTCGGAGATTTCACAGTTCAGCAGCTTGATGCTGAACGGCTTGGAGTTGGACTCGCCACCGTTGGCCAGCTCTTTGGTGCTGATCTGACCCATTTCAACTACCTGGTCAACAGACTCAGGAGCAACGGAGCAAGGAGCGTTGATGATTTCACCGTTGAAGGTGACTTTGCCTGAACCAGCGCCACCGGCAGCAAAAGCGGTGCCGCACAGCAGCATGGAACCAACACCCATAGCAACCAGAATTTTGTTAGCTTTCATTCGTTTATACCTACATTAACGTGTGTTGTACTGCATCACTCCAATCATGCTGGAGTCACGATCTTCAGTGATGCCGCGATATACTGCACAGCATGCCGGTGCCTGTTCTCTCATTAAGCCGGTGAGAGGCGGCATCAGTAACTTGCTGTGCCTTTATGGTTTATCTAAATAAGCAAAAGCAGCTCACCGCATAAGGAGCAGTTCCCGCTACACCTCAACTGCACAACTACATACATCCTTGTCGTCTGTGTAGAAAGCCGTGCTCCGCTTTTGCTTGATGAACAAATTAACGACTCATATGATGCACATCAAATACATTTTGATTTTTATAAATTCTTTTATAAACACATAAAAAACAATTACTTACATCCATGACAACACATTTACGAATGCCGTAAAATAAATATCGTTCATATAGCAAACACGGATTGGATTATTTTAAATCAGACAACTTCAACCGCTTAACAGCAATTAACAAAAACACAACAACAAAATAATTCCAGATCACGTTTTTTGTTTCTTGAATACCCCTGACCTCATACATAAAACAGCTCAGGTAATCAGGTAATCAGGTAATCAGGTAATCAGGTAATCAGGTAATCAGGTAATCAGGTAATCAGGTAATCAGGTAATCAGGTAATCAGGTAATCATTCTAACCAGGTTCCACTTGTGAAGGGAAACACCAACAAGCTTCCTTTTATTATCCCCCTGTTCACTCCCAAGGTCATGCTGAACCATGTTTGTGATCGACATAAAAAATACTGAGCTCGCCCGTTATCCATAATGGCAAGGGAGATAAGAATGAATTTTTCAGGATATTAATTCAAAAAAACATTAAGGAAAACCAGCCGTTTATCCTGGACCGCGGAGAATAAAAAACTATTTGTGACCGATACCTCACACTTTTTTATGGTGATTGATTTCTCAAAGTGCGATGTTATCATCTAGACATAGAGTAAAGGGCAAACCGATCGAAAGGTCGGGACGCAAAGCCACCGGTCTAAGGGTTCATAACCTAAGACAGCGGAGCTGCCATCTGAGAAGAGCGATGTCATCAGCTGTATCTGTGTCATTCTCTTTGATTGCGTTGCCCTTTTCGTACAACGACATGTGACGAAAAGGACATAAAAATGAACACTTCCACCACTTCCGTTCGCAACAGCGCCATCCGTTTTGCCTCTTCTGCCGCCGCAGCCATGCTGCTGGGTGCCGCTTTGTTGCCTGCTACTGCCTCCGCCTACGATGGCAGCGTCACCTTCACCGGTACCATCTACGAAGCCCCCTGTGACTTCTCCGACAACAGCGTGACCTGCTACTCGGGCACCCAGCGTCAGACCATGGATCTGGCCAGCCTGCAGCAAGCCGGCAGCCTCAATACCATCAGCAGCACCATGCAGTACAAGCTGTCTGCTGGCAGCAGCAACATGGCCATAGTGACCGTCAGCTACCTCTGATCCCGTCATTTCCGTCACCCGCCCGAGGTTGTTCATTGCCTCGGGCGGATCTGCTCGCACCGTGAAGGGTGAGCACCCACTGCCATGCTCAGGCAGCGGCTGATAACGCCTGCCCGCGACTCCCCATCACTTTTCCTCCTATTTTTTCTGCGTCCATACCGAGCGCAGCCAACTGCCTTCTCACTACGCCCCCAACTTTCTGCTCAGACAAGTCAGCGCTTTTTCTGCGGGTTTGCCGGCTTCGCATTGTCGCGACGCCACATGACCAGCACATCTCAAACGAGACTTTGATCACAGTTGCCAGCCTCAGACTGAGATCCCCCCCAGATGGCAGATGAGTCCTTGCTATCAACCAGGCCCCCAATGGGGCTCACTTTGTTTTGATTCAATCTAAATAAATGATTTATATGGCCTGATTGGTGGGTTGATATCCTTTTGGAGCTGAATAGATTGCACGCGTCAATCACGCAGACAATCAAGCAAAGGGATAAAAATGAACAATCTGGGTACCAGGTTGCTGCTGCTGGCAGCACCGGGCCTGCTTGCCACTTCGGCGCTGGCCAACTACTCCCCCTCCGACTGGCAACAGTATCAACTCAAAGGTGAATCCAGCCGTCAGCTGGGGGATCAGCTCACCGAAGTGACCTACGAGCTGAGCGCCCGCAGCACCGACGCCCCCTATCAACAGCTGAGGGTGTATCGTCGCTTCGACTGGAGCGAAGCCAACCTGGCTGCGCTGGCAGAACAGCAGTGCGGCGAGCCGCAACTCAAGATCGAGCAGGGCTGGCAGATCCGCTACCTCAGCTGTGAAGAGGTGGTACCGGCCGGCAAGGCCGTCCCGGCCAGCAGCTATGACTTTGGCTACGGCATGAAACAAGGCCGCTGGGAGCCCCTGGCAGGCACCCCGACCGCGCCGCGTCAGGATCGTCTGCCGCTGGCGGAGCGGGTCATCCTGGGTCACAGCGAGCAGGAGCTGGATCGCTGCGAACTCAACGCCGAGGGGCGCTGCGCCGAGCAGGCATGGCAGTACCAGCCGCAAAACTGGCAGCAGCTGAAGATGCTGGAGGAGACCCCCAACGAGCGGGATGGCCGCCTCGAGCAGATCTTCTTCCGTCTGCAGCCGGTTGCGGGCAGCCAGGCAGCCCGTCAGGTGAGCGAGCTGCACGTCTGGCGCCAGTACACCTGGTTGCTGGAACAGGCCAAGACCCAGCAGGAGTGCGATGAACCCCAGACTCGTCAGGAAGGGGACAAGACCATCAGCTATCGGGTGTGCCGTCAGACCCTGCCCGCCGGCAGCGAGGTGCAGGTGGTGTTGAAGGACACCGGCTATCAATACCCGGTGGGGGGCAGCGAATGGCAGACCCTGCCGGAAACAACCGAATGGCAGGAGAGCCGGGTGCTCAATCGCCCCATCATGCTGGCCAGCAAGGAGGAGCAGCTCGACTGCCGCCGTGCCGACGGCCGCGCCTGCTCCGAGCCGGACCTGCCCGATACCGATCTGCTGGACGCCGAAGCGGCCAGGATAGTGCAGGATGCCAGTGGCCAGCCCGCCCCTGTCTGGCAGGAGAACTATGGTCACGACGATGCCAAGCTGCTGGCCGTGTCCCGCGGCATCCAGAGCCTGTTGGCGGCCAATCAGCCGGCCCATCCGGCCATGAAGCTGCTGCTGGAATACGTACGTGCCCACAACTACCACAACTACGGCAAGCACAAGGAAGACGGCCCGGCCGCCGCCGAGGCGCTGGCCGAGGCGCTGACCGCGCTCGGTGCCCATCCGCTGCTCTTCCCGGAGCAACCCACCGATGAGGTGGGCTCCGTGATCGGTGCCTGGAGCATCGCCCTGCACGGCCAGTTCAAGAGCCCGGCAGTACAGAGCCGCTTTGGTACCCTGCTCGGCGAGTTCAACCAGATGCTGGCCTACAGCACCCGCCATGCCAGCGAGATCAACGGCCAGCACGCCTGGGCGACCGGCCTGTTCGATCTGCTCAACTTCCTCGACTTCGCCAGCGACTACAGCGATCCCTTCGCCAACGATTTCCGCCAGCAGGATGGCGAGCTGCGCAAGCAACTGCACGCCCTCGGCATGAGCGAGCTCGCGTTGTGGAAAGGGCGGGATGGCGCCGATCTGTTCTTGCTCAACAACGTGCTGGATGCCTACACCCGCCTCTACCGGGTCGCCCGCTATACCCGCCCGGACGAGCTCGACGGCTACCGCAGGCTGCTGGATGACTCCGTCATCTCCCTTGTTCGCCACCACGACCTGATCCCCGGTGGTCAGCAGAGCCAGGATCTGCTGGAAGACATGTCGCTGACCCTCTCCACCTACTACCTGACCTACACGGACCGCACCAGCGAAGCCTGCATCAGCGGTGACTTCGCCGGGCTCTGCACCCCGATCCGGGTGGAGGACGTGCTGCCGTTCGAGCACACCTGCTCGCCGACCCTGCGCCTGCGGGCCCAGGATCTGACCATGGATCAGGCCGAGGGGATCTGCCGTGAACTGGGCGCCGAAGAGCAGCAGTTCCATCAACAGATGGAAACTGGCTGGCAGCCGGTGGCAGACGATCACAACGAGGCTCTGGAGCTGGTGATCTTCGACTCCTCCGCCGACTGGAAACGCTACGGCAGCGCCCTGTTTGGCGGCGTCTCCACCGACAACGGCGGTATCTACATTGAGGGAGATCCGGCTCGCCCCGGCAACCAGGCCCGCTTCTTCGCCTATGAGGCGGAGTGGAAGCGCCCTGCGTTCCAGGTGTGGAACCTGCACCACGAGTACGTGCACTACCTTGACGGCCGCTTCAACCAGTACGGCAGCTTCGGCCACTACCCGCTCAACCGCACCACCTGGTGGTCGGAAGGGCTGGCGGAATTCATCGCCCACGGCCAGTGCTTCGCCCGTGGTCTGGACAACGTCGCCGGCCGCCCGGCAGGCGATCGTCCGGCCCTGGCCGACATCCTGCATCTGGATTACGACAAGGGCGGCGAGATGGTCTACTCCTGGTCCTACACTGTGCATCGTTTCCTGAACGAGACCGGTCGCGGCGCCAGCTGGCTGGCCATGGCTCAGGCCCTGCGCAACCCGGATCAGCAGCAGGCGATGAGCGCCTTCGAAGCCGAGCTCGACCAGCTGATTGCCAATGACAGCGAGGCCTACCAGCAGTGGCTCGGCCGCGAACTGCTGCCCTGGTGGGAGGCCAACAAGGACTCCGACGAGTGCAAGGCCAACGACTCTTCCCACTGAGACGCTGGCATCAATACCCAAGGGCGGCCATGGCCGCCCTTTTTATTGGAAGATGATAAGCAGCACAGGATCAATCAGTTAGCCATTCCCGCCATGCGACAACCTCTGCCCGAGTGACGCCATCTGCGGTCATCAAGCCTGACGCGCGGCGGCAACTTGTAATAGAATGACCCCCTGTCATCTCTTACTTCAGACCCGAACCGCACCGCGCATGAAGAAGTTTGCCAAGATCCTGCTCGCCTGCCTCTGCCTGTTGCTGGCCTCTGCCGCCGCCCTGCTTGGCTACAGCGAGTGGACCGTCTCGGACGCCCGTCACTACACCTATGACGACGTCAACGCGGTGCCCTACAACCGGGTCGCCCTGGTGCTCGGCACCTCCAAGTACCTGATTGGCGGCAGCCCGAACCACTACTTCAAATACCGGATCAAGGCCGCCGCCGAGCTCTACAACAACGGCAAGGTGGACTACATCCTGGTCTCCGGCGACAACGCCACCGTGCAGTACAACGAACCGCGCCAGATGCGGCGGGCCCTGATCCAGGCCGGTATTCCGGCCAGCGCCATCTATAGCGACTACGCCGGTTTCCGGACTCTGGATTCCATCGTGCGGGCCAAGGAGGTGTTCGGCCAGGCCCACTTCACCGTGGTCTCGCAGGCCTTTCACAACGAGCGCGCCATCTTCATCGCCCGCCATTTCGGCATCGAGGCGGTCGGCTTCAACGCCGTGGATCCCAGCGCCTATCAGGGCATCAAGACCCGGGTACGCGAGGTATTCGCCCGGCTGATGGGGCTGCTCGACCTCTACGTGCTGGACAAGGGGCCCAAGTTCCTCGGCGAGCCCATCGTCATCGGCGGCCCGATTCCCTGCCAGGCGTTGAGCACCATAGGCGCTAGCCAACCCTGCCTGCCCATCAAGCCGCCCTCTCATCAGCCGAAGGCCAAGCCGGCAGCGGTGGTGAGTGCAGCAACCGCCACCAGTGCGGCGGGCGCAACCAGCGGTGCCTTGGCCACCAGCGCCGCCGTGCCGAGCGAAGCCACTCCCTTAGAAACTCCGGCTGCCGCCAGTGCGGCAACGCCAACCGGCAGCACACTGACCCCTCAATAGCAGAGACCCGCCATCAGGCGGGTCTCTTTTATTGGGATTGGTATTTCCAGCGATCAGGCCAGCGCCGCCACGTAGCGCCGTGCCACCTCGTTCCAGTCGATCACCTTGTAAAACGCGGCTATGTAGTCGGGGCGCTTGTTCTGGTACTTGAGGTAGTAGGCGTGCTCCCACACATCCAGCCCCAAGATGGGCACCAGCCCATCCTGCAGGGGGCTGTCCTGGTTGGCGCTGCTCACTACCTGCAGCTTGCCGCTGCCATCGACCACCAGCCAGGCCCAGCCGCTGCCAAAGCGGCTCAGGGCGGCCTGGGTAAAGGCCTGTTTGAAGGCCTCAAACCCGCCCAGATCCCGTTCGATCGCCGCAGCCAGCTCGCCGCCCGGCTCACCACCCCCTGCTGGGCTCATCACCCGCCAGAACAGGCTGTGGTTGGCGTGGCCGCCGCCGTGATTGCGCACCGCCCCCTGCACTTTGGCAGGCAGGCTGTCGAAGCGGGCAAGCAGCTCCTCCACCGGCAGCGCCGCCAGTTCGGGGTGATCGGCCAGCGCCGCATTGAGGTTGTTGATGTAGGTCTGGTGATGGCGACTGTGGTGGATCTCCATGGTCAGCGCGTCGATGTGGGGTTCCAGTGCATCGTAGGCATAGGCAAGGGCAGGCAGGGTATGGCTCATGGTCACCTCTGTTTATTGTGATTAATGCAGTTGCGGGGCTGGCTCGGTCTGGCACAGACACTGGCCGAGGCAGCGGCGGATGCCGTCGTGGCTGCCGTGCTTGCGCACGAAGGCGAGCAATTCGGTATGGGTGCTGCGGGTGTGGCGCAGGGCGGCATCCCGCAGGGCGCCGGAGCTGGCGGGGGACTGGCTGGTGGCGAGCAGGCAGTCGTGAATGTGACACAGCAGGTCGGCGGCCCGATCCGGCAGCGCCATCGCCACCAGCAGATCCGCCAGGTTGTGGTGGGCCACCACCAGCGCGGCCACCGCCTCGTCCACATCGTGCCAGTCGGCAAACTGCTGGCGGGCCAGCCACAGCGCCTGCTGATAGCAGGAGAGCGCCTTGGCGTGCTCACCGGCATCGAAATGGCGGTTGCCGCTCATGGTCTGCACCTTCCAGTGCACCATGCTGCTGTCGCTCTCCCCCGTCCCTACCCAACCTCTTACCCAGCTTGCCGACATAGGCTCCAACACCACAAATGATAATAATTATTATTTAACTTATATGAGGGGCGAACACAAGGGATAGTTGTGCCGGCACAGCCAACAGCCCTGCCCATATGGGTAGGGCTTTTTTGAATCTGTCTGTTTGGTGATCATTTGCACAGATGCAAACGTCCCGTTCCGCCATGCTGGTCGGTATCGGCATGATGCCGGTGGCTGCCGCTGCGGCAGTCTCTCTTCACAAGGATGGACAAGATGAAAAAATGGCTATTGGTGCTGTTGTGCGCCCTGCCCATGCTGGGCCAGGCGGCAGGTTATACCCAGACCCGCTACCCCATAGTGCTGGTGCACGGTCTGTTCGGTTTCGACAAGCTGCTCGGGGTCGATTACTTCTACGGCATCCCCCAGGCCCTGACCCGGGATGGCGCCAGGGTCTACGTGGCCCAGGTCTCCGCCACCCAGAGCTCGGAACTGCGCGGTGAGCAGCTGCTCAAGCAGGTACAGCAGGTGCTCGCCATCACCGGGGCTGAGAAGGTGAACCTCATAGGCCACTCCCACGGCGGCCCCACCATTCGCTACGTTGCCTCGGTCGCTCCTGAGCTGGTCGCCTCCGCCACCAGTGTGGGCGGGGTCAACTACGGCTCGGAGATCGCCGATCTGGTGCGCGCCAACGTGGCACCGGGCTCGGTGGCCGAGAAGCTGGCGGTGGCCGCCGCCTCGGCCCTGTCCGGGGTCATCTCGCTGCTCTCCGGGGGCAGCCAGCTGCCACAGGATCCCCTCGCCGCCCTCGACGCCCTCACCAGCGCCGGTGCCCAGCGCTTCAACCAGCGCTATCCGGAAGGGCTGCCCAGCCAGTATTGCGGCGAAGGGCCCATGCAGGCCGCCAACGGGGTCTACTACTTCTCCTGGAGCGGGCGCGGCACCATGACCAACATCCTGGATCCGGTGGATCCGGCGCTGGCGCTGACCGGCAGCTTCTTCAAGGAGCCCAACGACGGCCTGGTCGGAGTGTGCAGCAGCCACCTCGGCAAGGTGATCGGCACCGACTACCGGATGAACCATCTGGACGAGGTGAACCAGTCGTTCGGCATTCGCCACCTGTTCGAGACCGACCCGGTCGGACTCTATCGCCAGCATGCCAACCGCCTGCAGAGACTGGGGCTATGAACAAGGCCTGGTTGATGGCCGCTCCGCTGGGAGCGGCCCTGCTGCTGGGGGGTTGGCAGCTGTGGCCCGCCCCGAGCCCCGACTCGGCCGCCCCCATGGCGCAAGAGGCCGGGCCGGCCTCCCCCCTGGGCAGGCAGGTGGCCCCCTCGCCCGCTGATCACTCGCTGCAGGCTCGCTATGAGGCCTTTCTTGCCGCCGAAAGCAGCCTGACGGTGCCGACCGATCCGGGCCTGGCCAGCCTGCAGGTGCTGTTCGACGAGCGCGAGCAGTTGCGCCAGCAGAGCTTCACCCCGGCCGAGCAGGAGCAGCTGTTTGCCGAGAATCGGCTGATGGAGCAGTGGACTCTGCGCCGCAAGGCGCTGGCGGAGGCTGGCGATGCCGACAAGCCGCTGCTGGCGAGCGAGCTCGAGCTCTGGCTGGCGGAGCAGCCCCAGTGGTTTCGGGAGGCGGAGGCCAACAGCCGCCTGCTCGGCGACCTGCAGAGTCTGGAGCGACTGCCCGCGGCCGAGCGCGACGCCGTGCTGCGCGAGCAGCTGGGGCCGGAGGCGGCGGACCGGCTGCACCAGCTGGCGGAGAGTCAGCAGGGATTCGAGCAGCAGCTGGCCGGCTATCTGGCCGAACTCAAGCCTCTACCCGCCGAGCGGCGGGCCGAACAGCAGCCGGAGATCCTGGCGCGCTGGTTCGAGCCAGGCCAGTGGCGACGGGTGGAAGCCCTCACCCGACTCAGGCTGGGCGAGTGACCGCCACAATAACCAGAATAAAAAGGGGCCCACATCTGGGCCCCTTGCTTTGATACTGCCGTGCTTACTGCGGCTTGTTGGCGCCCGGCAGCGGCTGCCAGGTCAGGCGGGTCACCTGGGTACCCTGTACCTCGCACTTGAGGCTCAGGTCCTGCCACCCCTTGTCACGGCGCAGGGAGACTTCCCCCTCGATGCCCTCGGCACGGCTCTTGAGCTTGTCCTGCTCGAAGGTCACCTTGTCGCCACCGGCCAGCGCCATCAGCTTGCCGTTGCAGAGCCAGTGGGCGAGCTCCGCCCCCTTGAGCTTGACGCCCCCCTTGGCCGCCTTCTGTTCGGCGGCGCTCGGCGCAAACAGCTGGCCCAGCTCGGCCGCCCGTTTGGTGAGCCAGGCTTCTCGCTGCTGCATGCTCATCTTGCTGACGAACTCGGCGGGCTGTCCCTTCTCGTCCAGCCACCGGGTCAGCTTGCCGCTGTCATCAAAGGCAAACTGGGCGGCGGGCTCCTTCACCCCGAACAGCTTGCCGCCCTTGAAGTAGTAACGGCTCTCCCCTTCCTGCTTGCCCTGCTCGTTCATGATGGGCACGGCGATGATGACGGGAGATCCATCCACCCAGGCCTTGATGTCTATGCCGTCGTGGCTGAACAGACGGGTATCGAGGGCACTCTCGGCCCCCTTTTCCATCAGGGAGAACTGCTCGGCGAGGGAGGCCGCCATCGAAGGCAGGGAGCAGAGCCCCAGTCCCAGGCCGAGGCTCAGGGCGATCACGGTATTGCGCATAAGTGTCCTGTGATTGGCCTAAGGGCCAAGGTTAGCTTTCTATCAGCCAGGCCCGCAGCTCCTCCCGGTGGCGATCGCCCAGGGGGATGGACTGGCGGGACTGGTAGTCAAAATGGATCAGGGTGGTTTCGGCGGTCACCGCCAGCTCGCCCTCCTGCCAGGCTTCCTGCCAGAGCGTGAAGGAGCTGGAGCCGATGCGGCGGACCCCGGTTTTGATCAATACCTGCTGGCCGTAGAACAGCTCCCGTTTGAACTGCACCGTGTAGCCCGCGATGATCAGATGCCAGTTGTGCACATCCAGCTCGGGGGAGAAGATGCGAAACAGCGGGTCGCGGGCCGATTCAAACCAGACCGCCGGCACCGTGTTGTTGATGTGGCCGAGGGCATCTGTCTCTTGAAAACGGGGTTGGATCTGCATTTCCAGCATGGATATCGACTCCTTGTCGTTGGACCGCGCTCAGGCTAACGCGGCCCGCCCCTGGACTCAAGCTCCCCCGTCGTATCGCCGGCGCCGACGACCAGCTCCGGGCGCAGCCAGGCGCTGCGAAAATCGAACCAGCCGAGCGCCGTCATCCGCACTCCGTGCACGCCGACCCGGCTCTCCAGCTCCAGCCAGTGGTGAAACAGCGGCACGAACCAGCCCTGTTGCTGCACGCTGGCCAGCAGCGCCCGCGGCCCCGGCTCCTCGCCGCTGGCACGCCACTGCGTCAGCCCTTGCCACAGGCCATGCTGGCCGCCCCACACCTTGCGCAGCAGCGGGGTGCCCTGCAGCCAGGCGTAGGGGGCGAAGGCGTGTTCGTGCTCCAGGTTGAGGGTGCCAAGCCAGAGATCCACGTCCTCGTCCGCCCCGCTCACCCAGCGGCCGTAATCCAGGGTGCGTACCTCGAGCTCGATACCCTGCTCGGCCAGCAGGCTGCTCATGGCGTTGGCACACTCGTTGAACTCCAGGTGCTGGTTGAAGCAGGCCAGCACCAGCTGGCGTGGCAGTTGCTTAGGCGTCGGCAGCGGGGCCGGCTGCGCCTCGCGCCAGTGGGGCAAGAGACCCAGCGCGCTGGTCCAGCCCCGCTGCAGCTCGGGGGCTACCCGCGCCATCAGGGCGATGGGGTTGAGCAGGCCGGCCAGCCACTGGCGCAGGGCAGGATCCTGCAAGGATGCGGATCTGTCGTCCTGCAGCAGGAAGTAGCAGCCGGATTCGAGCTCGGATTCGCCGCGCATGGTGCCGAGCTCCGGGCTGTCGCGCCCCAGCTGCAGGTGGCTCTCCAGCCGCTCCGCCAGCTCCGGCAGCATCCAGATGTCGATCTCGTCGAGCAGGGCGCGCAGCCCGAAGTAGTCGTCGAATGCCTCGAGGCATAGCTGCAGCGGGTCGTTGGCGGTCACCCGGTAGGGGCCGGTGCCCACCGGCTGCAGGGCAAAGCCCGCCTCCCCCTTGAGCTCGCGCGGCAGGATGACGGCCACCGGCTCCGCCAGCAGGTGGGGCAGCAGGGGATCCGGGCTGTCGAGGTGCAGATCCAGGGTGCGCGGCCAGGGGCTCTCCAGCCGGGCCAGATGGGCGAACAGTGGACGATCCCGCAGGCTCTGCAGGCTCTCCGTCACGTCCTCCACCACCAGCTCGCGGCCGTGGTGAAAGCGCACCGCCGGCCTCAGGTAGAAGCGCCAGTGACAGGGGCCGAGGCACTCCCAGTGGTGGGCGAGATCCCCCTCGATTTCCCCATTTTCCTCATTTCGCCGGGTCAGGCCGTTGAAGATCTGGCGGCTCAGGTGGATTTCGGAGCGGCGCAGCGGGCCGGTGGGCAGCAGTTGGGGCAGTGGCCGGTAGTAGGGCACCCGCAGGATCTGGCGCCCTGCCCGGGTGGCCTGGCCGAGCTGTTCGATCAGCAGCGGGGTGAGCAGATCGAGGCGATCTTCCGCCAGCCGCACCGCCTGAGCCAGCTGGCCCTGGCTCAGCAGCTCCCGCAGTCGGCGCCGGGTCAGGCTCTCCTGGTTGTCCAGCAGGGTGAGGCGGGAGCGCCGCCCCCGCCCGGCCTCGGCGGACCAGCCGAGCCAGCCCTGCTCCTGCATGCGGCGCAGCAGCAGGCGGGCGTTGCGCGGGGTGCAGCAGAGCAGATCCGCTACCTCGGCGAGGCTGATTTCCCGCTCGTCGCAGCCGAGCTGCTGGGCGAGCCGTTGGAATTGCTGGTAGAGGCGGCTGGTGGGCATAAAAGAGGAAATCCTTGTGCTGAAAGTCATCAGTTTTTACTTCCGCATTTTAGCTCAATACTGCTGGCGAACGTGAGAACCACAGCACAGGAGCCCCATCATGAGCCACGCCACCCCCATCAAGCCGAACCGGATCCAGCAGATCCTGCGCCGTTACTTCAAGCGGATCCTGCCCCGCCCGCTGCCGCTGATCGAGGATCCCATGAGCCAGCTCAACCGTCTGATGCAGTGGGACATGCACCAGATCGACGACAAGGAGTATCGCCGCCGCCTCTGAGCCGGCCTCCCCCACGCCCGACGAGATTGCTTTGCCGGATCTGATGGTTTACATCGGCCAAGGGCCTGATAGATTGGACGTCTATCCATCTATGACTGCTATCCAGCAACATCCAACAAGGAGTGTGTGATGAAAGATGCGACCCTGGCCCTGCACCACGGCTTTGCCAACGACCCCACCACCAAGGCCGTTGCCGTGCCCATCTACCAGACAGTGGCCTACGAATTCGAGAGCGCCCAGCACGGGGCGGATCTGTTCAACCTGGCGGTGCCTGGCAACATCTACACCCGCATCATGAACCCCACCAACGATGTGCTGGAGCAGCGGATGGCCGCGCTGGAGGGGGGCATAGCCGCGCTGGTGGTCTCTGCCGGTTCCGCCGCCATCACCTATGCCATCCAGGCGCTGACCGCCGCCGGCGACAACATCGTCTCCACCCCCCAGCTCTATGGCGGCACCTACACCTTGTTCGCCCACATGCTGCCAAGCTTCGGGGTCGAGGTGCGCTTCGCCAAGGATGACAGCGCCGAGGCCATCGCTGCCCTCATCGACGACAAGACCAAGGCGGTCTACTGCGAGAGCATCGGCAACCCGGCCGGCAACATAGTGGACATAGCCGCCCTGGCCAAGGTGGCCCACGCCCGCGGCGTGCCGCTCATCGTCGACAACACGGTCGCCACCCCGGTCTTGTGCAAGCCCATCGAGCACGGCGCCGACATCGTGGTGCACAGCCTGACCAAATATGTCGGCGGCCACGGCAACTCGCTGGGGGGCGTGGTGGTCGACTCGGGCAAGTTCCCCTGGGCGGATCACGCCGAGCGTTTCCCCCAATTAACCCAGCCTGAGCCCTCCTATCACGGGGTGGTCTACACCGAGGCCTTCGGCCCGGCCGCCTTCATCGGGCGGGTGCGCACCGTGCCGCTGCGCAATACCGGCGCGGCGCTGGCTCCCATGAACGCCTTCCTGCTGCTGCAGGGGCTGGAGACCCTGAGCCTGCGCATGGAGCGCCACGTGGACAACGCCCTGCAGGTGGCCCACCACCTCAAGCATCACCCCAAGGTGGCCTGGGTCAGCTACGCCGGGCTGCCGGGTCACCCCCACTACCTGCTGGCGGAGAAGTACATGGCCGGCCGCCCCTCCGCCATCCTCTCGTTTGGCCTGAAGGAGGGCTACGAGGCGGGGGTGCGCTTCTACGATGCGCTCAAGATCTTCAAGCGGCTGGTCAACATCGGCGACGCCAAGTCGCTGGCCTGCCACCCCGCCTCCACCACCCATCGCCAGCTCAGCGAAGAGGAGCAGGCCAAGGCCGGAGTCAAACCCGAGATGATCCGGCTGTCGGTGGGGATCGAGGCCATCGAGGACATACTGGCGGATCTGGATCAGGCGCTGGAGGCCTGACGCAAACGGTGCGGGAGCGGGCATCAGCCCGCTCTTTTTTAGCTGCAGCGGTGAACCCGTCGCCGCGCCGCTGCGTACTACCGCTTCTTGTCACTGCGTCGAGGTATTCATGATAGTCCTGCACCACCTGAACAAATCCCGCTCCCAGCGCATCATCTGGCTGCTCGAAGAGCTGGGCCTGCCCTATGAGATCAAGGCCTACCAGCGCGATGCCACCACTTTTCTGGCGCCCCCCGAGCTCAAGGCCGTCCACCCCCTCGGCAAGTCGCCGGTCATCGAGTTCGACGGCCGGGTGCTGGCAGAATCCGGTGCCATCACCGAATACCTGATCGCCCGCCACGCCCCGGACCGGCTGGCACCTGCCGCCGACAGCCCGGACTATGCCGAGTACCTGCAGTGGCTCCACTTCGCCGAGAGCTCGGGCATTCTGCCGCTGCTGCTCGACATGTTCGTGCGCAAGGACGGCAGCCCGATGCGCTTCCTGCCGGACTACGCCAAAGCCGAGTGCGCCAAGGTGCTGGGTTATCTCAACGAGGTGCTGGCAAGCCGCCGCTATCTGGTGGCCGATCGCCTCACCGGCGCCGACATCCTGAACTCCTTCCTGGTGGATCTGCTGGCCCAGAGCGGCCAGCTGGCTCAGTTCCCGCACCTGCAGGCTTACTGGCAGCGGCTCAACGCTCATCCGGCCCGCCAGAAGGCGGCGGCGCTGGAGCGAGAGCTGGACCGCAGCGCCGAATAAGCGCCCGGCGCCACCATGCAAAACGCCCCGATGATCGGGGCGTTTTCTTTTCCGTTGGTCAGCCGGTGAGCAGAGGGCGTGGGAGAGGATCCGCGCCACCATGGTTGCCAGGATGACTTACAGCGCGTGGGAGAGGATCCTGGCGACCTTGTCCGGATCTATGTCCTGCTGCTCCCCGAGCGCGGTCAGGCCGAACAGCTTGAGGTTGGAGCAGATCCCCGGGATGCAGCGCGCATCCAGGCCATAGTCGGCGAGGCGGGTACCCACCCCCATCTGCTGGAAGAACTGCTCGGTGCGAATGATCGCCTCCTCGATGCGCAGCGCCTTGTCCTCGCGGCTGGAGTGCCACACCCGCTCGGCGAACTGGGCCAGCTTCTCCTGCTTCTGGGCCGCTTGCTCCCGCAGCAGGGAGGGCAGCACCACCGCCAGACTCTGGGCATGATCCAGTCCGTGCAGGGCGGTGAGCTGGTGACCGATGGCGTGGGTGGACCAGTCCTGAGGCACACCGCGACCGATGAGGCCGTTGAGGGCCAGGCTGGCCGCCCACATCAGGTTGGCGCGCACCTGGTAGTTGGTGGGCTCCGCCAGCGCCCGCGGGCCGTTGTCCACCAGCACCTGCAGCAGGCCTTCCGCCAACCGGTCCTGCACCTCGCCCCCCACCGGGAAGGTGAGGTACTGCTCGAGGATGTGGACGAAGGCATCCACCACCCCGTTGCCCACCTGGCGCGGCGGCAGGCTGTAGGTGGTGGTGGGATCCAGCACCGCAAACACCGGCTGCACCAGCGGGTTCATGAAGGAGAGCTTCGCCTCCCCCCGGCTCACCACGGCGGCCGGGTTGCTCTCCGAACCGGTGGCCGGCAGGGTCAGCACGCAGCCGAGCGGCAGCGCCGCCTTGATGGGGGCCTTGTGCAGCAGGATCTCCCAGGGATCGTCCCCCTCGAAGCGGGCCGCGGCGGCCACGAACTTGCTGCCGTCCACCACGGAACCGCCACCCACCGCCAGCAGGAAGTCGATGCGCTCGCGCTTGACCAGATCCACCGCCTCCATCAGCTGGTCGTACTGGGGATTGGCGCCGATGCCGGGGAACTCCAGCCACTCCCGGCCTGCCAGCGCCTGGGTCAACTGGTCATAGACCCCGTTCTGCTTGATGCTGCCGCCGCCGTAGAGCACCAGCAGGCGGCTGCCGGCCGGGATCAGTTCGGGCAGTTTAGCGATCTGGCCTTCACCGAAACAGACGCGGGTGGGGTTGGCATATTGGAAGTTGTACACGGCAGAGCCCTCGGTTGAATGCATGCAGAGGGATTGTGCGCCTGTGGCCCCCACAGGTCAAAGAACGCGGGCACGCCCTCACATTGCACCGCGGATGCGGGTTGCCGGCAGGGCAGCTCATTCACTGTGGTCAGCGGGGGCAAGGGCTTGCCCCCGCTGACCATGGATTGCCGTTCGAGTCATTCCGCTGCTCAGGCGCTCTTGCTCTCTTCCTTGCTGCTCTTCTTGCCGGTGAGGCGGTCCATGGCGTCTTGCAGCATGGCGTCCCGCTGCTCGTTGAGCGGCTTGCTCTGCTCCGCCCGCTCCTCGGCGCTCAGCTGCTTGTTGTCGGCAATCGCCTTGAGCTTCTCTTCTATCTCGTTGAACTGCTTGCGATCAAAGCCGAGCGCTTTGTCCACCAGCTGCTGCAGCACGCCCCCCTTGTCGGAGCTCATGTCGAGCGCCGGCGGCAGCTTGCTGTTCTTGGCGAGGTGTTCATAGGTCAGCGCCTGCTGGGCCTGGCCGGTTATCCGCTGGGAGGAGAGGTTGACCAGATCTTCCCAGCCGCCGCCACCCTGACCGCTGTCGGCGCTGCTGAGGGTGGCGAGGGCGCGGTTGTTGGAGGCGCTCTGGGCAAGCTGCTGGCTGTAGGGTTTGATATCCATGGGGGCTCCAGTCTGCATGCCAAACCGGCATGACGAGGTCGCTGATTCGATGGTATGAGGCGCCTGGCCCCATCATTGGCAATAAAACCAGCAAGTTGCAGGCCAACTTGTCAGGCTGAACGAGATCCCCGCCGTGGCAAGCCCGCAGCCGGTCACGGCCCAGACACAGCGTCAGAATCATGACTCATCCGCTGCTTTTATCCCGATTTCCGACACATACAACTACCTCAAAAACTCCGCGCCACATAAACAGCAGGAACGCCTTGCCGATCACAAAACAAACAACCAGCGAGGCATACAATTTTGGCGCACCATCGGGCAAGCAAGCAGCGTTATGGATGATATGTTTGCGAATTCAACCAGATGCAGACCTGTCTACCGTCGGATCCCCGACCCAGTCCGGTCACTCCCGGCCGCTTCTCCCGCCCCCTGACGCGCATCCACCGCAACCTTTCGGGCATAACCATGAAAAAACACACCTTGAGTCTTCTCTCCGCCACCCTGCTCACCCTGCTTGGCACCAGTGCCGACGCCTGTACCGGCCTTATCGTCGGCAAGGGCGCCAGTGCCGATGGCAGCGTGATGATCGCCAGAAACGAGGATTTTGGCGTCAACAACTGGAATAAATACCTGGCCTTCCGGCCCGCGCAGCAAAACGAGGGCAAGACCTGGAAACTGGGCAACGGGCTGGAAGTGCCGATGCCCAAAGCCTTCTTGGCCTACTCCGCCATCCGTGACTGGGATGCCGCCGGCAGCGACCCGGACGGCAAGTATTACGAGGAGCGCGGCATCAACGAGGCCAACGTCGCCATCTCGGCCACCACCAGTGCCGAGGTCAACGACAAGGCCCAGAAGGCCGATCCACTGATTGAGAAGGGGGTCATCGAGGCCATCATTCCGACCCTGATCCTGCCGCAGGCCAGGACGGCCAAAGAGGGGGTCGAGCTGCTCGGCCGCTATGTGGAGCAATATGGCACCGGTGAGGGCAACAGCCTCTATCTGGCGGATGTGAACGAGGCCTGGCTGATGGAGATCGGCTCCGGCCACCACTGGATCGCGGTGCGGGTGCCGGACGATAGCTACGCCATGGTGGCCAACGGCCTGCGCATCCACGGCGTCAATCTCGACAGCGCCGACGTGCTGCACTCGCCCAAGCTGCTGGAGTTTGTACGCGAACACAAACTGCTGGATAACGCCGACCCGAAAGAGTTCAACTTCGCCAAGGCGTTCGGGGTCATCGCTGACCCGTATAACGTGGATCGGGAGTGGCTCGGCCAGAAGATGCTGACGGCCTCTCACCAGCAGCCAACCCGGCAGGCGCAGTACCCGCTGTTCATGAAGCCGGATGCCCCCATCGCCGTGCCGGACGTGGCCAGGCTGCTGAGCGCCACCTATGAGGGCACCCCGCTGGCGGGCAAGGCAGAGCGGCCGATCCGCATCGATCGCCAGCTCGAATCCCACGTCATCCAACTGCGCAAGGAGATGCCCAAAGAGCTGCAGGGGCTCATCTGGCAGAGCTACGGCGTGCTGGCCGAATCCGTGATGGTGCCGCTCTACAACACGCTGGAGTCCTATCCCCTGCCCTACCGCACCGGCAGCGACAGCTACTCCGATGACTCCGCCTACTGGCAGTTCCGCAGCCTGACCGCGCTGGCCAGCGCCGATCCGGACAAATACCTGCCGCTGCTGCGCGGCGTCTGGAGCAAGGAGAGCAGCAAGCTCTACCAGGAGGTGACCCTGCTCGACCAGAGCCTCAAGCAGGCCTATGCCGGCGACAAGGCCACCGCCATCGGGCTGGCATCCGACTACTCCTATGGCCAGCTGGAGAAGAGCTATCAGATGGCCAAAGAGTTGCGCTACAAGCTGATGACGGATCTCACCAAGCGCACCGAGCAGAAGTATTCGCCGGAGGAGTTCAAGAAGATCATGAGCCTGTAAACAGGCCCCAAAACAGAGAGGCTCCCAGGGGAGCCTCTCTTATTTCATCCGCAGCAGCCATCAGCGACGGCTGATATGAAGCGGGCCGAAGGTCTGCGCCACCGGCATGATCTCGATGCTGTTGATGTTGACGTGAGCCGGCTGCTGGCTGATCCAGAGCACGGTATTGGCGATGTCTTCCGGCTGGATCGCCTGCACGCCCTGATAGACGGTGGCCGCCTTGGCGTCGTCACCGTGGAAGCGCACGTTGGAGAACTCGGTGCCGCCGCACAGACCCGGCTCCACGTTGGTGACACGGATGGCGGTGCCCGCCAGATCGGCGCGCAGGTTGAGGCTGAACTGCTTCACGAACGCCTTGGTGGCGCCGTAGACGTTGCCGCCCGGATAGGGGTAGGTGCCGGCGATGGAACCGATGTTGATGACGTGGCCGCGATTGCGTTCGACCATGCCCGGCAGCAGCAGGCGGGTCAGCAGGGTCAGACCGCTGATGTTGGTGGCGATCATCTGCTCCCAGTCCTCGAGGTCTGCCTTGTGGGCCGGCTCCAGCCCCAGCGCCAACCCGGCGTTGTTGACCAGCAGATCCACCTCGCGCCACTCGGCCGGCAGCCCGTCGATGGCGGCGCGGGTGACCGCCTTGTCCTGCACGTCGAACACCAGCGGCAGGAACTGGGCGCCCAGCTCGTCGGCCAGGGCGGCCAGCCGTTCGGCGCGGCGGCCGGTGCCGATCACCTTGTAGCCCGCCTGCACCAGCTGACGGCTGATGGATTCACCAAAACCGGACGAGGCGCCCGTTACCATTGCAATCATCTGAACCTCCATTTCTACAGCGCTATTGTTATTTATCTGTTTGAAATCAATCTTATCTATTCGTCGCTCAATTCACGCCCGCTCGCCTTGCGCCAGATGAACACCAGCAGGTGGAGCAAAAACAGGCCCGAGCCCCCCAACGCGAACAGCAGGCCGGTGAGGGCATTGACCGAGGTGTCGGCGCCACACCACCACCAGACCAGCCAGCCTACCAGGCCGATGGCGAAGGTCTGGCCGGCGCAGACCGGGCAGCGCCCCAGCTTGGCCCTGATGGCGGTGGCGAGACAGTTGTCGCAGCTCATCCCCTCTCCTCTTCTCTCTTCTCTCCGGCCAGCTTCAGCACCAGCCGGTGGGCATGCTGACCGTGGCCATAATAATCCAGCAGCTTCTGCCTTGGCCGAAAACCCAGCCCGCGATAGAGCGCCTGCGCCTCTTCATTGGCATCGCCCACCTCCAGCCGGATCGCCCCCCAGCCGGCCTCTTTGCCCTCCCGGATCACCTGCTCCAGCAGGCGGCGGGCCCAGCCCTGGCGGCGGATGGTCCAGCGGATGGCGAGGGTCTGGATGATCAGCCGATCCCAGCCCCTGTGCTCCAGCAAACAGAGATAGCCCATCAGCTGCTCCTGCTGGTCCAGCACCAGCAAGGTACGCCCCTTGGCCTGGGTCAGCAGATAGTGCCAGCGGCTGCGGCCAAAGGCGACTTCGGGGGGAAAACAGTAGCGTTCCAGCTTAACGATGGCGCCCAGATCATCGGTCCGGGCCGCGCGCACGGTCAACACGGGGAATCCTTGTTCGGTTATTTATCTTCATCACCAAAAATGCGACTTGTATCACAAGTTACCAAGGCGGCATATTAGGCACTGTAACCTCTTGTTTCCCCTCGCGCCATTGTCGTGCTTGTCGGTGCATCGAAGCCCACTGGGGATCCTGCCGCTTAAGGCAGTTTCATCTGTGGAGCCGAAAAAATGAGTACCTACGTCATCGTCGAAGAGCTGGGCGACTGGCCTTGCCATGCCGATTATCTGCTGACCGCCCGCACCTACCTGCAACACGGGGTGCCTACCACCGGCGGCCGTCCCCGCATCATCAACCTCTGCCGCAATCTGGAGCACCTCGGTGCCGGCTACTACTGCTCGCTGCTGGCCCAGGCCCGCGGCCACCACTGCCTGCCGGGTTTGCAAGCCATCAGCCAGCTGCAACCCCAGCAGCCGCCAGCCAAGCTGTGGCGCAAGCTGCAGGGCTGGCTGGCCCAGCAGAGCGAGGATCGGATCCGGGTGCGCGCCATCTTCGGCCAGTGCGAACAGAGCGAGCTGGCCGGCCTGGCCCGCTACTACTACGGCCTCAGCCAGCTGCCGCTGCAGGAGCTGACCCTCAAGCGCGGCCGCCACGGCTGGTCGGTGCGCCAGCAGCAGAGCCTCTCCCCGTTGGAGCTGAGCCCAAGCGAGCAGACGCTGATGCTGCACCACGCCCAGGCGCTGGTGGGCACAGGTGACGAGGAGCAGGCGGCGCCGCTCTACCAGCTCGCCATCCTGGTCGACCCCAACGACGGCCGTGCCAGCAGCGATGCGCTGGCGCTGGATCGCTTCATCCAGGCCGCTGCGGCCCAGGGGATCCGGGCCGAGATCCTGGCGCCGTCGGCCATCGAGCGGCTGCCGGAGTTCGACACCCTCTGGCTGCGCTCCGAGACCGCGGTGGGCCACTACACCTTCGAATTTGCCCGCCGCGCCGAGCAGCTCAAGATGCCGGTGATCGACAGCTCCCGCGCCATCCTCGCCTGCAGCAACAAGCTCTACCTCTACGAGCTGATGGTGCGCAGCGGCGTGCCCATGCCCCCCACCATGGTGGTGACCCGCCGCGGCCGCCACCACGTAGATGAACTGGTGCAGCGGCTCGGCCTGCCGCTGATGGTGAAGGTGCCCGACGGGGCGCAGGGGCGCGATCTGGCCATGGCCAGCGACGAGCAGCAGCTGGCCCGCCTGCTGGACGAGGGGTTGGGCCGCTCCGCCCTGCTGCTGGTGCAGAGCCGGATCCCCGCCGAGTTTGACTGGCGCATCGGCTTTCTCGACGGCTCGCCGCTGTTTGCCTGCCGCCGCTTCCGCCCCGAGCCCGGCAACCGCATCCGCCGCCGCAAACACCCCCTCGACATGAGCCGCATCGAGGCGCTGCCGCTCAACGAGGTGCCGGAGCGGGTGTTGCAGACCGCCCGCCGCGCCGTTCATCAGCTCGGCAACGGCCTGTTCGGGGTCGATCTGCGCCAGCAGGGGCGTGACTGCGTGCTGCTGGAAATCATCGACAATCCCTGGATACGTGGCGATATTGAGGACAGAGAGGCAAAGGACCTCTACGAGCGCCTCGCCCGGGCCTTCCGCCAGCGGCTGGAGAACCGGGGGCAGAGCGCGGCCGGATAACAAGCATCGAGAGCAGAGGTGGATATGATGACGACTGATTGGTGGGACATAGCGCCCCTTGGCTGGGAGAACATCCTGGTCTGTCTGGTGTGCGGCACCCTGGTGGGGCTGGAGCGGCAGTTGCGCGGCAAGCCGGTCGGCATCCGCACCTCCTCGCTCATCATCCTCGGCACCTACTGTTTTCTCGCCATCGGTGCCGCCGTCAGCCCCCAGAGCGCCGATCAGGCGCGGGTACTGGGCCAGCTCATCACCGGCATCGGCTTTCTCGGCGCCGGGGTGATGATGACCCGGGATGGCCAGGTACTGGGGGTCACCTCCGCCGCCACCGTCTGGATGCTAGCCGCCCTCGGCGCCCTCATCGGCATGCAGATGCTGCACCAGGCGCTGCTGCTCACCGGCGTCACCCTCTCCATCCTGGTGGGGGTGGACTACCTGGAGACCAGCTTCAAAGGCCTGCGCCGCGGCGTGCACAACCGGCTGGAGAGCTGGCGGCACGGCAACGGCCGGGCCGATCCCCATCAGGACGAGCTCGGCAGCGGCATCGAGAAGTAACGTCCCAATGAACAAGGGCTCCATCACGGAGCCCTTGTTGTTTACCAGCCTCAGCGCACCAGCAGGAAGCGACCGGTGAGCGGCGGCAAGTCCACCGTCACGCTGCTGCCGCCGATGGCCAGGCGCTCGCCGCTCTGCAGATCCACCAGGGCGCTGCCACTGCGCAACTTGCTGGCCGGCACCGCGTAGCTCTGGGGCGTGCCGGAGACGTTGAGCAGGTAGACTACTTGCTCCGCCGCCGTCTGCTTGATGTCGCCATAAACGCTGCCCTCGGCCACCAGCTTGACCCGCTCCCCCTGATAGAGGGCTGGGTGGGCGGCACGCAGGGCCAGCAACTGGCTGAGCCACTGTTTCAGCTCGCTCTGCTCGCTGCTCGGCACAAAACCGGTGGCACCTGGCACCTTGCCATCGCTGCGGGCCACGTGATCGTCACAGAGCCCCTGCGCGGCGCAGTCGCCACCCACCTGCTTGGCAAAGCCAGGCACCTCGTCGCCAAACTCCTCGCCGTAGTAGAGGGTAATGGGGCCGGAGCGGGCCGCCAGGAAGCTGAAAGCCGCCTTGTGCCGCTGCCAGTAGTCCGCCGGATTGAAGTTGCCACGCTCCAGCAGATCGCCGAAGCGCACCAGATCGTGGTTGCCCAGCATCAGGTTGGACATGGCGTGGTCCGGGTAGTTTTCCACCTTGTTCCAGCTGGCATCGAGCACGCTGGCCCCCTGCCCGCCCTTGCCGGACTCCTCCACCGCCAGCGCCTGCACCAGGCCGTAGCGCAGCGGGAAGTCGAACGCCGAGGAGAGCGCCGGGTTGTCGCTCGGCCCATACGCCTGGGCGCGGATCTCGTCGGCCCCTTTCCACACTTCGCCCACCAGGTAGCCGAGGGTGCCCCACTGCTGGCCGGCGGCCTTGCGCGCCGCGCTGGCCCGCTCCACCTCGCTGCGAATGGCACGCCAGTCGTCAAGATCGAGCTGATAGGCCTGATCGAGGCGCCAGCCGTCGATGCCGTACTGCTCGACCCAGTAGCGGGCCACCTCCTTGAAGTAGGCCAGGCTCTCGGGCTGGCTGTAATCCACCAGCTGACCGGGATAGCCGGCGCCACCACTCTTGAGGGCGGGCAGCCGCCCCTCGGGCGAGGGCTTGCTCACCCCCACCTTGCCCACGTGGCCGAACACCCCGTCTAGGAAGACGTAGAGACCGCGCTGATGCGCACCGTCCACTAGTTTCTTGAGCTGGGCGTTGCTGCCGAAGTTGGGGTCCACGTTGAAGAAGTCGCAGGCGAAGTAACCGGTGGCATCCAGCCTGTCGTCTCCGCCCTGCCCCGCACAGGAGTCGAACACCGGGGTCAGCCAGATGGCGTTGACGTTGAGGCTCTTGATGTGGTCGAGGCTGTCGATGATCCCCTGCAGATCGCCGTTGTGCTGGGAGGGGCCGTAGCCGACGCCGTAGTTGGCGCTGCCGTCGCCATCGACGAAGGACTCCACCATCACCTGGTAGGTGCGCAGGTTGCAGGCCGGCTGATCATCGCCGTAGCAGGCGCGGCTGGCGGTGGCCGGCGGCGGGTTGGTGACCGGGGGGTGCTGGGGCTCGCTGGAACCGCTCCCGCCTCCGCTGCCGCAAGCCGTCAGTAACAGGGCGGCCCCGATGAGGCCGCCACGACGCAACGTTCCTTGTTTCATTGTTATGTTCCCGCTGTGGTGGTATCGACGCCCAAAGCGCCGCACTGGGGCCATGATAGCGGCCCAGCCCGCACGGGTCTGTGACTGAAAACGTTACCCGATTCAGCCGGTTAGCTAATCCCCGCTCAGAGCACGCCGGCTGAGGCGAAGCGATAGCTTAGGGAGAGCCAGTAAGCACGGCCCGGCTCCGGGATGCGCCCCACCTGCTCGTAGCCCAGCCCGGCCTGACTGGCGTGCACCGACTTGGAGAGGTGCTCGTAGTAGAAGGTGTCGAACAGATTGTCCACCCCGGCCGACAGCTGCCAGCCCGGGTGGAACTGCCAGGCGGCGCTCAGGTTCATGGTGAAGAAGCCCGGGGTCTCCCCCTGATCCTGGCCAGCCACGGTGCCGGCGCCCACATCCACCCGATCCTGGGCGGCCACGGCGCGGCCCAGCAGGGTCAGGTTCCACGCCTCGGCTGGCTGCCAACCCAGCGCCAGCTTGCCATCGAGGGGCGGCATCTGGGCCAGCGGCTTGTTGTCGCTGCGGTTTTCACCGTAGACCACCGCCAGGCCGCCATCGAGACGCCACTGCTCGGCAAACTGCCAGCGCCCCTCCAGCTCGCCGCCGCGGGTCTGGGCGTCGACGTTGCGCACCTTGTTCGACTTGTTGTTGTAGAGCAGATAGTCCTGAATGTCGGCGCTGAACAGGGAGAGGGTCAGGTCCAGATCGCGGCTGCGCAGGGCCAGTCCCGCATCCCACTGGCGGCTGCGCTCGGGGTTGAGGGTGAAGGGCACGCTGTCCTTGCTGCGCTCCCAGTAGTCTGGCGCACGCTTGGCCTGACCCCAGGCCAGGTAGCTCGACCAGGCCGGCGACCACTGGTATTCGTAGCGGCCAAAGCCGCTGTCCAGGGTCAGGGTATCACTGTAGAGGGTCTGATCCCCCGCGCCGTAACGGGTGGTCTCGACCCTGTCCTGCCGGTAGCCCCCCTTGTAGCTGTGGGCCCCCTGCTGGCGGCCCAGCTCGGCAAAGCCCCCCTGCTGCTCGAAACGCAGGGTGCGCTGGCGCGGCTGGCTGGCGTAATCCACCCCGCTGCGGGCCCTGTGCTGATCCCGGTTGGCATCGAACCCGGCGGTCAGCAGCCAGTCGGCCGGCAGGGCGATGTCGTTGGCCCAGCGCCCGCCGGTGTTGCGCCGATCCGGGTTGGAGAGCATCTTCATGCCGCTGTTCGGCCGCAGGCTGAAGTTGTCCATGATGTGGTCGATGTCGTTGTCCCACAGGGTCAGCTCGCTGCGCTGCCAGTGGGTGGTGATCTGCTCCTGCCTGAGCTTGAGGCCGAAGGATTCGCGGTCAAACATGGGGCCGTCCATGGTGCGATCCGCATAGGCGGCGCGGGCGTTGCTGCGCTCGGCGGTGAGTTCGAGCCAGGTGTGCTCGCTGGGCGTCCAGCCAAGCTGGGCGGTGCCGTTCTCGCGCCGATAGAAGGAGCGCACCTTGTCGCCGTGGCCGTCGCGATAGTCATCGCTGTCGGAGTGGGTGAACTGGCCGCGCAGATAGCCCTGCGGCGCCCCCACGGTGGCATCCAGCATCTGGTCGTCGCGCCCGAAGCTGCCATAGAGCGCCGACGCCTCGGCCTTGACGCCGGGGGCGGTGAACTCGGGCCTGTCCCGCTCGAACAGCACGGTCCCCGCCAGCGTCGCCCCCTGCTCGAGGGATTGCGGCCCCTTCAGCACCCGGATCCGGTCGAAGGACTGGGGAAAGACGTAGGCAGTGGGTGGATCCATCCGGCCGCCGCAGCCACCAGCCAGCATGCCGCCATCCATCTGCACGTTGAGGCGGGACATGCCCATCCCCCGCAGCACGGGATCGCCGCCCAGGCCACCCTTGCGCACCATGCTCATGCCGGTGACGTTCTTGAGGTAACCGGCGCCATCGGCCGCCGGCATGGGGGAGCCCGGTTTCTTGGGATCCAGGGTCACCTCCAGGGTGCTGGCGGGGCGACTGGCGACCACCACCATGGGTTCCAGTTGCTGAACCGGCTCTTGGCCGGCGGCGCCGTGACAGGCGAGCCCCCCCACCAGCAGGGCCAGCGGGGTGCGCATATGACAAGCCATACTCTTTCCTTATCTCTCTGTTTATGTTGTTGTTTTAATTCCAATTGCCAAACCATTCAGCTGCTGGAAGGTTTGCAGTCAGGCTGCAAAAAAGGCCTGCGGCGCGGTGGCGGCAAGCCCTGAGAAGCGAAACCAGGCTAGGGTTGGCAAAATGTTGCGCAGGTTTTACCCAAATTGGGTGAGGAAGGCAAACGCTCAAACATTCCCTTTACAGGAATCTTGTGATGGCTCACAAAAACAGGGAGTTAGCTGAAGGCCTCCCGCTCGTCGATGGGCTTGATCAGGTGATAGACCTCGTGAGCCGACAGGGTACAGCCGGCGGGCCACTCCAGCTGATGGTGACGATTGATGAAGACCCGGGCGAAGCGCCGCTCCGAATCCAGCGCCGCGAACAGCGGCTGGGTGCGCCAGGGGGCGAGATCCAGCGCCCCCGTGGTACCGTCCGAGAGCACCACGAACAGGCTCCACCCCTGCAAATATTCCACATCGATAAAAACCGGCATCCCTTCGGCTCCGATTGAGAAAAATCGGCGCCATTATAGATAAGCACCCGCCCTCGCTTTGCAGGCAGGATCACAGTTTTTCCAGTCGTTTCTGCTGTCTGCAACCCTTGTCCGCCATCACAGAAAAATCATAAAACGTGCCAAAAGTTGCGCTTTTGCACGCTCCCGACGCAACCTTTGCCCGCCACCACTGTCATAACCCTGCAATATAAAAACAATGCGCCCGTGGACGGGTGCAAACAGGCTTGTAGGAACAACAATGACCACTATCAGACGATGGCTGGGACCGTTTTGGCCCATCGCCGTTTTTTCATTGATCGCGCTAGTCTCTCTCTCCATCAGCCGGCTCGCGCTCGGCCTCTGGCAGCTGGAACGGGTCGACGCCGTCGCCGGCTGGCAGGAGATGCTGCTGCAGGGCATGCGGGTCGACTTCGCCACCCTCTGCTGGCTGTGGGGCGTGCCCGCCGTGTTCACCCTGCTGCTGGCCGGCCCCCATGCCGTGGGTCATGCCTGGCTGCAGTTCATCCGGGTCTGGCTGACCCTGGGACTCTGGCTGCTGCTCTTCCTGGAGATCTCCACCCCCTCCTTCGTGACCGAGTACGGGGTACGCCCCAACCGCCTCTACGTGGAGTACCTCATCTATCCCAAAGAGGTGTTCGCCATGCTGTGGGCCGGCCGCAAGGGCGAGCTGCTGCTGGCGCTGGTGTTCAGTTGCGCCGTGCTGGCGGGCGGCTGGTGGCTGAGCGGCCGCCTTTTGCGCGGCATCAGCTTCCCGCGCTGGTATCTGCGTCCGGCGTTTGCCCTGCTGATCCTGGCCATCGGTTTTCTCGGTGCCCGCTCCAGCCTGGGTCACCGCGCCCTCAACCCGGCCATGGTGGCATTTGCCAGCGATCCGCTGGTCAATGCGCTCACCGTCAACTCCTCCTACTCCCTCTTCTTCGCCATCAAGCAGATGCGGGCCGAGGAGGATGCCAGCCAGTTCTACGGCGAGTTGCCCCGCCAGCGCATCCTGGACCTGGTACGCCAGGAGAGCGGCCGCGAATCCCATGAGTTCAGCTCCGACACCCTGCCCAGCCAGACCTTCAACGAGGCCAGCTACGGCGGCAAGCCGAAGAACCTGGTGATCCTGCTGCAGGAGAGCCTGGGCGCCCAGTTCGTCGGCTCCCTCGGCGGCCTGCCGCTCACCCCCAACATCGATGCCTTGTCGAAACAGGGTTGGGCATTCGAGCAGCTCTACGCCACCGGCACCCGTTCGGTGCGCGGCATCGAGGCGGTGCTGACCGGCTTCACGCCGACCCCGGCCCAGGCCGTGGTCAAGCTTGGCAAGAGCCAGACCAACTTCTTCACCATCGCCGATCTGCTCAAGCAGCGGGGCTACGACACCAGCTTCATCTACGGCGGCGAGAGTCACTTCGACAACATGCGCAGCTTCTTCCTCGGCAACGGCTTCACCACCATAGTCGAGCAGAAAGACTTCAAGAACCCGGTGTTCGAGGGCTCCTGGGGCGCCTCTGACGAAGACTTGATGGCCAAGGCCGACCAGACCTTCCAGGCCCTGCACAAACAGGGCAAGCCCTTCTTCAGCCTGGTGTTCAGCTCGAGCAACCACGATCCATTCGAGTTTCCCGACGATCGCATCGCCCTCTATGAGCAGCCCAAGCAGACCCGCAACAACGCAGCCAAGTATGCGGACTACGCCATCGGCGAGTTCTTCAAGAAGGCGAAGCAGTCGGACTACTGGCAGGACACCCTGTTCCTAGTCATCGCCGATCACGACAGCCGGGTCAGCGGCGCCAGCCTGGTGCCCATCCCCCGCTTCCACATTCCGGGCGTCATCGTGGGTGACGGCATAGCACCGAGACAGGATCCGCGCATCGTCAGCCAGATCGACATGGCACCGACCCTGCTCTCCCTGATGGGGATCAGCGCCGACTACCCCATGCTTGGCAAGGATCTGACCCGCATGCCCGCCGACTGGCCGGGCCGCGCCATCATGCAGTACGACAAGAACTTCGCCCTGATGCGTGGCAAGGACGTGGTGATCCTGCAGCCGGAACGGGCGCCGGAAGGCTTCATCTATGAGGATGCGACAGAGACGCTCACCCCGGCGCCGCAACCGGCCACCATGAAGGACGCGGCCCTCGGCCTCGCGCTCTGGGGCAGCCTCGCCTACCAGCAGGGGCTCTACCGGACGGCGCCGGATACCCGCACCGTGCTGAACTGAGCGCCATAAAACAAAACCCGCCGATTGGCGGTTTTTTTGTAGGAGACAGGCGGGGCATCAGGTGTTGAGGAAGCAGGGCAGCGAGCGGCTGAACTTGTGCTCGAACACCAGCGAGGTCTCAAGGTGCACCACCTCCTCGCGGGAGGTGAAGTGATCGAACACGAAGTTGCGCAGGTGTTCGGTGTCAGAGACGCACAGATGCACCAGGAAATCATCCTTACCCCCCATGTGGAACAGGCTGATCACCTCGGGCAGCGCCAGGATGGCATCGCGAAACGCATCGATGATCTGGCGGCTGTGGCGAGCCAGCTGCAGCGACACCATGGCCTGGATGTGACCGCCGAGGGCCTGGTAATCCACCTCGCAGTGGGCGCCCTTGAGCACCCCATCCTGCTGCAGCTTGCGCACCCGCTCCAGACAGGTGGACGGAGCCACCCCGACCAGCGCGGCCAGATCCTTGTTGGTCATGCCCGCATCGCGAAACAGATGGGCCAGGATATCCAAATCCAGTTGATCCAGGTTTCTCATCTTTACTCCTTGAACCGCTCAATTTTTTAGACTCTGCCCGTAAACCGGGCTGAACACAACGCAGATTGACATCGGGGCCGCGCCCCCTATGCTTTGGCGCACTCAAAAACCGGCTCACGCCCGCCGCCACTGGCTTCATAAGGAGCTTTATGCACCCCTCCCACCCCTTCTGGAGCCAGGAGGTGCCGCGCCTCGACGGCCAGCTGCTGCTGACCCCCTGCCCCGGCACCCAGCAGGTCGCGTTGCCGCTGGCCCTCGATCAGCTCAGGCTGGCCGGCGCCCGCGCCGTCATCACGCTGATGACTGACGCCGAACTGGCCCGCCTCGAGCTGGCCCACTTGGGCGAGACGGTCGAGCGCGAGGGATTGCGCTGGTTTCACCTGCCCATCGAGGATGACCAGGCCCCAGACGCCACCTTCGAGCTCGCTTGGCAACAGACGCTGCCGCAGCTGCTGGCCCTGCTGCGCGAGGGGCGGCACCTGGCCATCCACTGCAAGGGCGGCAGCGGTCGCACCGGGCTGGTGGCGGCAGCCCTGCTGATGAGCCTGGGCCAGCCCCGACAGGAGGCGATGGCCGCCATCAAGGCTCACAGACCCAAGGCGTTCACCCTGGCCTGCCACCGCCAATGGCTCGACCAGCTGGCCGAGCGGCTGGATCGGTGCGCCTGATTACTTGCCACCCTGGTCGTAGGTGAAGACCTTGCCGATATCCTCCACCCGATAGCTGGTGAGCTGGTAGACGTAGTAGTTGAGCCAGTTGGCAAACAGCAGGTGGCCGTGGCTGCGCCAGCTGGCGCGCGGGGTCTGGCTCGGGTCGTTGTTCGGGTAGTAGTTGACCGGGATGACGGGCTCAAGCCCGGCGGCCAGATCCCGCTGATACTCGCCATCCAGGGTCAGCGCATCGTATTCGGGATGGCCGGTGACAAACACCTGGCGACAATCCTTGGTGGCCGCCAGATAGACTCCCGCCTCTGCTGACTCGGCAAAAATCTGCAGATCCGTGTTGGCGCGGATAAGATCTCCGTCGAAGGCTGCATAACGGGAGTGAGGCGCCACGAATTCGTCGTCAAAACCGCGCAGCAGCGGCTCGTGTTCATCGAGCCGATGGTGGCGATAGACCCCGGAGAGCTTCTCGCCGTGGGTCTGCTTCTCCATGCCGTACAGGGCCTTCAGTGCCGCCTGCACCGCCCAGCAGAGGAACAGGGTGGAGGTGACGTGCTGATGGGACCACTCGATGATCTCGACGACACGCGGCCAGTAGACCACCTCCTCGAACTCCACCAGCCCGAGCGGCGCCCCCGTGATGATCATGCCGTCGTAGTTGTTGCCCCGCACCTGTTCGAAGTCGTGATAGAAGTTTTCCAGGTGCGCCTGGGGGGTGTTCTTCGACTCCCGATCGTCGATGCGCAGCAGATCCACGTCCACCTGCAACGGCGAGTTGGAGAGCATCCGCATCAGCTGGATCTCGGTCTCTATCTTCTTGGGCATCAGGTTGAGGATGAGCACCCGCAGCGGGCGAATGTTCTGGGTGACGGCCCGGGACTCCGTCATCACGAAGATGTTCTCCTGCCCCAGCACTTCGGCGGCGGGTAACTGATCCGGGATCTTGATCGGCATGCTTACTCCCTGTACTGCATCGGTAAATATGTCTGGACATCCAGAAGCCTATAATAAAGCAACTACCCTGTCATCAGATACCTTTTGTATTCACCCCCACCTTTGACTAGCATACGGCTCAATGTGTCTCTCGCATCCAAGACAATGACAGGTATCAAGATTTCAGTAGACCGGCTGCAAGTCGGCAATTACGTCTCTCTGCCACTTGGCTGGCGCGAACACCCCTTCCTGTTTTCCAGCTTCAAACTCAAGAACGAAGAGGAGATCGAGCTCATTCGCCGGCTCGGTCTCAAGCTCGTCACCATCATCCCGGACAAGAGCGATGCACCGCCCAAGCCGCTGAACCAGGTTCAGGCCCAGCCGCAGGAGGCGCCAGACACGGCCCAGCGTCAGGCCGAGATGCAGCAGGAGAAGGAGCGCCGCATCGAGCAGTTGCAGCAGTACCGCCGCGACCTGCAGCAGTGCGAGAAGCAGTTCCAGCAGTCGCTGGCCCAGGTGCGCAACGTGATGGGCAAGATCCAGTCCCGCCCCCTCAACGCCATCGGCGAGGCGCAGGAGCTGATAAACGCCATGACCGAGCAGCTGCTGTCGGTGGACGAGATGGTGCTGCACTTGGTCTCCGACAGCGAGGATGGCAACAACCTCTACTTCCACTCCCTCAACGTCAGCGTGCTCAGCATGCTGCTGGCCAAGGAGTGCAACATGTCGGCCGACGAAATCCGCCGGGTCGGCATGGGGGCCCTGTTCCACGACATCGGCAAGCTGAAGATCCCGAGCCAGATCCTGCGCAAGACCGAGCCTCTCACCAAACCGGAACGCAACCTGATGGCCCAGCACCCGCGCTACGGGCTGGATCTGCTCAACCTGGCCAAGGACTTCCCGGCCGAGGCAAAGGGGATAGTGCTGCACCACCACGAATACCTGGACGGCAGCGGGCCGGAGGGGCTCAAGAAGGGGCAGCTCGACCCGCTGACCCAGATAGTCTCGCTGATCAACGAATACGATAACCTCTGCCACATGCAGGCCAAGGTGCCCTACTCGGCCCTGAGCGGTCTCTACAAGCAGCGCAAGGCCCAGTTCAACCCGGACTACCTCGGCATGCTGATCCGGCTGATGGGGATCTACCCGCCGGGCAGCGTGGTGCAGCTCTCCAACGGGCAGGTGGGGCTGGTGATGTCGGTCAACACCTCTCGCCTGCTCTACCCCTCGGTGCTGGTGTACGATCCGCGCATTCCGCGCCAGGAGGCGGCCATCATCGACCTGCAGCAGGCCGAGCTCTCCATCGCCAAGGTGATCCATCCCAAGCGACTGCCGCCAGCGGTGTTTGAGTACCTCAATCCACGCACCCGCATCAGCTACTACTTCGAACACAACAAGCCCTGATTGACCCGGCCACCTAGGTGGCCACCCCAACCCCACCGCCAGCCCCGAGGAGCCCTTCATGCGCATCGAAATCATCAGCACCGGCGACGAGATAGTGACGGGCCTGGTGGTGGACACCAACGCCGCCTGGCTCAGCGCCCTCCTGCTGGAGCAGGGCTGGCAGGTGCGCCGCCGCGTCACCGTGGGGGACAACCTCAAGGACTTGAAGGTTGTGCTGCAAGAGAGTGCCGCCCGCGCCGAGGTGGTGCTGGTGTGCGGCGGGCTCGGCCCCACCGCCGACGACCTCACCGCCCAGGCGGCGGCCGAGGCCTTCGACCAGCCGCTCACCCTCTTCCCGGACTGGCTCGCCACTATCGAAGCGCGCTACGCCAGCCGCGGCCGACCCATGCCCGCCAGCAACGCCAAGCAGGCCTGGCTGCCGCAGGGGTGCGAGCCCCTCGACAACCCGGTGGGCACAGCCTGTGGCTTCCTGGTGCAGGCGGGCCCGAGCCGGCTCTTCTTCACCCCGGGCGTGCCGTTCGAGTTCAAGCAGATGGTGCGCGAACAGATCTTGCCGCGCCTCAAGGCGATGGCCGGCGCAGAGAGTGACACCGAGCTGCGCCGCTTCTACACGTTTGGCGTCTCGGAGTCGGCCCTCAGCGACATGCTGGATGCCGCCCCCTGGCCCGCCGGCATCGAGCTCGGCTACCGCTCCTCCATGCCCCTCATCGAGCTCAAGCTCATCGGCCACGGAGCCTCGGCGGCGGACATGGACGCCGCCGAGGCTCGGCTGCTCACGGCCATCGAGCCCTGGCTGGTGGGACGGGGAGACGAGGAACCGGCGCGGCAGATCCTGGATCTGTTGGGGGAGAGACCGCTGACGCTGCTGGAAGGTGAGAGCCGGGGCGCCCTGCTGGCCATGTGTCACGAGCACCCGGCCCTGGCGGCCGGCTTCAGCCACACCCTGAGCAGTGACCTGATGCAACTGGCGGCGCCTGCGGCCCCTTTGAGCCTGACCCTGGGCCGGGCAGGCCCGGACGGCGTGCCGCTGCTGCTTTGCGCCGACGGGCAACTGCAAGGCCAGACCCTCAAGGTCAGCCACCCGGATCCCGACAGCGGCCGCCGGATCCTCGCCTTCGCCGCCCTCGACATGCTGCGCCGCCACCTCTTGGGGCTGCCGGTGCTCGGCGACTACCGCACCCTGACCCGCACCGCCAGCCGTTAACAGCCAGCAGCCAGGCTCTCACTCCTCGCGGGGCATCAATCCAGACTCTTCTTGAAGCGATGGGCGGCCAGGGTCAGCACCAGCAGGGTGAAACCCGCCAGCCAGAGCACGTCCGGCAGCAGCTCGGAAAGCTCGCCGCCGCGCAGCACTATGCCCCGGATCAACCGCATGAAGTGGGTAGCCGGCAGCACCTCGGCAATCCACTGAGCCGGCAGCGGCATCCCCTCGTAGGGGAACATGAAGCCCGACAACAGGATTGAGGGCAGCAGGATGAACACCGTCATCTGCATCGCCTGCAGCTGGGTCTGCGCCAGGGTGGAGATGAGCAGCCCCAGGGTCAGGCTGGCGGCGATGAACAGCAGGGTCGCCAGCAGCACCTGGCTCAGGGCGCCGTTGATGGGCACCGCGAAGATGAAGTGGCCAAGGCCAAGGATGATGGCCACCTGGATCAGCCCCACCCCGATATAGGGCAGGATCTTGCCCAGCATCAGCTCCATCGAGCTGACCGGGGTGGTGATGAGCAGCTCCAGATTGCCGCGCTCCCGCTCCCGCACTATGGCCGCCGAGGTGAACATGATCATGGTCATGGTGAGGATCACCCCGAGCAGGCCGGGCACTATGTTGACCGCCGAGCGGCGCGCCGGGTTGAAGTAGAGCACGGTCTCGAAGGTGGGCGGTACCGGCTTGAGGTCGGGCCTCAGATCCGAGAGCGGCATGTTGCGAAGGCCGAGCAGGGCGCCGGCGATCATGGTATCCGAGCCATCCACCAGCCACTGGCCCGCCGTCTCGCCGGCGCTGAGCCGACGACTCAGATCGGCGGGCAGCACCAGCACGGCGCGCACCTCGCCCCGGGTCAGCGCCGCTTCGGCCTGCTGCACCCCGACATATTGCTGCTTGATGTGCACCACCTGGCTCGCCTTCACCGCCTCCACCAACAGCCGGCCCGGCACACTCTGGCTCATGTCTACCAGTCCCACCGGGATCTGGCGTACGTCGGTGTTGATGGCGTAGCCGAACAGCAGCAGCTGGATCAACGGGATCATCACCACCATGCCAAAGGTCAGCCGGTCCCGTGCCAACTGCCTGAGTTCTTTCTGAGTGATAGCCCAGAGCCGTCGCAGACTGTTCATCGATTCCCCCCCACCGGGATCATCACCGCCACCGCACCAAAGGTCAGTCTGTCTCTGGCCAGCTGGCGCAGTTCTTTCTGGGTAATGGCCCAGAGCCGTCGCAGACTGTTCATCGATTCGCTCCTGCAAGCTGGCGAAGTACTTGCCGGGTCATGGCCCAGAGCCCTTGCCAGCCGTTCATGCCCTCGGCTCCTGACCGGTGCAGCTGACGAACACATCCTCGAGGCTCGGCCTGACCAGCGCCAGGCTGGCGCCAGCCAGCGCCGGACAGGCCTGCTGCAGCCAGGCCACCGGCTCCGCCAGCTCCTTGTCCACCAGCACCCGCAGGCGCTGGCCGAGCTGGGCGGCGGAGCGCACCGGCGCCAGTTGCACCAGTTGCTGCTTGAGCAGCCGCAGATCGGCAGCCTGCACCTCCACCACCCGGGTGCTCATGGCATCCATCAGCGTCTGTGGCGCCCCCTGGGCCCGCACCCGGCCCGCCTCCATGATGGCCAGCTGGTGGCAGCGCTCCGCCTCGTCCATGTAGTGGGTGGTGACCAGAATGGTGGTTCCCCCTTCGCTCAAGTCGAACAGCTTCTCCCAGAAATCGCGCCGGTTCTGCGGGTCCACCGCCGAGGTGGGCTCATCGAGCAGCAGCAGCGCCGGCTGGTGGATCACCGCCGCCGCCAGCGCCAGCCGCTGCTTCTGGCCGCCGCTCATGGCACCGGCCCGCTGCCGTGCCAGCGGCGCCAGCTCATAGGTGGCGAGCAGCTCGTGCAGGCGGGCGGCCAGCCCGGCGCCGCCCATGCCGTGGATCCGCCCCATGAACTCCAGGTTCTCCCAGGCGGTCAGCTCGTCATAGAGGGAGAACTTCTGGGTCATGTAGCCGATCCGCCGGCGCAGGGTCTCGGCCTCGCGGGGGATGCTCAGCCCCAGCACTTCCACCTCCCCCGCCGAGGGGGTGAGCAGGCCGGTCAGCATGCGCAGGGTGGTGGACTTGCCGCAGCCGTTGGGGCCGAGAAAGCCGTGGATCTGCCCCTTGGGCACGCAGAGATCCAGCCCGTCCACCGCCAGAAAATTACCGAAGCGGCGGCTCACCCCCAGCGCCCGGATCGCCAGCTCACTCATGACCCTCTCCCTGCGCGGCGGGTTCGGCCTGCAGCGGCAGACCGCTCGGCAGATCCTGCGCCGTCGCTGGCAGATCGATCTCCGCCAGGTAGACCAGCCGGGCCCGATCCCGCTCGTTGAGGGCGTAATAGGGGGTAAAGGCTGGCTCTTTCGAGATCCAGCGCAGCCGGCCGGTGAAGGGCTCGGCCACCCCGTCCACCTGCACCCGCACCGGCTGGCCGACGCCATAGCCGGCGAGGGAGGGCTCGGGCACATAGACCCGGGCATAAGGGGCCTGGTCCGCCTGGATCGCGGCCAGCACGGCACCGACCGCCACCCGCTCGCCGAGGTGATAGGGCAGGCTGTCGAGCCGGCCGCTGCGGGTGGCGACGATGGAGAGATCCGCCAGCTCCCGTTCGGCCAGCGCCACCTCGGCGGTGGCGGCCTGCAGCGCGGCGTGCGCCTCGTCGATATCTTCGCGCCGCACGCCCCGCGTCAGCTTGTCGAGCTGCTGGCGCGCGCCGTCCTGTTCGGCCAGGGCGCTGTCGCGCTGGGCACGGGCCTTGTCGAGATCCGCCGGGCTCACCAGCTTCTGGCGCACCAGCCGGTCGACCCGCTCGAAGTTGCGCTCGCTCTCCCTGACGGCGGCCTGCGCCTTGTCGAGGCTGGCCCTGGCGGCAGCGATGTCTTCCGGCCGCTCGCCATTGGTCAACCGGGCGAGAGCGGCCCGTGCCTGGGCCTCCCGCGCCCGCGCCTGGGCCAGCACCGCCTGCTGGCGCCGATCGTCGAGGCGGGCCAGCAGGGTACCCTCCTGCACCTGGCTGCCCTCCGCCACCGGCAGGGCGCGGATGATCTCGCCGGCGGTGGCGGTGAGCAGCACCCGATCCCGCTCCAGGGTGCCGAGGGCGGTGGCGGGGGCCTGCGGCTGGCAGGCACTGAGCAGGCCCGTCAGGGCCAGAGGCAGCAGACAATGACGCAAGGTTGACACTCCTTTCGCGGTGGGCGACGGCCAGTGGTGGCCTGCGGACGGACTCCCGGTGCCGTCAGCATACTCGCTGTTACTTTTCATTTCCTCGCTCCAGTTCACCCATTTGTGCTTAGCTCATTGACCAAAAAGGAGAAATGTCTGGATACTGCAGACCAGCACTATGTTGATGATTAGCATTTTTAACAAGATGCCGATTAACTGGAAACAGGCAGCCGTCCCGACAGGGATGCCAGCGAGGGAAGGGATCCGGTGTTAAGCACAGAGTGGTTACTGTTGTCAGCCGATATGGAATACGCCTGCCTGCGCATCGCGCCGGGGCTGACCAAACCCATCTCGGAAAACGATATCCAGGCCCTGCTGCTGGCCTCCAACTGCCGCCGCTATCAGCCGCTGGCGGAGGGGATCAAGCAGGCCATCAGCCTGCTCAACACCCTGTTCAATGATCCGGCCGCCCCCCTGCCCGGCAACCCGGTGCCCATCGCCCAGCGCCACGATGCCAGCGTCCTGCTGCTGGTGGAGAAGGACCGGATGAGCGCCACCGCCCAGATCACCGCCGACTGGGGCGGCAAATACCTCACCAGCGAACAGCTGGAGCAGGCGATCCAGGCCAGCGAGATCAAGCAGGGGGTGCAGCCCCAGCTCATCGCCGCCGCCGTGCTGGCGGCCAAGGAGGCGACGCCAGGCACCCTGCTCAGGTTGCCGGTGGCGCAGGGCAAGGCCGCCGTCAACGGTCAGGACACCCGCTTCGAGCGGCTGGTGGAGACCCCGGCCGAACGCATTCTCAAGCCTCAGGAACTGGATCACGGCCGGGTCGACATGCGCGACCTCGGCACCATGCTCACCGTCAAGGCCGGTGCCCAGCTGATGCGCCGCCACCCGGCCACCACCGGCGTGCCGGGCTTCACCGTCACCGGCCAGGAGCTGCCCGCCAAACATGGCAAGGAGAGCCCCATGGTGGCCGGCGAAGGCACCTTCATCTCGCCGGATGATCCCAATCTGCTGCTGGCCAGCCGCCCGGGCCTGCCCCGTCAGGAGAAGAACGGCATGAAGGTGGACGACGTGCTGAGCGTCAAGCAGGTGGATATCCGCCACGGCCACATCATCTTCGAGGGGGCGCTGATCGTGGCGGGGGACGTCACCCCCGGCATGAAGGTCAAGACCAGCGGCGACGTGGTGATCGGCGGCTTCGTGGAGGGGGGCTACATCGAATCGGGCGGCACCATCACGGTGCGCAACGGCGTCATCGGCCGCAAGCTGGAGCAGAGCAACGAGTACCTCTGCCACCTCAACGCCCAGGGGGAGATCCACGCCAGCTATGCCCAGTACGCCAAGCTGGAGGCCGGCGGCGACATCCACGTCCTGACCCAGCTCAGCCACAGCTACAGCCGCAGCGGCCAGGACCTCAAGGTGGGCGACAGCGCCATGCGCAAGGGCCACCTGCTGGGGGGCATCAGCATCGCCAATCGCCTCATCATGGCGCCGATCCTGGGGGCCTCGGCCCACAACCAGACCCGGTTGCAGATCCTCGGCGGCTACTTCACCCACAAGGAGCAGGAGCAGGCGCTGCGCCAGCGCAAGCAGGAGTGCCGGGAGCAGCTGGACAAGCTGCAGGATCTGCTGCTCAAGCTCTTGCAGCTGCCGAGCGACAAGCGCAATCCCCAGACCCTGCAGAAGATCAAACTGATCCGGGTCCAGCGCCTCGAGGAGAGCAAGCAGCTCGACGAGCAGCTGGAGGCGGCGCAGGAGGAGCTGCAGAAACTGATGGCGGAGATGGACATCATCGCCACCCAGCACGCCTTCCCCGGGGTCGAGGTGGAGATGGCCCACCACCACTACCGGGTCGACATAGAGCACGGCCCCATCCACTTCGCCATCCGCGAGGATCAGCTGCAGCTGACCCCTTACGAACCCCACAAGTGAGCGCCGCCGCCGTCGTACACCTCCGGCCGTGATCCGGACGGTGAATTTCGCTACACTCCCTCTCCCATTGGCCCCATAGTGCGGGCCAGCCAGACTGCAGGATAGTGAGAGATGTACAAGCTGATCGCATTGGATATGGATGGCACCCTGTTGAACTCCCAGGGCCAGATTTCCCCCCGCACCCATGCGGCCATCGCCGCCGCCCGCGCCAGGGGAGTCACGGTCGTGCTGGCCTCCGGCCGCCCGTTGGAGGGGATGAGCCGCTATCTGGCCGAGCTCGGCCTCACCGGCCAGGATGACTACGTCATCTGCTACAACGGCGCCCTGGTGCAGCAGGTGGCCGATCAGCGCATCATCCGCAGCCAGCTGCTCAGCGGCAGCGACGCCAGCGCCATCGCCGCCCTGGCCGACGAGCTGGGCGTCAACGTGCACGGCTTCTCGGTCAGCCAGGGGCTCATCAGCCCCAGGGTCAGCCCCTACACCGAGCACGAATCCCGCCTCATCGGCATGCCCATCAAACTGCTGGACTTTGCCACCCTGCCCGCCGACGAGCAGATCCTCAAGGTGATGATGATCGATCCCGAGCCGCTGCTCTCCCCGGCCATCGCCAAGCTGCCGGCCGAGCTTTACCAGCGCTATACCGTGGTGCGCAGCGCCCCCTACTTCCTCGAGTTCATGAACAAGCGGAGCAACAAGGGGACCGGCGTTGCCGCTCTGGCCGAGCACCTGGGGCTGGATGCCTCCCAGGTTATCGCGGTGGGGGATGCGGGCAACGATCACCACATGATCGAGTACGCCGGGCTGGGGGTAGCGATGGGCAATGCCACCGACGACATCAAGGCGCTGGCCCAGCACACCACGGGGCGCAACGATGAAGACGGGGTCGCCCAGGTGATCGAGCATTTCATCCTGAACGCCTGAGTCGACAAGGGGCCTGCGGGCCCCTTTTGCTGTCTGGGTCTGTCTGGCTACGGGGCCACATGTTTAATATATCCACCACGACAATACCCTTCCCTCGCTTCCCCTTCGCTACAGCCCCCTTTTAATGGGACTCAAGCCAGCCGAGCGCAGAATATATTTAACATTTTGGCATCATTTCGTTTGACATATTGAACGGCCTTGGCAGACTGGGATCAGGATCCAGGCTGTCGTTGCCCAGGCTGACCGACGATTCTGGTACTGCGGCACGACCCCGATCCCACGACCATGCCTTGAGGCATGCCCTTGCGCCGGCAAGGGTCTGCCCAAGGCGCAGGACCGCTAAGGACAGCCAAGGTGAATCATGACTCGCAGCACCCACACCCCGCGTAAACCCGTCGTACTGATGACCATGGGCGCCCAGCCCCGCAATGGGCACGCCTATCAGGTGATGACCCACAAATACATTCAGCCGCTGGTAGAGATCAGCGGCTGCGTCCCCCTGCTGGTGCCCACCTGCTGCGGCACCGAGGATCTGGCGCAATATCTGGATCTGGCGGATGGGGTCTATCTGAGCGGCGCCGGATCCAACATAGATCCAACCCTCTACGGCCAGGAGAACCTCACCCCGGAGAAGCAGCAAGACAGAGACAGGGATCTGTTCGACATGGCGCTGGTACGCGCCGCCCTCGACCGCGGCCTGCCGATCCTCGGCATCTGCCGCGGCATGCAGGAGATCAACGTGGCGCTGGGGGGAGACATCCACCAGAAGGTCTACAGCGAACCGGGCTATGACGATCATCGGGAGGATGCGGACGATCCGGTGGATGACCAGTATGGTGAGAGCCATCAGGTGACACTGGTGCCGGACAGCTGGCTGGCGGAGCTGATGGGACAGCCATCGATCCCGGTCAACTCGCTGCACGGGCAGGGGATCAAGACCCTGGCCAAGGGACTGGTGCCGCTGGCCCATGCCGAAGACGGGCTGATCGAGGCGATCCACGCCCCCGCACTCTCCCCCTTCCTGCTGGCGGTGCAGTGGCATCCGGAGTGGAAGGCGAGTCAGAACCCTCACTCCATCAAGATCTTCGAGGCCTTTGGCGACGCCTGCCGGACCCGTCTGACCGGCGTCTGACGACGCCGGCTAGTCGCCGAACCTGCGCGCCTTGAGCTTGGGCAGCGCACCGCGAGACGGGCGCAGGGTACGGCACACCTCCATCCCCTTGAGCCCGCGCTGGATGTGATCCGGCGTGTGGCCGAACACCATGCCGTTGCTGCGGTAAAGGGCGTTGTCGTCCAGCTCGAACAGCTCGCCGCCGATCAGCAGCTGTTCGCGGCCGTTGACCGTCTTGCCGCGCTTGAGCGGCAGCGTCATGTCGCTCAGCACCTCGCCGGTGGCGCACCCCTCGCGCCAGCGCGCCTCGTCTGAAAAGGGGGTGATGGCGATCTCGCGCCAGGATCCATCACGAAACTCGACCCGATACTTGTCGGCCAGCTGATCACAACCCACCAGCAGCCAGGCCCCGGCAATCCAGGCCACCTTGCTCCACTTGCGCACGCGCTCCACTCCCTTGTCAGACAGGTGCCCAGCATAAAGAAATTGCCTCGACCCCGCATCCATTTAGCGGATTGAAACCAACTATGCTGGAAATAACCAATGATAAGGGGCTGCTATGTTTGGCGATAACCTCGTTGCGCTACCTACCATGCTGTGGATTGGCGACCACCCGTTCTGGACCCTGCTGACCCTGTTCCTGCTCTTCACCCATTTCCTGCGCAGCCCGGGTCGCCGCCGTGAGCTGGTGAGCGAGCTCAGCTTCGTGATGATAAGCCTGGTGGTGATCCTGCTGATCCAGCTAGAAGGCGGCTGGTTTCGCCTGCCCCTGCCCCGTCACTGGCTGGTGGAGATCTCCAGCCTGCTGGCCGGGCTGGTGCTGGTGAAGATCTGGGGGATCCTGCTGTTCCAGTTTCTGCTGCCCCTGTGCCAGATCCGCATCCCGCGCATCATCGCCGACATCGTCATCACGGTCGGCTACATCGGCTGGTGCCTGTTCCGCCTCTACGCCTCCGGCATGGCCCTCGGCGAGATAGTCACCACCTCCGCCGTCATCACCGCCGTCATCGCCTTCTCCATGCAGGACACCCTGGGCAACCTGCTGGCCGGGGTCTCAATCCAGCTCGACAACTCCATCGCCATCGGCGACTGGCTGCAAGTGGAGACCACCCAGGGCCGGGTGGTGGAGATCAACTGGCGCGCCACCACCATAGAGACCCGCAACTGGGAGACTGTGGTGATCCCCAACAGCCACCTGCTCAAGCAACGTTTCACCGTGCTCGGGCGGCGCCGCGACGCCCCCCTGCAGTGGCGCCGCTGGGTCTGGTTCGACATCACCCTGGACACCCTGCCCACCCAGATCATCGCCCTGGTGGAACACTCACTGCGGGAGACCCGCATCCGCAACGTCTCCGCCAGCCCGCAACCGGACTGCCTGCTGATGAACGTGGAGAACGGCATCGCCCGCTACGCGGTGCGCTACTGGCTCACCGATCTGGCGGTGGACGACCCCACCGACTCGGCGGTGCGCACCCTGATCGATGCCGCCCTGCGCCGCAACGACCGGCGCCTCACCCCGCCCATCTTCAACGTCTTCATGACCTCGGATCAGGATCACAAGGATCAGCGCCACAAGCGCCATACCGCCGAGCGGACCGACACCCTGCGCCGCCTGCCGCTGTTCGCCATGCTGCAGGAGGAGGAGCTGTTGCGGCTGGCGGATCAGGTCAAGTTCGCCCCCTTCGTCAACGGCGATCGGATGCTGAGCCAGGGGGAGATCTCCGGCTGGTTGTTCGTGCTGGTGAAGGGGGATGCCCAGATGCTGGTGGAGGTGGAGGGGCGCGAGCTGCCGCTCGGCACCCTCAATGCCGGCGACTTTTTCGGCGAGTTGAGCCTGCTCACCGGCGAGCCCAGTCCGTTCACGGTGCGGGCCCAGGGGACCGTCGAAACCTATCGCATCAATCAGGCCATGTTCCAGGAGCTGGTGGCCCAGCGTGGCTCCCTGCTCGAGCCGCTCTACAAGGTGTTGAGTGCCCGTCAGCAGGAGCAGCAGGAGCTGCTGGCGCGGGAGGCGGAGGCCATGAAGCAGATCGCCCCGCCACGGGATCTGCTGGACAAACTGATGGCGCTGTTTGGCGGGCGATGACGTAGCATGGGAGTCCATACTTTCCATTCGAGACGTGTTTCATGCTGCTGACCGCGCTGGCCCTGAGCGCCACCCTGCAATTTGACTGCCCCGCCACCATCGAGACCCGCCAACAACTGCTTGGGACAACCCACGGGTGGCAGGCCGTTACCCGCAACGATCTGGGGGAGCAGCACCAGCCTCTTCGCCACCGGCTGGAGAACCTGTCCCTGTTCGACGGCGACCCCGACGAGCGCGCCCAGCTCAAGCCGGACAACGGCGACAGCCACGCCATCCACTACTGGAGCCTGGATCGCCACAATCCACGCCCCTTCTATCTGGTCTGCCACTACCGGGAGACCGCCATCACCCTGCAACAGGCGCTGCCCGCCGGGATTGGCTACTGCCGGGTCAACCAGCCCGCCCCTTACGATCTCCGTGGTCTGATTTGCCGCAGCGAGTGACTGCTTCGGCATGACCGTGTGACGGTTTCGACCAGCATTGAATGAGCGGCTGACATGGGATGCATGTCGGCTGTGAACTGGCGGCTGTTGAGGTCTGACTAGAGCAGCAGGTCGGCCAGCTCGCCCAGCGCGGCCAGCTCCACGTCCGGCAACAGTTGCAGCTGCTCTCCGGGTTGCTGATGCTCATTGAGCCAGGCGGCCTTGAAGCCGTGCAGCCGGGCCCCCAGCACGTCGGTCTGCGGGTGGTCCCCCACGTGTAAAATGCGGTCGGGGGCGAGCCCCAGAGCCTTTTGCACCTGCACGAACATGTCCGGCGCCGGCTTCATCCTGCTGCCAAGACCAGCCTTGCAGACCAGGGTGAAGTAATCCGCGAGGCCAGCCTGGGCCAGATCCAGGTTGCCGTTGGTGATCACCGCCAGCGGGTAGCGTGCCGCCAGCCGGGCCAGCAGGGCATGGGTCTGGTCGCTCACCTCTATCTTCGAGCGCTCGGCCAGAAAGCCGGCAAACACCGACTCAGCTTCCTGCGCGGCCCGGGTCTCGGCCATGCCTCCGGCCATCAGCGCGGCCTGGATGCCATGCCGGCGCGCCAGGCTGACGTCGTCGCGCAGCGCCGGTTGTTCCAGCAGCAGGTTGCGCTTGAGCTCCAGCCAGCGCGGCCTGTCCAGCATGGCGGTGGCCAGGTATTCGCTGCGCAGATGGGTCAGCATCCACTGCTCGGCTCGCTCGATGGCCGGGCCGTTGTCATAGAGGGTGTCGTCGAGGTCAAACGAGATGGCGGCCACCGGCTGCCAGCGGCGATAGAACTGCATGGTCTCTCCTCTTGTCGGGGCCGGCTACCCGGCCCCCGTCATTCGTCGTCCGGGGTAGCGGGATCCCGCTTCGCCCGTGGGTGGGCGCTGTCATACACCTTGGCCAGGTGCTGGAAGTCGAGGTGGGTGTAGATCTGGGTGGTAGAGAGATCGGCGTGCCCCAGCAGCTCCTGCACCGCCCGCAGATCGCCGGAGGACTCCAGCATGTGGGTGGCGAAGCTGTGGCGCAGCTTGTGGGGATGGACATGGGCGTTGAGCGCCTGTTTGTTGCCCCAGCCGTCGAGCCGCTCCTGCACCGAGCGGGCCGACAGGCGCTGCCGGCGTTTGGAGACGAACAGCGCCTCCTGCTCGTCGCCGGCCAGCAGCGGGCGCAGCTTGAGCCATTTTTGCAGCCACTCCACCGCCATCCGCCCCACCGGCAGCACCCGCTCCCGCGAGCCCTTGCCGGTCACCCTGAGCTGGCGCTCGTCGAGCTTCACGTCCGCCAGATTGAGCCCCACCAGCTCGGCGAGGCGCAGGCCGGAGGAGTACATCAGCTCCATGATGGCGCGATCCCGTACCGCCAGCGGATCCTGCTCGTCGGTGATGTTGAGCAGCTGGTACATCTCGTCCACGTCCAGGTTCTTGGGCAGCGGCCGCCCCTGCTTAGGGGTGACGATGCCGCGGGCCGGATTGGCGACCAGCCGCCCCTGGCGCACCTGCCAGTCGCAGAAGCTGCGCAGGGCGGAGACCTTGGTGGCGAGCGAGCGGGGCGCCAGCCCGGCCTTGTGCATCCGGGTCACCAGGCTGCGCACCTGACTCGCCTCGAGCCGGGCCCAATCATCGACCCCGAGCTTCACCAGCTCGGCGGCCATAGCCTCCAGATGGGCCTGGTAGTTGCTGCGGGTGTGGGGGCTGAGCTGGCGCTCGACCCGCAGGTATTCGATGAAGGCCGCGAGCTCCCCCGCCAGCGCGGCCGGCAGGGGCTCGGCGGCAGGCGCCGCCTTGGTGGAGGGGCTGGCCGGCGCCTTAGCCACGGGCCAGCTCGGGCAGCCGCAGCTGCAGCAGGCGGCCGAGCTGACCCAGCAGCAGGGTGTCGTTGTGGGGAGTGAAGTGACTCGGATCCGAGCTGGCGAAGGCCAGCACGCCGAGATCGCCGAGCCGCATCAGGGCCACCGAGTTGACCAGCACGTCGTGACCGAACAGCGCCTGCTTCTCGCTCTGGTTGAGCCGGCCGAAGTAATAATCCTGACCCGGCAGGCGCTGACCCAGCAGCTGTTCGAGCTGTTTGCCCTCCGCCATGAACTTCTGCTCGGGACCGCTTAGCTGGAATTTTTTCGGGCTGAGCCAGAGCCGCAGGCCGGTCAGTCGCAGCCGCTGCACGAACGCCTTGCCCATCACGGCGCTCACCTCGAACAGGCTCCGACAGCCGTACAACTCGCCGTAGAGATCGGCATAGACCCGGAAGATCCGCTCGTTCTCGCTGGCAATCCCCATCAGCTCGGTGATCTCCTGCTCCAGCTGCTCGATGCGCTCGCGCTGGCGATCCAGCTGGCGCTCCACCAGGGAGATGGCGCCCTTTTGTTCATGGGGAATGCGGATCCGGTCCAGCATGGCCGCGTGGCGCTGGAAAAACTCGGGATAACGGGCCAGGTACTCCAGCACTGTGGCTTCATCCACCAGTGGTTCCTGCCGTTTGAGTTCGCTCATAACTTGGTTGGTCCATCCGAAAAAGGGGCCAAGGGCCCCGACATTAGTGCTTGGCAGTGCGGGGGCTCCCCGCCCGTGCCTATAACTCTATCTGGCCGTCAAACACGTGCTCGGCCGGCCCAGTCATGTAGACCGGCTGACCCGGCCCCTTCCAGGCGATGGTCAGCTTGCCCCCCGGCAGGGTGACGGTGACCCGCTCCTTGAGCTTGCCTTGGCTGATGCCGATCACCACGGCCGCACAAGCGCCGGTGCCGCAGGCGAGCGTCTCGCCCACCCCGCGCTCGAACACCCGCAGCTTGATCTCACTGGCGTTGACCGTCTCCATGAAGCCGACGTTGACCCGCTCGGGAAAGCGTTCATGGCGCTCCATGATGGGACCCAGGACCTCCACCGGCGCATCGGCCACCGAGGGCACTTCGATGACGCAGTGGGGATTGCCCATGGAGACGGCCCCGCACATCACAGTATGCTCCTGGGCCCGCAGCAGGTAGGTTTTTTCCGCCTTCTGGGCCCGAAACGGGATCTTGCCCGGCTCGAACTGGGGCACCCCCATGTTGACCGTGACCTGGTTCTCCCCCTCCAACTGCAGCACGATGCGACCGCGCGCCGTGCTCACCGCGATGCGATCCCGGTTGATCAGCCCCTTGAGGCGGACGAAGCGGGCGAAACAGCGGGCACCGTTGCCGCACTGCTCCACCTCGCTGCCATCGGCATTGAAGATGCGGTAGTGAAAGTCGAGCTCGGGATCATAGGGCGGCTCCACCAGCAGCAGCTGGTCGAAGCCGATGCCGAAGTGGCGATCCGCCAGCTTCTTGATGACGTCATTGCTGAAAAACACCTTCTGGGTGACGCCATCCACCACCATGAAGTCGTTCCCGAGGCCGTGCATCTTGGAAAAATCTATCAACATCGTGCGTTCCTGTACCCTTGTTCACGCTCTCACCCGGAGGAACGCTTAGAGAAATCCATCAACCATCAGGGCAGCAAATGCTCACCGCGCCAGAGATCCGCCAACTGCTCGCGCTCTCTGATGAGGAACGACTGCGCCCCGTCCACCAGCACTTCGGCGGCGCGCGGACGGGTGTTGTAGTTGGAGGACATGGTAAAGCCGTAGGCACCGGCGGAACGCACCGCCAGCAAGGAGCCCTCGGCGATCGCCAGGGTGCGCTCCTTGCCGAGGAAGTCACCGGTCTCGCAGACCGGGCCGACCACGTCGTAAACCGCCTGCTCGTGGCTCGCGCGGCTGTCCACCTCGATGATGTTCATCCAGGCACCGTAGAGCGAGGGGCGCAGCAGATCGTTCATGCCGGCATCGATCAGGGCGAAGTTGCGGCTCTCGCCCGGCTTGAGGTACTCGACCCGGGTCAGCAGCACGCCGGCGTTGGCGACGATGGCACGACCCGGTTCGAACAGCAGGGTCAGATCCCGGCCCGCCAGCTTCTGCTTGAGCGCCTCGGCATATTCGCTGGGATGAGGTGGCTGCTCGGCGCCATAGTTGACCCCCAGTCCCCCGCCCACGTCCAGGTGGTGGATATGGATGCCTTCCGCCGCCAGGCCGTCGATCAGCCGCAGCAGCTTGTCGGCCGCCTCCATGAAGGGATTCAATTCAGTGAGTTGAGAGCCGATATGGCAATCCACCCCGACAATCTCGATATGTTCCATCGCCGCAGCCTTGCGGTAGATGGCGGGCGCCAGCTCGATGGGAATGCCGAACTTGTTCTGCTTGAGGCCGGTGGAGATATAGGGATGAGTACCGGCGTCGATGTCGGGGTTGACCCGCACCGACACCCGGGCCTTCTTGCCCATGCTGCCTGCCACCCGGTTCAGACGCTCCAGTTCGGCTTCCGACTCCAGGTTGAAGCAGAGGATCTCTTTATCCAGCGCGAGGCGCATCTCGGCCTCGCTCTTGGCGACGCCGGAGAAGACCACCTTGGCCGGATCGCCGCCCGCCGCCAGCACCCGCGACAGCTCGCCGCCGGAGACGATGTCAAAACCCGAACCCAGGCGGGCCAGAAGGTTGAGCAGCGCCAGGTTGGAGTTGGCCTTGACCGCGTAGCAGATCAGATGGGGGATGTCGCCCGCTGCCTTGTCGAAGGCGTGCCAGTGGCGTTCCAGAGTGGCGCGGGAGTAGACGTACAGCGGGGTGCCGTACTGCTCGGCAAGTTGTTGCAGCGAGGTGTGTTCGGCCTGAAGCTGGCCATCGGCGTCGTAGTTAAAGTGATCCAAGGGGGCGGTTCCTTCCTAAATTATTGCGGCGCGGCCTCTGGGGCTGCCTCGGCGGTCGCAGGCGTCTGTGCTTGCTGTGTGCTCTGGGTCTGGGGCTGCTCGGGGGGTGGCATGTAGAGCGGTCCCGTCAGGCCACACGCGGCCAAACCAAGAGACAGAAGAGTGGCAAGCAGACACTTGGTAAGCTGGGTAATCATAATGGTTCGCTGCGAAAAAATTTTTGGCCCTCTATAATCGCACTCACATTGTTAAAAGCAACAGGATAAACCGATGAAGGATCACGAGTATCACGCCCTGACCGACGCCTTTTTCCAGTATGTGGAAGACACCATCGACGAGGGGTATCCGGATATCGACTGCGAACGCGCTGGCGGGGTCTTGACCCTGAGCTTCGAGAACAAGACCAAGGTCATCATCAACAAGCAGGAGCCCCTGCACCAGATCTGGGTCGCCACCCGCGAGAACGGCTTCCACTTCGAGCTGCAAGGGGAAAGCTGGATCGACAACCGCTTCGGCCACGAGCTCAAGACCCTGCTGAGCCAGGCCTGTAGCTCCCAGGCGGGCGAGCCCGTCCAATTCCCATGATCGACCTGCACCCTGCCGATGCCCGTCATGCGGTGATCTGGCTGCACGGGCTGGGGGATTCCGGCGCCGGCCTGGCCCCCTTGGTGGATGCGCTGGCCCTGCCCGCCGACCTGCCGGTGCGTCACCTGCTGCCGGATGCGCCCGAGCGGCCCATCACCATCAACATGGGCTACAAGATGCGCGGCTGGTATGACATCAGAAGCTTCGAGGATCCGGCGGATCGCGCCGTGGAGTCCCATGTCAGGGAGTCTGCGGCCCGCATCGCCGCGCTGATCGAGCAACTGGTGGCCGAGGGCTTCGCCCCCGAGCGCATTGTGCTGGCCGGCTTCTCCCAGGGGGGCGTGATTGCCTCCTTCACCGCCCTGCGCCTGCCACAGCGCCTGGCGGGCCTGCTCTGCATGTCCACCTACCTGGCGGCGCCCGACGCCCTGCTTGGCGAGATGAGCGAGGCCGCTCGCGACCTGCCTATCTGCTACATGCATGGCATCTATGACGACGTGGTGAGTCTCTCCATGGGCTGGGACGCCAAGAACCGGCTGGAAGCGGCCGGGCTCTCCCCCGAGTGGCACGAGTACCCCATGCGCCACGAGATCTGCCGCCCGCAGCTCGACGACATCCGCCAGTGGCTGCTGGCCCGCCTCGCGGGCTGAGTCAACTTCGGATAGTCAAACGGCCTGCAGATGCAGGCCGTTTTCATTCGATATGGGCGATGATCCTGTGCAGCAGGGGGCCGAGACCAGGGCGCTTGCGCGCACGCCGGACCGGCCCATGCCCTACCCCGCGCCGGCGGCGGAACCGAGCTCACGCCCCTGACCGCCATCGCGCAGCTGACCCTGGCTGCGGTAGGGGATCACCTCCAGCTCGCCATTGATCTGCACTATCTCGTAGTACTGGGGCAGGTTGAAGTTGCTGAACTGGCCCGCGTCGCTGAAGCGCTCGTGGCTGGAGGTGTAGAAGCGGTTCACCCCCTGCACCAGCTCATCCTTGTTGCCGGCGAAATGCTGGTAGATCTCCACCCGGTTTGCCTCGTCCAGGATATAGATGTTGGTGCCCGCGTCCCGGGTATCGAAGAAGAACTGCACCAGCCCCTCGCTGGCGTAGGCGTCGACGATGCCAGGCAGGTGCTGGCTGTGGGTCTTGTCGAGCCGCAGCGGCAGGTGATCCAGCTTGTTGTGGGAGATGTGGCGGTAGAAGTCGACCGCGTTCTCCAGCTTCTTGACCGACACCCCGCGCCGCTCGAAGAAGATGCCGTACTTCTCCTTGCCGAGCGCCAGCGTCTTGACCAGCTGCTGCTTGTCGCGGGCCAGACGCAGTTCGATGCACTCGGCCACCAGCTGCTGGAAGCGGCTGCGCACCAGGGAACGGAAGTGCTGGCTGTAGCAGAACACCTCGATCATCTCGGGGGCGGCGGCATCCTGATGCATCTTGCCGAGGATGGTGGTGAGGGCGTCCACCACGGCTTCGTCCCCCTGGAAGTGGAGGGTACGGATCTCGCTCCAGGAGTTGCGATAGACCAGGTCCACCGAGCCCACCAGGCACTCCAGGTTGCGGCCGAACGAGAAGACGTCGGCGGCGTTGGCGTCGAATTCGATCACCTGACCCACCCAGTGGCTGGTCGGGTCCGTCTCCAGGTTGAGGAAGATGGAGAGCTGGCGAATTTCGCACGGCCGGCTCAGGGCCAGGTTGGTGGCACGGGGATACTTGACCGGGAAGGTGCCGGAGAGATCGCGACAGAACTGGTGCAGGTTGTCGATGTGCAGATCCGAGCCCTGGTTGAACAGGTGCACCCGGGACTGGGGCGTCAGCAGGCCGTTGAAGTAGGCCCAGGAGACCAGCTTGCTGATGTAGCCGTTATATTCGAGCGGCGCCCGGCCGATGATGTCCACCGGCTCCAGCGAATGCTTGTAGAGATACCAGCCGGCGCGGTTCAGGCGGCCGTGCGGCACCTGCACGAAGCTGAGATCCGGCTCGCTCAAGTCCGGCGCTATCTTGAGGTTGATGCGCTGCACCTTGCCTGGCAGGCTCTCGAACGCGGCATAGAGCTTGCGCGACAGTATGCCGATGTCTTCCGGGTTGATGGACTCGCTGATGTTGTTGCGCCGGGCAAACTGGATGAGGTTGCGGTAGCTCTGCATCAGGGCTTCCAGCAGCTCGGCGTAGGCCACCTTGACGTCCTCCACCTTCCACTCCTGGCGGTGATCCAGATGCTGCAGCCGCTCCCGGCCCCAGCCCCAGTAGTCCACCAGCTGGGTCATCAGCTCGCGGCGCCAGGCCGGGGAGTGATCCTCCTTCGGATGGCTCAGGCCGTCGCACACCTTCAGATAGAAACAGCGGCGCACCAGATCGAGCCGCTGCATGTCACCGATGGATTTGAGGTAGTTGGTCACCTTGTCCAGCATCAGGCAGTAATTGTCGAGCCGGTAGTGCATCCCCTCGTTGTGCTGGAACCAGTCGCGGCTGGTCACCGACAGCAGGCGGGTGTTGGGGTACTCGTGGGAGTAGGCCTCCATCAGCACCGACTTGAGCACCGCCTTGTAGGGGGAGTCGATGCCCTTGTAGAGCTGCCAGAGGGCGGAGCCGAAGTACTCCTCGGCCGGAATGCGGTTGAAGCCCCCCAGATCGAGCCAGTCATCCTGGCTCAGCTTGCCGTGGGCAAACAGGCCGTTGACGTAGTCGTCGTAGTGATCGTCATACTCGGCAGGCACCAGATACCAGAGCAGCCGCTTGCCTGCGATGTGCATGGCGCTGCGGTAGAACTCGTCGAGCAGCAGCAGGTGCTGGGCGCTGCCGCAGCTCTCACCCTGCATCTGGGCGTCGTTGCGCTGGCGGAACTTGTCCTCGGGGATCAGGAAGAAGTTGAGATCGACCCCCCGCTGTTCGGCCCACTTGGAGAGTTGCTGACACTTGAGATCCAGCAGCGCGAGCCGCTCCTGCGACAGACCGGCCACGTGGCAGACCCAGATGTCGAGATCCGAGTGGCAGCACTGACCGATGGACGAGGTGCTGCCCATGGAGTAGAGCCCCTGGATCGACTTGTCATGGGTGGTGAGGCCGTTCTGGCAGTTGGCGTTCTGGCAGAGATCCTCGATGAAGGCCTGCTGGGCATCGTTGGCGGTAAAACTCCAGATGCCGTGCGGCACATCCCCCGCCACATAACCGGGCAGCAGGGGGTGATTGAAGTGCAGCATGACGGGTAACAGCTGGAAGACCTGCTGCCCGTAGCGACTCATGAGACCTAACGCCCGCTGCGTCTTGAGACGATTGATGTCGTCGTAGCGCGCCACCAGCGTGTCGAGTTTTACCAGCAATGCCCTGCCTATACGAGGTGATAAATGACGCACCAAAACGGGGAGACGTCAAAAAAGTGTGATCATGTTAACAATGCAAACAGCGGTGGTAAACAAGCCCGCACACAATCGCCGGATTATTTATGACAAGTCACTAAACAGTATCACTGGAAAGCAATAATTTTTTTAAATTTCAATCAATTAACCTTGCATTTTAGTTTAATGAAAATCATTTTCAGCGGCCGTTTTTGAGCTTGGCCCCGCTTTTGCCGGCTGTGCCATGAAAGCCCCTGCAAAGGGTGGTAAGATCGTTTTCCTTCTAAAGATGAAACAACTGATTGATATGGCAGCCCGAACCCTGAAAATTGCCACTCGCAAGAGCCCCCTGGCCATGTGGCAGGCCAACTTCGTCAAAGACCGGCTGGAAGCCCTGTACCCCGAGTTGCAGGTCGAGCTGGTCCCCATGAGCACTCAGGGTGACAAGATCCTGGATACCCCGCTCGCCAAGGTCGGCGGCAAGGGGTTGTTCGTCAAGGAGCTGGAAACGGCCATGCTGGAGGGACGAGCCGACATCGCCGTGCACTCCATGAAAGACGTACCGGTGGAGTTCCCCGAGGGGCTCGGCCTGCACACCATCTGCGAGCGCGAAGATCCGCGCGATGCCTTCGTCTCCAACCGCTTCACCGCCATTGACGAGCTGCCGCAAGGCGCCGTGGTCGGCACCTCCAGTCTGCGTCGCCAGTGCCAGCTGCGTGCGGCACGCCCGGATCTGGTGATCCGCGACCTGCGCGGCAACGTCAACACCCGTCTCGCCAAGCTGGACGCCGGTGAATACGACGCCATCATCCTGGCCGCCGCCGGCTTGAAACGGCTGGAGATGGCGCACCGCATCACCGCCTTCATCGAGCCGGAACAGAGCCTGCCCGCCAATGGCCAGGGTGCGGTCGGCATCGAATGCCGCCTCGACGATCACGAGCTGCACACCCTGCTGGCACCGCTCGAGCACCCCGAGACCCGCATCCGGGTGCTGACCGAGCGCGCCATGAACCGTGCCCTGCAGGGGGGCTGTCAGGTCCCCATCGGGGCCTACGCCCTGGTAGAGGGAGAAGAAGTGTGGCTACGCGGCCTGGTGGGCAGCCCGGATGGCAGCCGCGTCATCCGCGACGAGATCCGCGGCCCGCTGGCCGACGGCGAGGCCCTCGGTCACACCCTGGCCCAGCGCCTGCTGGCCGATGGTGCCGATGCCATCCTGGCCGAGGTCTACCGGGCATGAGTGCGGGCCGGTTCGAAGCATGGCGGCCATGCCGGAGCCAGCCCTGATGGTCCCGCTGGTGGTGCGCCCGGCCGCCCAGGCCGCCGAACTGGTGGCACTGCTGCGCCAGCACGGCCACGCACCGCTCTGCTGCCCGCTGCTGGAAACCGTGGCGGGCGGCGAGCTGCAGCGCCTGCCCGAACTGCTGCCCCAAGCCGACATCGTCATCGCCATCAGCATGCATGCAGTTAATTTCACTCATCATTTTCTGTTGCAAACTGGTCAGACCTGGCCAAATATTGACTACTTTGCAGTCGGCCAGGCCAGCGCGGACGCCTTTTCTGCCGTCGGCATCACGGCAGCCTGCCCGGAGGATCCGCGCAGCGAAGGGCTGCTGGCCCTGCCCGGTCTGCAACAGGTGAACGGCAAGCGTGTGCTGATCCTGCGCGGCAATGGCGGCCGGGATCTCATCGCCCGGACGCTGGCCTCACGCGGCGCACTGGTGCACTATTGTGCGGCCTATGAGCGCCACTACCCCGCCCTGGACGGGGACGCATTGACACGCCACTGGCAGGCGGCCGGACTCGACAGCCTGCTCGTTACCAGTGGCGAACTGCTGCAACGGCTGCTGGAACTGGTCCCGGACCAACAGCAGCCCTGGCTGCACGACCGCCTGCTGGTGGTCCCCAGCCCGCGGGTGGCCGAGCTGGCCGCGGCGGCGGGCTTTACCCATATCACGATTGCCCAGGGTGCATCCAACCAGGCCCTGACGGCCGCTCTGGAACTGAGGAAGATGGAATGACTGAACAGCAAGAAGTCCAGCCGAGTGCCGCGGCCTCCGTGGCCGACAACAAGCAACCCGGCCAGCAGGTCACCAACAACAAGAAGGGCGGCTCGGGTGCAGTGCTCGGCGGTATCGCCATCCTGCTGGCTCTCGGCCTGACCGGCGGACTCTATCTGCACGGCCACCAGAACGCGGTAGCCCAGCAGGCCGAACTTGGCGCCCTCAAGCAGCAGCTGGCTGACGCCATGGCCAAACTGGATCAGAGCAACAGCAAGGATGGCGAACAGCTGGCCGCCCTCGGCAAGCAGCAGCAACAGCTGCAGGACGAGCTCAAGGGTCTGCAGACCCGGGTGCTGGATCTCAACGACAAGCGCCCCAACGACTGGATGCTGGCCGAATCCGAGTACCTGGTGCGGATGGCCGGTCGCAAGCTGTGGCTGGAACACGACCTCGTCTCCGCCATCACATTGCTCGGCAATGCCGACGAGCGCATCAAGGCCCTCAACGATCCCAGCCTGATGCCCATCCGCAAGGCATTGGCCGAAGACATCGCCCAGCTCAAGGGGATGCCGCGCATCGACCGCGAGGGGCTGACCCTGAAGCTGGCCGCCCTCTCCGATCAGATCGAGCTGCTGCCGCTCTCTACCGTCAGCATGCCGGAAGCCAAGGCAGAGCCGGATCAGGCCGTCAGCACCAACCCGGACGAGTGGGAGAGCAATCTCAAGAAGAACTGGGTCAAGTTCACCGAAAACTTCATCACCATCCGTCGTCGCGACGGCGCGGTGGAGGCCCTGCTCTCCCCGCAGCAGGAGATCTTCCTGCGCGAAAACCTCAAGACCAAGCTGCTGCAAGCCCAGCTCGCCGTCTACCGCGAGCAGCAGGCCCTCTATGACGACAGCTTGGACAAGGCCCAGCGCTGGCTGACCCAGTATTTCGACACCGACAACAGCGCCACCCACTACATGCAGTCCGAGCTGGACAAGCTCAAGGGGGAGCAGATCCAGTTCAACTACCCGGATCGCTTCAAGACCCAGGCCATGCTGGAAGAGGTGCTGACCGAGCGCCTGCAGCGCATTCTGGCCAGCAACTGAGGAGGGCACCATGATTCGTCTGATTGTACTGGTGGCCGTGATGGTGGCCGGCCTCATCTTCGGCCCGCAGGCCTCCGGCAACAAGGGTTATGTGCTGATCTCGCTGGGCAACTACACGGTGGAGTCCTCGGTTACCAGCGCGGTGATCCTGGCGGTGCTGTTTTACGGTCTGCTGCTCATTGTCGAGTGGGTGCTGGGCCGGGTATTCGGCCTGCGCCGCAAGACGCTGGGCTGGTATGGCTCGCGCCGGCGTCGCAAGGCCAACCAGCAGACCGTGGCCGCCACCCTGGCCATGGCCGAGGGGCACTACAGCCAGGCCGAGAAGCTGATGCTCAAGGGCGCCAGCAACAGCGACACCCCGCTGCTCAACTACCTGAGCGCCGCCAAGGCGGCCCAGGCCCGTGGCGATGACGTGCGCCGGGATCAATACCTGCAAAAGGCGCAGGAGGAGAACCCCAAGGCCGAGCTGGCGCTGACCCTGACCCAGACCCAGCTGCAGATCGAGCAGGGCCAGTACGACACCGCGCTGGCCATGCTGGAATCCGTCTACGCCCTCAACCCGCGCCATCCCATGGTGCTGGACCAGCTGCGCCAGGTGCACCTGGCCCGCGAGGACTGGACCGCCCTCATCGACCTCATTCCGGCGCTGCACAAGGTGGGCAAGCTCACCCCCAAACAGGAAGAGGATCTGCTGCAACAGGCCTGGCGCGGCCGACTCAGCGCCGCCAGCGGCGCCCTCGATACCCTGCGCCCGGTGTGGCAGGCGCTGCCGCGCAAGCTGCGCCAGGATCCCGAACTGCTGGCCGCCTATGGTGATCGCCTGCGCCAGCTGGGGGCCGACAATGAAGCGGCCGAGCTGTGGCTGGATGCGCTGCGCAAGCAGGTCTCGCCCCAGCTGCTGGCCCGCCTGCCCAAGCTTAAGCTCGACAGCTACCAGCCCCTGCTGACCCTGCTGCAGAAGATCCAGGATCAGCCGGGCGTCGACGCGGCGCTGGCCCAGGTCTACCTGCTGGCCGGTCAGCTGGACGAGGCCCAGCGTCTGCTGGAGCAGGAGGTGGCAAAGGCGCCGAATGCCGCCGTCTACCACGCCCTCGGCCAGGTGATGGACAAGCGCCGCCTGACCAACAAGGCCAACGAGTACTACCGCCAGGCATTGCAGCTGGCCGACGTCTGACACCCGTTCGTCGCGAAACAAAAAGAGGCCGCAGTTGCGGCCTCTTTTTGTTGGGATTACTTCGGATGGCTGCTCTCCCTGCTCCCCTCGCGGGAGAAGGGTCGGGGATGAGGGGAAACCAGCAACCACCCTCTCCCTGAGGAAGAGGGTGAGACTCAGGCCGTCATTCGCTCCAGCTCACCGATAAGCCAGATGGCCTCTTCCCGGTGGTAGCCGCACACGTCCTGCATGGGACGAAAACCGCTGCACACCGCCGGCCGCTCGGGCTGGCCGAAGATCTTGCAACCCAGCCGCGCATCGAGCTGCACACAGGGCACGCCGGCCGGTTTGCCGTCGGGCATGCCGGGAATGGCGCTGCTGATACTGGGGGCGATGCAGCAGGCACCGCAACCTTGACGACATTCCATGTAATGCTTTCCTCGGCAGGGTGTGCCAGTGTAGCAAAGGGCGGGGATTTTCCTCACTGTTATCCCGGCCACACCATGAAATAGCCCTTGCCGACCGGCAACAAAAAGCCCGACAGTGTCGGGCTTTGGTCGTTCAGCAACAGCCATCTTCCAGCTTACAGGATGATATCGCGCACCACGCTATCTTTGCGGTCCAGAAAATGGATCGACTTGATGCGACGGATGGTCCGTGATTTGCCACGGATCAGCAGGGTCTCGGTGGTCGCCATGACGCCATCGCTGGTGATGCCGTCCAGCAGATCACCCTTGGTGATGCCGGTGGCCGAGAAGATGACGTTGTCATTCTTGGCCAGGTCTTCCAGCTTGAGCACCTTGCTCACGTCGATGCCGAGCGCCTCGCAGCGGGCAATTTCCTGCTCGCCCAGCGCACGCACTTCCGGGCTGTCGCCCTTGACCTGATGACGGGGCACCAGGCGGGCCTGCATGTCACCGTCCAGCGCACGGATCACCGCCGCCGAGATCACCCCTTCCGGTGCGCCACCGATGCCGTACAGCATGTCCACTTCGCTGTCCGGCAGGCAGGTGAGGATGGAAGCGGCCACGTCGCCGTCGGGAATGGCAAACACCCGCACACCCAGCCCCTGCATCTCCTTGATCGCCTTGTCGTGACGCGGCTTGGCCAAGGTGATCACGGTCAGGCGAGAGAGCGGCTTGCCGAGCGCCTTGGCCACGGCCTTGAGGTTCAGCTCGAGGGCCTGATCGAGGTCGATGGCACCCTTGGCCTTGGGACCCACGATCAGCTTCTCCATGTACATGTCGGGGGCCTTGAGGAAGGAGCCCTTGTCGCCGACGGCCAGCACGGCCAGGGCGTTGGCCTGACCCATGGCAGTCATGCGGGTACCCTCGATGGGATCGACCGCGATGTCCACCGCGTCGCCCATGCCGGTCCCCACCTTCTCGCCGATGTAGAGCATGGGGGCTTCGTCAATTTCACCCTCGCCGATCACAATCTCACCATCGATCTGGATCTGATTGAGGATATGGCGCATGGCCGCAACGGCCGCCCCATCGGCGATATTCTTGTCACCACGTCCGAGCCACTTGTAGCCAGCCAGTGCAGCCGCTTCCGTCACTCGGGAAAACTCGATTGCCAGTTCACGTCTCATCGCATATCCAACCTTTGGAGCTCGAAAACGGGCGGCATTCTACCACAAGGGCAAACCTTTGCGCGCAAAAGTGGCGGTTCGTCACACAAAACACGGCCCTTTCACCAATTTGACATCAAACCGCCACCGACACTTCACGAGAGTGTCACCCCGCTGTCATCCCCCCTGCCTAGCATGGCCCCCGTCTTTTACAACAAAGCTTGCAACACAAGGGATTAAGATGAAAAAGCTGACTGTAGTGGCACTGGCTCTCACCGCGGCCTTCCAGGCTCAAGCCGTTGAAGTTTACAAGAATGACACCACCACCCTGGATCTGTACGGCCGCATCTACGCCGGCCAGTTCTTCGGTGACAAGAAGGAAGGGGTCGACAGCACCCATCCGAACGGAACCCAGGAGTACAGCGACAAGCAGGGCGCCAACCAGTTCGTCCGCTTCGGCGCCAAGGTCGACAGCCAGATCAACAGCCAACTGAAGGCGCTGGCCCAGTACGAAGTGCAGATGTACATCAACGACAGCGAGAAGACCATCAGCGAGAACTCCGACAACCTGCGCACCCGTCTGGCGTTCGCCGGTGTCGGCGCCGACTGGGGCAACATCACCTTCGGTCGCCAGAAGGGGGCTCCGGGCTTCCTGGCCGACTGGACTGACGTCTCCCTCTCCGACGGCTACGGCAACGAGGCCCTCGGCGCCAAGACCGACACCTTCGCCACCAACCGCGCCGGTTCCGTGCTGAAGTACTCAGGTCTGTTCAACGGCTTCCAGATCGATACCAGCTACAAGTTCGATGGCGGTGACACCGAAGAGACCACCAGCAAGGACAGCGATGCCGCCTACGGCGCCGCCGTGGCCTACACCTTCCCGTTCAACCTAGCGCTGGGTACCGCCTACAACGTGGGTATCCGCGACAAGAACGGGGAAGAGGATGCCAAGCTGTGGCTGCTCTCCGCCAAGTACGACAACAAGGCCGTCTACGCCGCCCTGAGCTATGCGGACGGCAGCGACTTCCTGGCCACCGGCAAGGATCACACCGGCTGGGAAGGGGCGCTCGGCTACAACTTCGAGAACGGCTTCGGCCTGATGGCGCTGTGGAACAAGCAGAAGGTGGAGCAGTCCGGCAAGGCCGACTACGACTCCATCGACTACTACACCCTGGGCGCCCAGTACAAGTTCAACAAGAACCTGCGCGTCATCGGCGAGTACCGCATCAACAACCTCGACAGCAAAGAGAGCGGCAAGCTCAACGTCAAGGATGACTTCCAGCTGGCGGCCCGCTACGACTTCTAAGTCGGGCCCCTCTGCTCTGCGCGCGCCGGCTGATGCCGGCGCGCTCTTTTTTGTCCGCCCCGACGCGCCCGGCCCTCCATGATCTAGGCTCAACAGAGCCAAGACGAGGAGATCAACATGCCGCTACGCCTGCTCATCTGCTGCTGCCTGCTCTGCGCCCTGCCCGTTCAGGCGCTGACCATCGCCATGGTGCTGTGGCGCGGCGAAACGGACGCCGAGCGCGGCTTTCGCGACGAGCTCAACCGGCTCGGTCATCACCCCACCTTCGTCACCTTCAACGCCAATCAGGACAGAACCGCGCTGGCCACCCTGCTGCGCCAGCAGCTGCTGCCCTCCCTCGCCGACTACGACTACATCTACTGCTTCGGCACCACCGCCACGGCCATGGTCAAGAGCCTGGTGGGCAACCGCAAGCCGCTGATTTTCAGCATAGTGTCCGACCCCGTCGGGGCCGGCTTCCTGTCCGACGACAAGACGGAAAACCGGATGGTGGCCGGCACCAGCAACATGGTGCCGATGGCGCTGCAGCTCGCCAACGCCCGCCGCTATCTGCCCGCCAGCAAGGGGCTGCTGCTGCCGTTCAACCCGCGCGAGCAGAACACCCTGCTGACCGGCGAGATGCTGCTGCGCGAGGCCCGGCGCTACCAGTGGGAACTCACCACCTGGCGCATCGCACCGGACAAGCGGCGACTGGCCAACGAGCTCAAGCGGCTGCAGCGCGACGCCAAAGAGAGCATCGTGTTTCTCGCCGCCGACAGCTACCTGCTCTCCATCGCCCCCGAGCTACTGGCCGCCCTCAACGAGGCAGGCATCCCCACCATCTGCAGCGCCGAGCTCTATGTGGAGCACGGCTGCACCATCGGCACCATCAGCAGCTATCAGGCCCTCGGCCGGATGGCGGCCAACATCATCCACCGCAACCTGCAGGGCACCCCGCTGCAGGATATCCCGCTGCAGACAGACCCGGCGCCGCGGCTGGTGCTGGGCAAACAACTGGCCGGGATCGCCCCCGCCGCCGCCGACCACTGAGCCCCTCATCCCCCTTCTTCTCTCCTCCCGTCACCTTGCCGACAGGGCCCCCTGCCGACAGGGCCCCCTGCCGGCAGGGCCCCCTGCCGGCAGGGCGAGCCATCCGATACCCAGCCCCATCATCAAAACATGTTTCTATTGCACAGCTAATGAAAATCAATATCATTAGCATCCTCTCAAATGTGAGAGAACAAAATAATTACAAATAAATCAACAAGTTCAGACCATCAGGTCGCTTCTTCAAGAGTCAACACGCAACATGCACACACCTCACCACCCGCGCACTCTGCTGAGTGTCGCCCTGCTGGCCTGCTGTGCCGGCGCACACGCCGAAGACGAGACCATGACAGTGGTCGGCAAACGCAGCCAACATGAAGAGGTCGCCACCGCGACTCGTACCAACACCCCAGCCAAGCTGGTGCCGCAGGCCATCGACAGCGTCAAGGCGAGCGAGCTGACCGCCTTCGGCCAGCCCACCCTGAGCGAGGCCCTGACCGGCATCCCCGGCGTCAACGCCAGCGGTGACACCCGCTTCGACGGCGTCAACATCCGCGGCTTCAGCGCCAGCAACGACTTCTATCTGGACGGTTTTCGCGACGACATGCAGTACACCCGCGACCTTGGCAACACCGAGCGGGTCGAAGTGCTCAAGGGGCCGGCGGCGGTGCTCTACGGCCGTGGCAGCACAGGCGGCATCGTCAACCGGGTCAGCAAGAAACCGCAGAAGGGGCTGGAGTCCAGCGTCAGCGCCCAGGTCGGCAGCTTCGACAGCCGTCGGCTGGCCGCCGATCTCAACGGTGAAGCGGGTGAGCAGGTGCAGGTGCGCCTCAACCTGGCCCAGGAAGACAAGGAGAGCTTTCGCAACGGCGTGACCAGCAAACGCACCCTGCTGGCCCCCTCCGTCAACTGGGAGATCAACGACAAGCTGAACTGGCTGCTGCAGTACGAGCGCAACGAGCACGACCGTACCCCGGATCGCGGCATCCCCGGCGTCAACGGCCGCCCGGCCGACGTGCCGAAGGAGTATGTGTACAGCGATACCCGCCGCGACTTCATCGACGATGTGGCCCAGTCCACCCGTTCGCGCCTCAGCTGGGACATCAACGATCAGTGGCAACTGCGCCAGCAGCTGGGCTACACCAGCCTCGACAGCCAGTTCGACAACACCTATGTCACCAGCGTCAAGGGTGACAAGGTGACCCGCGCCCGCTGGCAGCAGGATCTCAAGGCCAACAGCCTGATCAGCAACACCGAGGTCGAAGGCCAGCTGCAGACCGGCCCCGTCGAGCACCGTCTGCTGGTGGGCTTCGAGCAGAACTGGCAGGAGCGCACCCCCAAGCTCTACCAGAACGCCACCGCGATCCCGGCCGGCAACCTCTATGATCCGGGCTCCCTGCCCACCTACGACGGCGCCATGAAGCTCTCCAGCGACGCCAACCACAAGGTGCGCGGCTATGGCCTCTATGTGCAGGATCAGCTCAGCCTGGGCGACTGGCACCTGCTGGCGGGTCTGCGCCGCGACGACTTCACCGTCACCAGCCGCCGCAACGACCTCAACAAGGAGGAGACCGTCTCGGTCACCAGCCTGAGCCCGCGCCTGGGCCTGGTGTGGAACCCGATCGAGGAGCACGCCTTCTACGCCTCCTACAGCAAGACCTTCACCCCGGTGGGCGGGGAGCTTATCGGCATCACCCCGGGCGACAAGAACAACAACCTGGATCCCCAGCACACCCGGCTGTACGAGGGCGGCGTGAAGAGCGACTGGCTGGATGGCCGGCTGGCGACCACCCTCTCCCTCTACCGGCTGGAGATGTACAACAAGCGCAGCAAGGATCCGCTGGATCCCACCAAGGTGATCCTCACCGGTCTGCAGCGCACCGAGGGGATCGAGCTGAGCGCCCGCGCCCAGCTGACCGACGAGCTCTACCTGCGCGGCGGCATCGCCATCCAGGATGCCGAACAGGTCAAGGCGGATGCCGATCTGCAGGGCAAGCGGCCGATGAACGTCTCCCGCCAGAACGGCGAGCTGTTCGCCGGCTATCAGAGCGGCAAGCAGGGCTGGTTCGGCGAGACCGGGGTGACCGCGGTGGGCGATCGCTTCGCCGACAACGCCAACACCACCACCCTGCCCGGTTACGCCCGCTTCGACGCCCGGGCCGGCTACCGCTGGCAGCAGTGGGAAGCCCAGCTGAGCGTGGAGAACCTGACCGATCACGACTACTTCGTCAGCGCCACCAGCGCCTCCCAGATCATGCCGGGCACACCCCGTCAGCTGCATCTGAGCGCCGCCTACCGCTTCTGATCCCTCCCTTTTCCCGATCTCTCTGGCCAGCTCCTGCTGGCCAGATTTTTATGAAGCACCGAGCAATGAGACGCAGAAAACTCCCCCTGCACAACAACAAGTGGGTGCGCCGCATCCACGCCTGGGCCGGCTTTGCCACCCTCACCCTGATGCTGCTCTACGGCCTCACCGGCCTCTGGCTGCAACACAGGGCCGTGCTGCCGCTGCCCGGCCCCCACACCGACAAATCCAGTGAAGAGATAGTGCTGAGCACGCCGCTGACCAACCCGGATGAGCTGAAAAGCCTGCTGCAACAACGCTATGCAGCAGGGTTCGAGGAGGGGCGCGTCCAGCTCACCCCGCCCCAGACCCTGCCCACCCCCGACGGCCCGCTCACCCTGCCTGCCCGCTGGGAGATGCGCGGCGTCACCCTCAGCCAGAGCGTGGCCGCCAGCTATGTGGAAGGCACATTGCTGGTGCGCACCGAACTGCAGCAGGCCAACTTCGCCGCCAGCCTCAACCGGCTGCACCGTGGCATGGGCACCGGCCTGCCCTGGCAGCTGGTGGGGGATCTGGCGGCGCTGGCCATGCTGCTGCTGGCCCTCACCAGCCTGCTGATGTGGAACAAGCTGCACGGCCCGGCCGCGCGCGGCATCTCCCTGCTGCTGCTGGGCGCCCTGGTCACCGTGCTGGTGGCCCTGCTCTAGCGCATTTACCGACGGCAAAACGGGATCGGCCTCTCGGCGGCGGTAACCTTGCCTGCACCTCGGGTAACAAAGGGTAACCGGCCGCCGATGGGGCTCACAGTTGCCGGCCTGGCGGCTGGATAGGGAGCACCTGCGGCTGATAGGGTGCGCCCTCAATCCCAGCGGCAAGAGGCAGCATGCGCATCTCCAGCATCGAATGCGGACGGGTGGTGGCCATCCTGGCGGTGATGACCATTCACCTCTCCCCCTTCAGCAACCCCTTCGATCCCACCCTGTGGGACGGCACGCCCTACCCTCTGGTCGGGGCCATCATCAACCAGCTCTGTCGCTTCGCGGTGCCGCTCTTCTTCCTGTGCGCCGGCTACTTTCTGCAACCCGCCCTGGTCGCGGGCCACCCCCTGACGGTGGCGCTGCGTTACTGCCGCCCCCTGCTGGGACTCTGGCTGGCGTGGAGCCTGCTCTACGTGCTGGTGCCCTTCAATCCGCTCGCGGCGTTGAGCGAGGGCTACCTGCCCGCCATGGCGAGCCAGTGGCAGATGCAGCTAGGGGATCACCTCAACGTCTGGTGGGTCGGCGGCATGATCCACCTCTGGTTCCTGCCCGCCCTGATGCTGGCGGTGCTGATCCTGGCGCTCTGCCAGCGCGCCGGGCTGCCGAGGCTCGCCCTGGTGCTCGGCGCCCTGCTCTACGGGCTGGCCCTGCTCGGCGGCTCCTATGGCCCGCTGCTGCTGGGGGGGGAGTGGGCTCTGCTGACCCGCAACGGCCCCTTCTTCTCGCTGCTGTTCGTGGCCCTTGGCGCCGAGCTGCGCCTGCGCGCCTGGCAGCCGGATGCCAGGCGCTGCGCCCTGCTGATGGCGGCCGGGATGGGGCTCTACGCCCTGGAGGCCGCAGGCCTGCTGCACTTTGCCGCCGTCCCCCTCAACCGCCACGACTTCCTGCTGGGTTCGCTTCCCTGGGCGCTGGGGCTGTTCGGCCTGTTGCTGGCCAACCCGGGCTGGGGCAAGGGCAGCTGGCTCGAACGCCAGGCCCCCAAGGTGCTGGGCCTCTACTGCCTGCACATGATGCTGGTGGTGTGGCTGATGATCTTCGGCCCGCAGGGCAAGCTGGTGTGGTGGGAGCTGCTGAAGGTGCCGGCGCTGCTGGCGCTCACCCTGCTCGGCTATCGGCTGTTGGCGGCGATCCCGGCCAGTCGCTGGCTGCTGCGGGCCCGCTGAGGGGGATGAGGATGGGAGGGAGGCAGATCCCTCCCCACTCGAGGCTGAATGATGGGTTCAATTTTTATTCATCGCGGATAGATAAACTCCGGGACTCCTTAAACGCGAACCCAGGAGTCATCATCCCATGACGTTGTTCACCAAGACCCTGTTTACCAAGCAAGCCGGCCTTGTCCTCGTTCTGCTCGCCGCCAGCGGCTCCCTCAGCGCCGCCGAAATCGCCAACAACAACATCACCGAAGCCGAGATCAAGGCCGCCCAGGATGCCTGGGGCAAGGCCCTGATCCAGATCAGCGACGACTACCGCAGCGGCGGCATCGACAAGGCCAGAGCCACCGCCGGCGCCGTGCTCGACAGCGCCTACGGCTACGCTCAGGGGCCGGTACTGTTCAAGCCGACCCTGGCCGGCGGCGAGCAGACCTTTCGCATCAACCGGGAGGGGGCGCTGGCCTACTTCGTCGGCAACAACAAGGCCTATCCCGCCGACAGCGGCTTCGCCCTCAAGAACTGGCAGAGCTACGACTACAGCAATGCCGCCGTCTACATCAACGGCGACATGGCCCTCACCATGGGCAAGGTGCACCTGACCGACCGGGACAACAAGCAGACCACGGTAGACAAGACCTGGGGCTTCAAGAAGGGGGACGACGGCAAGGTGCGCATCGTGCTGCACCACTCCTCCCTCCCCTACGCCGGCTAACGGCAACAGGCGACCTGCGGGTCGCCTTTTTTGTTACGAGGGCTCCACTTTTGCCCGCTGGCGGGTGACGGCAGAGCCAGTGCTGCTACCATGCCCCTCTTTTGACGAATCCAGACGAGACTCTCATGCAGATACGCCCCTTCACCCCGGCCGACACCGAGGCCGTCCTCGCCATCTGGCTGGAGGCCTCCCTGCAGGCCCACCACTTCATCGAGCCCGCTTACTGGCACGCCAACCTGGCGCCGATGCGGGAGATCTATCTGCCCGCCGCCGACAGCCAGGTGCTCTGCCTGGGTGACCAGCTGCTTGGCTTCTACTCCCTGCACGAGGGCTCCCTGGCCGCCCTCTTCGTGGCCCCCGCGCAGCAGGGGAAAGGGCTGGGCAAGGCCCTGCTCGAGCACGCCAAGGGGCAGTTGCCGGCCCTGCGGCTGCAGGTCTATCAGCAGAACCGGACCGCGTGTGACTTCTATCGCGCGCAAGGATTTCAGGTGGCGACCGACGCCGTGGATCCCCACACCGGCTGCGCCGAGTGGGTAATGGTCTGGCCGACGCGAGCTTAACAGCGCTCGGCGGGATGGGGCTCCTCGCGGGCCGCCTCCGCTTTACTCAGCGCCAGCAGATCGCCGTGGCTCAGCGCGAAGTCGTGCATCTGCTGGAGCAGGGGGATCAGGGCGATGCCGAGCGGGCTCAGGCTGTACTCCACCCGAGGCGGCACGTCCGGGTAGAGGGTGCGGATGATGACGCCGTCGCTCTCCAGCTCCTTGAGCTGGGCGGTCAGCACCTTCTGGCTCACCGCGGGCAGGTTGCGGCGCAGGTCGCCAAAGCGCAGGGTCTGGGCGCGCAGATGAAACAGGATGGCCGGTTTCCATTTGCCGGCCAGCAGGCGCAGCACCCGGTAGGCGGGACAGGGCAGTGAGGACAAGGGATGGCTCGCGAGTGGTTACTTTGCGGTAACTATGCCACGAAAATGTGCCTTCTTGCAGTCAAGTTGCCGGCTTCCTATGATGCGGACTCCGTCAATCAACGCCCAACAGAGGTGCACCATGCCCAGCCTGCTGCAGATCCATTTCAACTTCCCCGCCGAGCTGATGGGGCCGGCCCTCACGAGCGCGGCCATGCCGCTGGCCGAGTCCATCACCCGGGAGCCGGGCTTCATCTCCAAGATCTGGACCGAAAACCCGCGCACCGGCGAGGCGGGTGGCATCTATCTGTTCGAGGATGAGGCGAGCGCCCTCGCCTACGCCACCATGCACGAGCAACGGGTGCTCGCCATGGGCGCCAGCGCGGTGCAGTTCAAGCTGTTCGACGTCAACGAGCCCCTCAGCCGTCTCACCCGCGGTCTGGTGTGATCCCCTCGCCCAGCGCCAGGCGGTAGCAGCCATCCTGCTGCCAGACAAAGCCCAGCCGCTCAAACAGCCGCTGGCTGGGCAGATTGTCCGGCTCGATATCCGCCAGCAGCGTGGCAAGGCCGAGCTGGCGGGCATAGGCGATCAGGGCCGTCAGCGCCTCTGCCATCCATCCCTCTCCCCAATGTCGGCGAGCCAGCATGCAGCCCACCTCTGCCTGGCGCAGACCGGCCTCGTTTGCAAAGCTGTGCAGGCCGCAGGTGCCGATAAGGCGCTCGCTGTCGCGCGCCACCAGCCCCCACTCCAGCGACTCGCCGGCGGCCAGCAACCGCTCCACGCTTGCCAACATCTGCGCCACGGTGGCGAGGGAGGGAAACGGCGGCTCGCCGACGAAGCGCATCACCAGGGGATCCCCGTAGATGGCGAACAGATCGGCACTGTCTTTGGCATCAAACGCCCGCAGCAGCAAGCGCGGGGTCGACAGCGAGGGCAGTGCACGAGGCAGGGGCGGCACGACGCCGCGGTGCACTAGGCTCAAAAGCGCAGGGTCAGGCCGATATTGGCCTGCCACTGGGTCACCAGCTCGCCGCGCACCTTGAACACGCACTGATCCGGGTTGCAGAGAAACTGGCTGTTGTCGTTGACCAGGGCGCCATAACCGCGCACCTCGGCCCGCAGCGCCAGATGCTCGGTCAGGCGCGGCTGCACCCCGAGCGCCAGCGACATGGAGGGAGCGACGTCGCTGTCGTAGGCGGCGAAGCGGGTCGCGCCGATCCCGGCGCCGATATAGGGGGCCATCAGGTTGTCCGACAGGGTGAGCGCCCCGGCGAAGTGGAGGGTGTCTACCGTCAACCGCTCCGGCTGATCGGGGGAGAGGTGGGTGGACTGGTGGCTGTAGAGCAGCTCTATCATGCCGGGGTCATCCACCTCCCTGCTGATGAACAGGCCCCAGCTGCCGGAGCGCTCCCCCTGCAAGGACTCCAGCCGGGAAGCGACGGGCGTCGGTTGGGGGTCGTCGTTGGCCTCGAAGTCGATGGCCGAGCTGTAACCGAAGAACGGCGTCACCTGCCAGCCGGGGGCGGCCTCCCCCTCTGCGCTCCAGGCCTGCCCCAGCGGCAACAACAGCCCCATCATCATGATCCCTGCTCGTTTCATCACGGCTCCTCCGTGCGCTGCACCAGTGCCCGTCAAGCATATCAGAGCCCCCTGGCCCCTATCCTAAACCCAGCCTGTATCGCGTCGTTTTCGCCGCAAGGATCACACTCGGCCGTCCCGCCCGTTATTCATCCCCGATTAACCTCTGCCCCGTATGCTGGCCGGCAACCGGCTCATGGTGGGCCGGTGCCACTCACCAGAAGGACACAGGGAATGGTTGCCGCGCAACTCAACGACCCTCAGAACAAGCTCTCCGACACCCTGCGGGCCACCGCCCACGCCATCGAGGATAGCCATATCAGCCTGCGCCAGATGCTGGCTCTGGTCGGCGAACAGGGCATGCTGCTGTTTTGCGTGCTGCTCACAGTCCCCTTCCTGCTGCCGGTCTCCATCCCCGGCGTCAGCACCCCCTTTGGCCTGCTGATCCTGTTCATCGGCATCGGCATCACCCTCAACCGGGTGCCCTGGCTGCCCGCCATCCTGATGGAGCGCCGCTTCGCCGCAGATCAGCTCAAGCCGACCCTGCACAAGGGGGCGGATCTGCTGGCCCGCATCGACCGCTTCATCCGCCCGCGTCTGCTGTTGCTGACCGGCAGCAGCACCATCAACCGCTGCAACGGCCTGCTGATCATGCTGGCGGCTCTGCTGCTGATGCTGCCGCTCGGGGCCATCCCCTTCACCAACGCCATGCCGGCCTGGGCCATCCTGCTGCTGGCCATCGGCATGCTGCAGCGCGACGGCCTGTTCGTCGCCAGCGGCTACCTGCTGGTGAGCGCCACCCTGGTCTGGTTCAGCGCCCTGGCCATCGGCCTGCTGATGGCCGGCCAGAGCGTCTCCACCCTGTTCGGCTAACGGCAACACCAAGAAAAAGGGCGACCAGATGGTCGCCCTTTTTGACTTGTGCGGGATCCGCCGTTACAGCAGATCGTAGATAAGGGCCGAGATGGCCAGCAGCCCGATCACCAGCACGAAGAGGGTGCTCGCCCCGCGATAACGCTGGAGGGCAGGCAGACGATAGATGGAGCAGGCCGGCAGCAGGAACAGGATCACCGCGATGAGCGGCCCGCTCACCTTCTCGATGATCTCCAGCACGTTCGGGTTCAAGTAGGTGATGACCCCGGTCACCACGAACAGGATGACCGACGAGACCCGCGCTATGGTCGCTTCACGCAGCGACAGCCCCAGCCCCTGACAGGCACCGTTCACCATGCTCACCGTCCCCTCGCTCACCCCCATGGAGGTGCCGAGGAAGGATTTGGACATGGCCAGAATGGCGATGAGCGGCCCCACGTAGGCGATCAGCGGATTGGAGAACTTGTTCGCCAGCGCCGACAGCACCGAAATATTGTCGATGCGGGCCTGCGCCATCTCGGCCTGACTCAGGCTCATCACGCAGCTCACCACGAAGAACAGCACGCTGCCGCAAATCAGCAGGCTGCTGCACTTGATGATCCGTTTGGCGCGCTGGTCGGCGCTCGCCTGACAGCGCTTCTTCTGCGCCGCGCTGAAGGAGGAGATGATGGGCGCATGGCTGAAGGAGAACACCATCACCGGCACGATCAGCCAGAGGGATTTCCAGAACGCCGGGTCACGCCAGTCCACCCCCTGACTCTCGCTGAAATAGGAGAGGCTCCACTGGGGCAGCAGATAGATGGAGAGGCCGATGAGGAAGGCAACCATGGGCAGGGCCAGCACGCTGATGGCTGACACCACGATCTGCTTGCCCGCCAGCAGCACCAGGTGCAGCCCCAACATCACCCCCAGCACCAGCAGGCCGCGCGGGATCTCGGCATTGCCCAGCTGGTGCACCACAAAGCTCTGGATCGCGTTGGTGATGGAGATGCTGTAGACCAGAATGATGGGGTAGAAGGCCATCAGATAGACCAGCATCAGCAGCTTGCCTGCCCGCGCCCCGAAGTGCTCTTCCACCACGTGGGTAATATCCCCTTCCCGGTGGGAGCTGGATAATACAAAACGACTCAATGCCCGATGGGAATAATAAGAAAGCGGAAATGCCATTAATAATATAAACAGCAAAATAACCGGCGAATTACTGCCAACGGTAATTGGGAGAAACAGTGTACCGGCACCGACTGCAGTGGCATATAAGCCCATGGTCCATACCGAATCACTTTTCTCCCATTTCAACTTTGATGCGGAATTACTCTTCTCAGCAATAGCAACACTCATTGCGATATACACCTTATTAATCTGTCATCTTATATTTTATTGGCCCGTGTAATTAGGCGTGGCGACATGCCGTGGCATATCGACCGGATCGTAGAAAAAACAAGCCCGCCTGCGATCAACATGATCACCAAGAGGAAACGGGGATGCCACGCTACCATCGTTGAAATCGCCATAAAGGTCAAGGTTAATAATTCATGACTGTTTGAATCAGCTTGTTTCAAAAGGAAATAAGATGTGTCATTTTGGCCTCAAGATAATCAATTCAGCTCCGTCTGATAACATAACGACAAAACCTCGATGAGTTGCTCAACAACTTGAATAAGGCCAGAGAGTGGCCCGTTAATATTAACAGCATCAGCCCGACAATATCAGCCAATTATGCAATGAATGACCCCGACCGCCGCCAATATATTGGTGCCGGTCCTGCCGCCATATATCAGGGGGTTGGCTTCCCCTGTTTTGCCCCCTTGCGCTGGCCGCCCGCAGGGCAGTGAGCGACCCGGTTGCGACCCGCCCGCTTGGCCCGATAGAGCCACTCGTCGGCGCGGGCCAGCGCCTGGTTGATCTCCTCCCCCGGCTGCACCAGGGTGGTGCCCAGACTGACGGTAAAGGCCACCGGATCCGCCGGCAACGCCGCCACGGCGGCCCGGATCCGCTCCGCCAGCGCCTGCAGATCCGGCTCGCTCATGCCGGGCAGCAGGATCAGAAACTCCTCGCCGCCGCTGCGCACGAACAGATCGTCCGCCCGCAGCTGGGCGGCCACGCAGTCGCAGAAGCGCTGCAGCGCCCGGTCGCCCTGCTGATGGCCGAAGCGATCGTTGATCTGCTTGAAGTGGTCTATGTCCAGCATCACCAGGCTGCAGGGGGCCTCTCTCTCCCGCCGCTGCCGGCAGTGCTCGAAGAAATAGCGGCGGTTGTAGAGGCCGGTCAGCTGGTCGGTTTCGCTCTGCAGCTTGAGCCGCTGCTGCAGCTCGTGCTGGCCGGTAATGTTGCGGGTCACCCAGGCCACCGCCCGCTTGCCGTCGTAGCGGGAGGGCAGCGGCGCAATCTTGCCCTCGAAGCGCTGCATCCCCTGCGGCCCGACCGAGGCGTCGATCCCCTCCACCTCCACCGCCGCCAGCTCGTACTCCACCACCTGCACCTGGCCCGAATCCAGCGCCAGGGTCACCTGATCCATCACCCAGCGGGTCATGTCGGCGGGCAGCACATCGGCCAGTCGCTTGCCCGCCAGCGGGTTGCCATCCTGATAGGATTGCTGCTCCACCCCGCCGATGTATTCGATGTAGTAGCCGTCTTCGCTCAGGATGAAGACGGGATCGGGCAGCTGGGCCATCACTTCATATAATTGCTCGACCGAAAGTGCCATGCGGTTTCCTTGGATCCGGGGGACGAGAGGCGCACGCCGGGCTGGCCGCCTGCCCCAATTATCATGCCGGGTGCGGCGCCAAACCAGCAGCGAATCCGGCCATTCATGGATGTGCATCAAGCAATGCGGGAAAATAGCGCTTGCCCCGCCACCCGCTGATCAAAAGAGCAGCAATCATGGATCTTCAAGCCACCTCACAAGCCGCCTCGATGCCCGTTGTCTGCGGTGCCCGCATCCATTAGGCTGACCTTCCTGAGTCTGCCCTCCCGGCCGACTCACCCCCCATCAGCCCGGCCAGGCAGACGCCGGCCCCGGAAAAGGATCGTCCAGATGAAGAGAGCCATAGTGAAAGCGCGCTTCGATGCCATCAGCATCGAGGGAGAACAGCTGACCGTGAAGATTGCCATCGGAGCCCCCGAGCCGGATCCCAAGTCCGCCGGCGGTGACTGGCGCTGCAAGGTGAAGCTGGACGGCCTTGGCAACAAGACCTTCATCTATGGCGTCGATGCCCTGCAGGCCCTCAGCCTCGCCCTCAAGTTCGTGGAGAGCGAGCTGCGCGCCTTCACCGATGCGGGCTGGCACTTCTACCTGCCCGGCAGCCCCGATCACCCGGTCGACATGGCCGCCTGCTACTTCCCGCAGCTGTGACGCCGGGCCGGCGGCAGCCGGGAAGGGGTAATAGCTTGACCAGATTGAGTCTGAACGGTTATTGATAGAGGCCCTTTACCCGGCTCTGGAGAGACCATGTACCTGACCCAACCCCAACCCCCTGCCGAGCAGGATGTCGACGCGCTGCGCATCGGCCTGTCGGGCTACAACATCAGCCAGGCCGGCACCCACCTGCGCGAGCACATCGCCAGTTTTATCAAGGATGAAGCGGGCAAGGTGCACGGCGGCATCACCGCCGATCTCAAGTGGGGTTGGCTGCACGTGGACTGGCTCTGGATTGATGAGCGCATCCGCCAGGATGGCTGGGGCGGCCGCCTGCTCGCCACCATGGAGCAGTACGCCCGAAGCAAGGGCATCAGCAACTTTCATCTGGAAACCACCAGCTTCCAGGCGCTGCCCTTCTATCAGAAGCAGGGTTATCAGGTCTTTGGCGAGCTGCCGGACATGCCACCCGGGCATACCACCTATTTTCTGAAAAAGCAGGTATGAGACCGCTGTCGCCACTCACCACCGAGCGCAAGGGCAAGGGCAAGGCCAAACCCACGCTCCTCAGCCCGGCCTTGGGTGCACTGTGTCTGTTGCTGACCACAAGCCAGAACGCCATGGCCCTGTCGTTGCACGATCTGGATCCGGCGTTTGCGCGTTGTGAGGCAAGCAAGGCCCGCCACAAACCCGCGTTGCCTCCCAAAGAGGATCGCTTCTGGTCGCTGGAAAGAGAGCAGCAGGTGACGGTGCTTGTCTACCTGCATGAGAAGAGCATGGAACGCTGCACCGCCGCAGAGGTAGAGGCCCTGGCGATCAAGGCGTTCCATCAGGCAGTCGCCGGAGACCGCGCCTTGCTCGATGCCCTGATCAAGGCAAGGTCTACGACGCTCACGCCGGCTCAGCAGGCACAGTTACAGCAAGTTGGACAGACAGAGCTGGACAGGCTGGCCAAGCTGACGGGCTTTGCGCACCCTTTCTCGCTGCTCGATTACCTCAACCTGCTGGCCCCGCCCAAAGCGTGAAGGGCTGACAAACCTGTCAGCCCTTCGGCATCCTCAGTGGCTGGCAGAGCGACTGCCGCTCCAGAGCAGCTCGCCGCTGCGCAGCTCCATCAGGGTCATCGACAGCCGATAGCGGCTGCCCTCGGCCACCAGATCCCCGTACAGCATGTAGCCGGCGCCGGTTTGACGACCGAGCCGCACCAGAGAGGCCGGGTTCATCCTGCCCTGCTGATACTCAAGCTGGCCGGTGATGGTGGCCACCTGACCCGGGTCGACAAAGCGAAAACCGCTCTTGCTCTGGATGCGCTTGCTCATGGCCGCTGCCATGGCGCGGGTGTCCACCGGCTCGCCGGTGCCGTTCTGGGGCGGGGTGAGCAGCAGTACCGGCTGACCGGTTTGCGCCAGCGCCCGCACCTCGGAGGCCTGCACAAAGGCATCGGCCATGGCCAGCGCCAACCCGGTCGGCGCCACCGGCTTGGGCAGCGGCGCCCCGGTATCCGGCTTGGTCACCGGCTTGTCCGGCTGGCTCACTGGCTGGTCCGGTTCACTGACAGGGGCCTGAGTGCCACCGTAGGGATTGACCGCACAACCGCCCAGCAGCAGGGCCCCCACCATCAACAAGGAACGCAGCTTCATCTTTTCTCTCCGCCAGAAGTCCGTATACGGGCATCAACCACCGCCCGCATGGCGGAGCCCCTGCCCCGCATCCTCCTTATGCTAGAGACAAACCCCGGCGGGGTCGATGCACCCACCACCACCGGGCGACAGAGACTGGCGAACCTGGGCCCACAAAAAGCTGGCACGGCTCCACCCGATTCCGTTAGGGTAGGTTTACTCAAGCTTCAACAGGATCGTGTTGTCCCCCAGCTCCCAAGGTGGCCGGCTGCTTTTCTCAGGACGACACCCGGTTTGGCCAGCGACCAAACCGCCCCTCTGGAGGGCGCAGTTACTCTCTGACAACGCAGGACAGCCAATGACATTCCAGCCCCTTGCCAACGCCAGTCTCATCATCCGCCCCTTCGAAGCGAGCGATGCCGATGAATTTGTCCGTGCGGCCCACGAATCCATCGAGACGGTCGGCAGCTGGATGAGCTGGTGCACTCCCTCGTTCAACCGGGAGCAGGTGCTGGCCTGGTTTGCCAGCTGCGATCAGGATTGTGCGGCGGGACGCGCCTTTGATATGGGCATCTTCTGCGCCACCACCGGCCAGTTCTTGGGTGGCGCCGGAATCAACCAGCTGTCGCCCCATCATCGCTACGGCAATATCGGTTATTGGGTGCGCCAGTCCCGCCAAGGCTGCGGCATCGCCCGGCAAGCGGTCGCCCTGCTCCGTGACTTTGGCTTTCAGCAGTTGGGGCTATTTCGGCTGGAGATCGTGATGGGAGTCGGTAACACCGGCAGCGAAGCCGTTGCCATCGCTGCCGGCGCTACCTTTGAGTGTCGGGCAAGGAATCGCATATTCCTCCATGGTCAGCCCCAGGATGCACATATTTACACTCTTATGCCCTAAGGTTGAACTCCGCTATATCTCAAAGAAAAATATTGATTTACCACCACTAGCTACCACATCACGTTCGAAGAGATGAATCCTTCATATCCGCCATTAACTCAATGTCTGCCAGACATTAACAACATCACTGCTAGTATTATAAATACTGCGCCAAATATTAAATTTAGACGTTTTAAATGCAATGGATCAGATAGATATCGCAATAAGACATTCGCCAGAGATGCATATGAAAACATCGCAATGCAGTCCACTATAATAATGAACAGACCCAGCTTAAAGTATTGATAGCTACTACCTGAACTATCAACAAATTGCGGAAGAAATGCGACTAAAAAAACAATGGATTTTGGATTTGTTATATTAACAACAAAGCCGTCTGCCAAGCTCTTTAACTTTCCGCTTTGCATCTCAGCATTACGTAGAACACTATTCCCCGAGTTCTTTATTTTCATTACCCCCAAGTAGATAAGGTAGCTTCCACCTATATACTTTATACCATCGAATGCCATTTCTGATGACGCGATAAAAGCTCCCAACCCAACACTGACAATGATGAGATGAACCAATAGTGCCAGCTGTAAACCAATAATATTATACCTAGCCTGAACTATTCCATCTTCTATCGATCTTGACATGGTTGCAATTGCCCCTGCCCCAGGAGAAAAACTAAAGGCAACACAGCTAAAAAAAAATACCAGCATGATACTTAATGTCATATTACTTCCTTTGAAGGGCTATCCATCGACTAACACTTCGACAAATAGCACCTCGCTAAAACCATGAAATAAAAATTTAGATTGTCAGCATATCTGCAGAGCCGAATCCAAAGCGTCGATTGACGGAGCCAGGCCTCAATAAATTAGTAAAGGATATATGGAGAATATCTCTCACGCCATGATCCTCGAGAGGTTCAAGACTGGTCACACCATGCATCATTGATGCATCGTCTAACATAATAACATCCCCCGGATACTCCAATGTGACTTCTCTTTTTAAATTTAGATCATTGTCATATAAAGAACTTACCCCACCACTGATCCCTTCTCGAGTTACCAACATCAGCGAAAAATAATTTGTACCATCACTATGTATACCTTCTGGTGTAGGCTTTCCTATCTGTTTCTTATCAGCAGTAATCCGATACTGGTCTACTTCAATAAACCATTTCTGCTTTGTTCTTCCCCGTTGATTCTCACAGGCGATGAAAACTCGCAGCGATTCATTTAAAAGACGTAAAAAATACGGATTATAAAACAATGATGATTCAGTCTCTTGAAACTCCCTAAAAATATCTCCTGCAAAAGAATTATAACTGCTGGACTTAAAAAGTGGCATATATGGCATTTTTAAAATTGCCATTCTATGTGATTCAAAAAAGAGTGTGGAGTATCGTCTCAAACGATAAGTCCCTCCATCAGCCATGTATTTATCAACAGCTAGACGATCCCAATGTGCCTTAAATGAATGCCAGTCAATATCATCATCCATGTCTACCGGTGAGCATAACTCCCTCTCATAAAAATATCCGTTTTCAATTATTTCATCAGAATAACTAATAGTATCATTGAGCTGTGGAGTTATTGGAAATGATATTATGCGACCATTTTCAGCTTTCATTCCATTAGCAAGCCACCCTAACGGTTTCAGCTTATCGTATTCTGTACAGGTAGATTGATTGTTGACTGTAACATCCATGAATATATTAACCTCTTAGTGTAGTGCGCTTGCGTTGCGGTAGGAACATAGCATGTGATAACATCTCTCTCACATTTAGAATTCTGTTAATCCTCACTTAATGGCAATGTTAATGCTGACTGTAAATGATATAAAATTTTTCATTACCATTGCAGCGTGCAAAAATTTCTCCACCGCAGCAAAACAACTGCATGTTTCAGCGCCTTATGTTACGCAGAAACTCAGATCCCTCGAGGAAAAACTTGGTCTTATCCTAATTGAGCGACAAGGTCGCCAACTAAAAGTCACTGAGCACGGTCAAATATTGATCGATATGGGACCAGAGGCCATCAGGTATATAGCCTCGATTGAGGAGCGACTAAGATCAGCCAAAGATGACCTTTGCGGCCATATAAATATACTTGCACCCATTGGTTTCGGTGAGAAAAAACTCTCTCCTATTATTGGTCAATTCAAGCAAAAACATCCTGCAGTATCTATTGATCTTACCCTATCTGATAGACCTTCCTGGACAGACGCACCTCTCCAACCAGACATCATGTTTTATATTGGTGAGTTAACCCAAGCACATCTTTATAGAATGGTTATCTCACCTACTCGTCGTATCCTCTGCGCATCGCCAGACTATATTGCCGCCATGCCAGCCTTGACAACGCCAGAACAATTAATTACTGCGCGACATAACTGTATTGTATTGAGAGAAAATAATGAAGATGTTTCACTCTGGCGTTTCCAGAATATCGAATCAGGCAAAGAATATCGCATTAGAGTCACGCCTTCACTTACCAGCAATATTGCTGACGTAGTGAAACAGTGGGCTCTAGATGGATTGGGTATAATCAATCGTTCGGAATGGGATCTAATTGCCGAGCTCAATGCTGGCACTTTGGTTGAGTTACTCCAAGAATATTCCTTGCCACAAGTAGACATTGTCGCACTTATGGCAACAGGTGAGAGCTCTCGCGCTCGAAAAATAAGCAAGTTTTTGGAATTTGCTAAAGAAAAACTTAAAGAGACGCTTTAACAGCCCTCTCAACAATGAGTAACAGAATCAACTATTTAAGGATCCTGAAAGATAGCGAATAATATCAGGATGCATGAATGAAATTCTCTGCATCCTATTATAACCAGCCCGCAACTTATATGCGCTTATGGTCAAACCAGCCGGCTTGATTATCTCCCCAAAAACGCCTCCCAATCCTTGAACACCGGCTGCAATCCCGCCTGCCGCACGGCGGCGGCCACTTCCCCCACTGGGCGGTCGTCGTGGATGGCGAACTGCTCCAGCTCCTCTTTATCCCCCTCGGCATAGCCACCCGGCTGGGTGCGCGACTCGGCCGACATCTGGGTGATGCCGAGGCGCACCGCGCCGTTGCGAAAGGTGGCCGACTCGCGGGTCGAGAGGGACAAGTCCAGCGTCGGCGAGAAGAGGCGCCAGGCGCAGATCAGCTGCGCCAGCTGGCGATCCGACATCACAACCTCCGGCTCCAGCCCCCCGGTGCAGGGGCGCAGGCGCGGGAAGGAGAGCGAGTAGCGGCTCTGCCAGTGATGGCGCTCAAGCCAGGCGAGGTGCTCGGCGACGAAGTAGCTGTCGGCGCGCCAATCCGCAGAGAGGCCGATCAGCGCCCCCAACCCTATCTTGTCGATCCCGGCGCGGCCCAGCCGATCCGGCGTGGCGAGACGCCATGCGATGTCCTGCTTGTTGCCGCGCAGGTGGTGGCGAGCGTAGGTGGGGGCGTGGTAGGTCTCCTGATAGACCATGACCGAGTCGAGGCCGAGGGTCTTGAGCTCGGCGTATTCGTCTTGCGAGAGGGGCTGCACCTCCATCGCCACCGTGCTGAAGTGGCGGCGGATGATGGGCATCACCTGCCGAAAATAGGCGAGCCCCACCTTGTGCTCATGCTCGCCGGTCACCAGCAGCACGCTGTCGAAACCGCGCGCCTTGATGGCGAGACACTCGCGCTCTATCTCCTCTGTGTTCAAGGTCTTGCGCTTGAGGCGATTGCTCATGGAGAAGCCGCAGTAGGTGCAGTCGTTGGCGCAGAGATTCGACAGATAGAGCGGCACATAGAAGCCGATGGTGTTGCCAAAGCGCTGGCGGGTCAGCCGCTCGGCCTCGGCGGCCATCTGCGGCAAATAGGCTTCGGCAGCTGGCGAGATCAGCGCCATAAAGTCCGCCAGGGTGCGGCGCGGGGCACTCAGGGCGCGTGCCACATCGGCGGCGGTCTTGGCGCGGATCTGCATGCCGATATCGTCCCACTCCAGCTCCTGCCAGCGGTCGAGAAAGGAGGGGGCGGTCTCTGACTCCATTGTCCCCTGAGCCCTCACCCCCAGCCCCTCTCCCAGAGGGAGAGGGGGGAAAATAGCTTCCCCTGACAAAGGGAGAGTCGGGGTGGAATCATTGGCTTGCTGACTCATAACGCCCCCAGAAAATCGGTCAGCGGGCTGGAGGCCTGGGCCTGCACGCCGCGCGCCCCCAGGCCCGCCTTATAGGCGCTACGTCCTGCCTCACAGGCCAAAGCAAAGGCGCGGCCCATGGCGACCGGGTCGCCACTCACCGCGATGGCGGTGTTGACCAGCACGGCATCGGCGCCGAGCTCAAAGGCGGCGGCGGCGTGGCTCGGCGCACCGATCCCCGCATCCACCACCACGGGCACATTGGCCTGCTCGACGATGATGGACAAAAACTCCCGGGTCACCAGCCCCTGATTCGAACCGATGGGCGCCCCGAGCGGCATCACTGCGGCGCAGCCCACCTCTTCCAGCCGTTTGCACAGCACAGGGTCGGGGCCGCAGTAGGGCAACACCACAAACCCCTCTTTCACCAGCTGCTCGGCGGCTTTCAGCGTCTCGATGGGATCGGGCAAGAGATAGCGCGGGTCGGGGTGGATCTCCAGCTTCAACCAGTTCGTCCCCAGCGCCTCGCGGGCGAGGTGGGCGGCAAACACCGCCTCGGCGGCGGTCTTGGCGCCGGAGGTGTTGGGCAAGAGCTTGACCCCGAGTTGCAGCAAGGGGCTCAGGATATCGTCGTGGGCCTTGCCCGGTTCGAGCCGCTTGATGGCCATGGTGACCAGCTGGGAGCCACTCGCCTCGATGGCGGCAGCCATCAGATCCGGGCGGGCAAACTTGCCGGTGCCGGTAAAGAGGCGCGAGGAGAAGGTGTGATCGGCAATCTTGAGCATGTCAGCCTCCGGCCACTGCGATAAGAAGAGATGAGGCCCCGCCGCAAGGCAGAGCGCTCGAAGATGGGACTGCGAGCATCATGGGTCAGCCTCCCGCAATGGCGGTAAAGAGGTGAAGTTCGTCCCCGTCATTGAGACGGGTCTCGGCCCAGCGGCCACGGGGCAGCACGGCGCCGTTAAGGGCCACCGCCACCCCCTGTGGATTAACGTCTTGCGCCGCCAGCAGGTCGGCCACGCTCTGCCCTGCCGCCAGCGGCTGGGCTTTATCGTTGAGTCGAATGGTCAAGGTCATGGGGTGATCTCCTTGTGCTGCCCGCAAACCGGGCAATCAGGATCGGGGGCCAGAGTGAGGGTCTGCCACTGATGGGCCAGCGCATCGAAACGGCGCAGGGTGCCGGCGACCGGGCTCGGCAAGCCGAGCAGCAGTTTCAGCGCCTCCAGCGCCTGCAAAGAGCCCATCACCCCGACCAGCGGGCCGGTGACGCCGCTGGTCTCGCAGCTCTGGCTCACCTTGGTATCCTGCGGATAGAGGCAGGCGTAGCAGGCGTGATCTGCATGGCTTCGCGCCATCAACTGTCCCTGCCAGCCCACCGCGGCGGCGGAGATCCAGGGTTTTCCCTGAGCCACGCAGGCGGCGTTGATGGCCTGGCGGGTGGCCAGGTTGTCGCAGCAGTCGACAACCAGATCCACCTCGGCCACAAACTCCGGCAAGCTGGCAGCATCGAGGCGCTGGTTGATGGCAATCAGCTCCACCAGCGGGTTGTGGGCAGCCAAGCGCTCGCGAGCCAGCTCCGCCTTGGAGTGGTTGACCGCATCGACATCGAACAGGATCTGGCGCGGCAGATTGCTGGAATCCACCGTATCGCCATCGGCGAGCCAGAGGGTGCCCACACCGGCACCGGCGAGATAGAGGGCCAGCGGAGAGCCGAGCCCGCCGAGACCCACGATCAACACGGATTTATCTTTCAGCCGCGCCTGACCGTCTTCCCCGATCTCCCCCAGCATCAGCTGGCGGCCGTATCGCAAATACTCTTCGTCACTGAGAGACGCGGCATCAGAGCGCATGTTCCACCTCTCTTATGTCAGTGGCCGAGCGTGGCTCGTCCCCCGCGCCTACGGCAGCGAGCAGTCGTTCCGTCGCCCCCTGCCAGTCGTCGCTCGCCGTGATGGCCGAGACCAGCGCAATGCTGCCGACCCCGCTCCCCTTGACCGCCGCGACCCGCTCCTCGCTGATGCCGCCGATGGCGACCGTCGGCCAGTCGCACATCAGGGCGCGGTAACGGTGCAGCCGCTCCAGCCCCTGGGGGCGCGAAGGCATCGCCTTGGTGTTGGTCGGGAAGATATGGCCCAGCGCGATATAGGAGGGGGCCAGCTCGCGGGCCCGCATCAGCTCGAAGTAACCGTGAGTGGAGATGCCAAGGCGCAGCCCCGCCGCCTGAATGGCGGCGAGATCGGCGGTCTCCATATCCTCCTGCCCCAGGTGCACACCCCAGGCGCCCGCCTCAATGGCCTGCTGCCAGTAGTCGTTGATAAAGAGCCGCGCCCCATGGCGGCGACCGAGCGCGACCGCCTCAGCAATGGCCGGCGCCACCTGGGCGGCGGGCAGATCCTTGATCCGCAGCTGGATCGTCTTGATCCCGGCCCCCAACAGACGACGCAGCCACTTGACCGAATCCACCACCGGATAGAGGCCAAGGCTGTGTTCGGTCGGCGCGAAGGGGCCCTGCGGCAGGCGGGCGCTGCTTGTCTCATACAATCCGAAACGACGGTCGAGCGTTGAGCCCGCCAGCACGGCACGGGGGAAGTTGGCGAGATTGTCTGGCCAACCCAGGTGGGCGATGGGCCCCGGGCCAGCCCCCACCCCCTGCGCCGCCGCCAAGCCTTGTTGCAGGTAGGCGCGCGCCAGGGTGATGGCGTCCTCCACCGGATAATCCTGCGCCACTACCGCCGCGATGGCGCTGGCGTAGCAGCAGCCGGTGCCGTGGCCGTGGCGGGTATCGAGGCGCGGCGCAGCCAACCAGAATTCGCGGGTCTCGTCCTGGTAGTAGTCGAGGCAGAGATCCCCGCCCCATTCCAGGTGGCCCCCCTTGACCAGCACGGCGCGGGCGCCGAGTTCGCGCAGCCGCCGCGCGGCGAGGCGCACCAGCTCAGGGCTGGTGGCGGGCAGGCCGGTCAGGGCTTCCAGCTCGGGGCCGTTGGGGGTAATCAAGGAGAGGCGCGGCAGCAGGTGCTCGCGCACCGCCGCCAGCATGCCGGGCTCCGCCATGGGGGTGCCAGTGCTGGCGATGGCCACCGGATCGTAGACCACGAAGGAAGCCTCGACGGTCGACAACCTGCGGGCCAGCACCTCCACATGCAGCCGAGTCGGCAGCAGGCCTATCTTGATGGCGGCCGGCGGCAGATCCAGCCCCAGGGCGTCGATCTGGGCGGTGAAAGTCTGCATCAACACGGGGTCGACCATCTTCACCACCACCGAGTTCTGGGCCGTGATGGCGGAGATGACGGAGCAGCCGTGCACACCGAGGTCGTGCATGGTGTGCAAGTCGGCCTGAATGCCGGCCCCGCCACCGGAGTCGGATCCGGCTATGGTCCAGACCACGGGGCGCGGAACCGCCGTCACCGCTGTCAGGTCGGCGGGGCTAAAAGCCCCGCGCTCCCTGTTCACGCCTCCTCCCCTGCGGCCTGCTTCAGGGTCGCCGCCTGGTGGTAGATCTCACCGCCGGTCTCCTTGAAGGTCTCCGCCATCCGCGCCATGCCGCTCTCAACGTCGGCCACGACCCGCTCCTGCTGGCCGTCCATGCCGACCAGCTTGATCTCTACGGCTTCCAGCTTGGCGGCGTAGTCGCGCACGTCCTGGGTGATCTTCATGGAACAGAACTTGGGCCCGCACATGGAGCAGAAGTGGGCCACCTTGCCGGACTCCTGGGGCAGGGTCTCGTCGTGGTAGGCGCGGGCGGTGTCGGGATCCAGCGCCAGATTGAACTGATCCTCCCAGCGGAACTCGAAGCGCGCCTTGGACATGGCGTTGTCTCGGATCTGGGCGCCCGGGTGGCCCTTGGCCAGATCCGCGGCGTGGGCGGCGATCTTGTAGGTGATGAGGCCCTGCTTCACGTCCTCCTTGTTCGGCAGGCCCAGGTGCTCCTTGGGGGTCACGTAGCAGAGCATGGCGCAGCCATACCAGCCGATCAGCGCGGCACCGATGCCGGAGGTGAAGTGATCGTAACCCGGGGCGATGTCGGTGGTGAGCGGGCCCAGGGTATAGAAGGGCGCTTCGTGGCAGTGCTCCAGCTGCTCGGTCATGTTGCGCTCGATCATGTGCATGGGCACGTGGCCGGGGCCCTCGATCATCACCTGCACGTCGTATTCCCAGGCAATTTTGGTGAGCTCGCCCAGGGTGCGCAGCTCGGCGAACTGGGCCTCGTCGTTGGCGTCATAGACAGAGCCCGGACGCAGGCCGTCACCCAGCGACAGGCTGACGTCGTAGGCGGCGCAGATCTCGCAGATCTCGCGGAAGTGTTCGTAGAGGAAGTTCTCCTTGTGATGGGAGAGGCACCACTTGGCCATGATGCTGCCGCCGCGGGAGACGATGCCGGTGAGGCGCTTGGCGGTCATGGGCACGAAGCGCAGCAGCACGCCGGCGTGGATGGTGAAGTAGTCCACCCCCTGCTCGGCCTGCTCCAGCAGGGTGTCGCGGAACAGCTCCCAGGTGAGATCCTCGGCGATACCATTGGTCTTCTCCAGCGCCTGGTAAATGGGCACGGTACCGATGGGCACCGGGCTGTTGCGCAGGATCCACTCGCGGGTCTCGTGGATGTAGCGGCCGGTGGAGAGATCCATCACGGTGTCGGCGCCCCAGCGGGTGGACCAGACCAGCTTCTCCACTTCCTCTTCGATGCTGGAGGTGACCGCCGAGTTGCCGATGTTGGCGTTGATCTTCACCAGGAAGTTGCGGCCGATGATCATGGGCTCCGCTTCCGGGTGGTTGATGTTGCTGGGGATGATGGCGCGCCCGGCGGCCACTTCATCGCGCACAAACTCAGGGGTGATGTTCTGGGGCAGTCTGGCGCCAAAGCCCTGACCCGGATGCTGGGTGCGCAAGAGCTCTGAGCGAACCCGCTCGCGGCCCATGTTCTCGCGCAGGGCGATAAATTCCATCTCGGGGGTCACGATGCCGGCGCGGGCGTAGTGCAGTTGGGTGACCCGGCGACCCGGCTTGGCGCGGCGAGCGCTCGGCAGGTGTTCGAAGCGCAGGTGATCCAGCCCCTCGTCGGCCAGGCGCTCCTGGGTGAAGGTGGAGCTCAGCCCTTCCAGCGCTTCGGTGTCAGCGCGCTCCAGCACCCACTCCTCGCGCAGGCGCGGCAGGCCGCGGCGCACGTCGATGGGGGCGGCGTCTTCCCCATAGGGACCCGAGGTGTCGTAGACCGGCACCGGCTCGTTGGGCTCGAACTGGGGGGCTTCCTTGGTGCCGCCGACGAAGGTGTCGGCCAGCTGGATCTCCCGCAGGGGCACCCGGATATCGGGGCGAGAACCCTGGATAAAGATGCGGCGGGAGTTGGGGTGAGCCATCCCCTTGAGGTTGTCGATAAAGGTCTGGGCGCTGGAGCGCTGCTCGCGGCGGCTGGATTTATTGGTATCAGAAACATTGGTAGACATAGCAAAACTCACATTAACTGGTTGAAGTTATGGGTGTTTGCTTGTCTGGAGTTCGAGGAGAAGATGAACTTGCGGCGGGATGTGTTCGGGGGGAGTGAGTCGGGCATGGCTCTTCCCAGCTCAACCATCCCGGTGTTTCCCTAGTCTGGAAACCCGGCGCCCTATGGACAACCGGATGGGACAGCCTCCCCCTGTGCGCCTGTACCAGTCAGATGCGGTCTGCCTCTGGCTGGCGGGAAGGTGCTCCTTCCCCGGCGCGGTAACCCGCAAGTTACCCTTGTTTCCCTTCGCAGGTCTTAACCTGATCAGGTTCCACGGATCCCGAATTAACGGTCTCAGCTTAGCGTCGTTCGACGGTCAGCACTCCGACAAGATGGCGCCAGTATATATGGCTTATTTTTTTACTCAACCATGATTTTTTCGCTACACTGGGGACAGTTCATTAACACAGGGATGGTGTTTGCTATGTACATGAAAAAGTCATTTTTGTTCAGCCTCGTATGTTTCGGACTATATGGTTGTAACGGAGGAAGTGACAACAGTAAAACACTGGCGGAACAATTCAAGTATGATCCTGCAACCCAAGTTGTTGAAAACGACATTCATGACTCCGTTTTTATTTCGGCACTGGACTTGTCAGGGTTGGATAACAGTAAAATTAAAAGCATCTCTTTCACCATCAATCAAAAAATAGGCAGCTATGCCAAACCGATAACAGCCACTTATGATTGGCAATATATTTTAACCAATGGGCTGTATGATGCATCCAGCAACAGAGTTCAGCTTCCCATCTTTGGTTTATACAGCGCCTATACCAATGAAGTGACTGTCAACATTCAGTTTGTTGATGCCAGTAACTATGCATTTCAAAAGACAATTGCCACCGACACCTATGTCGACAGCGCAGGAGTCTATGACAATGTAGGCATCAGTATCAAACCCTCTGCCACACCGACATATAGCTACTTTTACTTAAAAAGTCGCCTTAAAAACCCCATTATCATGGATATTGATGGTAATGTTCGCTGGGATGCCGATGTAAAAGATGACTCTATGTCAACTATTTTCAAAGAAGGTAAGTTTATTACAGGGCATGTAAAAAACATAAGTATAAATTCGTTATCACTTTATGGGAAAGCATCTCCGATATCAATTAACGGAACACTGATGGGAAGTGATGCTTATTTCCATCATAATATTGATCAGGGCAAGCATGGAATATTGATTGAACTGGATGGAACCACTGATGGTGCATTGAAATTAGAATCTTTCCTCAGTGAAATAGATACTGACGGCAAGGTCATCAAGGAGTGGGATCTCGGCAAGATATTTTCTGAATACATGTTGCAAGAGGGGGACGACCCCAGCAATTTTGTCAGAAACGGTGCTGACTGGTTCCACATGAACGCAGCTACCTATGACCCGTCCGATGACACTTTGGTAGTCTCCAGCCGGGAAAATTTTGTCGTCAAATTGGACTACAACACCGGCAAGCTGATCTGGTTGCTTGGTGATGAAACCAAACACTGGTACTCCTATCCTTCCCTGCAGAAGCTGGCGTTGTCGCTCTCCTCCGGACAGACACCGGTAGGACAGCATGCCATCTCCATGACCAAGGATGGCAAACTGATGTTGTTCAACAACGGGCGAAGGAGTTTCAACAACCCTATCGGCACCCCGAGCGGCATAGATCTGGCCACCAGCCAGACCGCCATCTTTGCTATCGACAGCCAGAGCAAGACGGCTCAAGTGGTCTGGAGTTTTGACGATGGCATCTATTCCGATATCTGTTCCAGCATCTATGAAGACAAGCTGGCAGCTCAAGGGGATTATCTCATCAACTATGCAGCAGCCGACAACCGGACCAGGGTTATCATTCAAGGCATAAACAAGGAGAAGCAGAAACTCTTCGAGTTTACCTATCCGAGTGCAATCCCCTGTGCCACCTCCTGGAACGCCATCCAGATCCCTCTCGAAAACATGCACTTTCAGTGACAGGAAAAGCAGCGCCACTCAGTGGCGCTGCTTTAGCTATGCATCTCCACCCGGTCAGACGACACTATTCGCTACCACTCTGTCCCCGTTTTCAGTCCGGCTGAAGCTCAACCCGCAATCATTCCGTCAGCAAGTCGCATCATCGAGAGCCAAGAGAACCGGGCGACATAGATAGCAAGAGCCCAGGTCTCCCCAATGGAAAAATGGTTCACCGCAAGCGTCAGCAGCAGACCCCATGAAGGGGCCTGCTAAAGAGGATTATTGAGCTGGAGTAATGGTCAAGGTCACATTGCCAAAGCCTTCGCTGGCGAGCGTGCCCTGATCTAGTTCCAGGGCGGTGAGAGCCACCCCTTCGGCAGAAGCGCTTCGTTGCTGAACAGCCGCTGCGGCGCGAGTCTGGGGCTGCCCAATCTCGATATCGCCGGCAAACTGGCTTTCGGCATAGAAGTCGCCGGTCACGGCCGAACGGGTCGGACGCGACACGCGGCCAAGGTTGCTCTGCATGGTCGACAGGCCATACTCGCCGATGGTCCAGTTCCAGTCCCACCACTTCACTTCACCCGGGATGTAGCGTTTGTCCCACTGATAACGGATGCTGCTGGCCTTGTCGCGGAACGGGCCAACGGCAAAGGTATGCTCCCAGGTCGGACGATTGGTCGGATGGGTGTACCAGGCATTGCCTCCCCAGCGCAGGAACCCCTTCATGGTCAGGTCATAATTCACCTCGGCCTTGAACTCATAGGGGTAGGAGATGTTGGACTTGTAGAGAGCGACGCGCACCGGCACGCTGGAGTGGGGTGGCACAGTGGGGCGAGCCTCGACCGACACGGTCTCGGTGGTCGCTCCCCCCTTCTGTTCGGCCCAGCTCTGGGTTGAAGAAATCTCGACCGAGTATTCAGTGCTGGAAACCTGCGGGATCTGGAACGTCTTCTTGATGCCGACCTTCTCGCTGAGACTGTAGGTATCCGTCTTGGACCAGTTGGTGGCCTTGTCATACTTAAGGGTAACCACCACCTGCTGAGGCAGATCCGTGTAGTTGGTCGCATTGGCGGTGATGGTCTTGATCAGCTGTTTGCCACTCTCGGTAACCTGGCCATGACTGAAGGAATCCGGCTCCAGCGTGTACGAGAAGTTGCTCACCTTGATGGAACTTTTCTCCCCACAACGGTATCCAGAGCAACCACCATCATTATTTCCCTTTATCAACCAGCCATCGCTGAGCCTGGTCACATCCATATCTTCCCCGACATAGGGGCTATGATTCCCGCCCACCCAGGCGTATCCCAAATAGTGGGCAAGATAGCTCACAGGTTTGATGAAATAATCTTTGTCATGCACCATTCGCCATTGCACATCGACTTCATCACCTGCCGGAATATTCCATGCGGAGAGGGAAGGAATTTCTCCAGAGATAGGGGCGTTGGGGTAACACCATGTTTCACCCGCCGTTCCCTGTTTTATTTCTCCATTATATCCAGGTCCCATGATCACCCAGCGATTGGCCAGCCCGGTAATCTGCCACTGTCCCATACGGCTGACCAGATTGCCCTTGATGCTCATGGCTTCATCACGGGTAAGGGGGCGATAGCTGCTGGCACAGACTCCCTCCCCCAGACCGAACCATTTGACCTGGTCAGGATAGACTGGCTCAGCCGCCTGGGCCTGGACGAGCATCAATGAAGATGCCAACAGCACCAGATTGACTGTTATTATTTTATTCATCATTTATTCCTCTTTCAGACAGACGATATTTTTTATTATGCAGAAATAACACCTTTCATTTTGACAGGCATGAACTCCAATGAGCCCCGCCACAGACAAAATAAACCACCAAAATTCATCCATGACAAACAAAATATATACAAGGCGGGAAAATAATTAGAGCGGCAACTTTATTGAGGGATTAATCATAATTATTCTGGCGGGATAATTTAATATCAATCCAGGACATGACGGCGTTTATTAAATAAGAAGTTCCTGAATTACTCTTCCGGATTAATTATGGTTATCTCACGTAAAATTCCATCTGCAGAACGCAGCAGCACCAGCGCACTACCCTCGTGCAAGTCGGTAGCCGAACCGTTGACCCAACGCACATTTCGGTCGAGCGACAAGGTGCCGAGTGTAGCCAGCACCAGGTGCCGACCATCGAAGGATCGCAAACGATCCTCTGCCCGCTGCCAACGGCCTGATATCGCCGGAGATCCGGCCGCCAACAGCTCAATCCGGGTAGCCACCCCATCAGTCACCTGCAGGGCCAGGTGATCACCCGGCCGCAAGGGGTGCTGCCACGGCTCACCAAGCCGCCAGACCGGGGCGCTCCCAAGCTCCACCTCAGCCCCCTGAAACTGCAGGCGCAGGCCATCGTTGTGTTCCAGCTCCACTAGCCAGAGTTCGCCATCGGCGGCCAGAGCGCAGAGCGGCAGTGCCAGCAGCAGGAGGGAGGTGCGTGTCATAGCAGAAGGCCCGTAGTGAAACCGTGCGAGGTTTAACTATGGGCCCGCTGAGTGGTTTTTTCCGCCCGGTTCGTCTTGTCGTGCGTCAATCATCCTCGCGGCAGCGGCTCAGGCGCATGCCGTCAAACTTGCACTCCAGCTCCAGCCAGCGTCCTTCGAACGGGGCCAGGCTGTCGTCCGAGGTGACATAACCCCAGATCCGCCCCTGCTCCACCGGCCCTTCCAGATCCATCTCGTCATCCTCCTCCAGCTTCTCGACCTCCCGGATCAGCCGCAGTTCGCCCTCGACCACCCCTTCCAGGTCGACCCAGGTACCGCCGAGATCGTCCTCTCTCAGCCCGTCCTTGAAACGGGTCTGTTCGTCGAGCACAAAGGGAATGCCGTTGACCATCAGCTGGCCCAGCTGCCAGGTGGTGCGGCCGGTCAATTTGAACTCCGCCGACTGCGCAGCGCCGAGTGGCAACAAGATCAGCAGCAGGAGAGTGCAGAGAGACTTCTTCATCGGGGATCCTCGGGGTTACACTGCCACACAGGATGCCTCATCCGGTGTGAGATGACCGTGAAATGGCGGTCAAGACCAGGAGATCAAAGCATGAAAATACTGGTGGTGGAAGACAATCCCCAGGTCGCGGAAACCATCATGGATTATCTGGAGCTGGCGGGTCACCGGCTGGACTGCGCCTATCACGGCCAGGCGGCCCTGCAGCTGCTGGCCGAGCAGCGCTTCGACGTCATCATCATGGACGTCATGATGCCGCGCCTCGACGGCCTCAGCACGGTGGCCCGCCTGCGGGAGCAGGGGATCCCGACCCCAGTGCTGTTTCTCACCGCCCGCGACAGCCTGGATGACAAGCTGGCGGGCTTCAAGGCCGGCGGCGACGACTACCTGGTCAAGCCGTTCGCCATGGAGGAGCTGGAAGTGCGGCTGCAGGCGCTGGCCCTGCGCGGCCCCCGCAGCGACATGGGGGCCCTGTGCGTGGGCGAGCTGACCCTGGATCCCGCCAGCGGCCGCGCCACCCGGGCCGGGGTGGAGCTCAAGCTCGGCAAGATCCCGTTCCAGATCCTCACCCTGCTGGCCCGCCGGGCCCCCGCTCTGGTCACCCGCCAGGAGGTGCTCGACACCGTCTGGGGCGACGAGGAGCCGGACTCCGACGCCCTGCGCAGCCACATCTATGCCCTGCGCAACGCCCTCGACAAGCCCTTCCCTGCCCCCATGCTGGAAACCCTGCACGGCCAGGGCTATCGACTGGTGACCCCATGATGGGCCGCCAGCGCTGCCTGAACCTGCCCACAGGGAGGCCGTCATGAGCCTGCCCAGCCTGCGCCGTCGCCTGATCCTCACCCTGAGCGGTGCCGGCCTGCTGCTGCTGATCATCATCAGCCTGCTGATGGTGGTGGCCGAGGACAAGATGGAGGAACTCAGCCTGCGTCACTGGCTGGAGGCGGAGGTGACCCGCTACAGCGACGACTGGTTGCGGCTCGGCATGGCGGCCCCCGCCCCCAGTCCGCGCCAGTTCTCCAGCTACTGGACCGAGGCCGGCCGCCTGCCGGTCTGGCTCAAACCCTACCGGAGTCCTGGCTTCTACGAACACGTGCTGGGGGACGAGGACAAGCACTTCCTGGTGCGGCCCCACCCGTCCGGTGAGGGGCTGCTCTACCTGGTGTTCAACGACGACGCCGACGACTACCTGGATCCTTACGAGGATCAGCTGCACCTGGCGACCCGGCTGATCGGGCTGGCCCTGCTGCTCGGTTGCATCGGCTTCGGCATCTGGCTGGTACGCCACATCACCCGACCGCTGCAGCGGCTGCAGCAGCGGGTTGCCCACCTCACCCCGGATCAGGCGGACTTCGTGCCCGATGCCCCCTGGCAGGAGCTCAGGGACATTGAGCTGGCGCTGCTGGCCGGCAAACAGGAGGTGGCCGCGGTATTTGCCCGCGAGCAGGAGTTCAGCCGCTTCGCCAGCCACGAGCTGCGCACCCCCAACATGGTGATCCAGGGCTCGGCCGCCCTGCTCGGCAAGGTGAGCGATCTGCCCGCCCCCGCCGCCCGCGCCACCACCCGCATTCGCGCCGCCGCCGACGAGATGGCGCTGCTCACCGAAACCTTTCTGCTGCTGGGCCGCAAGGAAGAGGTGGAGCGCCCACCCCAGCAGGTGGCACCGCTCATACGCCGGGAGCTGGCCCGCCTCGCCCCGCTGCTGCAGCGGGAGGAGCTGGATATTCGGCTACAGCTGGACGATGAGAGCGAGGCACTGGCCCCCCTCTCCTTGCTCGCCATTGCGCTCGGCAACCTTTTGAAGAATGCCCTCAGCTACGCCGAGGGGCACATCGACATCGAGCTGACCGGCCCCCTGCTCACCATCAGCAACCCCACCGCTGCCGCGCCGGATCAGATCCTCGGCTACGGCTGCGGCCTCACCATCATCCAGCGCATCTGCGAGAAGCTGGGCTGGCAGATAGAGACCCGGCTGGAAGAGGGCATCTTCAGCGCCCGATTGGCGATGATCACCAACGACCCCGCGCAAGGTAAGGCATAGCGCTCCTCATCCCCAGCCCTTCTCCCCGTCTATTCAAAATGGTGGGAGAAGGGAGGCTCCCCCTGGCAAGCCATCGCAGCTCGCGGTGACAACCGCGGGCCAGCGACGATGACCCAGCACCACCGAACTGTTCCCTCTCCCTTAGGATGAGGGCGCTGTGGCACCCGCCAGATAACAACAGGGCGCCCGAAGGCGCCCTGTTTGCAATGCGTTGGCGGCAGGCTTGGCGTCACTCCGCCGGCTTGTGCTTGCGACTCGCCTTGAGCTCGAGAAACTCGATGATCTTGCCGGCCACGTCCTTGCCGGAGGCAGCCTCCACCCCTTGCAGGCCGGGGGAGGAATTGACCTCCAGCACCAGCGGGCCGCGGGCACTGCGCAGGATATCCACCCCGGCCACGTCCAGCCCCATGATCTTGGCGGCCTGCACCGCGGTGGCCCGCTCTTCCGGGCTTATCTTGATCGCCTCGGCGGTGCCGCCCCGATGCAGGTTGGAGCGAAACTCCCCCGGCTGGGCCTGGCGACGCATGGCCGCCACCACCTTGCCGTTGACCACCAGACAGCGGATGTCGGCGCCGTTGGCCTCGCGGATGTACTCCTGCACCAGGATGTTGTTGTTGGTCTGGATGAAGGCCTCGATCACGCTCTCGGCAGCCTTCTGGGTTTCGCACAGAACCACGCCGATCCCCTGGGTTCCCTCCAGCAGCTTCACCACCAGGGGCGCACCGCCCACCATGGTGATGAGGTCGGGCACGTCGTGGGTGCTGTGGGCATAGCCGGTCACCGGCAGGCCGATGCCGTGGCGGGAGAGCAGTTGCATGGCCCGCAGCTTGTCGCGGGAGCGGGAGATGGCCACCGAGCTGTTGAGCGCCATGGTGTTCATCATCTCGAACTGGCGCAGCACGGCGGTGCCGTAGAAGGTGATGCTGGCCCCGATGCGCGGGATCACCGCATCATAGCTCTCCAGCTCCCGTCCTTCGTAATGGATGGAGGGGTTGTGGGAGGCGATGTTCATGTAACAGCGCAGGGTGTCGAGCACCTCGACCTGATGACCGCGCGCCTGCGCCACCTCGACCAGACGGCGGGTGGAGTAGTTTTTCGGCTCACGGGATAAAATGGCGATCTTCATGACAATTCCGCTAGGAGGCAGTGCCTGGGCAGGATGGGGCGGGAGAGTATAAAGTGCCACAGCGCCAAGACAACGCCAATTGTTTCTCCTGACAACAAGACAAACCACACAGAAACGTGCGCTGCCATCCCGCTGTCACCCGCTTGTCAAACGACGGCACCAGACTGGTCTGTCTCCCGGGTCTGGATGCCACCTCCTTCAGCGAGGATCAATCGGGCCGACGCCTCAGTGCAGGTTCGGCCCCAGCCAGCGTTCGGCCTCTGCCAGGGTCATCCCTTTGCGTACGGCGTAGTCCTCCACCTGATCCCGCTGGATCTGGGCCACCGCGAAGTACTTGCTGTCGGGGTGGGAGAAGTACCAGCCGGACACCGCCGCCCCCGGCCACATGGCATAGGACTCGGTGAGCTGCATGCCGATGGCCTGCTCCACATCCAGCAACTCCCAGATGCTGCCCTTCTCCGTGTGCTCCGGGCAGGCCGGGTAGCCGGGTGCCGGGCGTATGCCGCGATAGTTCTCGCGGATCAGCTCCTCGTTGCTGAGCGCCTCGTCCGGGGCATAACCCCAGTGCACTTTGCGCACCTGCTCGTGCAGGTATTCGGCAAACGCCTCTGCCAGACGATCGCACACCGCCTGAATGAGGATGGCGTTGTAGTCGTCGTGATCCGCCTTGTAGGCCTTGGCGATGGCCTCCTCGCCGATGCCGCCGGTCACCGCGAAGGCGCCGATCCAGTCGGGCTTGCCGCTCTCCTTCGGCGCCACATAGTCCGCCAGACAGTAGTTGGGGAAACCCTGCTTCTCGCTCTGCTGGCGCAGGTGGTGCAGCACTTTTTTCACTTCAGTGCGCGACTCGTCGGTGTAGACCTCGATGCTGTCCCCCACGGCGTTGGCGGGGAACAGGCCAATGATGCCGGCGCAGCGCACACTCTGATCTTTCTCCAGCTGATCCAGCATGGCGTTGGCGTCGGCAAAGAGGCGCGTTGCCTCCTCCCCCACTACCTCGTCCTCCAGAATGCGGGGGAACTTGCCCGCCAGCTCCCAGCTGAGGAAAAACGGCGTCCAGTCGATGTAGGGGCGCAGCACCGAGATAGGCACGTTTTCGAACTTCTGCACACCCGGCTCCTGGGGCGCCGGCGGCTCATACCCCACCCAGTCCAGCTGATGGCGGTTGGCACGGGCCTCCGCCAGCGTGATGGGGCGCGAGCGCGGCTGTTTGCGGGCGTGCTGCTCGCGGGCAATCTCGTACTCCTTGTCGATGCGGGCGACGAAGGCAGGTTTGAGATCCTCGCTCAACAGGCTCTGGGCCACCCCCACGGCGCGGGAGGCGTTGGAGACATAGACCACGGGCTCGGAGTAGTTCTGCTCTATCTTCACCGCGGTGTGCGCCTTGGAGGTGGTGGCGCCGCCGATCAGCAGCGGCAGCTTGAAGCCCTGGCGCTCCATCTCTTTCGCCACATGCACCATCTCGTCCAGCGACGGGGTGATGAGGCCCGACAGGCCTATAATGTCAGCCCCCACCTCCCGCGCCGTCTTGAGGATGGTCTCGCAAGGCACCATGACCCCGAGGTCGATGATCTCGAAGTTGTTGCACTGCAGCACCACGCCGACGATGTTCTTGCCGATGTCGTGCACGTCGCCCTTGACGGTGGCCAGCACGATTTTGCCGTTGCTGGAGCCGCCGGACTTCTCCGCCTCGATGTAGGGTTGCAGGTAGGCCACCGCCCGCTTCATCACCCGGGCCGACTTCACCACCTGGGGCAGGAACATCTTGCCGGCGCCGAACAGATCGCCCACCACGTTCATGCCGTCCATCAGCGGCCCCTCGATGACGTGCAGCGGCCGCTCGGCCTGGGCGCGCGCCTCTTCGGTGTCCTCCTCGATGAAGTCGGTGATGCCCTTGACCAGGGCGTGTTCCAGCCGCTTGCCCACCGGCCAGCTGCGCCACTCCTGCTCCCGCGGATCTTCGGCCTGGGCGCCGGCACCGCGGTACTTCTCGGCGATGGCCAGCAGCTCCTCGGTGGCGTTGTCGTTGAGGTTGAGCACCACCGCCTCGACCTTCTCTTTCAGCTCGGCCGGGATGTCTTCATAGATGGCGAGCTGGCCGGCGTTGACGATCCCCATGTCCATCCCGTTCTTGATGGCGTGGTAGAGGAAGACGGCGTGGATCGCCTCGCGCACCGGCTCGTTGCCCCTAAACGAGAAGGAGACGTTGGAGACGCCGCCGGAGATCATGGCGTGGGGCAGGTTATCCTTGATGTCCTTCACCGCGTCGATGAAGTCCACCGCGTAGTTGTTGTGCTCGTCGATGCCGGTCGCCACCGCGAAGATGTTGGGGTCGAAGATGATGTCTTCCGGCGGGAAGCCCACCTGATCCACCAGGATGCGGTAGGCGCGCTGACAGATTTCGAACTTGCGGGCGCGGGTATCCGCCTGGCCCACCTCGTCGAACGCCATCACGATGACGGCGGCGCCATAACGACGCAGCAATTTCGCCTGCTCGATGAACTTGTCCACCCCCTCCTTCATGGAGATGGAGTTGACCACCGGCTTGCCCTGCACGCACTTGAGACCGGCCTCCAGCACTTCCCACTTGGAGGAGTCGATCATCACCGGCACCCGGGCGATGTCCGGCTCGCCGGCGATGAGGTTCAAGAAGCGCACCATGGCCGCCTCGGCATCCAGCATCCCCTCGTCCATGTTGATGTCGATGATCTGGGCGCCGTTTTCCACCTGCTGCTTGGCGACGTCCAGGGCCTCGTCGTAGAGCCCCTCCTTGATGAGCCGCTTGAACTTGGCCGAGCCGGTGACGTTGGTGCGCTCACCCACGTTCACGAACATGGATTCGGGGGTGATGATGAGGGGCTCCAGGCCCGACAGACGGCAAGCCACCGGCAGATCCGGCAGGGCGCGGGGCTTGATGCCCGCCACGGCGTCGCTCATGGCGCGGATGTGGGCCGGGGTGGTGCCACAGCAGCCGCCCACCAGGTTGAGAAAGCCGCTTTGGGCCCACTCGCGGATGTGCTCCGCCATCTCGGCGGCGTCGAGGTCGTACTCGCCGAAGGCGTTCGGCAGGCCGGCGTTCGGGTGGGCGCTGACGCAGGATTCGCTGATGCGGGAGAGCTCCTCCACGTATTGGCGCAGCTCGTCCGGGCCCAGCGCGCAGTTGAGACCGAAGGAGACGGGTTTGACGTGGCGCAGCGAATGGTAGAAGGCCTCGGTGGTCTGACCGGAGAGGGTGCGGCCGGAGGCGTCCGTGATGGTGCCGGAGATCATCACCGGCAGGCTATAGCCCAGCTCCTCGAACACCAGGTCCACCGCGAAGGCGGCCGCCTTGGCGTTGAGGGTATCGAAGATGGTCTCGATCAGGATGATGTCGGCGCCGCCCTCGATCAGGGCATGGGTCGATTCGGTGTAGGCGGCCACCAGCTGGTCATAGGTGACGTTGCGCTTGCCGGGGTCGTTCACGTCCGGCGAGATGGAGGCGGTGCGGTTGGTGGGCCCCAGCACCCCTGCCACGAAGCGCGGCTTGTGGGGCTCTTTCGCCGTCCACTCGTCAGCCACGGCGCGGGCCAGCCGGGCCGCCTCGCGGTTGATCTCGGCCGAGAGATCTTCCATCTCGTAGTCGGCCATGGCGATGCGGGTGGCGTTGAAGGTATTGGTCTCGAGGATGTCGGCGCCGGCGGCACAGTACTGATCGTGGATCTCGTGAATGACAGAGGGGCGACTCAGCACCAGCAGATCGTTGTTGCCCTTGATGTCGGTATGCCAGTCGGCAAACCGCTCCCCCCGGTAGTCCGCCTCACCGAGCTTGTAGCCCTGGATCATGGTGCCCATGGCCCCGTCGATGATCAGGATCCGCTCCTTGAGGCAGGCTTCCAGCTTGTTTGTCACATCCGACTTTTTGTTCGACACCGCTCGTTCCTCTTACATCCATGCAACTGCGTAACCAGCATCCTAACAGCAAACAAATCAAATGGAAATCTAGCCGTCTATCTGTCTATATTGGCGCTCTATATACTCACAAATGGGTAATGAGTAACATGTGACCCAAGAGTACCCTATGCCCGTCCTCAATAGGGATACGTGCTTGCTGTTTACTAAAGAGAAAAATAACTATGAGCGTCTACTACACACTCTGCTTCCTGGCAGCGTTGGCGATCTTTATCGCCTTTGCCAATCAGTATGTTGTGAAGATCCAGACCACCATCGCCATCACTGCGGGCTCCATGCTGATCTCCGCGCTGATGGTGCTGTTCGGTAAGCTGGGCTGGTTCAATCTGGAACCCCTGGCCGTCAAGACCATGGAGAGCATCGACTTCCAGAATTTCCTGCTGAAGGGGATCCTGGGCTTCCTGCTGTTCGCCGGTGGTCTCGGGATCAACCTGAAAGCCCTGCGCAGCCAGAAGTGGGAAATCACCATTCTGGCCATATTGGCGACCCTGCTCTCCACCTTCCTCATCGGCTATGGCTTCTGGTTCATCGCCAAGCTGCTGGGTTGGGACGTGCCGCTGGTCTACTGCATGTTGTTCGGTGCCCTGATCTCCCCCACCGACCCCATCGCCGTGCTGGCCATCGTCAAGAAGATGAAGGCACCACCCCAGATCGCCATCCAGATCGAGGGGGAGTCGCTGTTCAACGACGGTGTCGGTCTGGTGATCTTCGCCACCGTGTTTGCCGTGGCCTTTGGCGGCGTCGAGCCCACCTTCGGCAGCGTTGCCGGCCTGTTCCTGCATGAGGCCCTCGGCGGCATCCTGTTCGGTGCCGTGCTGGGTCTCATCGCTCACGTGATGATCAGCGCCACCGATGACGGCTCGCTGGAGCTGCTGCTGACCCTCTGCATCCCGACCGCCGGTTTCGCCTTCGCGAACATGATCGGCGTCTCCGGCGCCTTGGCCATGGTGGTGACCGGCATCATGATCGGCAACTGGACCCGTCACAGCGGCTTCTCCGAACAGAGCAGCCATCACCTGGATCACTTCTGGGAGTTGATGGACCAGTTCCTCAACGCCCTGCTGTTCCTGCTGATCGGTCTGGCGCTGGTGCTGCTGGATCTGGCCTGGCAAGACTGGATCCTGCTGGTCATCGCGGTGCCGCTCTGCCTGGCCGCCCGCTTCATCAGCGTGTCGCTGCCCTATGTGGCCTTCCGCAAGTTCCGCAGCTACAACAAGTTCTCGGTGCGGATCCTCACCTGGGGCGGTCTGCGCGGCGGTCTTGCCATGGCCATGGCGCTGGCACTGCCGTCCGGCGTCATGATGCTGCCGGAGCACGGCGTCGACCTGCGCCAGGTGATCCTGGTGATGACCTACTCGGTGGTGATGTTCTCCATCGTGGTACAGGGCATGACCATCACCCCCATGATCACCGCAGCCAAGAAGGCCTGCGGCGACTACTGAGCCATCGGCTGATGGTCACCTGATGATGAAAAAAGGGCTCCTTAAGGAGCCCTTTTTGTGGCCGACAGACGGCATTGAAGGAAAAACTGCAAATAATTGTTTGCTTTTTACCCATGTCGAGGAGAGAATGCGCGCCGGCTAGTTAATCAGCCCTGTTTATGTTTGCCCTGCAATGCTTCACCTCACGATGAATCCTGTCAGTACCCGCATAACCTTCTTCTGATTTACTCGCCCTGAGAACCGTTCAGGCTGTCCGCCTGCGTTGCCCGGCTCTCACGGTGCAGACCCGATCTGCCCACTCCCAAGTAGCATCATGCATCCGCGTGGTCCTTGGCGCATTCCTTGAAAGTGCAGACGCCCCTGAACCGGGCTGGGTATTCCTGCGCGCTCGTCCGCTATCTTGCTGACCGCGCCCATCGACCTGACATTTGCCAATACAAGGAGCAAAAACTTAATTTATATAGAGAAATACCATGATGAAAAGCGTACAAACTCGCAAACCCCTGCGTCGCAGCAAACCCATCAACCTGCCCGTGCAAGAGCACGACTATGATGCGTTTCTGATCCAGTTCAGCACCCGTTTCAGCGGCGGCTTCGCCGTCTCCTGTGACGGCATTGCCGGCGAGTTCTCCATCGAAGAGCTCAACTGATCCTGCCTGCCCACCGGCAGCGCCCGATGCAGACAGGCCGCAACTCACGGCGGCCTCTTTGCCTCATTCCCCGGCACTGCCAAGTCGATCACATATCTCCCCTTCTCTCTTCACTGTCGATAGCCGGCACCAAGAGATGCCGTTATAACTAGCCCCTCCTTCACGACCAGGAAGCGAGTGGATGGCCACGATCAAGCAGGTCGCAGCACTAGCCAACGTCTCGACAGCAACCGTATCACGGGTAATAAACAACTCGGCCTACGTTGAACCCGCGACCCGGGAGCGGGTCGACAAGGCGATGCGCACACTGGATTATCGACGGGACATGGCTGCCGTTGCGCTGGCCAAGCGAAGCGGCAATATGCTTGGCCTGTTGACCGGCAATCTCGCCGACCCCTTCTTTGCCAGACTGGCTCGCGGAGTGGAAGCCATCAGCCGCCACCACGGCTTTCGCTTGATGGTGTGCAGCGGTTCCCATCAGCACGAACAGGAACGATATGGGCTTGAGTTTCTGATCAACCAGGGCTGCGAAGCGATCGTTGCCCATACCACCCGCCTCTCCGACGAAGTGCTTCTGCGCTATGCGGCCCACATGCCGGCACTCATTCCTATCAATCGCTATCTGCCCGAGCTGGCTCACCGCAGCATCTGGCTGGACAACCGGGCGGGTACCAGAGCCGCCGTCGATCATCTGGTGGCACAAGGCCATCGCCATATCGGCTTCATAACCTGCGATCTGCCCATCGCCGATCGGCAGTTGCGCCTGGAGGGATATCAGCAAGGGATGGCCAGCTACCATCTGGCCATCAAGCCACACTGGATTATCAGCCAGCCTTTCACCGAAGAGGGCGGTGAGCAAGCAGCAGCACACCTGCTGGCTGAGTGCCCGGAAGTCACCGCCGTGCTCACCTTCAACGACGTGATGGCGGCAGGCATGATGGCGCACCTGAGAAAATGCGGGCACCGGCTCCCCGACGCTCTGTCGATTATCGGGTTTGATGACATCCTGCTGGCTCGCTATCTCTACCCGACTCTCACTACCCTTCACTACCCCATAGAGACGATGGCCAAACGGGCTGCCGAGCTGGCCATTGCCAGACTGCAACAAAAGGATACGGGACCTGGTTGTCATGAATTCAGCCCTTCACTGATCATTCGAGAGTCCGTTTCAACACTGATGCCAGCCCCGCGCTGCGACCATGATCACGTTTCATGACACCATGTAACCGGTTACATAGCCGGGAGCCAAGGCTCACACTTCCGCCAGACTGCTCGCCACACAATGGCGGCATGTTCTGAAACCATGGATCAACCGTGATGAAACAAGAGAGAAAACACCTGACCCTGGGGCTGGCCGCTCTGCCCCTGCTGGTGATGCTGGGACTCCTGATCGTTGGCTATGTCTTGATGGGGTTGCGCATCGAACCACTGCTGCTGCTGTCCGCCGTCTTCACCGCACTGCTTGCCTGCTGGCAAGGTTATAGCTGGGACGAGATCATTCACTCCATCGTCCAGAAGCTGGCCAAGGCGATGCCTGTCATCCTTATTCTGGTCTGTGTCGGCGGTCTGATTGGCAGCTGGATGTTCAGCGGTACCATCCCCTACATGGTCTATTGGGGACTCAAGCTGATCAGCCCGCAGTACATTCTTATCGCGGCTTTCTTCATCACCAGTCTGGTCTCGGTCTGTACCGGTACATCCTGGGGGTCGGCAGGCACTGTCGGGGTGGCACTGATGGGAGTGGCACACGGTCTGGATGTCTCGCTAGCCGCCGCAGCCGGGGCCGTGGTATCCGGCGCCTATTTCGGTGACAAGATCTCCCCTCTCTCCGACTCCACCAACTTTGCCGCCATTGTGGCCGATACCACGCTCTACGCTCATATCCAGCATCTGCTCTGGACTACGCTACCCAGCTTCGTGCTGGCTGCCGGCGTCTTCTTCTTCGCCGGTTTTTCTGCCATCGGGGCAGAGGTAGCCACACCGGAGAAGGTACTCACCATCCTGTCCACATTGGAGCAGCTTTACCAGTTCCATCCTCTGCTGTTGCTACCTCCGCTGATCGTGCTGTGGGGCGCGATCGTCAAGAAACCCACCATCCCCTTGATGCTGCTGGCCAGCGCCATCGCTATCGGCCTCGGGGTCACCATGCAGGGATTGCCACTCCAGTCCGGCTTCAATGCCCTGATCGACGGCTTCGACCTCACCATGTTTACTCCGCTGGGTCATGACGTCAGCCAGCTGATCCCCGATATTCCCCGTCTGCTCAATCGCGGTGGCATGTTCTCGATGATGAGCACCATTCTGCTGGTTTTCTGCGCTTTTTCCTTCGCGGGAGTACTCACTCTGACAGGAGCGCTTGACCTCATCATCAATCGCCTGCTAACCCTGATTCACTCAACTGGCCAATTGATCGCCTCGACCATCGCCACCACTCTGCTGGTCACCGGAGCCACCAGTGACGGCAAGCTTGCCCTGCTTATCCCGGGCGAGCTGTTTCAGGATGCCTACCGCCGAATGGGGCTGGACACCAAGAACCTCTCCCGCACCATTGAGGATGCGGGCACCGTGATTGAACCCCTGATCCCCTGGACTGCCGCTGGCGTCTATATGGCGGGTACTCTTGGTGTCTCTACACTCGATTATCTGCCCTGGGCCATTCAGTGCTACGCCGCCATCTTCTTCGCCCTTGCCTACGGCTTTACCGGCATCGGGATTGCGCGTACGGAGCAGCAAGCGGTGGCCATCGAGCCACAGACAATGACCACTGCTGAGGAGCGCTAAAATGGCAGACCATCACTTCGACGGCGTGATTGATCGCCGCAATACCAACTCCATCAAGTGGGACTGCATGCCCCAGTACCTCGGCATTGATGGCACCGACCTGCTGCCCATGTGGGTATCCGATTTCGACTTTGCCTGTCCGCCAGCAGTACAACAGACTTTGCAACAGCGGGTAGCCCACGGCGTTTTTGGTTACAGCGAACGGCGGGATGACTACTTCACGGCCATGCAACAGTGGTTTGACCGGCGCCATCGGCTAACCATCGAACGGGAGTGGATCCATTCCATCGAGGGGGTGATACCTGGCATCTCGTTGCTGCTGCAAATGCTGACCCGCCCCGGGAAAGGGGTGGTTATCCAGGGTCCCTGCTATGGATCCTTTGCCAAGATCATCGGTCTGAATGAGCGACGTCTGCTTGACAATCCACTGCAGCGCACAGGGAGCAGCTACCAGATGGACCTGCCACAGCTGGCGCGCCTCTTCATGGTGGAGCGCCCCGCCATGATGATCCTCTGCAATCCCCACAACCCGACTGGCAGAGGCTGGACGCTCACCGAGCTCCATGAGTTGGCAACGCTCTGTCAGCAACACGGCGTGACCCTGGTATCAGACGAGATCTGGGCAGACCTGCAACTGGATGGCCACAGGCACACCTCGGTTCTCTCCTTGCCTGCCCATCTGTTGCCAAACATGGTGGTGGCGACCTCCGCCAGCAAGAGCTTCGGTCTCTCCTCGCTGCGCATCTCCAACTTCATCATCCCGGACCCTGCGCTGCGCCAGCGCTTTAAACAGCGTCTCGACGCCCATGGTCTGGATGTGTTCAATGCACTCTCCATGGAGGCGGCGACCGCGGCCTATCTGCATGGCGAGAACTGGCTGAACAGCTTGCTTGCCTATTTGGCAGAGAATCGGCGCTGGTTTGCCCACCAGCTGGCAACCCGATTGCCAGAGCTGCAACTGATGGACGCCGATGCCACCTATCTGGCCTGGATCGATTGCAACCAGCTGGGGATAGCGGACGATGAGCTGAAACTGCGGCTCATCGAAGAAGCGAGGATCGTTCCCTCCATGGGGATCGGCTTCGGTGAAGGGGGACGGGGCTTTATTCGCCTCAATCTCGGCTGCCCGCGCAGTTATCTGGAGCAGGCACTCGATGGCCTGGAGGCGCTGATCGCCAAGACCAGAGGCTGAGTGATACTAGCCGGGAGCGACATAGCCCCGGCCTTTATCCCACGAACTATCGCTTACGGAGCAGAGACGCCCCAAAACGCATATTTGATGGGCTGGCGGGCAAGATCTCAGGAAACGGGGCACTTGCCCCCGAAAACGTGAGCCTCCTCCTGCTGTTTCATCAGTGTCATGCCGTTACTGCCTCCAGCAACAGACACTCATCCGCATCCTCGGCCAGTTTGACCAACCGGCTTTGCACCAGCCCCAGCTTGGCCAGCAGCGCCACCGAACGCGCGTTGCCCGGGGTGACGATGGCTACCACTCGCTCGATGCCAAGCCGCTCCCGACCATCCTGCAGCGCCGCCTGCGCCGCTTCGATGCCATAACCCTGACCGCGCCAGGCGGGCAGGAAGGCGTAGCCAATGTCTTCACAAGGCAGGGTATCACGCTTGATCAGGCCGCAGATGCCGAGCTTGGCGCCGTCGCTGCGCCTTGCCACCAGATAGAGACCGTGACCATGACGGGCATAGCTGACCGCCGGCCCTTGCTGGATGTAGTTTTCGGCATCCTGCAGGGTGCGGATGCCCCGATCGCCGATGTAGCGGTGAAAGTCGGGATCGTTGAGCAGTTCGAGAATGAAGGGGGCATCGGCAACCGTCAGTTCACGCAGTTCCAGGCGCTCGGAGAGGATCATGACAAGGGCTCGCTTAGAAGAGACAGGCCCCAAGACTGCCCCCGCAACCGCTCATTGGCAAGGCCGTCACCATGAAAAAGGGCCGCGGTGCGGCCCTGGTCGATGAAATGGGTGGCGTCAGGCCGCCAGCAAGCCGGCATAACCGTTGCCCTGCTCGCGCAGCGCCACGAACACGGCGGCGCAATCGGGCCAGGCGAGGCCGAGTCGCTCGGCCACCTGGGTTGGCCACTCGGGCGGCGGCGCTTCCCCCACATCCGACTGCGCCGCCAGTGCGATGGCCAGATGGATGAGCGCAGCCTCGGCAGAGAACTCCTTGGCCAGCAAGGGGTTGTAGTGGTACTCCACCGCATGGCAGATGCTCAGGGGGAATTGCCAGCGCCTGGCCATCTCGGCCCCGGTCTGGGCATAGTTGAAGCCGACCACCAGCTCCTCGGCCTTGGCGCGTCCCTTGCTGGGTTCCAGATCCTTGATGTGGTTCACCATGTTCTCCGGCAGCCCCACGTGCATGATGAGCCGCCCCATGTCGTAGAGCAGGGCGCAGGTGAACACCTCTTCCCCCTTCATGCCCTTCAGCTTGGCCAGCCGCCTGGCCAGTTCGGCCACGTCGAACACCTTGCCCCAGAAATGCTTGAGCTCGATGCCGGGCACGGCACCGATGGAGCCGGTCAGACCGCAGGCGAACACCATGTTGCGCACCACGTCGACCCCGAGCCGCACCACGGCCTCGTTGACGGTGGCGACCTGGCGACTGCCACCAAACTTGGCGGAGTTGGCCAGCCGCAGCAGCTTGGCGGAGATCACCGGATCCTTGTTGATCTTCTTGGCAATCAACAGGATATCCGGTTCTTTCTCATTGAAGGTCTGCACCAGTTCGCGCATGACTTCGGGCACGTTGGGCAGGTTCTGGGGCTTGGATAACAGCGAGTCTATGGTGGGCATATTGGTATCCGTCCATGCGATTTCATGATGGTTGTCGTTTGCAGACCGCAAACCCACATTAATTATGAGTAACAAAAACAGCCCATACCGAAATGTTTTTATCGAAATATTTCAATGTGTTAATAGCTATATCGCTATACTGGCATCCCTTATGACATGACGAGGCACAGCACATGAGCGAACCCACCGAGTTCTTCGACGAGCAAACCCTGCTGGAGATGGTCGACAACCAGCTGAGCGACGGCCACCCGCTGCAGGTCAAGGCGACCCTGATGCGGCTGGTGATGAAGGGCACCCCACGCGAGGAGGCGCTGCAGTATATCGCCTGCGCCCTGGGGGCCGAGCTGATGGCGATGGAAGCGGATCAGGGCCCCTTCAACCTCGAGCGCTACGGCCAGTTTCTGGACTCCCTGCCCGAGATGCCCTGGGCCGAATAAACCTTCTTGCCCGCCGGCGGCAACCCGACCGCCGGCCTGCTCCCGTTAGGCAAGCCGTCCCGCCAGCCATTATCATTACTGCCACCGGACAGCAGGGGAGCAAGCATATGCGCTGGCAAGATCGCCGCGAGAGCAACAATGTGGAAGACAGACGCCAGCAGGGGGGCGGTGGCGGGCTCCCCATCGGCGGCAAGGGGCGTCTGATCCTGCTGGTGGTGGTCATGGTGGCCGGCTATTACGGGGTGGATCTCTCCCCCCTGCTCAACGAGCCGGCATCCCAGACCCTGCCCCAGCGTCAGGAGATGTCTCAGCCGGCCAAGGATCCCCTCGCCAGGTTCACTTCGGTGATGCTCGCCTCCACCGAGGATGCCTGGGGCGAGATCTTCCAGCAGAGCGGCAACCGCTATCAGGCCCCCAAACTGGTGCTCTATCGCGGTGCAACCCGTACCGGCTGCGGCCAGGGTCAGTCGGTGATGGGGCCTTTCTACTGCCCGGCCGATCGCACCGTCTACATCGATCTCTCCTTCTATCAGGAGATGCGCGACAAGCTGGGAGCCGACGGCGACTTCGCCCAGGGCTACGTGGTGGCGCACGAGGTGGGCCACCACGTGCAGAACCTGCTCGGCATCGAGCGCAAGATGCGTGAACAGCAGCAGGGGCTGAGCCGGGCCGAGCAGAACAAGCTGTCGGTCAAACTCGAGTTGCAGGCCGACTGTTTTGCCGGTGTCTGGGGCCACTACATGGAGCGGGAACAGGTGCTGGAAACCGGTGATCTGGAGGAGGCGCTCAAGGCCGCCCAGGCCATCGGCGACGATCGTCTGCAGCAGCAGAGCCAGGGCCGGGTGATCCCGGACAGCTTCACCCACGGCAGCTCGGCCCAGCGCTACGCCTGGTTCAAGCGCGGCTTTGACAGCGGCAAGCCCGCCAGCTGCAACACCTTCGCCGCCCGCTAGACGCCCAAAAAAGGGGCCGGATCCTGACAGGATCCGGCCCCTTTTCTCATGCAGGGATGAACATCAGTACTGGGAGTTGACGATCACCTCCTCCCCTAACGCGCCAGCCAGCGGCAGCGGCCGGTAGGTGGAGTTGGCCGCGCGCAGCAGCCGGATGCCGCGAATACCGATCTCCTGCGCGGCCTTGATGTCGCCATCGGCATCGCCGTAGAAGACCTTCATCTGCTTCTCCTTGAGCCACTGCACTTTGGTGTTCTGGCCCGGCTGGTCACCGGCGAAGATCACCGGGTTGAGCTGGTCGGCCGGAATGTTCATGGTCTGCTGCAGGGTCTGGCTGACGGTCTCGGTCCTGGTGGCCGAACGGCCGGTAACGAAATAGATGTGATCGCCGCGCTGGAGGTGCATGGCGATGAGCGCCTTGCCCACCTCTTTCGGCACGCTGAAGGCGTCCCAACCGTTGTTCATCTTCTCCCAGAAGGCGGGGTTCTTCAGGTAGCTCTCGTCGTTGGGGGAGAACTCCTGCTTGCCGCGATAAAACCCCGGGCTGGAGAAGAGCAGGGTGTCGTCGATGTCAAAACCGACCGCCATCGGCGGCAACCCATCCAGGCTCCTGGCAATCTGCGCCACCGACACCCAGTGAATGGGCGCCTGCTGGGACAGGGTCACCGCAGTGACACCGACAGGGCTGGCCGGAGCTTCGACGGCCACGGCAGGCAGGGTCAGGCTGGCGGCAACCAGGGAGGCAAGCAGGGCAAAACGGGGCAATGCGGACATGATACGACTCGTCACATGAAGGAAACAGGGGGCCGATCCTGCCCCATGCCGCCACCGAAAACCGTGAAACCAGCCACAAAACAGGGCCAGGTGGCACGCATCACTACCGCAAGCCCCCATCTTGGCGCAATCGCCAAACAGGATGGCGTAGACGCCAAGGCCGAAGCAGACCACAGGCCCCATACTGGCCGCTCCCATCCACTCAGGAGCCCATCATGGATTACAAGCAACGGCTGCAAGCCTGCCTCAACCGGGTCATCTGCGACCCCGATTTCACCCCGGCCGAACTCGATCACTGGTTCTGCCCGGACTATGTCCAGCTGGTGGATGACCAGCGGCTGGATCGCGCCGCCTTCGAACAACACCTGCTGGCCCTGCGCCAGAGCCTGGCCCGCTGCGAGATCCGTTTTGTTTCGCTGCTGGCAGAGGGAAACCGGGTGCACTCCCTGCATCGGGTGCGGGCCTGGCGTCACGACGGCGCACGGATCGAGTGCAAGGTGAGCGCCCTGTTTACCTTTCAGGGCGAGCGCCTGAGTCACACCGATGAGCTGACCTGCCTGCTGGCGGGGGAGCCAGCCGACCGGGATCTCGGCTCCCGTCTCACGGCCCCGTCGATTCCCGCAAGCAGCGATTGAAGGCGTGAGAAAAGGCGCTGAAATCCCCGTACCCCAGTTCAAGGGCTATCCGCGACAGCGGCTGGCCCTGTTGCTGCAACTGGCGGGCTCGCCCCATCACCACCTGTTGCCGCCATTGTCGAAAGCTGCAGCCCAGTTGCTGGCTGAACAGCCGGTTGAGGGTGCGCACCGAGGCCCCTGAACCGGCAGCCAGTTCCGCCAGCCCGTATTCGATGGAAGGGTGCCTGCAGACCCGCTCCAGCACCCGCAGCAGACGCACATCCAGCCCCGCGCTCAACATGAATCCGGTCGCCGCCGGCGTCTGTCTCAGTTCGGCTGCCAGTACCGTCAGATAGGCATCCCTGAGGCCCGGCTCCGCCATGTCTGCCAGCCGATCGAACAGGCCGGCCAGCAGCGGGCTCACCTGGCGGGTCGTCAACTCGCCCCCTCCATCCAGGTCATCCAGATAGACCAGACTGAGTTGGGAGTGGCGCAGCACCCTGAACTCATGGGCCAGCCCGGCCGGGATCAGACAGAGCTGACCCGCCACCAGCAGCACGCCTGTCCCCTCACTGCTGATCACGCCGCCGCCCCGATGCAGATAGCAAAACTGCGGGCCGTCGTGACAGTGAAGGGACGTGAGTGCACCCTGGGGGTAGTCGCGATACAGGAGGTTCATGACGAAGCCCCCAGGCCCAGGGCCCGCCCGCAGACAGGTTCTTTCGGCACTTCTTGTCCCACGCTCTCGCCCCGGTGGGCTATAACTGCTGTACGCTTTCTAGTGACATTCAAGTCAATTGCGCCTTATTGGAGATGCCATGGACGTGCACACCGCCGTTGCCCACCCGAACACAGCGACTCCCTCTTCACCCCAGGCCAGGCTCGATGCCATCGACCAGCTGATGGCCAGACTCGAACTCTCTCCTGACGGGCAGATCCTGGACGCCAACCCGCGTTTTCTCGCCATCATGGGCTATCAGCTAAGCGAGCTCAAGGGCCAGCATTACGCCATGCTGTTGCCGCACGACGTGCTCGACTCGCCTGCTCATGCCGCCCACTGGGAGGCGTTGAAGGCGGGCAGGGAGCAGGAGGGAGAGTTTCACCGGCTGGATCGGCACGGCCGGGACATCTGGCTGCGGGGCAGTTGCAGCCCCCTGCTGGACGAGCAGGGCGCGCTGAGCCGGATCATCGAATACAGCATGGATCTGACCGAGCAGAAACAGCTCAACGCCAACTTCGAGGGGCAGCTCAACGCCCTGAGCCGGGTTATGGGCAAGGTGGAGTTCTCGCTGGATGGCATCATTCTCGATGCCAACCCGCGCTTTCTCGAGATCGTGGGTTATCAGCTGGAGGAGCTGAAAGGCAAGCACCACAGGCTGCTGGTTGACCCTGATTATGCCCAGTCGGCCGATTATGGCGCCTTCTGGGAGACCCTGCGCCGCGGCGAATACCTGGCAGGGGAGTTCTGCCGAATTGGCAAGCAGGGGCAGGAGGTCTGGATCCAGGGATCCTACAACCCGGTGCTGGATCTGACCGGCAAACCTAGCAAGATCGTCAAGTTTGCCACCGACATCACGGCTCAGGTGGAGCAGCATCACCAGCTCAAACGCGCCATGGAGGAGGCTGAAGAGGCCGCCAGGGTGCGCGAGGAGCTGCACAAGTCGCTGCAGGAGATGTCGACCCCGGTGACCCCCATCTGGGACGGGATCCTGCTGCTGCCGCTGGTGGGGATCATCGACTCCATGCGCACCGCCGACGTGATGAACAAGTCGCTGACCAAGATAGCCGAGACCCGGGCCCGGGTCTTCGTGCTGGACATCGCCGGGGTCGCCACCGTGGACACCGGGGTCGCCAATCAGCTGATCAAGATCACCAAGGCCACCCAGTTCATGGGGTGCGAGGCCATCATCTCCGGCGTCTCGCCAGCCATCGCCCGTACCATGGTGGAACTGGGGGTCTCGGTCGGTGACATCCGTACCACGGCGACCCTGCGGGATGCGTTCGAGATAGCCCTCAAGCGGGTCGGATCCACCCTCTAGGAGCGCCGCCCATGTTGCTCAACAACGATCTGGGCATCGCCGACGTGGCTGGCTGCATCGTCGTCAGCATGCGGCCAGACCTCGGTGACGAAGGCATGCAGCAACTGATGCAGGCACTCTCCCTGCGGCTGGTGCAGGGGCGCCAGCACGCGGTGCTGCTCGACTTCTCCGGGGTCATGCTGCTCGATCACCACGAGTTTCGGCAGGTTCGCAAACTGGCCCAGGTGTGCCGCCTGCTGGGTGCCGTCTGCCTGCTGGTGGGGCTGAATGCGGGGATCGCCGCCTTCCTGGCGCTGGCCGACGCCGAGCCGGGGCCGCTGCGCTGCTTTCTCGACATGGACGACGCCTTCGCCCATGCCCGTACCCTCAAGGGCGAGGAGTAGGCACCATGGAGCAGGAGCTGAGCACCCAGCAGGCCCGCTACCCATTGCGTCACGACATCGATCTGCACCTGACGGTGATGGCGGTGCGTCGCCTCCCCTTCATCGCCGACCTCTCCGAGGTAGATCGCACCATGCTCTCCACCGTGGTCTCCGAGCTTGGCAGCAACATCCTGAAGTATGCCGAACGGGGGGAGATCACCCTCACCCTCCACCATCCCAGAGGGCGCCCCTGCATCGACATCATCGCCCGCGATCAGGGCCCCGGCATCCCCGACATACATCAAGCCATGCAAGAGCACTACAGCACCTCGGGTACCCTGGGGCTGGGTCTGCCCGGCGTGCAGCGCATGATGTCTGAACTCACCATCAGCACCCCGCCGGAGGGGGGTACCCTGGTACAGGCCCGCAAGTGGCTGGGTGCGGCCCCCGTGGAGCCAAGGCCGGTTTCTCCCCTCTCGTGCACGGGGCAGCAGCATGCCGGCCTTGGCCTGGCATGGGCCAGCGAGAACCGCCCCTGCTACCCGGAGCGGGTCTCCGGCGATCTGGCGTTCATCCGGCCGGGGCCCGAGGGAGTGTCGCTGGTCCTGATCGACGTGAGCGGTCACGGCGCCTCTGCCAACCAGCTGGTACAGATATTGGAGGCGACGTTGCAGCAGACCCGTGAACAGGAACCCGCCCGTCTGCTGCAACTGCTGCACCAGCGCTGCATCGGTACCCGGGGCGCCGCCGCCGGCGTGGCGCTGGTCAACGGCGAGCGGGGTGAACTGAGCTATGCCGGCATCGGCAATACCCGCATCTGTCTGCGCGGTCACGCCCCCTGGCGCGGCATCTCCCGCGACGGGGTGCTGGGGGAGCGTTTCCCCACCCCCCTGCTGCAGCGCCAGCCCCTCGTCGCCGGGGACGTGGTGATGCTCTACTCGGACGGCATCAGCGAATCCCTCAATCTGCGCGACGGCGCACTGGATCTCGCCGCCGAACCCGCCACGCTGGCCCACCAGGTCATCGCCCACAGCGGCCGCAGCACCGACGATGCCAGCTGCATCGTGTTGCGCGTGCTGCCGGCAGAGGAGAAGTAGATGCGGCAACTGATCGGTGAAACCCTGTTGTCCGGCCCTGCGGCGGCCCTCACCGCCCGGCGCAAGGTGATCCAGGTGCTCACCTGCCTCGATAAATCGCCGACCTTCGTGGCCCCGCTGGCAGGGGCAACCTCAGAGCTGGTGCGCCAGCTGATGGCGACCTCGGATCCACTGCAACTGCAGCTGTGGCTGGAACCAGAGGCGCAGGAGCTGTGGCTCACCCTCACGGCCGATGTCCCGCTCTCCCCCGCCCCTGCCGACATGCATCCGGGCAGCATCCGGCTGGAGGTGCACGCCGACAATCTCCTCGCCCTGGTCTGCCGGTTGCCGCACTGGCCAGATGCCGGGCGACAGCAACAGATGCAGCAGCAATTCGCCGAACCGACCCGGGAAGAGCTGTTTGCAGTGATGCAGGCCAAGAACCAGGAGCTGGAGCAAGCCTATGAACTGGCGGAGAGCGCGACCCGGGCCAAAAGCGAATTTCTCGCCAACATGAGCCACGAGATCCGCACCCCCATGAACGCCATCCTCGGCATGTCCCACCTCGCCCTGCAGACCCGGCTCGATCCGCAGCAGCTCGACTATGTCAGCAAGATCCAGCGTGCCGCGCAGCACCTGCTCGGCATCATCAACGACATCCTGGATTTCTCGAAGATCGAGGCGGGCAAGCTGGATCTGGAACGGATCGAGTTCGATCTCGACCACGTGCTGGAAAACCTCGCCACCCTGGTGGGTGAAAAGGCGGAAGCCAAGGGCATAGAGCTGTTGTTCGAGGTCGACCACCAGCTCGACACCCTGCTCTATGGCGATCCCCTGCGTCTCGGCCAGATCCTCATCAACTACGCCAACAACGCGGTCAAGTTCACCGAGCAGGGAGAGATCCTGGTCAAGGTCCGCTGTCTGGAGAAGCTGCCGCAGGAGGTACTGCTGCACTGCTCGGTGCAGGATACCGGGATCGGCATGAGCCAGGAGCAGCAGCAGCGGCTGTTCCAGTCCTTCCAGCAGGCGGATAGCTCCACCACCCGCAAGTACGGCGGCACCGGGCTTGGCCTTGCCATTTGCCGCAAGCTGGCGGGCCTGATGGGGGGCGAGGTGGGCGTGCAGAGCGAGCCGGGCCAGGGCAGCACCTTCTGGTTCACCGCCAGGCTCGGCCGCGGCAGGCGCAGATCCCGCTATCTGCCGAGCCTGGATCTGCGCGGCCGCCGCATGCTGGTGGCCGACGACAGCGCCAGTGCCCGCACCATACTGGCCGCTCTGCTGCGCGGCATGAGCTTTGTGGTGGACACTGCAGAGTCCGGCCAACAGGCCCTGCAGATGATCGCGGATGCCGAGCAGCAGGGAACCCCCTATGAGGTGGTGCTGCTGGACTGGCGCATGCCGGGACTGGACGGCATCGAGACGGGGCGTCGTCTCATCGCCCGAGGTGCGGGCCGGCGCCCTTACCGGGTCATGGTGACCGGCTACGGACGCGAGGAGATCTTTCGCGAGGCCGATGCTGCCGGTTTTGATCGGGTACTGGTCAAGCCGGTCTGCGCCTCCGTGCTGTTCGATACCGTCATCGGCCTGTTCGGGCAACAGGCAGCGACCCTCTCCTTCAAGCATCAGGCGACCCATCACTATCGCTTCGACGGCCTGCAGATCCTGCTGGCGGAAGACAACGAGCTCAATCAACAGGTGGCGCTGGAGCTGCTGCAGGCGGTAGGCGCCAAAGTGAGCGTGGCCAGCAATGGCGCCATCGCACTGGATATGGCGACCAAGGCCCCCTACGACCTGATCCTGATGGACATGCAGATGCCGGTAATGGATGGGCTGGCCGCCACCCGGCAACTGCGCCAGCAAGAGGGAACCGGGCAACACATTCCGATCCTGGCGATGACCGCCAACGTCATGGCCGGCGATCGCGAGCGCTGCCTCGCCGCCGGCATGGACGATCACATCGCCAAGCCTATCGATCCCGACAAGCTCTATGACGCCCTGCAACGCTGGGCAACCTCCTTCAGCCGCGAGGTCGGGGCCAGATTCAAGACGTCGCAACCGCCCCCGGCATCGTCGTTGCTGCCACAGCTGTGCGAGCTCGGGCTCAATGCCGAGCGGGCCTTGCAGCGGCTGATGAACAACTGGGGCTGGTATCGGGATCTGCTGCTGCGCTTCGCCCAGCAGGGCACGCAACCCATGGCAAGCCTGCTGACCGCTTTGCAAGCAGACGAACGGGAAGAGGCACACCGGCATGCCCATACCCTCAAGGGAATAGCGGCCACCCTGGGCGCCGAATCATTGCAGGAGATCGCGGCCACACTGGAAAACGCCATCACCCGGGGCGACGAGGCTGCCGCTCTGCTGCCACTGGCCGAGCAGGGGCTGCAACTGCAAGCACAACTGGCGCAGGGGCTGCTGCAGTTGCTGCCAGACGAAGTACCCGAGCAGCCCGAACAGGAGAAGATCGATACCGCACCCCTGCTGAACCGGCTCACCGGGCTGCTGCTGGAGGATGATGCCGAAGCCTTCACCCTGTTTCAGCGCCATCAGGCCCGGCTCGCCCCCCTGCTGGGGGAGAGGGCGCCAGCCATCGGTGAGGCCATGAGCCGTTTTCGTTTCGACGATGCACTGGCTCATCTGCAACAAGTCCGGGCCCTCAGACCCGATCTGTTCAACCAAGAGTGAGGGCACCATCATGCTCAACTTGCTGGATCCAGATACCAAACCCACCCTGCTGGTGGTCGACGACACGCCGGAGAACCTCTCCCTGCTCAGCGCCCTGCTCAGCCCCCACTATCGGGTCAAGATAGCCATCAGCGGCCAGCGGGCGCTGGAGATCCTCTCGACCGGCCCCCGGGTGGACTTGATCCTGCTCGACGTGGTGATGCCCCAGATGGATGGCTACCAGGTGATGCAGGCGCTGCAGGAGATGCCGCAGGCGCGGGAGATCCCGGTGATCTTTCTGACCGCCCAGGTGGAGGAGAGCGCGGAGGCGCACGGGTTGGCACTGGGGGCCGTCGACTACATCCACAAGCCGATCTCCCCCGCCATCGTGCTGGCCAGGGTCAGAAATCACCTGGAGCTGAAGGCGGCGCGGGATCTGCTGCACGATCAGAACGCCTATCTGGAGCAGGAGGTGGAGCGGCGCACCCGGGAGAACGAGCTGATCCAGAACATCACCATCCACTCACTCGCCTCGCTGGCCGAAACCCGCGACAACGAGACCGGCAACCACATATTGCGTACCCAGCACTATGTGCGGCTGCTGGCGGAGACCCTCTGCGATCACCCCCGCTTCCATGCCGAGCTGACCCCCAAGACCATAGATCTGCTGTTCAAGTCGGCCCCCCTGCACGACATCGGCAAGGTCGGCGTACCGGACCGCATCCTGCTCAAACCCGGCAAGCTGGATGAAGAGGAGTTTGCCCAGATGAAACACCACTCCATCCTCGGCAAGGAGGCCATCGTCCATGCCGAGGAGGCGCTCGGGGTGGAGGTCGAGTTCCTGCGGCTGGCCAAGGAGATCGCCTGCTACCACCACGAGAAGTGGGACGGCACCGGTTATCCCTACGGCCTGATCGGCGACGAGATCCCCCTCTCGGCCCGGCTGATGGCGCTGGCCGACGTATACGACGCCCTCATCAGCAAGCGCTGCTACAAGGCCGCCATGTCCCACCAGGAGGTGGTGCCCATCATACTGGCGGGGCGGGGCAACCACTTCGACCCCGACATCACGGACGCCTTTGCCTCCATCCACCAGCAGTTCCACGAGATCGCCCTGCGCTACAACGACGACAAGGGCGAGCGGGAGGCCAACCGCGACTAGGAGGTGGCGGGCAGCAGATCGGTGAAGACGAAGCCGTCCCGCTCCACCGTCTCGCCGGTCCGGATGGCCAGCGGTTGGCGGAACATGGGGCCATCCCAGGCCAGGGTATGAAACTCGCCGTTCTCACCGCACGGGTCCACCCCGGCGGGCAGCGCTGCCAGCAAGGCCGCATCAAACTCATACCCGCCGAGGGTGGCAGGCAGCTTGCGCGGATCCAGGGTGCTGATCCTGGCCCTGAGCCCTGCCGCCATCATCTGGTGCGCCAGCTCGTCTGTCTTGCTGCCCCACAGCGGAAACAGCGGCGTGATCCCCGTCCCCGCCAGCTGCCGCTCCCGATAGGCGCGCACGTCCTCGAGAAAGAGATCGCCAAACGCCATGTGGCGGATCCCCTGTGTCACCACGTCGGCGATGAAGTCGGTCATGATGCGGGCGTAATCTTCATTGCTGCAGGGCCAGGGCAGGTCGATGGTGGTCAGCGGCAATCCCACGCATTCGGCCTGCGCCAGCAGCAACTGCTTGCGCACCCCGTGCATGGCCACCCGCTCGAACGCCTGGTTGAGGGTGGTGAACAGCCCCACCACCTCGATGGCCGGATCCTGCCGCAATGTGTGCAGCGCCCAGGCGCTGTCCTTGCCGCTGCTCCAGGAGAGCAGCACCTTGGTCTTCGTCATGATATCTCCAGCAATCCGGTGGCCGGGCACTGGCGGCCAGCCGGCGCACCTTGGTTGTCATTCGCCCCGGGCGCGGTGCCCGCCCTCGCCTTGCTGCACCAAAAAGCTGCAAGACAGTGTTGCGAATTGTGCGATTTACAGGTCGGGATGCAAAAGCATACCCTCGGTAGTGAGCGTGTCCCCTGCAAGGATGGGGAACAATAACTAAAAAGACGATGGGAAACATAAGGATATGACGACAGTCACGCAAGCTTACGACCACAGCCGTCCCCTCAACCGACAGGACTACAAGACCCTGAGCCTAGCGGCGCTGGGCGGTGCCCTCGAATTTTACGACTTCATCATCTTCGTCTTCTTCGCCGTGGTGATCGGCGAGCTCTTCTTCCCCGCCGACATTCCCGAGTGGCTGCGCCAGTTCCAGACCTTCGGCATCTTCGCCGCCGGCTATCTGGCCCGTCCGCTGGGTGGCATCATCATGGCTCACTTTGGCGATCTTATCGGCCGCAAGCGGATGTTCACCCTGAGCATCATCATGATGGCGCTGCCCACCCTGCTGATCGGCCTGCTGCCCACCTACGCCGTGCTCGGCATCGCCGCCCCCCTGCTGTTGCTGCTGCTGCGGATCCTGCAAGGGGCCGCCATCGGGGGTGAAGTGCCCGGCGCCTGGGTGTTCGTCGCGGAGCACGTACCCGCCCGCCGGATCGGGGTCGCCTGCGGCACCCTCACCGCGGGATTGACGGCCGGCATCCTGCTCGGCTCCCTGGTGGCCACCGCCATCAACCGCGGCATGAGCCCGAGCGAGGTGAGCGACTGGGGCTGGCGTCTGGCCTTCGTGCTCGGCGGGGTGTTCGGCATCGTCGCCATGTACCTGCGCCGCTGGCTGCACGAGACCCCGGTCTTTGCCGAGATGCAGGCCAACAAGGCGCTGGCGGAAGAGCTGCCGCTCAAGACGGTGCTGCGCAGCCACAAGGGCAGCGTAGTGATCTCCATGCTGCTCACCTGGCTGCTCTCTGCCGGCATAGTGGTGGTGATCCTGATGACCCCCACCTACCTGCAGAAGGTGCACGGCATCAGCCCGGCCGATGCACTGACCGCCAACTCGCTGGCCATTCTGGCCCTGACGCTGGGTTGCATCGTCTACGGCCGGCTCATCGATGCCCTCGGCAGCGGCCCCACCTTCATGCTGGGTTCATTGCTGCTGGCCGGCGCCAGCTACGCCTTCTATCACGGGCTGGCGAGTGACACCAGCCAGCTGGTGCCGCTCTATGTCCTGGCCGGTTTTGCAGTAGGGATCGTCGGCGCCGTGCCCTACGTCATGGTCAACGCCTTCCCGGCGGTGGTGCGCTTTTCCGGGCTGTCGTTCTCCTACAACGTGGCCTACGCCATCTTCGGCGGCCTCACCCCCATGCTGGTGACCCTGTGGATGAAGAGCGACATGCTAGCCCCCTCCCACTATGTGGTAAGCCTGTCGGTGCTGGGCTTTGCCATCGGCCTGTGGCTCTGGCTGCAGCAGCGCAGTCAGCGCCAGAGCGCGCCGCAGGCCGCCTGAACCCTCCCGAGCCCCGCCCAGAGCGGGGCTTTTTTCATACCGCCTGTGTTCAGGTCGGCCGACTTAAGATAGCCTCCCTCTCGGGCCCCTCGACGGCCCGGGACTACTCCGCCCCCCAGTCATTCGAGGTTCATGATGTTCTTTCAGGTCGTATTTCTCGCCTTGCTGGCGCTGCTGCCCATGGTCAACCCACCCACCACGGCCACCCTGCTGCTGGGGCTGAGCAAGGGGATGTCGCGCGAACACGTGCGCCGCCAGATCAACCTGGCCGCCATCTATCTGTTCTGCACCCTCTGCGTCAGCTTCTTCATCGGCTCCTCCATCCTGGATCTGTTCGGGATCTCCATTCCTGGCCTGCGCCTGGCCGGCGGTCTCATCATCGCCTTCATCGGCTTTCGCATGCTGTTCCCGGCCCCCAGCCAGGCGGACGGGGTCGACATCAACCAGAGCATCGCCTTCGTGCCGCTCACCATGCCCAGCATGTGCGGGCCGGGTACCATGGCGCTGGTGATCAGCGGCGCGGCCCAGATCGCCGAACTGCCGGACGAATACAACCGCTTCACCATCTATGCCGCCATGGTCACCGCCTTCGCCCTGATGAGCCTGCTCAGCTGGGGCGTGCTCAAGCTGGCGGATCCGGTCTGCAAGATCCTGGGCGCCACCGGCATCGACGCCATGACCCGGATCATGGGCTTCTTGCTGGTCTGCATGGGTATGCAGTTCTGCATCAACGGCATCAAGGAGGTGGCCCAGGATCCGGTGTTCCACAGTGCGCCGACGGTACAAATGGCACCCGCGTTGCCACACGTATCCGGCACCCTTGATCAACTGCAGGATCCGCGCCAGCCCTGACTGAAAACGGTGTCATAAATGCGCAAAAATCGGCGCTGATCTTGCGCCTGATCATGTTGCTGACACACAAATGAGTTAGTTTGTTTTTTATACAGATTCGATTCAGAGTGTGCTTGGTAGGTTTGTGGATGGACACCCACTCACTTCAGGAGATGTGCAAATGGAAAAGATGCTGACCGAGATTGGAAGCTACAGCCTGTTTCATGAATATCTGAACGTGGTCGGTGCCGCCAGCCCCGCTCTGACCCGGATCAAGAGCCGGTGGGAGTACAAACAGAGCGATCGTCTGGTTGCCCAGATCAGGGTCGACCAACAAGGCAATGCGCGCTTCTTCATCGACGCCCGCGCCATTTCAGTCAACTGACCGAGCCCCGTATCTGCAGCCCCGGCCCTTGCCGGGGCTTTTTATTGGCTGACGCTCACACCCTCCTCGGCGCAATCAGCACCACCTAGCTCCCCCCCATGGATGTCACCGTGCAGGAATTTTCATAACTTAAAAACAAAAATAAATGGAATAATTAATTATGCGACACTGATCTCATCATAGAAATCAAAAATCGATGATCATGCCTGTCATCAAGAGGGATGTTTTACGCCGGGAGTGGCGATGACCTTAAGCAGAGGAAACGATGACCATTGACCTATCAAGCATGATTACCGAGACCCGCAACCCGGCCAGCGTGGAGATCGACCAGTTGCCGACCCTGGAGATGCTGCGCGTCATCAATCAGGAGGATCAGCAGGTCGCACTGGCGGTCAGCCAGTTGCTGCCCGAGATCACCCGGGCGGTCGATGCCATCGCGGCAGCGTTCGGCAAGGGAGGCCGGCTGGTCTACATCGGCGCCGGCACCTCGGGCCGGCTCGGCATTCTGGATGCCAGCGAATGCCCGCCGACCTACGGCGTCTCTGCCGAGCAAGTGGTCGGCCTGATTGCCGGCGGCCACAAGGCCATCTTGCAGGCGGTCGAGAACGCCGAAGATGACGCCGAACTCGGCGCCCAGGATCTGAAAAACATCCAGTTCTGCGCCAACGACGTGCTGGTGGGCATCGCCGCCAGCGGCAGAACCCCCTACGTACTGGGCGCCATGGCCCACGCCAGAGCGGTGGGCGCCACGGTCTGCAGCATCAGCTGCAACCCGGGCAGCCCGCTGGCCCAGGCGGCCGACATCAGCATGGTGGCGGTGGTCGGCCCCGAGATCGTCACCGGCTCCTCCCGCATGAAGGCGGGCACGGCGCAGAAGCTGATCCTCAACATGCTCTCCACCGGTGCCATGATCCGCACCGGCAAGGTCTACGGCAACCTGATGGTGGACGTGGAAGCCACCAACGCCAAGCTGGTGGAGCGGCAAAAACGCATCGTGATGGAGGCCACCGACTGCGAGCGCGCCGTGGCGGAGCGGGCGCTGGCGCAGGCGGACAACCACTGCAAGACCGCCATCGTGATGATCCTGGCCGGACTCACGGCCGACGAAGCCCGCACCCGTCTGCAAAGCAGCAACGGCTTCATCAGCCAGTGCACCCACTGATCGGCCAACCGCACATTGGCCGGGTCAGGGACGGCAATACCACAACAAGAACGGGGTGCCCAGGCACCCTCATGACACAACAGACTGACTGGGTTCTTTATGGCAAAAATAACTGACACCATGGTTGGCCAGCTCATCCAGGCCATCGGTGGTCGCGACAACATCACCCACTGCGGCCACTGCATGACCCGGCTGCGGCTGAGCCTGGCCGACAGCCTGCATGCCGACCGGGATACCATCAAACGCATCGCCGGCGTGATGGGGGTCATCGAGAGCGACGACCAGTTCCAGATCGTGCTGGGGCCGGGCAAGGCCCAGACCGCCTGCGAGCTGATGAACGGCATGCTGAGCGCGGGGCTCGGCGCACTGGAGGCACCAGCCGTCCAATCCGCCGATCTGGGCGAGATCGCCGCCGCCAAGAAACAGGCGCTGAAGCAGAAACAGACCAGTGCGGCCCACCGCTTCCTGGCCAAGTTTGCCACCATCTTCACTCCGCTGATCCCCGGCTTCATCGCCGCCGGACTACTGCTCGGCTTCGCCACCCTGATCGAGCAGACCCTGCTGCTGGAAGGCCAGCAGGCGGGCGGCATGCTGGCCGAATTCGTCGGCTACATGAAGCTGTTCAGCAAGGGCTTGTTCAGCTTCCTCAGCATCCTCATCGGCTACAACGCCCAGAAGGCGTTCGGCGGCTCCGGGGTCAATGGCGCCATCCTCGCCTCGCTGTTCGTGATGGGCTATGACCCGCAGGCCACCAGCGGCATCTATGCCGGGGTCAGCGACTTCTTCGGCCACCGGATAGATCCGCGCGGCAACATCATCGGGGTGCTGATCGCCTGCATCATCGGCGCCTCGGTGGAGCGTCAGGTACGCCGCTTCATACCCGACAGCCTCGACATGATCCTCACCTCCGGCATCACCTTGCTGATCATGGGGGCCGTCACCTTCGTCCTGATCATGCCCCTCGGCGTGCAGCTCTACAACGGCATGTCCTGGCTCTTCATCCACCTCAACGGTAATCCGTTCGGCACAGCCATCCTGGCTGGCCTGTTCCTCATCTCGGTGATGTTCGGCATCCACCAGGGGTTCGTGCCCGTCTACTTCGCGCTGATGGATGCCCAGGGCTTCAACTCCCTGTTCCCCATCCTGGCGCTGGCGGGCGCCGGCCAGGTCGGCGCCGCCCTGGCGCTCTACAGCCGCGCCGGCAAGGACTCCCTGCTGCGCACCCAGGTCAAGGGCACCATCATTCCCGGTATCCTGGGGGTGGGCGAGCCGCTCATCTACGGCGTCACCCTGCCGCGGGTCAAACCCTTCATCACCGCCTGCTGCGGCGGCGCCCTCGGCGGCTTCCTGGTCGGCCTCATCTCCTGGCTGGGCCTGCCGGTCGGTCTCAATACCGTGTTCGGCCCTTCCGGCATCGTCGCGCTGCCGCTGATGACCTCGGCCCAGGGGATCTTCCCCGGCATGCTGGTCTACGCCGCCGGCCTCGCCGTCGCCTACCTCGGCGGCTACCTCATCACCCTGATGTTCGGCTGCAAGAACGTCGATCTGAGTTAATCCCCCCTCCGGATTCATCGCCAAGGTCTGGCCCCGAGCAATCGGGGTCACGGCCAAACTCACCCCGGCTCTGGCACAGAGCCCACACAGGAAAGACAACAATGAAACAGTCCATGCTTGCCCTGGCCATTCCTGCCCTGCTTGCCGTCGGTACGGCACAGGCCGCCGTCATCTATCAGGCCGATGACGGCTCCAACGTCGATCTCTACGGTCGCCTCGGCTTCAACATCTCGGACAAGAAGAGCGGCAACGATCAGGGCGACTTCGACGGCCGCATCGGCTTCACCGCTCGCCAGACCGTCAACGAGCAGGTGGCCGTGATCGGCATGGCCCAGTACCAGGTCAACGCCGCCGAATACGCCAACAACGTGCAGAAGAACAGCAGCGATCTCACCGCCCGTTACGTCTGGGCCGGGCTCGATGGCGGCCAGTGGGGCAAGCTGACCGGCGGTCGGGTCTCCTCCGGACTCATCATGTTCACCGACATCGGCGACGTGTTTGCCGCCTCCGATGTCTCCATGGCGCGCCAGGCCAGCAAGGTGGACTCCACCGCGGTACAGGTGTTCCGTCAGGACGGCACCCTGCAATACCAGAACACCCTCGGCAATCTGGACTTGTCGCTGGCCTACATCCTCGGCAACGGTACCTCGGATCTCGACTACGGCTACAACGGCGCCCTGCGCTACACCTTCGATCTCGGGGCGGCGGGCAAGCTGGCGCCGGTCATCGCCTACCAGCAGAGCAAGGCGGCCCAGACCGGTGCCAGCAAGGTCGACCCCAATGCCGACGAGTACCGCTTCAGCGGCATCGGCACCCGCTACACCCTGGGCCCGCTGATGCTGGGCGCCCTCTATGCCAAGGATCAGGTGAGCTATCGCAACGGCCAGGCGGACAGCGAAGACAAGGTGTGGGAACTGACTGCCGTCTACGACATCAACCAGAAGTGGGCCGCCCGCGCCGGCTACCGCCACCTCGACAACGACGGGGGGGACGGCATGAGCCTGCGCGACACCACCCTGGAGCTGCAGTACAAGCTAACTCCGCGCTCCTCCCTCTACAGCGCCTACGTGTTCCGGGGCGGTGAAGACGGGCTGGCCGGCAGCACGGTCACCAGTTTTGGCGGCAGCAGCAACAGCGAGGATTTTTACCACCTCGGCCTGCGCTACGAGTTCTGATCCCCTGCCGGCCAGTCGGCCGGCTTTTTGCTTTCTGCTGGAGCACCCCATGATCCGCCTCCCACTGCTCACCACCCTGCTGCTGTTGCTGGCCCTGCCGACCCAGGCAACCCGGCTGGAGCTGGCAGACAACCTCACCCTGCTGGCCTCATCCAGGGGCAAGGCCTCCCCCTTCGAGCGAGCCCTCACGCTGCCCGCCGGTGAAACCCGGCTGCTGGTACGCTTCGACAGCCCGCTCGATCCCGGCTCCACCAACGAGAGCCAGGGGCGCGTCCGCTCCGCCCCGCTGCTGCTGACCCTGACCCTGCCGGTCAGCGGCACCCTGCGGCTGGTCACCCCGCCGCTGCCCACGCCGCAGGCCATTCGCCGCTTTGCGGCCAGCCCGGCACTGCAGCTGGCGACCTCTGACGGCACCCGCCCTTTGCTGACCACTGCGCTGCCACGCAGCCAAGACAGCCTCCTGACCGACTATCAGGCACTGCTGGCCCGTTACGACGGGTCGGCCAGCGCTGCGACCGCCCTGCCAGCCGTCACGCCCGTGCTGCCCACAGCCACCCCGGGCGCCGTGCCCGTCGACCCTGAACTGCAACGGCGCTACCTCGCCGCCGACGAGGCCCAGCGCAAGGCCTTCCTGCGCTGGGCCCTCGCCCTCTGAGCCGGCACTGGCCCATAAAAAAACCACCCGCAGGCGGGTGGTTTTTTCTCTCGGCAGGTCTCGGCCTCTGTTGCAGCCGGGCCCGCCTCACTCCTTGTTGAGCCGGTCGATGGCACCACGGGTGCCGTCGATCAGCGCCCAGGCCTCGTCACGGCGCTGCACCAAGCCGAGGAACAGGATGTCGGTGATGGTGTTCTGGGCGGTACGCGACGAGATGGAGGAGATACGCAGCTCGTTCTCGTCGGCCACCGTGTCCAGCACCATGTCGGCCATCTGCCGCAGAGGGGTGTTGCGAAACGAGGTGACCGCGATCAGGGTAGCGCCGTTGCGCTTGGCCAACTCGGCCGCCGCCAGCACGTCCCGGCTGGCACCGGAATAGGAGACCACCAGCTGCACGTCCCCCGGACCCAGGGTCTGAGCGATGGAGATCTGCACGTGGCTGTCCTGGGCGAACAGGGTGGTGACCCCGATCTTGAGCAGCTTGTACCAGAGATCCTTGGCGGTCAGCGCCGAGCCGCCGATCCCCACCAGCTGGACCCGGCCAGCCTGGTTGATGACGTCAAGCACCCGCGCCAAAGTGGCATTGTCGAGCGCCTGGGTGGTCTCCACGATGGAGTTGATCTTCTCCTGGGCCAGCTTCTTGGCCATGGTCTCCAGATCGTCGTCACGGCCGATGCCGTTGTAGAGATCCCCTACGTTGTCGGTCTTGATGGCGTGCTTGCGCCCCAGATCCTCACTGACCGCCAGCTTGAAGGCGGTGAAGCCCTTGAACCCGATCTTCTGGGTGAACTTCACTATGCTCGACTGGCTGACGTCAGCCTGCTGGGCCAGCTCCTGGGAGGAGAAGTGGGTCACCTGCTCCGGGCACGCCAGGATGTAATCGGCGATCTTGAGCTCGCTGGGGGAGAGCTGACTGCGGATATTGGAAATTTTCGACAGGGTAAGCATGGGTTCTCTCTGTTGCTTGTTCTGCGGCGCCCTTACTGGGTGCCGCCCACGGTGAGCTGATCCAGCTTGAGGGTGGGCTGGCCGACACCGACCGGCACGCTCTGCCCCTCCTTGCCACAGACCCCGACCCCGCGATCCAGCGCGAGATCCTTGCCCACCATGGAAACCTGGCTCATCGCCTCGGGGCCGTTGCCGATCAGGGTCGCCCCCTTGATGGGCGCGGTGATCTTGCCATCCTCGATGAGGTAGGCCTCGGAGGCGGAGAAGACAAACTTGCCGGAGGTGATGTCCACCTGACCGCCGCCGAAGTTGGGGGCATAGATCCCCTTCTTCACCGAGGCGATGATCTCGGCCGGGTCGTACTGACCCGCCAGCATGTAGGTGTTGGTCATGCGCGGCATCGGCAGGGCGGCGTAGGATTCGCGGCGGCCGTTGCCGGTGAGCGGCACGCCCATCAGACGGGCGTTCTGCTTGTCCTGCAGGTAACCCTTGAGGATGCCGTTCTCGATCAGCACGTTGTAGCCGCCCGGCGTCCCCTCGTCGTCGATGGAGACGGAGCCGCGCCGACCCGGCAGGGTGCCGTCATCGACGATGGTGCAGTGTTTGGAGGCCACCTGCTCACCGATACGGCCGGCAAAGGCAGACGAGCCCTTGCGGTTGAAATCCCCCTCCAGACCATGGCCCACCGCCTCGTGCAGCAGCACACCGGGCCAGCCGGCACCGAGCACCACCGGCATGGTGCCGGCCGGCGCGTCGATGGCGTCGAGGTTGACCAGCGCCTGACGCACCGCTTCGCGCACATAGCCAAACGCCCGGCTCTCCAGTCCGTCCAGCTCGAGGAAGTAGTCGTAGCCGAAGCGGCCACCGCCACCGGCACTGCCGCGTTCGCGACGCTCGCCCTTTTCGGCGATGACGGTCACCGAGAGGCGCACCAGCGGACGCACGTCGGCGGCCAGGGTGCCGTCGGTGGCGGCCACCAGCACCTCTTCATAGACACCGCTGATGGAGGCCATCACCTGATTGATGGCGGGATCCAGGCTTCTGGCGAACTTGTCCATCTGCTCCAGCAGGGCGATCTTCTGCTGCTTGTAGAGGGTCTGCAGCGGATCCAGCGCCGGGTAGAGCAGGTTTGCTTCGGTGCGAGCCCACGCCTTCACCTTACCCTGCGCACCGGCGGCCGCGATGCCACGGGCAGCAGTCACCGACTGTTGCAGCGCCAGCAGGCTCAGCTCGTCCGAGTAGGCGAAGCCGGTCTTCTCGCCGCTGACGGCACGCACCCCGACCCCCTGATCGATGTTGTAGCTGCCATCCTTGACGATGCCGTCCTCCAGCATCCAGGACTCGTGCCAGCTGCGCTGGAAATAGAGGTCGCCGAACTCCACCTGATGGCTCATCAGGCTGCCGAGCAACTGCTGCAGCCGCCCTTCGTCGAGATCGTTCGGGGCCAACAGGGAGGCACTAACCTGGCTCAATAGACTCAATCTTTCTCTCCACTCTCGATGCGAGATGTCGTAACGGTTAAATCCCCGACCCTGGGTTCGATTGGCGAAACGTCATCGAACGTCCAACCCACCATCGGGTTTGCAAGCGTCCGATCCCCCGCCACAGGGCGAATCGAACCTGCACATGTTCATAGCAGACGGGCATGACCCAGCACCGGCATGGTGCGTTGCAGTTCGTCCATAAGACTTTGGTCCAGCGGTGCCAGCACGGTGCCGCGCCCGCTGTCCAGGCTGGCCAGCACCCGGCCCCAGGGGTCGATCACCATGCTGTGCCCCCAGGTCTGGCGCCCCGTCTCGTGGGTGCCGCCCTGATTGGCGGCCACCACGTAGCACTGGTTCTCGATGGCGCGGGCCCTCAGCAGCGGCTCCCAGTGCGCCTCGCCGGTCACGGCGGTGAAGGCGGCAGGCACCAGCAGCACGCGGGCGCCGGCGCGGGCCAGCCGGCGGTACAGCTCGGGAAAGCGCAGATCATAACAGATCGAGAGGCCGAGGGGACCAAACGGGGAGTCCACCAGCACAGGCTCCTCGCCGGGGCTGAAAGTCTCCGACTCCCGATAGCGGCCGTGAGTGTCCGCCACGTCCACGTCGAACAGGTGGATCTTGTGGTAGTGGCCCTTGAGATCGCCGCTGGGGTCAAACACCAGGGTACTGGTGTGGATATGGTCGGAACCGGCGATGCTGGTCGGCATGGCCCCCGCCACCAGCCAGATACCGTAATCACGGGCCCATTCGGCCAGTTGCTGCTGGATCGGCGCTGCTCCGCCCAGATCTGAACCTATGGTCTCGGCCCCGTCCAGATAGCCCTGCCGCTCGCCAAACAGGGCGAAATTCTCCGGCAGCAGCACCAGCAGCGGCCGCTCCTTGGGCAACAGGGCCAGCTCGGCGGCGATCTGCTCCCGGTTATCCTGCCAGTGACGGCCTGATACCAGCTGTATTGCGGCTAACCACATGGTTCTCTCCTTGTCCACGTTACTCGCGATCCACAATATTCGGGTCTTTATCCATCTCTGCCAACAGTTTACGCAGATGATGCCTGACTAATCCCCGTTCGCCCCGTTCCGCCCATTTGAGGCAGTCGAACAGCTCCCACACCAGACCATCACCGTCTCCCATGTAGGCAGGGAAATCCCAATGGCTGGGAGCAGGCCCCGCGACCTCCAGTGACGATAGCGAATGGGCTTTATCAAAAAGAGGCAAGTAAGGCTTGGCAAGCGGAAAACCGGCATCGCAATCAAGGATATGGATCTCGATGCTGGACATATCCAGGAAGATATAACGCCAGTAGGAACAGACATCTTCATGTCTTCCTTGCCAGCAGTGGAACACCGCACGTTCGCCCACGATGGAACGTACCAGTTCTTCCCCATGCTGATGAAAGCCCGGTTCGGCCAGCAGCAATACATCGACATCGGATACCCGGTCAGCCGTGCCCTTGGCAAGCGAGCCAACCACCACCCCGGCAGCAATGGCGGGATGGGCTTTGCCATGTTCCACCACTGCCTGCAGCAGTGCGAACTGCAGAGGTGGAATCTTGGCCCAACGAGCCTCGTCCATCATGACTGCGACCCTAGCATGACCGCATCGCCGGCCTGCAGGGTGTAATCCAGCACTATGATACGTTCCAGTACCGGGCGAAAGATGGCCTTGAGGGCATCGTGATCCGGGTGGGGCAGATAGCGCTGGCGGGCCGCCTCGTCGGCAAAGGTCATCAGCACGCTGTGGGTGAAGCCCTCGGCCCGCCCCTCCGGGCTGTCGTCCCGCCCCCACTCCACCGCCAGCACGCCGCTGACCTGATGGGGAATGGCGAGAAAGGCGGCGCGCACCGCGTCTGTCTGTTCAGGCTGGGTGCCCGGCTTGAAGGCGATCAGCAGGATATGTCGGATCATGGCTCACTCCTTGTGATGGTGCCGGGCCGCCCGCTCAGCGCTGGGCGGGGCCGGCGTGCTTGGGGCTGAGCAGGAAGGGGGTTACTTCCTGCGCCGGCAGGTTGGGGGCCACGGCGTCGACCGCCTCCTTCTGCTGCTGGTTGAGCTTGATGCGGGCCCGGTTGCGCCCCGCCTCGATCAGTTTGGGATCGTCGAGCGGGCCTGAGACCCGAAAATCGATGCGGGTGACCACGTCCACCACCGGCTCCAGCAGTTTGGAGAGGGCCAGCACGTAGAGCCCGGTGATGGGGGTCAGCGAGAAGGCCGCCACCACCGGCAGGGTGCCGCCCAGGTTCGGCGAGAAGCTCAGCTCGTAGTCGAGCCGCCAGCGTACCAGATCGGCGATGCCCTCACCGCGCAGGTTGCCGGCCGCCCCCTTCATGTAGAAGTCGTCGTTCTCCACCACCCCCTGCTTGATCCTGGCGGAGGCCGACATGGACTCGAAGTAGAAGCCCTTGTCGAACACGTCGCGAAAATCGAGGCGCAGCTTGCGCAGCAATGAGTCGAGGCTGAGCAGGGAGAGCAGTCGCGCCCCCTTGTCGTTGACCTCGCGCAGGGTGCCCCCTTCCAGCTGGTAGTCGACCTTGCCGGCCAGGGTCGGCAGGTTCGGCCGGTAGGGTACGTCGCGCCAGCTCAAGTCCAGCGCCATCTTGCCGGGTGCATCGCCGATGGGCGAGGTGTAGCCGAGCCGCTTGAGCAGCAGCTCGCTGTTGTTGCTGCTGATGTGGGCGCGGGCACGGGTCTGCATGCCGTCCGCCCCGGCCAGCCACTCGGCGCTGCCGCTCAGCTGGCTGCCCGCCAGCCGCATCTCCAGCCCCTTGAGGCTCAACTTGTCGGCCCCCGGGATCAGCTCCCCCTTCACCTCGCCCAGCGGCAATTCACCGAAGCGGCAATCCACGCAGCTGAAGGTGAGCCAGGGGATGGCATCCATGATGGCCTTGTCCTGTCTGGCATCGGGATCCGGGCTCAGATCCGAACTCTTGCCGGACCAGTAGATACGGGCGAACTTGGCATCGATGGGCTGGCGATCGGAGACCGGCAGGCGTACCACCCCCATCACGTCCGGGCTGTCGATCATCACCTCGGTGGCCTGATTGACCGGTCCCACGGTGAAGTGCACCGCCTTGAGGTTGGCGCTGCCGATGTCGGCGCGGGCCAGCTGGCCGTCCACCCACCACTCCTGCGGCAAGAAGGCGGGGCCCACCACCGCATTGCCGCTCGGCGCCGTACTGACCGGCAGCCACTGCTTGAGGCGGGCCAGCCAGCCGGCCACGTCGGCCTGCTGCTGGTTGATGGCGAGCAGCATGGGCCGGTCGCGCAGCACCCGGGCACCGGGCTGACCCACGTCCACCCGCACCCGGCTGAGGTAGGGCACGCCGTCGCCGTACACCAGCCGGCTCTGCATGTCGACGTCGGCCCCCAGCACGGCACGGATGTCGGCACTGCCGTCGCGGCCGCGGGCGGTCACCTTGAGCGGCAGCCGGCTGTCGGCCGCCTTGGCGAGCGGTGCAGGCAGATCCAGTCCCATGCCCTGCAGGTTGGAGTCCAGCGCCAGCTGGAAGCTGAACGGCTGATCGTTTGGCAGGGTCAGCCCCAGGCTGCCGGCCCAGTTGCTGCGCCCCTTGAGGATGGCCAGTGCCGGGATGTCCTGACGCTGGCGGCGGCTGTCCCACTGCCCCTTGAACTTGAGATCGACCTGATAGCGATTGGGCTGCTGGCGGCCCTGGTAGTCGAGGGTGAGCGGCTGGTTCCACAGGCTCGCCTTGAGGTTGCTGAAACGGGTCTGCTCGTTGTCATACTCGAGCCGCCCCTGCACCTGCTCCAGCGGCAGATCCAGGCTGGTGATCCGCACCTTGTTGTTGCTGAACAGGGCGTCGCCGCTGGCCTTGACCTCGCTCTCGCCATCCAGCGGAATATCCAGCTTGACCGAGCCCTTCATGGGGCCGCGGATCTCCACCTCCCGCAGCGCCTGACCGACCGAGCCACCGAGCGGCGAGTCCTGCAGGTAGTCGCTGATGGCCTTGCCCTCGCCCTCAACCTTGGCATCCACGTAGAGGTGGGCCCCCGGGTAGAGATCCGGGATCCAGGCGTGCACCGAGTCGGAGCTGGCTTTGCCGAGCCGGGTGGCGCGGCTGTTCATGTCGAGGCTGGCGTTCTGGAACAGCAGATCGATCTGCAGGTCGGTAAGCGGTTGCCAACCGGGGAAGAATTCATAGGAGGCCTGCTTGAGCGGCACCGCCACCTGGAAGATGCCCTCGCCCTTGCTATAGGGGAAGTCGCGGAACTCGCCATACCAGAGCAGGTCAGCCCCCTTGGCCTTGCCCCCCTTGATGGCGCCGCTCAGGTAATCCACCAGGCTCTTGTCCATCACCTGCAGCGGATAGTAGCGGTCGGCGTTGGCCGCATTCTTGACGTCGATGCGGCCGGTCAGGGCGAGGAAGGGGTGTTCGAACAGTTCGAGCCGAAAGCGGCTGGCGAGGCTCAAATCCGGGTTGTCCAGCACCAGATCCTGGCCATAGAGCACCCAGCCCTGCGGCGCCTGCCACCAGTCGAGCCGTGCCGAGAAGCGATCGACGGGGATCGGCTCCTTGAAGTGGCGGGCCGGGTCAATGGCATCGTTTGCCAGTTGCAATCGGGCGCTGCCGCCGGTCGGGGTGAGCCAGAACTCGCCGTTGAGGTCGCGCACGCCGGGCACGTCGCGCCAGGCGTTGACTCTGATGTGGGAGAGCTGGCCGCTGACGGAGAGCCCCTGCCAGCCGGCATCCGCCTGCAGGATCAGATCCTCTATCTTGCCGGTCGGACGGGTGCGTTTGAGGGTCTCGGTCAGTTCGGGATAGATCCCCGACACCAGCTGGCTCAGGTTGGCAATCTGGTCCAGATCGATGGCCGGCACATAGCCCTGGATGCGATCGCCGACTCGCTCGAGCTGCAACCGGCTGTGCAGCCAGGGCTTGCCGTCGAGCTTGAAGGTGACGTCGTGGCTGGCAAACTGCCACTCCTTGCCGTCCCGGCGCAGCTGGATCTTGCCCCCCTGCAGCCCGAGCCGGTGCAGGTCACCCTGTTTTTTTTCATCCTGCCAGATGAGGTAGTTGTCACCAAACGCCAGCAGCGAGTCCCCCAGCTGACCGGCCTTGAACTCGCTCCAGAGCTGGAAGTCGAGCTGGCCGCTCACCTTGGGCTCTCCTGAGTGGGTACGGGCCAGCATGGGGCTGATGTCGAGCTGACGGGCCCCCAGATAGAGCTGGCCCTTGAGCTGATCGAGCCGCACCTGGGGGGCATCCACGTCGACGATGAGATCGAGGGTGCTCTCGCCCACCCCGTTGATGAGGTAGGCCTTGCCGACCCCCTGGTGGCGCTTGCCGCGGTTCTGCCAGCGCAGCTGGGCGATGTCGAGGGCCCGCACCTCCCCCAGCGCCGTGGTGAGGCTGAGGCGGGTGTCGTGAATATCGAAGGTGGATAGCTGGGTCAGCAGAAAACGCAGCAGGGCCTGCTGCTGGTCGCTGCCGTCGCCGGTTTCCGGCTCCGCGGGCTGACTCAAATCCAGCGCTATGTCGCCATCGCTCAGGATCAGCTGACCAAATACCGGCTTGAGTTCGTTGAGGGAGCGCCAGAAGTCGAGGTGGGCCCACACCTTGCCAAGGCGCAGGGCGAAGCGACCCGAGTTCGGCGCGATCACCAGCTGCTGCAGCTCGAGGGCCGGGCCACGCTGGGTCCAGTCCAGCCCGATGCGATCGACGCTGGCCTCCAGCTTGCTGTCGGCCAGCAGGGTATCGAGCAGCGCCTGTCTGTGCTGATTGAGCAGGGGGCCGCCAACGCGCACCAGACTGACCAGGATGGCCAGCAGCACGAAGAAGACCCCGAGGGCCAACCAGCCCCGACTCAGCCAGCGATAGACCAATTACATCATCACCACGTCGAACTGCTCCTGCCCGCAGAGGGGCTCGCTCACCACCCTGACCTGCTTGCCGATGAACACTTCCAGCTCCGCCAGGCTGTGAGACTCCTCGCCCCGCAGATAGTCGGCCACCGCCGGGGCAGCATAGACGGTGAACTGATCCGCGTCGTAGGCCCGGTTGACCCGGATGATCTCCCGCAGGATCTCGAAGCAGACCGACTCCACCGTCTTGACCCGACCGCGCCCCTTGCATTCGGGACACTCGGAGCAGAGCACGTGCTCCAGGCTCTCGCGGGTGCGCTTGCGGGTCATCTCCACCAGGCCGAGCTGGGAGAAGCCGTTGACGTTGGTCTTGGCTCTGTCCTTCGACAGCGCCTGCTCCAGGCTGTGCAGCACCCGGCGGCGATGATCCTCGGACTGCATGTCGATGAAGTCGATGATGATGATGCCGCCGAGGTTGCGCAGGCGCAGGTGGCGGGCGATGGCCGCCGTCGCCTCGACGTTGGTGTTGAAGATGGTCTCTTCCAGATTGCGATGGCCGACGAAGGCCCCGGTGTTGATGTCCACCGTGGTCATGGCCTCGGTCTGGTCGATGATGAGGTAGCCGCCGGATTTGAGCTCCACCTTGCGCTCCAGTGCGCGCTGGATCTCGTTCTCCACGTCGTAGAGATCGAAGATGGGGGATTCGCCGGGGTAGTACTCCAGCTTGCCGGCCAGCTCAGGCACGTACTCCTCGGTGAAGCGCTTGAGCTGATCGAAGCTCTGGCGCGAGTCCACCCGGATCTTGTCGAGCTCGGCACCGACGAAGTCGCGCACCACCCGAAAGGCCAGGCTGGGATCCTCGTAGAGGATCTTGCAGGGGGGGTACTTCTGCTTGCGCTCCAGGATCTTGCGCCACAGGCGTTTGAGGAAGGCGGCATCCTGCTCCAGCTCCTGCTCGCCCACCCCTTCGGCGGCGGTGCGGATGATGTAGCCACCCAGCTCGTCCACATAGCCGGCCACGGTGCGCTTGAGGCGCTCGCGCTCCGCCTCGGATTCGATGCGCTGGGAAACGCCGACGTGGGCGCTGCCCGGCATGAACACCAGATAGCGGGACGGCAAGGTGATGTCGGTGGTGAGGCGGGCCCCCTTGGTGCCTAGCGGATCTTTCACCACCTGCACCATGATGTCCTGCCCCTGGCGCACCAGCTCGGCGATGTTGCCGGCCTGGAACTGCTCCTTCTCCTTCACCGCCACGCACTCGGTGTGGGGCACGATGTCGGAGGCGTGCAGGAAGGCGGCCTTGTCCATGCCGATGTCGACGAAGGCCGCCTGCATGCCGGGCAGCACCCGGCTGATCTTGCCCTTGTAGATGTTGCCGACGATACCGCGCTTGGCCTGACGCTCCACGTGCACTTCCTGCAGCAGACCGTTTTCGACCAGGGCGACCCGGGTTTCGGAGGGGGTGACGTTTACCAGCAGTTCTACCGACATAAGTTACCTTGCCTTTCTAGTTTTAAATTCTGGCAGCCAAACCGGCGCGCAACCGGTGAGTAACGCAGTAAGAAACAGCCGGCGGTTGTCACCGACCTATGCCTTGCCTGTGATGGCTTCAAATTCTGGCCGCCCTGTTCGAATGCCATGCCGGCCAGCGAGGCGGGCGGCGCTGACCACGGCGGCGACGGGATTAGCGAACCTGTTCCAGATGATGCTTGATCAGCAGATCCGTTTCCAGCAGGGGCAGGCCGACCACGGCGCTGTAGCTCCCCTCGATGCGGCTGACGAACTTGCCGGCGATGCCCTGGATCGCATAGGCGCCGGCCTTGTCGCACGGCTCGCCGGTACGCCAGTAAGCCTCGATCTCGGCCTCGTCCAGCTTGCGAAAGGCCACGTTGGTGGTGACCAGCCGCACGTCGCAGCGCTCCGGAGTGGCCAACGCCACCGCCGTCATCACCTGATGCACCTTGCCGGAGAGCGCCTCCAGCATGTCCTTGGCATCGAGCAGATCGGAGGGCTTCTCCAGCACCCGGTCACCCAGCACCACTATGGTGTCGGCCCCCAGTACCGGCAGCGCCGTGGGCGCGGCGGCCACGCCGGCCATCGCCTTGTCGCGGGCCAGCCGGCACACGTAATCCTGGGGCTTTTCACCCTCTTCCCGCTGTTCCGGCACATCCAGCTTGAGGACTTCGAAACGGTAACCCAGCTGGGTCAGCAGTTCGTGGCGGCGGGGTGAGCCCGAGGCGAGATAGAGTTGCAGTTCGTTGTGCTTGTTCATAATCGCTTGATGAGATGAGGTACGGTTACAATTAGTTGTTTTTACTCACATTCACTTGATATTGAAGCGCCGGCGCACCTTGCGCAAGACCAGGAAGACCCAGGGCCATATTAGCATGGTGCTCAGGGTCGACCAGAAGTAGGCGAAATTGAGGCTGGCCCGGCTGAACAGGTGCTCGGCCCAGAAGATGGTCACCTTGCCCACCAGCGAGAGGCAGCCGATGATCAGCGCCTGTTGCCAGAGGGAGAAGTTGCGGATCTTCTGGAACTGGAACGCCGCCAGGTAGGTGGTGATGGCCATCGCCATGGCCCGCACGCCGAGGGTACTGCCAAGCAGCACGTCCAACAGCAGGCCCGCCACCCAGGCGGTACCGACGTTGGTCCGGTGCGGCAACGCCAGTGCCCAGTAGATGAGCACCATGGCGAGCCAGTCAGGCCGGAAGGGTTCGAGTTGGAAAGGAAGCGGCAGGATCGACAGGCTCAAGGCCAGCAGGATCGAGATCCAGATCCAGATCCTGCCGCTGGCGGGTTGTAACATCAGCGTGTCGCTCCCGCAGCAGAAGGCGCCGGCGCGGTAGCCGGGGCCTCTTCATCGTCATGCACTTCCGGTTTCTTGTCGGTCCACAGCAGCAGCAGATAGCGCAGGCGGTCCAGCGCCACCAGCGGTTTGGCCTCGACCTGGGCGAAGGGCTTGCCCTCCACGTAGTCGGAGCGGGTCACGGTCGCCACCGGATACCCCTCCGGGAAACGGCCGCCGAGGCCCGAGGTGACCAGCAAATCGCCGACTTGCACGTCGGTGTTGCGCGGCAGGTTGCGCAGCTCCAGCTTGTCGAGCTCGCCGCTGCCGGAGGCAATGGCACGCAAGTCGTTGCGCAGCACCCGCACCGGGATGCCGTGGCTGGAGTCGGTGATGAGCAGGACGCGGCTGGTGGTGGAACCCACGTGCAGCACCTGACCGATCACCCCCTGATCGTTGATCACCGGCTGGCCGTTGTAGACACCGTCCAGCGCCCCCTTGTTGATCAGCACCTGATGGCTGAAGGGGTCGGAATCCACCGACAGCAGCTCGGCCACCATCTTGCGGGACTCCTTGTGCACCGGCGAACCGAGCAGCTCGCGCAGACGCTGGTTCTCGTGCTCCAGATGATCCATCTTGAGCAGGCGCGAGCGCAGGGTGAACAGCTGTTGTTCCTGCTGCTTGGTCTGCTCGATGAGGCCGGCCCGGGTCTGCACCTGGGTCGACATGGTGTCGAGCAGGGTGCCTGGCGCATTGGCCATGTATTGCAGCGGGCTGACGAGTGAGCTGAGGTAGACGCGGACGTGGCTGAACACACCGAAGCGAGAGTCCGCTACGATGGCAGCAATGGAGATGATGACGGCGAGAAACAACCGTAACTGAAGCGAAGGGCCTCTACCAAAAATGGGTTTCATGGGTCGTCAAAAAAGAGCCGGCACGCTGGCCGGCTTTGGGTCTTATTCGTAGTGGAACAGATCGCCACCGTGCATATCGATCAGCTCCAGCGCCTTGCCGCCGCCACGGGCCACGCAAGTCAGCGGATCTTCGGCCACCACCACAGGGATGCCGGTCTCTTCCATCAGCAGACGGTCGATATCTTTGAGCAGGGCACCACCACCGGTCAGCACCATGCCGCGCTCGGAGATGTCGGAAGCCAGCTCGGGCGGAGACTGCTCCAGCGCCACCATCACGGCGGAGACGATGCCGGACAGCGGCTCTTGCAGCGCTTCCAGGATCTCGTTGGAATTCAGGGTGAAGCTGCGCGGCACACCTTCGGCCAGGTTGCGACCACGGACTTCGATCTCGCGCACCTCTTCGCCCGGGTAGGCGGAGCCGATCTCGTGCTTGATGCGCTCGGCGGTGGCTTCCCCGATCAGGCTGCCGTAGTTGCGGCGCACGTAGCTGATGATGGCTTCGTCGAACTTGTCGCCGCCGATGCGGACGGACTGGGAGTAAACCACACCGTTCAGGGAGATGATGGCCACTTCGGTGGTACCACCACCGATGTCCACCACCATGGAGCCGGTCGCTTCGGAGACCGGCAGGCCGGCACCGATGGCGGCAGCCATGGGTTCATCGATCAGGTAAACCTCGCGGGCGCCGGCGCCCAGAGCAGATTCCTTGATGGCGCGACGTTCCACCTGGGTGGAGCCGCACGGTACGCACACCAGCACACGCGGGCTGGGGCGGAAATAGTTGTTGTCGTGAACCTGCTTGATGAAGTGCTGCAGCATCTTCTCGGTCACGTAGAAGTCGGCGATCACGCCGTCTTTCATCGGGCGAATGGCAGAGATGTTACCCGGGGTACGACCCAGCATCTGCTTGGCGGCATGACCGACAGCAGCGACCGATTTGGCGTTCCCGCGCTCTTGGCGAATGGCGACAACTGAGGGTTCGTTAAGGACGATCCCTTGATCTTTTACATAGATCAGGGTGTTGGCAGTTCCCAAGTCGATCGACAGATCGTTGGAAAAGACGCCTCTGAGCTTTTTGAACATGGCTACGGGAAATCCTAAGAATTTGGAGGTGCAGAAAACCGGCTAACTTTACCAATGCCCACCCCAATCGGCAAGCGCTCAAACTGTCGCCAGCCCATCGGGCGCGACAAAAATGCGAGTCATCACTCACCCGCACAAGCCGGCAAACGCTAATAAACAAGGGGATAGGGGGCCGGCGGCCAGCCAGCGCCCCCGCAGCCCCGCTCAATGCATCACTTCGCGCCGATAAATAATTCTGTCATTACCGCGACTTGAGCCGAAAATGGCCTCTCCCTGCAGGGTCTGGGGATCCGACAGCCAGAGTGGCTGTGTCGGCTGCTTCGAGAGCTCCACCCGGTACGGAATGCGCACCGCCATCTCGGGTTTGCCAAACTGCAGCAGGATCTCGCCATCTTTGGCCACCGCAGCCATGCCGCCCGGTGGCGAGCTGCCCAGCCCCAGTTTTATCTTGCGATTGCCCCCTATGTTGAGCTCGCTGTTGGCAGAATCGAGGCTCTGGCCTGCGCCCGAGAAGCTGAAGCCCTGATTGGCCAGCGACAGCAGGGTGCATTGATCCAGCCTGTTTTGCTGCCAGCCACCGGCCTCGTAATACTGCATCTGCTGCGCCACGGCCAAGGCGGCCGATGCCACCCCGGTCTCGGTCTTCGCCAGCAGCCGGCCGAAATAGACCTGCATCGGCACTGTGTCGATCAGGCGGGCGTTGCAACTGCCACCACTGCAGTCACCCACCACCCCGTCGTTGAAATTGGGCATGGCGATCAGGCTTCTGTCGCCATCGTTATCCCGCATGTAGAGGCCAAACAGCAGCGACTTGTAGGGGCCATCCGGCTGGACGTCAGACACGCGAACGAACTCGCTGCTGCCAGTAAAGGCGGCTCGTCCATCGAGCCATGGCAGCGGCTGCAGGCTGCGCAGGCGGCTCGACAGGGTCTTGCCATCCTTGTCGTTGGCCGCAGTGATAAACGCACTGCCCTTGGCGAAATCCCCCGTGTAATTCGCCGTCTGGGCACCGGCCAGGTTGCGGGCGCGCACATCCAGCGCAACCCCGAAGGGCTGCCCCATATATGTGAAGGGATGGCAGGCCGGTACTATGTCGCCGCTCACCAGCTCGAAGTCGGCCGGGATGAAGCGGCCCACCGGCTGGCTCTGGCTCGGCGGGACTGTGGTATTGAAGTAGCCGTTGGTCGGCGGGGTCGCCGTCAACCTGAACACCCCCACCTCGCTGACGCTCTGTTCCATGCTGGTCGTCCCGTTGGCCGCAGCGCCATGGTCATAACTGGTTTTACCCAGGCTGGCGGTTCTGCCCGGCGTCGGCGCCACCAGGGTATTGCTCAGGGCGATGCCGCTGAGCGAGAAATTGGGGGTCGCGAGATTGCCGGTGCAGATGTCGCCGTCGTTGGCTGACTCCCAGGCCACCGCCTTGATGTCGACCTGAAATGATTCCCCCGCCTTCTTGAAGATCGGGCAGCTGGCATAGTTGCCCGTACATGCTGCCGCTGCGGTCGTGATGCAGAGCCCCACCGGCCGCGCCACAAACGCATCCGAGCCCAGCATCACCAGCCCGGCTTCACTGCCGGTGCCGTCGTAGCGGACATCCAGCTGAACCTTGCCGGCATCCGGATAGGTGACCGTCATGCTCGACTGCCCCTGGGCATCGAAGCTGAGGGAGAGCGCAGTGGCATTGCCCTGGCTGGTGCCGATCACGCTGTTGTTGACGCTCATTCTGCTGTTGTAGATGTTGCTGGCGGGCGAGACATAGCTGCTCCAGAACTTGATGCTCTTGCTCTGGTTGGCAAAACCCGGCACACACTGCTTGGTCACGTCGCTCTTCTTGACCGCCTTGATGGCCACCGTCTGCGGCTGGTTCGAGTAGGTGTCGGGCACATCGAAGATGAAGCCGCTGTCGGCAAAGGTGAGGGTGCAGGCGGCGCTGCTCAGCGCCCCGCCACCCGAGCGGCAGAGGGTGGTGCTGAGCGGCTTGGTCGAGGGCGTGGAACCGCTGACCCCCACTGTGACCGCGCCTGCCGTCGTGTTTCTGAGCTGCAATGTTGTGCTGCCGCCGCTGAAGTTGACTACGTTGCCCCCGACCCAGCCGCCGCTGGTCGTCGTGGTGGGGAGCAGGGTCGCACTGACCGGGTCGGTGATCAGCACGCTGCAATCCGGGTTGGCACAGGCACGGATGGTGAGGGTTTCCGGGTTGCAGGTCAGCGCATTGCCGCTGTGATCGAACTCGAAGTGATCGATCTGGGTACCCACCGGGCTGGATCTCAGGGCGCAGATCCGCACGTTGTCTATCTCGTGGTAGTTGGTCACCGAGCCGGTTGAGCCGGTCAGCGACAGCAGGAAATTGGCCGGCACCGCCGCCTGACCGGCCTGGCTCGCCATGTTGAGGGGGCCGATCAGGGAGCTGTAGCCAGCCCCGGTGTCTCGCTCCACCGTGGCCAGCGAGCTGCCAGCCACCCGGGAGTCGACCGTGATGCGATAGCGGTGGGGCCGGTTGCCGTTGGTGCCGCTGTCGACGGTCGGGCTCAGGTAGCTGCCGGTACCGGCGAGATAGTTGTAGCCTGAGGTGCCCGACCCAGAGCCGCGGATGGAGACAGCCTGCGGCCGCGACCCCAGGTTGGTACTTCCCCCCTCGTTGGCATAGTTGCCGTACTCATCGAGCCCGACCCCGAGCCAGCCGCCGGCAAAGCCGCTGATCCCGGTCTTGTAGCCATAGCCCAGCGGGCCGCCGAAGGCCCCCGGCTGCGGCGTCAGGGTCGAATCGGAGAGCACCACCGCCATGCCGTCGGCCCCGCTCGTGCCAGAGGTCTTGTAGGCGTATTGATCGAATTCGATCGTCACCAGGTTGCCGGCCCCCGGAAAGAGGCGCTGGAAGGTCGCCGAGGTGGCCTGATCGGTGACGTTCTGGGTGAGTCGCAGGCGGCCATTCTGTACCGATGGCAGGGTACTGTTGTTGCGCTGAGCCACCACCCAGCTGTCCGGGTTGATCTGGCCGCTGTCGAAACCGTCGGTAAAGCAGGTCAACGGCGGCGGCACCGAGTAGTCGTTGATGCTGGACTGGGCATCCATGCTCAGGTAACCGGCCGTCACCCTGCCATAGACGGTGGCATTGTTGTTCATGGTCAAACGGCCGTCGGTGTAGAGATAGCCATAAAATGTGGTGGCGTTATCGAGCACCATGTTGCCGTAATTGACCCAGACAAGGCTCCCTTGGCCATTGCTGTTGACGCTGACCGTATTGAGCAAGGTGACGTCCTGATTGACAAAGATCCGGGTTGTGCCGCTACCGGAGAGGCGAATGGTCACGTTGTCGATATTCAACTTGTCGATGAAATAGTCACCGTCCCCCAGTATCAGAGTCGCCTTGTTAAGCAGAGTCAGGGTCTTGATCTGATACGAGCTGCGACTGGGAAAGGTCATGGTGCAGCCGTCCACTGTCATGGTGCGATAGGTAGCGTTGGAGGCAGTTTGAGCGCCTGATGAGCAAGTCAGGTCATTGCTGGCAGCTATGGTCGGGAACTTGTTGTTGCCTGTCAGCGCAAGGCCGCGGATATCGCTGCCGGTGACGGTGCAGACCTTGTAGCCACCCGCTCCGTTATCGCAACGGGGAGTATTGTTCTGATCCGGCCGGATGGAGCAGAAGTTGAGCGGCGACCCGCCGGTACCGTTGATCTTGGCGTTGTTGAGCTGGCTCAGCTGATAGCCGCTGATCTGGTGGCAAACATCGTTGTTGTCATCATGATGACCCTGCACCACGGCCGGAAAGAAGGTGCCGGTATCGATGGGATCGAAGGCCCAGACCTGGCTAGTGAAGAGGGCCAGCGCCCACAACCATTTCATCATCAGCCTCCGTCATACGCTTCGACCATCAGGGTGCGGCTCACCCTGAAGTCTGGACTGGCACTGGTCAGGTCATTGCGCAAACCGCAAGTGCCGACACTCTCGAGCCGATAGCCGGTGCTCGTCACGTTGTTGTAGCTGGTCGCCAGGGTGCGGCACTGCACCACCGCCTGACAGTCGACCAGCCCGGGGTTGCCGGCGAAACTGATCGTCCTGCTGGGCTCGCACTGTGCCGGTGGCTGGGGCTGGGCCGCCGTCCGGTTGGGGAACAGTCGATAGAGCGCCAGCTCCAGCCCGCTCTGGGCCGCCAGCAGGGCGCGCACGCTGCGCACCTCCACCGTGTTCTTCTCGCTGCTGTCGAGCAGAAAACGCCCCATGACCGCCGCCAGCATGGCCATCACCACGATCACGAACAGGGCGATCAGCAGGGCACTGCCCCCCATCTTCTTGCTCTGGCGCCGCTCAGGGAACATTGAACACCCCCAGCTTGTGGTTGAAGGTGACCGCTTCCCCCTTGCGCTCGAACACCAGCCGCACGCCGAACTCCCCTTCGCTGTTGAAGGCCGTGGCCTCCCGATAGAAAGAGCCGGCCCGCAGGGCATCGGCCATCAGGATCCCCAGCGGCATGGCCGCGCTTGTACCATTCAGCGCCATGCTGGCGCGGTACATGGACCCCGCCTGCACACAATAGCGTACCTGTTCGCGGGCAAAGTAGACCCGGCTGCCAGGGGAGAGACCGGCCAGACTCTCGGCCGCGGCGTAGCGCAGGGTCTGTGCCCCCGAAACCGGAGCCAGCACTTCGGTGACCCTGGCGACACAGCGCCCGTACTCGCAACCATTGCTGAGCGAAGGCTGGTTGGCATCGGGCAGCGGGAAGACGGCCAGCAGATCCCCCACCGCGACTGCACTGGCATCCGGGCTTAAGGGATCGACGGCCGAGGCAGGGGTGGCCATCACCAATTCGAGGGTGGTTGTGCTGCCGGACACATTCCGGTTGAGGGCAATGTAACGGCTGGAGGTGCTGATGGGCCAGAAGCGCAGGCAGGGACCGCTGTCGCTCCAGCTGCCGTCCAGGGTCTCGATGCGCTCGGAACCCGGCAGCGCATTGCGTACTTCGCGGTTGAGCCGCTCCATAGCGAAGCGGGCATCACTCATCAGCTGCTCGCGGCTGCTGGCATCTCCGTAGATCTGGCTGCCGATGCCGATGAACTGGCTGGCGAAGGTGGCCATGATCCCCAGCAGCAGGATCACCATCACCAGCTCGATCAGGGTAAAGCCGCCCGCCGTCCGCATCAGTAGTTGCCCCGATAGAAAGAGAAGTCGAGCACGCTCTCATCCGGCAGTTTGATCTGCAGATCGATGCGCTTGCCCACCGAACAGGGGGACGCACAGCTCTTGAAGGTGCCATCGCTGAAGTCGACCGGGCTCACCGCAATCCTGACCTGATAGTTGCGATACTCGTCGCTGGCGATGATGCCGCCGCTCTGGGTGTAGAAGCTGGCATCCTGCCAGCTGCCGGCGGTATCGAAATCGTCCACGTCGTTGAACGCATAGGGGGTGGGTTCGCCGTCCGGACCGTAGCGGGTCGAGCAGGCCGCAATGGTGACACCGACCACCACTTCCCCACAGCGATAACGGCCGCCGTTGTGATCCGACTGCTCGTCGAACGACTTTTGCTGGATCTCGCCGGCCAGCCGCTGGGCCAACTGAGCCGCCCGCACCTGCTGCACCGGATCCACTGCGCTGGGGGCCTGGTTGACGAGCAGACCCAGGATGCCGGTCAAGGCCACCGCCAGCAGCACTATGCCGACGATGAGCTCAATCAGGGTAAAACCGCGCTCAGGGGCTCTCATGAATGAAGCCCTCCGACTCGATCTTGATGCCGCCCGTTTCCCGGCCATCACTCACCAACAGGGTACAACCCGTGGCACAGCTGCCGAGCGGCCTGCCCATCTGATCAAAACGGATCACGAAACTGTTGGCGTTATTGAGGGAGACCGCCATACCGGTGGAAGGAGTGACCAGGCGGCCACGGGTGCGTTGATTGTCGCTCCAGCCGGCCATGAGGCCGGGAGCCGGACACGCCGCACCGGTCGCCGCCAGCGTGATATGGGCAAAACGGGAAGCCTCCACCACCAGCTGGGTACAGCGGTCGGCGGGTTCATGCATGTTGATGGTCTGCACCAACCGCAGCCGGGTCAGCAGCTCATCACGCAGGGTTTGGGTTTCAACGCCGCCTTTGCCCAGCCATTTGGGCACGGCAAAGGCGGCCAGAATCCCGAGCAACAGGACTACAATCACCAGTTCAATCAGGGTAAAGCCTCGTTGCATTCTCACTCCCTGTTCATAAACAAGGAGGCGAGGCATAAGCCTCGCCTCCTTGACACTAATGCTGAATCAGCATCCACCCAGAGTAGTGGTAGCACCAGCAGTGCTGCTTGCAGGAGCATAGGTCACTGTGCATTTGGAACCGCTGGTAGCAAATACGAAGTTTGCACCAGACGCAGCACCAGCCCAGGAACCGTCGATGGTGACGGCACGCTGGATGCCATTGGTAGTCGCAGCCGGATAACCATAAACCACATCAATGCTGGTACCGTCGCTGCTGCTTACAGCGCCGCTGACATCACGCTCAACACCTACCAGGGCCGCTTTGCTGTAGACCAGCTGGGCAGCGCTGCTGACAGCGGCCTGCACGCCCTGAGCGGCGGACTTCTTGGCATCATCCTGCAGATTCAGGAACTTGGGTGCTGCGGTCACTGCCAGGATACCCAGAATGATGATCACGATGACCAGTTCGATCAGGGTAAAACCCGCCTGTTTTTTCATCTTGTTTTCCTCTGTCAATTAATGTTGGTGGTCACCTGACCGGAAGCCGGACGGTAACTGAAACTCATGAATGCATCAGTACTGCCTTGCGGATCCTGATACTTGCCATCACTACCCTTACTCAAACTATTGACCAGATAGTAGCGGCAGACCGAGTCCAGGCCGTTATTGGTCACACTGACATAGTATTTCAGGTCATTGCCACTACCACGCACCTCGCTGAAGCTGGTGGTAGCCTTGGGCGGGTTCTGCAGCAGACCCTCCCAAATCTTGAGACAGCGCGGGGCCGTCAGGTTGGCCGGATCCACGTCGATGCCACCGCCCGCCGAAGTATCCATGGGATAGCCGGGCGACAGCTCGCCATTGCTGACCTGGGTATCGGTCGGCGTGGTCAGGTAGAAGCGGGAGCCGTCATAGATCACGGTATTGAGGCTGTCCTGCTTGGCACGCCCTTCGGCCTCCCACTGGGCCCGCACCAGCGATACGCCAGTAGCAAACCCGCCGGAGACCCCCTCCACGCTGGCCTTCTTGGCCTCGTCGGTCACATCGAGAAAACGGGGCAAGGCCGTCACCGCCAGGATCCCCAGGATGACGATGACGATCACCAGTTCGATCAACGAGAAACCCGCTGCCCGATGGGGGCTCGCCACACCGGCATATTTTGGAACCAGTCGCGTTGTTGTCATGAACCCTCCGTAATAACCCACATTATTTCATGTAGATACAAAAAAATCATTTAGCTGGCTCGCAAAAAAAGCCTCATTCAGGGCTTTTCCAGCACTCTGCCGTCAGAAAAGTGATAAATCAGCCAATTAGGTTCCAAGCCGAACTCACATCCGGTGCCATCCAGGCTCGCCAGGGCCTGCACCGGCGGCTGGGTCGAGGCCGTTGCGCCGATGAGCCGATCCCACAGCCAGCGGCAATGCTCGGAGGGAGTCAGCGGGTCACCGCTACCCAGCGGCCAGCCCCGCGCATCAAACTGCCAGGCCACCCCGTCGACGTGCAACAGGGCCGGTCGTCGCTGCTCGAGCCAGAGTCCGTGCAGGCGCTGGGCTCGCTCGGCAAACTGCTCCCCCAGCAGGGTCAGGCTGACTGCCAGCGCCTCCTCCCGATGGACAAGATAGCTCCGGGCCAGGGTCGCCACTATGATCAGCAACAGGATCACCGCGGCCAGCCGCCGATAGCCTCCCAGCCAGTGCTCATCCTGTTGTGACTGTCGACTCACCCGTCTCGCTCCACACTCTGCCGCCTATCCACACCGCCCGCATCATATCCCTCCTCGTTGACCGGCTATTTGCCGCGCACGGCGCACACCATGCCCCGCAGTGACGGTAAAGATACCGGCTATTTGCCGCGTACGGCCCGCATCATGTCCCACATAGGCGTAAAGATACCCAGCGCCAGGATCAACACCATGACCGCCACGATCCCGATCAGGATCGGCTCGATCCGGGCGGTGAGGCTCTTGAGGTCATAATCCACCTCCCGTTCGTAATACTCGGCCGCCTCGTGCAGCAGATCATCGACCTGGCCGGTCTCTTCCCCCACCGCGATCATCTGCATCACCAGCGGGGTAAACAGGCCGCTGGCCCCGGCGGTACGCAGCAGGCTCTCGCCCCGCTCGATGCCGGCCCGCATGTCGCGGATCCGCCCCGCCATGTGCGCGTTGTCCACCGCGTCGGCCACCAGGCTCAGCGCCGTGTTGAGCGGCACCCCGGCCTTGAGCATCATGGAGAAGCTGCGGGCGAAGCGGGCCAGCAGGGAGCGCTCGATAATGGTGCCGACGATCGGCAACTTGAGCTGCCATCTGTGCCAGGTCAGCTTGCCCTTGACCGTGCTGACCCAGTGCCGCCAGCCAAACACCATGGCCAGCAGCACGCCGAGCATCACCCACCAGTAGTGCACGAAGAAGTGGGAGGTGGCGAGCAGGATCCGGGTCGCCAGCGGCAGCTCGACACCAAATTTGGCGAACATGCCGGCAAAGACCGGGATCACCATGATGTTGAGGATCACCATGGCGATGCCGATGGCAATCAGCACGAAGCTGGGGTAGCGCATGGCGGTCTTGATCCGCTTGCGGGTTTCCAGCTCCAGCTCGAAATAGTTGGCCAGTTGCAAGAACGCCTCTTCCAGCTGACCCGTGTTCTCCCCCACGTGGATGATGGCCACGAACAGGCTGCTGAACACCCTGGGGTGAGCCTGCATCGAACTCGACAACGGTCGGCCGTTGCCCAGATCCTCCCCCAGCGCGTGCAGCGCCCGCTTGAGCGGCTTGCTGTGGGCACTCTCCTCCAGCCCGGCGATGGCACGCAGGATGGGGATGCCGGCCCGGGTCAGGGCATACATCTGGCGGCTGAACACCACCAGCTCGTCCAGCCGCACGCCCCGCTCCAGCAACAGCGACCAGTCGAGGGCGGCCGCCTTCGCCTTGCCGGGTTTCAACTCGGTCGGCATCACGCCGCGGCGCATCAACTGCTCGGCCGCGGCCATCTCGTTGGCCGCGTCCACCGACCCGCTGACGGCATTGCCCTGGCTGTCACGCCCCTTGTAGGCAAAGCTGCTCATGGTGTGCCTCGCGCCAGCCGGCCCCGTTCATGGCCGATGAAGTTGGTCATCACTTACCCCAGATCCTCGGCCAGTCTCAGCACCTCGTCCACCGAGGTGATCCCCTGGCGGGCATAATCGAGCGCCGTCAGGGCCAGGGGTCGGTAGTGCTCGTGCTCCCGCGCCGCCCTGGCAAACCCTTCGGCGTCGTTGCGGCGCAGGGCATCCATCATGGGCTGATCCAGCTCCAGCAGCTCGTACACCCCGATCCGGCCGGCGTAGCCGGTGAAGTTGCAGCTCTGGCAGCCGCGTCCCTTGTGGTAGACATGCTGGCCCGGCGCCTCGCCGGAGAGCACGGTCAGCCAGGTGGCCTGGCCTTCATCCGGCGCCTTCTCCTCGACGCAGTGCTCGCACACCCGCCGCACCAGTCGCTGGGCCACCACGGCCCGCAGCGCGCTCGCCACCAGATAGCCGGGGGCCCCCATGTCGATGAGGCGCAGGGCGCTGGTGACCGCATCGTTGGTGTGCAGCGTGGTCAGCACCAGGTGGCCGGTGATGGCGCCGCGCAGGCCGATCTCCACCGTTTCGTTGTCCCGCATCTCCCCCACCAGAAGGATGTCGGGGTCCTGGCGCAGGGTGGAGCGCAGCACGTGGGAGAAGGTGAGCCCGATCTTGGGATTGACCTGTACCTGATTGACCCTGGGCAGCCGGTATTCCACCGGATCTTCCACCGTGATGATCTTCTGGCTGGCCTGGTTGAGCTCAGAGAGGGCGCCGTAGAGGGTGGTAGTCTTGCCGCTGCCGGTGGGGCCCGTCACCAGGATCATGCCGTGGGGCCGTTTGAGCTGGCGCCGGAAGCGGGTCAGGATCTCCGGCGGCATGCCGGTCTCGGTCAGCGACAGGATGCCGGAGGATTGATCCAGCAGCCGCATCACCACGGACTCGCCGTACTGCACCGGCATGGTCGACATCCGCACATCCACGTCGCGGCCACGCACCTTCATGTTGAAGCGGCCATCCTGCGGCAACCGCTTCTCGGAGATGTCGAGGCCAGCCACCAGCTTGAGGCGCAGCACCAGCGCCTGGGCGATGCGCACCTCGCTCAATATGTTCTCGTGCAGGATACCGTCGATGCGCTGGCGAATGCGCAGCACCTTCTCGTCCGGCTCGATGTGAATGTCGGAGGCCCCCACCTGCACCGCGTCCTCGAACAGGGAGCGCAGCAGCTTGGCCACTGTCGCCTCCCCCTCGTCGCCGGCCCCCAGGTTGCTGGAGCCGAGCTCGAAGCCGGCGTCCTGATACTCTTCGTGCAGCTGCTCGGCGAAGCTCTCTATTTCGCGGGTGCGGCGATAGAGGCGGTCGAAATACTCCAGTAGTTGCCCTTCCCGGGCCACCGCCAGCACCATCTCGCGGGGACTGAGCAGGGCGGCGATGGCGTCGAGGGCGCTCAGGTCCGCCGGATCCGACATGGCCACCGTCACCCTGTTGTCGGTGAGGTTGACCGCCAGCGCCCGGTAGCGGCGCGCCTGCACTTCCGGCAGCAGCGGCACCGCCGACGCATCTATGGTGAGGTTGTTGAGATCGAAGAAGGGCACGTCCAGCTGGCGGGCGAGGAACTGCAGCAGCTGCACCTCGCTGATGAAGCCGAGATCGATCAGGGTGGTGCCCAGCTTGCGGCCGGTCTGACGCTGCTGCTGCAGGGCGAGCTGCAGCTGATCATCCGAGATGATCTGTTCCTGTACCAGCAGGTCGCCGAGGCGCATTTTCAGTCTGGGTTGTGCCATGCAAACTCCAAAAAAGTGATCCCGGCCGCCCGTCAGGGGGCGAGCTGGGCAATCCGCTGTTCGAGCCAGCTGGTCGAAGCCTCGCCCAGGTTGCCGTGCAACTGGGCATTGCGATAGGCGTCCAGCGCCCGCTGGCTGTGGCCCTGGCCATCTTCGGCCACGCCGAGCCCGAGCCACCAGCGGCCCTGATCCGGCTGCTGACGCAACAATTTCACGTAGAGATCCGCCGCCTCGGTGTGCTGGCCCAGCTCCTGGCTGAGCCCGGCCCAGGTGGCGTAATAGTCCAGATTGCTGGCGAGATCGGGTCGGTAGCCGGTCAGCCAATCCAGCGCCTTGCGCTGATCACCGCCACTGATGGCGAGCCGCGCCAGCAACAGCCGAAAATCCGCCTGCCCCGGATCGAGCCTGAGCCCCTCCTCCAGCAACTGGCTCGCCTCGCTCAGCCGCCCCTCACCGTAGAGCAGACCTGCCAACTGCTCGCGCGCCCCCTGATTGCGGGGATCGTGGGCCAGCACCTGATAGTAGTTGTCCTGGGCATCGCGCAGCTGGCCCTTGGCCATGGCGGTGGTGGCCTTGCGCTCGGCCAGGGTGGCCAGCTCGGCCTCGGAGAGGTTGACCGTCTCTATCTTGAGCACACCGGGCTTGCGCGGCGCGGCCACGGGGGCCTCCTGCTCCGCCGCCAGTTCGGCATAGAGGTCGGGTTGCAGCTCCTCGTCGCTCGGCCCCTCCTCGTCGATGGCAGCTACGTCTGCCTCATCGGCGACAGCCTCTTCCTGCGCAGCCGGCGCCTGTCTCGGCTCGGCGGCCGGCGATGGAGCAAGCTGGCGCGGGGTCGGCAGCGCCACCACCTGATCCACCGGCTCCTGTTCTGCACTGGCCGGCACAGGGGCGGGCACGGCGTGGGCAACAGCGTCCGGTGTGGGCTCGCCGATCGTCTGCAACTGGCGGGCCTCGACAACCCGCTGGCTCTGCTGCCAGTAAATCCAGGTGCGCCAGCCCAGAATGCCGAGGGCCAGCCCGCAGATCAGGGTCAGCAGCAACATCCACCAGCCCTGCTGGCGGACGGGAGGCACATAGACGGCCCCCTCGCCCACCTGCTGGCGCTGTTCCAGATCCTTGAGCATCTGATTGATCACGCTCATTGCCAGACTCCATAGGCGAGGGCGCAGCCCAGCAGCAGCACGAATGGCCACCAGCGCCGCGGCACGAAGCGGCGGGCGTCATCGGTGTCGCGCACGGCCAGCCGCACCAGCCGGCCGTCGATCTGGCGCACCCCCTGGCCGTAGGCCAGCATCAGGCACTTCTGCGCCAGTATGTTGATGAGCCGCGGGATGCCGCGCGAGGCGCGCCACAGCTGGCGCAGGGCCGCCCCGCCAAACAGCGGGGCCCCGCGATAACCGGAGATGTGCAATCTGTGCTCCAGGTAGGCCCGGGTTTCATCGAAACGCAGCGGCCGCAGGCAGTAGGAGAAGCCGATCCGCTGGCGCAGCTGGCGCAGATGGGGCTTGGCCAGTCGGCTATCCAGCTCGGGCTGGCCGAACAGCACTATCTGCAACAGCTTGCTCGACTCGGTCTCCAGGTTGCCAAACAGCCGGATTGCTTCCAGCGTCTCGTCCGGCAGCGCCTGCGCCTCGTCGATCAGCACCACCACCCGGCTCCCCTGCCGATGCAGACTGATGAGGTGGCGATGGATGCGATCGGTCAGATCCAGCTCGCTCTGATCCCGCACCGCCAGTCCCAGCTCCAGCGCCAGGGCGATGCGCAGCTCGGCCGGCGTGAGATGGGGATTGGGCAGCCAGGCCAGACGCACCGGCCGCTCCTCCGAGCCCAGTTCGCTCAGCAGCTTGCGACAGAGCAGGGTCTTGCCGGTGCCGACTTCGCCGGTCACCTTGATGAAGCCCTCCCCCTGTGCCAGCGCCCAGTTGAGCACCTGCAGCGCCTCCTCATGCGGAGGCAGCCCGTAATAGAAACCGGTGTTGGGGGTGAGGCCGAAGGGGGCCTCCTGCAGCCCGAAGTGGTTCAGGTACATGTCGTCAGCTCCCATGCCAAGGCCGGATGGTCTGCAACAGACCACCCGCCAGCACCAGATCAGGGGACAGAGCCTGATACGCGTTCATGCCATCAACCCTTGGGGGGATACCATTTGTCGAGCAGTTCGGAGGAGCGCTGCAGTTCGTTCTGCCAGGTGTCCTTCTCCACCACGGTCGGTTTGAGCAGGATCACCAGCTCCACCTTCTTGGTGCTTTCGCGCCGGTTGGTGAAGGCCTCGCCGACCCAGGGAATGTCCCCCAGCAGCGGTACCTTGCTGACGATCTCCTGCTTGTCGGTCTTCATCAGGCCGCCGATGACAATGATGTCGCCGTTGTTGGCCTGCACCACGGTATCGGACTCGCGGATCGAGCTCTTGGCCAGCGGCAGTTCCAGCGGTTTAGCTGTGCCCACATTAATGATCTTTTTCTGTTCTTCGGTGTCGATGACGGAGGGGTGGATATGCAGCAGCACCTTGCCCTCTTCGTCGATCTGCGGCGTCACATCCAGTGCGATGCCGGAGAAGAAGGGGGTCAGCTCTACATTAGGCGTCACTATCGGCTCAGCCGTCCCCGTGGAGGTAACTGTAGTGGTCGAAGCGTTGGTGACGAAATACTCGTCGGTCCCTACCTTGATCACCGCCTTCTGGTTGTTGGTCGCCGTCACCCGCGGGCTGGAGAGGGTATTCACGTCCCCCTGGGTCTTGAGCAGGTTGACCGCCACGTTGAAGTTGCCGTCGGAAATTTTGAAGCCGGCCCCGCCCCCCAGCGCGCTGAAGATCTGGTTTGGCGTAGAGGGCAGCTGGGTCGGGGCAAGCGAGCCGCCGCCGGTGATGCCCTTGTTGCCATCCCAGCTGGCGGAGAGACCGCTCCAGTCCACCCCCTGCTCGTAACCCTCGTTGAGGGCCACCTCCAGGATCCGCGCCTCCAGCACCACCTGGCGCTTGAGGTGGTTCTCGGACTGGTTGAGGAACTCGCGCACCGCCTTGAGCTCCTTCGGATAGGCCCGGACGGTGACCAGACCCGCCTGCGGGCTGGTGATGACGGCGCGACCGTCACCGCTGCCGATCAGGGTCTGCAGGGTATCGCGCAGATCGGTCCAGTAGTCGCTGTTGGTGTCGGTCTCGATGCGGGTGCCGTTGCCGTCACTGCCCGAGCTGCCGTTGGAGGAGCGGTTGCTGGTGCTGTTGTTGGCACTGCCGTTGGCGTTATCTAAGTTGTTGTTATTACTATTGTTGTTGTCGTTAGAGGTCACCCCACCGGTGCTGACCGAGGTACGAGAGAGGCCGCGTCGGGACATCATCAGGTAGTTGACCGGAATAGTCTCGGTACGCAGCCCGGCCGGGTAGACGTGAAACACGTTGCCCTTGCGCTGCACGTCGAAGCCGTACATGTCCCCCACCACCGCCAGCACTTCGGTCAGGGTCACGTCCTTGAGCTCGACCGAGATCTGGCCGGCCACCCCGGGATGCACCGCCACGCTGTAGCGGGAGCCCTTGAACAGGGAACCGAAAAATTCCACCGCATCCACATCGTGCGCGGCGATGCGCAGCCTGGGCTCCGGCATGCTGATGGCCTGGGGCGGGCGGTTCAGTTGCAGCAGTTCGCTCTGTACCGACTTGGGTACGCTGGTCAATGCACCGGCCTTGCTCTGCTCGGTCATGGCGTGCCGAAGCGCGTCCTTGGCCTGCACGGGTTCTGGGTGGCGGTAGCTGGTACAGCCTGCCGTCAGCACGGCCACGGAAATCAGGCAGAGATGATGTTTTTTCATGTAATTAGTGCGCCCTGACTTGCAATTAAACTCGACAAACCTGGCCCCGCCCATCCCGGACGGAGCGCGTTCAGATGCGGATCTTGCTGGCAAACAGGGTCAGCGACTGGCGCTTGCCCCCCTTCTCCAGCACCACGGCATCTGCACTGATGGCCACCACGCGATAGCCCTCGACCTGCTGGCCGACCCGATAGCTGCTGCCGTTGAGCACCGCCAGTGCCGGGCCGTTGCCCAGCATGATGCTCTGCAGCCTGGGCAGACCGGCCTCGCGGGAACCGGTCGCACTGGCGCCACTGGTGACGCCGCTCAAGGGAGCGGTGGGATCCTGCAACACCTCTGTCTGTGCCTGTGTCTGTGCCTGGGCCAGCAGGGTGAACAGACACGCCCACAGGGGAAACCATCTAGCCACGAATGAACTCCTTGCTGGTGCTGAGGGTGTAGATCTCCATCTCCACCACGGCCCTGGGGTGCTCCTGCACCTGATAGTCAAACTGCTTCCAGTAGAAGTGGCGCGGCAGCGCCTCCAGCGCCTTGAGGTACTGGTAGACGTCGAAATAGCCGCCCTCCAGCTTGAGGCGGATGCCGTGCTTGAACAGGTTGATGCGCTGCTCGCCCGCCATCAACGGCTCGGGCGCCAGCGAGGTGAGCGCCACTATGTGCAGATTGGCGGAGCGCGACAGCAGCGCCTCCAGCACCTCAGGCATCTCGTGGGCCTGGATCAGATCCACCGTCTGGGCCTTGAGCGCCGCATCCAGCTTGCCGATCTCCTCATCCACGCCAGCCAGCTGGGTGCGCACATTTTGATCCGGATCCCGCGCCAGCCTGGCCTGCTTGCCCTGGTTCTCGAGATCCATGATCTCCAGATCCCGCTGGGCAGAACTCAGCGCCAGCCGATCCTGCTCCAGCCGCACGACGGCGGCATCCAGCCAGCCATAGGTAGCGATGGCACCGACCAGCACCACACCGGTCAGCATGATCAGCACCCGCTCACGCTGGCTGAGGGCGGCCAGCTTGTCCGCCCAGGCCTGCCACTGCGCTTTCAGGCTCATCAGGGCTTCTCCCGTTCGATGCCGCTGAGCTGGAAGGCCAGCCGGCCCTCCTTGTCGCGGCTCAAGGTCAATTCACCAAACTGCTTGCCCGCCAGACTGGGGGTCTGCTTGAAACGGTTGACCCAGGCCGGCACGTCCTGGCTGCGGCCGGCGAAACCGGACAGGTTGACACGCCCGTCGGCGATCTCGATCCGCTGCAAGGAGAGCTGCGGATCCCGGATGCGGGAGAGATCGGCCATCAGCCCGGCATAGCCCCTGGATTTTTGCAGCGCCAGGCTGCCCAGCTGCCTGATCAGGCCCTGCTTGGCGGTCAGCTCCTCCTGCCTGGTGGCAAGCTGTTGCTGCAGCAGGCCATCGGCCTGGTGACGGGCCAGCTCGGCATCCAGCCGCTGCGCCTCGCCGCGTTTGACCTCCAGTTCAGCCCGCAGCTGGGCCAGCTCGCGCGCGACCCCGTGCTGCTGCCAGCCGATGACGGCGGCGGCGCACAGCAGCGCCAGCACGCAAGCGCCCCACACCAGCGCCATCTGGTTGAGGCTGGCCCACTGCCGTCTGGGCCGAAACTCGGCGCCATAGAGGTTGATCTGACGTTTCATCAGGCATCCTCCCCCAGAGCAGCTGCATAGGCCGAGAGATATTCCACGCCGGACAGTAATTCGGACTTGTTGACCATGGCAGCCGACATGGCAAGCGCGCTCATTGCTCACCTCCCAGGGCGGCAGCATAGGCCGAGAGATATTCGACTCCAGACAGGATCGCCTTGTTGGCCATGGCGGAGACGGCAAAGCCGAAGGTCTGCTCCATGTGGCGCACCAGGGTGCCGATGAAGGGCGAGGCGATGGCGAGCTGCATCTGGCCGAGTTCCGGCAGCTTGAGCTGGCCCGCCAGGTAATCGAGGGAGCGCTGGATCTCCAGCGCCAGCGAGTCGAGCAGCATGGCGTCCGGCTCGTGCTCGCCGGCGAGGGCCGTGAAACCACGCAGCTGACGGGAGAAGCAGAGCCCCCCCTGATGGAACACCAGCAACTGCAGATCCTGCCCCTTCGGCTGCCACAACAGCATGCGCACCGTCTGATCCGGCTCGTAGAGGGCGGTCATCGCCAACTCGTCGCTGACGATGGCCTCCAGGGTCGCCACCTGATTGACCGCATCCGCCAGCTGCTGCACCCGGGCCTTGGGCACGCAGATCACGTTGATGCGCGGCCGGCCAGCGGGCGGGGTGGGCAGGTCCACATAATCCATGGCGAGCTGCAGCACGGGCTCGTTGACGTAATCCTTGACCGCCCAGGGCAGGGCGCCGGCCATTTCGGCATCGGGCACCGCCGGCTTGTCGATCTGGACCTGTTGATAAAGGCTGGCCGCGAGGGCGACTCGCACCTTAGACTTGGCGAGGCCGTGGCGGCTGAACAGCTCGCCCATGGCCTGAGACCACTCTTGCGGGCCGTTGATGGCGCGGGTGGCGAAGATGGGTGGGTTGCCGAGCGAAGCCAGCATGATCCGATCGCCGGCCAACAGGAGTCCCACCTGCCCGCCCGGGGTCGAACGTCTGAAAAGTTGTTTCATTGAAACCCGCACCTGGCCGCCAAAAATGGATTAAACCTTAGCATAAACAGAGCATTAGCCTCCAGATAAATGACGGATTACTCATTGCCACACCAGCCCCAATCCGGCTTGTCGTTGCCGTTGCAACCGGCCCTGCTGCCCTCGCCGCTGCAAGCTGTCTCGCACCCGCTGTTGAACGTCCATGATGTCCAGCTCTGGTGCAAACGGGACGATCTGATCCACCCCGCCATCTCGGGCAACAAGTGGCGCAAGCTCAAGTACCACCTGCGGTATGCCGAGGAGCAAGGCAAGCGCCATCTGCTCTCGTTTGGCGGCGCCTACTCCAATCATATCCATGCCCTGGCGGCGGCCGGGTGCCAATCTGGCCTGCGTACTACCGGCATCATACGCGGGGAACCGGAGGCCGTCAGCAACGCCACCCTGAGCGCGGCGAAAGGCTGGGGCATGGATCTCATTTTTGTCGACCGCCAGAGCTACCGGCGGCGGCAGGATCCCGCCTGGCTGGATCAATTCCAGGATGAAGAGACCCTGATAGTGCCGGAGGGAGGCAGCAGCCCGCTGGCCATCCCCGGGGTGGCCGAGCTGGTCGACGAGGTGCCCTTCTCGCCGGATCTCTGGGTGCTGCCCTGTGCCAGCGGCGGCACCCTGGCCGGACTCATCGCCGGCAAGCGGGATCCGGAACAGATCCTCGCCATCGCCGTGCTCAAGGGGGGGAGCTTCATCGCCGACGAGGTGAGCCGCCTCCATCCGGCCGCCGCCGACACGCCCGGCTGGCGGATCGCGCTGGATCACCACGACGGCGGCTATGCCAAATTCACTCCGGCGCTCTGGCAGTGGGTGCAGGCCTTCAGCGCCGAGACGGGTCTGCCACTCGAACCCATCTACAGCGGCAAGGCGATGTGGGGGCTGTTTCGCGAGCTGGCGGCCGGTCGCATCCCGCGCGGCAGCAAGATCGTCTTCATCCATACCGGCGGCATGCAGGGGCTGGCGGGACTGAGAGAGCAGGGGCGCCTGTGACGGACGGTCGGGCGCGGCGCAGGCGCTGAATCACCGCTCTTGACCACAAAAAAAGAGAGGGTCGCCCAAGCGACCCTCTCTTGCCTCCGTCAGGCGCCGGCCGGTTCCAGCACCAGCCGTTGTGGCTCGGCGAACCAGGGGCCCTGCCCGGCGTGCACCCCGAGGTGGCGCAGCATCTTCCACTCGTCGCCGCTCTCCACCCCCACGGCGATGACCCGGGTGCGGGTATTGGCACAGCCCCCCACCAGGCTGCGCACCGCCATCTGGTTGACCTGGCGGGTGTGGATCTCGCGCACCAGGCTGGGGTGCAGCTTGAGGAAGTTGATCTCGAACTCCTTGATGTACTGGGTGCTCACCACGTCCTGGCCGGCATGATCGATGGCCAGCTGGCAGCCCAGCATGCGCAGCGCCCGCAGCGGCCGCTTGAGCGCCTCGTAGTGGCGGGTCACCTGGGCCTCGGAGAGCTGCAGGATCAAGCGCTCGTTGGTGCTGCGCGGCAGCTGGAACAGATCGAAGAACAGCCAGCGCTGGAACTCCCGGTGCAGCAGGCTCTGGGCGCAGAGGGTCAGGCTGATGGGACAGCTCTGCTCGGAGCGCTGACGCAACAGGGTGAGGGTCTGTTGTGCCACCAACCGATCCAGCGGCAGCAGCAGCCCCGCCTTCTCCGCCATCGGCATGAAGACGCCGGCCTGCAGTTCCCGCCCCTGCTCGTCGTGGATCCGGATCAGCAGATCCTGCTGCAGCACCACCTGATCCCGCTCCTGCTGCACCGGCTGCACGTAGAAGTCGATGCCGTGCTCCTCGATGCGCCGGCCGATCAGGGTGCGCCAGCGCACCGTGCCCTTGCTGCTCTGCTCCTCGTCCAGCTGCTTCTCGTAGAGGAACCAGCCGGTGTGGCCCTGCAGCTGCGCGCTCTTGAGCGCCAGCTCCGCCTCCTCCTGCACCTTGAGCAGGAAGTCCTCGGCCTGATAGCAGACCGCCCCCAGATAGACGGCGGTGTCGGCATTGACCGCCTCGGGCCAGTGCAGCCGCTGCAGACTCTTGTGCAGCTGGCCGGCGGCATCCACCATCTCGCTCTCCGACATGTTGGGCAGCAGCACGGCAAACACCTGACCGGCATAGCGCGCCTGCAGGGCACCGCTGTGCTTGCGCACGAAGGCGGCGATGGAGGCGCTCGCCTCCATCAGCAGATCCTGGCTCTGGCGGCCGTTCAGCTCGGGATCCAGCTCCTCCAGCCCGGCCAGCTCGATCAGCAGCACGCCGCCACTCATCACGCTCGCTTCCATGATGGCGCTCTCCAGCCGGTTGTCGAAGAACAGCCGGTTGCCGATGCCGGTCAGCTTGTCGACGAAGGCGTTGCTGCGGATGAAGTTGTCGAAGCGGCTGCGCTCCTTGCGGGCATCCGCCAGCTCGGCCAGCAGATAATCGAGGGCCTGGCTGGCGGACTGCGGCCACTCGTCGGCCGGATCGTGGGCCAGCTTGGTCAGCTTGCCGTCCAGGATCAGCTGGGCTCGTTCCGCCAGCAGCTCGGCCCCGCGCAGTTGCAAACGCAGCCAGCGGATGGAGTACCAGAGACCGAACACCACGATGAAGATGCCCAGAGAGATGCCGGACATGGCCTTGATGGAGTACTCGAACTCCTTGAACGGTCGCTCCAGCTTGAAGTCGGCCTGCATGTCGGGTTGATGGGGAATGGCCTGGTGATAGGGGATCAGCAGGCTCTCGTCGGTCGGCTGCTGCACGTCGCGAAACCAGTAGATCCGCTGCTTGTTCTGGCGGATCTCCAGCTCAACCACGTGGGCCGAGCGCAGCAGGGTCGGCAGCCAGCGGGTGAGATCCTGATGATCGTCGGCGATCTCCAGCTGCTTGTCGATGATCTCCACCAGGGAGTTGACCTTCTTCTGCTGCAGCTCCATGCCCAGCTCGCGAAAGCTGAACACCCCGCCAAGCAGCACCATGGCCATGGCCGCGATGACGCACAGGGTAATAAACGAGACAAGCTGGGTGGTCAGTTTCATGTACCTTTCCGTATGCCCGACAACTTCCATGTGGCTTCATCGTATCAGCCAACCTTGAAGCGCGCCTATGGACGAAGATCCCGCTTCTGGAATTAAGCGGGCGAGCATACCCAAACAGGTGCGAGAACACCAAGCCCCGGACAGGGTGGCAGCCAAAAAAGGAGGATCAAGGAAGAGGAAAGGGAGGCAGGGCTCAGGGCCATGGCCGAATGACAGGCAGAAAAATGGTCCCGCAGAGGGGACCAAAAGAAACACTCATATCAAAACTAACACTCTGTGCTACTGACAAAAAAACAGATACAGGAGTATTGAACACACGGTGAGTCAAACCGCACGGCTACTCTAGCCACTTCAGATAAGCTGGACAATTGTCATTTATGACAGGTCAGCGATTGAATCTTCAGCAGCCGATTTTATAAAACCATTATTTATCAGCAGATTATAAATCTACGACACAAGTGTGATCGCCTCCGCTCAAATCGATGCAGCTAATGCACTATGATGATGCCACTCATATGCATCCTATTCGCCCATCAGGCAGGTGCCCCTTGCGAACCATCTCCCCACTCTGGCTCACTTTGTTGCTGTTCTGCCTGCCGCTGCTGGCCAGTCTTCCCCTCAGCCAGCTGCTCGGCGGTACCCTGGCCCACCAACTGCTGCAGAAGAAGAAAGAGGAGATCAATGCCGCCCTGGTGGAACGCCATCAGGTACTGGACGAGAGCATCCGCAACCAGCTGGTGCAGTTCCATTTTGACTGCGGCGAGCAGGACATGGCGTTGCTGCGAGCCCCCCGTTTTTACAACGAACACATCCGTATCCAGGGGCTGCTGCTCGCCTCCGGTGGCGGCTGCTCCAGCCTGGGGATGGATCTGCCCTTCACCCTGGCCGAACTGCCCCCCTACCCCAATCAGGATGCTTTCGGGATCGCGGCCACCCAGGCCCGCTTCAACACCGAACAGGAGATAGTCGCCTACTACCGCAGCGGCGGCAACATAGTCTACTGGGTGCTGAGCAACAGCTGGAGCCACGCTCTGCTGCAATATCCCTGCGCCAACTGCTTCTACCTCGAATTCAGCCAGCTGCAACCGGGGGGCTCCAGTCCGACCTTCCCCCGCGGCGACAGCGCCATCAAGGAGGAGGCAGGCAGTCAAAGCCTCAGCCTCAGTTTTCTCGATCCCCACGAGCAGATCCGGCAGACCCTGTGGGCCGGCCGGGCGCTCGAGCAGTACGCCCTGCAGCAGGCCCGCTACTACGGGCTCTGGTGCGGCGCCGCCATCGGGGCCCTGCTGGTCGCGGCCTACTGGGGGCTGCGCAACTACCGGCGCTCTCTCAAGGGATTGTTGCAGGCCGGGCTGGCGCGGCGGGAGTTCGTCCCCTTCTACCAACCCGTGGTGGACAGCCGCAGCCAGCAGGTGGTGGGATTCGAGGCGCTGCTGCGCTGGCAGCGGGGCGGCGGCCTGATCCCGCCAGGGGCCTTCATCGACTATGCAGAAGAGCAGGAGCTGATCCTGCCCATGACCAGCCAGCTGCTGGAAAAAGTCATCGCCGACCTGCCCAAGCTCATCCCCGGCCAGTGGGTCAGCGTCAACATAGTGGCCTCCCACCTGGAGCAACCGCACCTGCGCAACCTGCTGCTGCGCCACGGCTGGCCCTCTCCCGCCCAGCTCACCTTCGAGCTGACCGAGCGCAAGCCCATCACCGACATCGAGACGGCGAGCGCCGAGATCGGCGCCCTGCAGCAGCGGGGCTACCACTTCAAGCTGGATGACTTCGGCACCGGTTACGGCGGCTTCGCCTACCTGCAGCGGCTCGGCATCCGCCAGATCAAGATCGACAAGATGTTCGTCGACACCATAGGCACAGACGATCTCAAGCGCAGCGTGCTGGATGCCACCATCGCCTTTGGCCGCGAGTCGGGCATGGAGATGATCGCCGAGGGGGTCGAACGCCAGGATCAGGTGGACTATCTGGACCAGCACGGCGTGCACCTGATCCAGGGTTATGTCTATGCCCCGCCCATGGCCCTGACCAAGCTGAAGATTTGGCTGCTGGCCTGGTACCAGAACCACGGGGGCTAGCGCTGAGCCAGCCTCTGCCCCCTCGACCGCACAGGCGAGCACCACTCTGTGCTGGCAGCGGGTGAGGATGCGGCTCCCCTCATATCTTGCAACAAAATGTTTTTTCCTTGCGCGGACAACAGCCTTTATCATTGGCAGGGCCGTCACTGCGGTGACGTGCCATCCTGCTCCATACCCGTCGGCTCACGCCGCCCCGAGATGAGAACCACTGCCTATGAAGTCATTTATCCGGCAAGAGATTGCCCTGCCCGTCGGCCTGCTCACCCTGCTCTTCTTCAAGACGCTAGGTAGCGACCTGCTGACAGAGACAACTCCGCTCGGGATCTATCTTCCGGTGTCGGCTGTGCTGCTTGCCATCGTCACCTGGGCCATCTTCTCGGTGGTGCGCCACTCCGATGCCCTCGCCATCAAGCTGGGCGAACCCTTCGGCACCCTGATCCTGACCCTGTCGGTCATCTCGCTGGAGGTGGTGATGATCTCCTCGGTCATGCTGACCGGCGAACCCAATCCGGTGATGGCCCGCGACACCATGTTTGCGGTGGTGATGCTGGTGACCAACGGCCTGGTGGGCTTCACCCTGCTGTTTGGCGGCTGGCGCTACCACACCCAGAGCTTCAATCTGGACGGGGTCAAATCCTATCTGGTGGCCATCATTCCGCTGGCACTGCTCTGTCTGGTGCTGCCCAACTTCACCGAAGGGGGCAACATCGGCAGCATGTCGAGCGCCATGTCCTGGATGCTGATCATCATCTCTGTGCTGCTCTACGGCGTCTTCCTGCTAATCCAGACCCGCAGCCACAGCCACTTCTTCATCGACAGCGATCACGAGGATTACGAAGAGCACCACGGCCCGCTGCAGAGCAACGTCTACCACACCCTGTTGCTGCTGGCCTACCTGGTGGTGGTGATCCTGCTGGCCAAGACCCTCGCCATTCCCATCAACCACGGGGTCAAAGTGCTGGCGGCGCCGCCGGCGCTGGGGGGCTTCATCGTCGCCTGTATAGTGCTGGCCCCCGAGGCGGTCGGCGCCATCAAGGCGGCCTTCAACAATCAGCTGCAGCGGGCCATGAACCTCTACTTCGGCTCTGTGCTGGCCACCATCGCCCTCACAGTGCCCGCGGTGCTGTTCATCGGCGCCATGCTGGGGCAGGAGGTGCGCCTGGGCCTCTCCGCCGCCGACATGGTACTGCTTATCACCACTCTCATGGTGTGCAAGGTGACCTTCAGCAGCGGCCGCACCAATGCGCTGCACGGGGCTACCCACCTGGTGTTGTTCGTGGTCTACCTGTTCCTGATGTTCGAGCACGAGTAACCGCTGGATCATCGACCACAGCAACGAAAAGACCGCCCGATGGGCGGTCTTCTGTTATGGGCTGGGTGGCCGCTTAGAGGCTCGGCAGCACGCCGGTCGGGATCAGGTCGTTGTAGCTGGCACGGCCCAGCAGGGCGGCGGCCGCCTCGATGTCCGGCGCGAAGTACCTGTCCTTGTCGTAGAAGCTGACTTCTTCCCGCAGGCGGCCCTTGGCCAGCTCCACCAGCTCGGTGGAACGCAGCGGCGCGCGGAAATCCAGGCCCTGGGCCGCGGCCAGCAGCTCCACCGCCAGGATGCCGCGGGTGTTCTCGGCCATGTCCGCCAGCCGGCGGCCGGCGAAGGTGGCCATGGAGACGTGATCCTCCTGGTTGGCGGAGGTGGGCAGACTGTCCACCGAGGCCGGGTGGGCCAGGGTCTTGTTTTCGGAGGCGAGCGCCGCCGAGGTGACCTGGGCGATCATGAAGCCGGAGTTCACCCCGCCGTTGTTGACCAGGAAGGCCGGCAGACCGGACATGCGCGAGTCGATCAGCAGCGCCATGCGACGCTCTGAGAGCGAGCCTATCTCGGCGATGGCCAGCGCCAGGTTGTCGGCGGCGAAGGCCACGGGTTCTGCGTGGAAGTTGCCGCCGGAGAGAATGTCCTCATCCTCGGCAAACACCAGCGGGTTGTCGGAGACCGCGTTGGCCTCGCACACCAGCACCTCGGCCGCCTGACGGATCTGGGTCAGGCAGGCGCCCATCACCTGCGGTTGGCAGCGCAGGGAGTAAGGATCCTGCACCTTCTCGCAGTTGTGGTGGGACATGCCGATCTCGCTGCCATCCACCAGCAGGTGGCGGTAGCAGGCAGCCGCGTCGATCTGGCCGCGCTGGCCGCGCACCGCGTGGATGCGGGCATCGAACGGACGGCGGCTGCCGAGGGCCGCCTCCACGCTCATGGCCCCTATGGTGATGGCACCGGCGTAGAGATCCTCGGCGTGGAACAGCCCTTCCAGCGCGAAGGCGGTGCTCGCCTGGGTGCCGTTGAGCAGTGCCAGCCCCTCTTTCGGTGCCAGCGCGATGGACTCCAGCCCGGCAATCTTGAGGGCCGTGGTGGCATCGATCAGCTCGCCCTTGTGGCGGGCCTTGCCTTCACCGATCAGTAGACAGCTCATGTGGGCCAGCGGCGCCAGATCGCCGGAAGCGCCGACGGAGCCCTTCTTCGGCACCACCGGGTAGACCTCGGCGTTGATGAGGCGCATCAGGGCCTCCAGCACCAGTGGCCTGATGCCAGAAAAACCACGGGCGAGCGAGTTGAGTTTGAGCACCATCATCAGCCGCACGGTGGCGTCATCCATGTACTCGCCGATACCGGCGGCATGGGAGAGCACGATGGAGCGCTGCAGCTCGTCCAGCTGCTCCACCGGAATGCGGGTGTTGGCCAGGAGGCCGAAGCCGGTGTTGATGCCATACACCACCCGGTTTTGCTCGATCACCTTGGTGACCACGGCGGCGGAGGCGTGGATCCCCGCCAGGGCGGAGGGATCCAGCGAAACGTGTACCGGCTCGCGGCTGACGCGGCGCAGGGTGGCGAGATCCAGCTCGCCCGGGGTAATAGTCAATTCAAACATGGTGTTACACCTTTCCTTTGACACCGTTGGCGCCGTCAATCATCGGCAGATCCAGTTTCTCATCAACGGCACAGTTGATGGCAATTTCGTAGCCCGCATCGGCGTGACGCATCACCCCGGTGGCCGGGTCGTTGCGCAGCACGCGGCCGACCCGCTTGGCTGCGTCGTCGGTGCCGTCACAGACGATCACCACGCCGGAGTGCTGGGAGAAGCCCATGCCGACCCCGCCACCGTGGTGCAGGGAGACCCAGGTCGCCCCGCCGGCTGTGTTGAGCAGGGCGTTGAGCAGCGGCCAGTCGGAGACGGCGTCTGAGCCATCCATCATGGATTCGGTCTCGCGGTTCGGGCTCGCCACCGAGCCGGAGTCCAGGTGGTCGCGGCCGATGACGACGGGGGCTTTCAGCTCGCCGTTCTTCACCATCTCGTTGAAGGCCAGGCCGAGGCGTACCCGATCCTTGACCCCGACCCAGCAGATCCGCGCCGGCAGGCCCTGGAAGGCGATGCGCTCGCGGGCCATGTCGAGCCAGTTGTGCAGGTGGGGATCGTCCGGGATCAGCTCCTTCACCTTCTGATCGGTCTTGTAGATGTCTTCCGGATCGCCGGAGAGGGCCACCCAGCGGAACGGGCCAATGCCCTCGCAGAACAGCGGGCGGATGTAGGCCGGCACGAAGCCCGGGAAGTCGAAGGCATTCTTGACCCCCTCTTCCAGCGCCATCTGGCGGATGTTGTTGCCGTAATCGAGCGTGGCGGCGCCGCGGGCCTGCAGGGTCAGCATGGCCTCCACCTGGCGAGCCATGGAACGGCGGGCGGCCACATTGACCTCTTGCGGCGCGCTCTTCTGCAGGTCGCGCCACTGGGCCACGCTCCAGCCCTGGGGCAGGTAGCCGTGGATCGGGTCATGGGCGGAGGTCTGGTCGGTCACTACGTCCGGCGTGATGCCGCGGGCCACCAGCTCGGCGAAGACGTCGGCGGCGTTGCCGAGCAGGCCGACCGAGACGGCGCTGCCGCTCTGCCTGGCTTCCTCGACCATGGCCAGCGCCTCATCCAGGCTATGGGCCTTCTTGTCGACGTAGCGGGTCTTGAGGCGAAAATCGATGCGGGTCTCGTCGCACTCCACGGCGATCATCGAGAAGCCGGCCATGGTGGCGGCCAGCGGCTGGGCGCCGCCCATGCCACCGAGCCCGCCGGTGAGGATCCAGCGGCCCTTGGGCTCGCCGTTGAAGTGCTGGTTGGCCACCGCGAAGAAGGTCTCGTAGGTGCCCTGCACTATCCCCTGAGTACCGATGTAGATCCAAGAGCCGGCGGTCATCTGGCCGTACATCATCAGGCCCTTCTTATCGAGCTCGTTGAAGTGCTCCCAGTTGGCCCAGTGTGGCACCAGGTTGGAGTTGGCGATCAGCACCCGCGGTGCGTCCTTGTGGGTCTGGAACACGCCGACCGGCTTGCCGGATTGCACCAGTAGGGTCTCGTTCTCCTCCAGGCGGGTCAGCACCTCGACGATCTTGTCGTAGCAGGCCCAGTTGCGGGCGGCGCGACCGATGCCGCCGTACACCACCAGGGACTGGGGATGCTCGGCCACTTCCGGATCCAGGTTGTTCATCAGCATCCGCAGGGGCGCCTCGGTGAGCCAGCTCTTGGCAGTCAGCTGGGTGCCGTGGGGAGCACGGATGATCCGGCTCGGATCGTGGCGGGGATCCTGGTGTTGTACAGACATAGACACTCCTTGTTTAGCGATACGGTCAGGCGGCGCGGTGCGCCGCTACTTGGTCAACTGGTGAACCAGGCGCGCGGCCACGCGGGCGCTGCGGTTGTCCTGATCCAGGTTCGGGTTGTACTCGGCCAGATCGGCGAGCCTGAGCTTGCCGCTGGCCCGGATATGGGCGATCAGCGGTTCGATGACCGCCAGCTCCACGCCGCGGGCGGCAGGGGCACTTACCCCCGGCATCACGGCGGCGGGCAGCACGTCGAGATCGATGGTCAGATAGAGGTGGTCACAGCGGGCGATAAAGGCATCCAGCCCGTTGAGCAAGGCTGGCAGCTCGGTCGGCGTCATCGCCTCGTCCAGCACGTGCCACACCCCCAGCGCCTCGGCGCGGGCAAACAGGGCCGCCGTGTTGGCGGTCTCGGCCACCCCGAGGCAGGCATAGTTAAAGGGCGAGCCCTGGGCAGCGCACTGCTCGGCAATCTGGAAGAAGGGGGTGCCGGAACTCGCCTGCTCCAGCTTCATGCGCAGGTCGAAGTGGGCGTCGAAGTTGATGATGCCCACACGACCCTTGCCGTTGAGATGGCGGTTGAGGCCACTCCAGCTGCCGAAGGCCACCTCGTGGCCGCCTCCCAGCACCAGCGGGAACTGGCCCTGCCCCAGCGCAGCGGCGACCCGATCGGCCAGCCGGCCGTGGGCGGCGTCGAGATCCCCGTCCTCGCAGCACACGTCACCGCCGTCGTAGACGGGCTGACTCAGGTGCCAGGCCGTGTTGGCGAGCAGCTTGCGCACCGCCAGCGGCGCACCGGCCGCACCGACGCGCCCCTTGTTGCGGCGCACCCCTTCGTCGCAGGCGAAGCCGAGCAGCACCACGCCGGGTTCACCGCGTCCCTGCCAGGGCTGCACCCTGTCATGCCAGCGCAGGGCCAGTTCACCGTCTTCCGGATCCTGACGCCCCTGCCAGACCGACATGTCGATCCCGTTTAACTTATCCATGCAGGGTCTCCTCCCCGTTGACCACCCGGCTCACCAACTGATCGACGCCGATGAGGTAACTGAGTTCGGCCGGATGGCCACAGTTCCAGACCAGGAAATCCGCCAGCATGCCGACCCTGAGCTGTCCCAGGCGTTCCTGCTCGCCAAGCGCGCGGGCGGCGTGGCGAGTCACCCCGGCCATGGCCTCCACCGGGGTCAGGCCGAACAGGGTGCAGGCCATGTTCATGGCCATCCGCAGGGAGACGATGGGGGCCGTGCCCGGGTTGATGTCGGAGGAGACCGCCATCGGCACCCCTGCCTTGCGCAGGGCGGTGACCGGCGGCAGCTTGGTCTCCTTGAGGAAATAGAAGGCGGTGGGCAGCAGAGTCGCGACCACACCGCGGTGAGCCAGCGCCTGGACCCCTTCCGGATCCAGATACTCCAGATGATCCACCGAGAGGGCGCCGAAGTTGGCGGCCAGCGTGCTGCCCCCCAGGTTGGAGAGCTGATCCATGTGCCCTTTCACCGCCAAGCCATATTGATCCGCCGCCAGATAGACCTGCTCGGTCTGGGCCAGCGAGAAGCCGATGTGTTCACAGAAGACGTCCACCGCATCGGCCAGGCCCGCCTCGGCGGCGGCCGGGATGATCTCCTGACAGATGGTCTCGACCCAGGAGTCGGGATCGTCGCGATACTCCGGCGGCACCGCATGGGCTGCCAGCAGGGTGGTCTTGACCCGGATCGGCAGCGCCTCTCCCAGTCGGCGGGCCACCCGCAGCATCTTGAGCTCGTCTGCCAGGGTGAGGCCGTAGCCGGACTTGATCTCCACCGTGGTGACCCCTTCCCGGATCAGCGACTTGATCCGTGGCAGTGCCAGCTCAAACAGTTGATCCTCGCTGGCGGCACGGGTGGCACGCACCGTGCTGATGATGCCGCCGCCTTTGCGGGCGATCTCGGAATAAGGCACACCCTTCTGGCGCAGCTCGAACTCTTCGGCACGGCTGCCGGCGAAGATGAGGTGGGTGTGGCAATCGATGAGGCCGGGGGTAACCAGCTTGCCCTTCATGTCCTGCCAATGGGCGGGATAGGGGCCCTTGAGATCCTGCATGGGCACCAGGGCGTGGATCCTCCCCTCATGAACGCCGAGGGCATGGGGCTCCAGCAGACCGTAGTCAGCCAGATCGGAGCGCAGGGTGGCGGGTGTCACGTTGAGCCAGACCCGCTCGCAGTTCAACAGTTCCTTGTTCATACCGACCTCTAAATGTATATACATTAACTTATATCCGATCTCTGACGGGAAAGAAAGGATCAAGTTCACATCTTGATAACAGCGTGTTCATTAGAGCTTAAACACAAAAAAGCCCGCCAGAGGCGGGCTTTGTCAAAAATGATATGTATATACAATTAGCTGAGACTGGTCTTGGAGCTCAACTTGTAGCGGGAGCCTGGCGAGAGCAGGCGGGCATAGGAGACCAGATAACCACCTGACCAGGTACGCCGATGCAGCAGCAGGCAGGGGGTATCGACCCGTACCTGCAGCAAGCCGGCTTCGCCGGCGCTCGGCAGCACCGCCTCCACCACGTGCTCCATCTCGGAGAGGGGGCAGACCTCCATCAGATAACGATTGGGGGTCTGGCTGGCAAAATCCTGCTCGCCATACTCCGGCAGCCGCTCCGCATCGACGAAGCGCTCCTCCAGCTGCAGCGGCTCACCGTCGGCCTGATGGACGATGAGGCTGTGAAAGATGGGCGCCCCGACCCGCAGCCCCAGTTGCACCGCCACCTTCTCGTCGGCGGCCTGGCGCTGCAGCCGGATCACCCGGCCGCTGTACTCGCTGCCCCGCTCGGCGATCTCGTCGGCGATGTTGCGAATGGCCAGCAGCGGCGACTCGGTGCGCCGGTCCGCCACGAAGCTGCCGGAGCCGGCGGTGCGCACCAGCCAGCCCTCGGCCACCAGTTCGCGCAACGCCTTGTTGACCGTCATCCGGCTCACGGTGAACTGCTCGCACAGGGCGGCCTCGGTCGGGATCCGGTCGCCCGCCTGATAGTGGCGTTCGCGGATCCCGTCCAGGATGTGCTGCTTGATCTGCAGATAGAGGGCCGGTGCCAACGGGATGCTCCTCAGCGACGGCGATGGGGCGGACGCATGTCCGGCCAGGCGCGATAGACGTCCGGGATCTGCTCAGGCCCGCTGATGCAGAGATCGAGATCGTGCAGCAGACCGTCCTTGATGCCGTAGATCCAGCCGTGCACCGCCAGCTCCTGCCCCTTGCGCCAGGCGTTCTGGATGATGGTGGTGTGGCAGACGTTGGCCACCTGCTCGGCCACGTTCAGCTCGCACAGGTAGTCGAAGCGCTCGTGCTCATCCTCGATGGCATCCAGCTGCTCGCGATACTTGAAGTAGACATCCTTGATGTTGCGCAGCCAGTTGTCGATGAGCCCCAGCTCCTGGTTCTGCATCGCCGCCTTGACGCCGCCGCAGCCGTAGTGGCCGCAGACGATGATGTGCTTCACCTTGAGCACCTCGACCGCGTATTGCAGCACCGAGAGGCAGTTGAAGTCGGTGTGTACCACCAGGTTGGCGACGTTGCGGTGGACGAATACGTCCCCCGGCAGCAGCCCCATCAGCTGGTTGGCGGGTACCCGGCTGTCGGAGCAGCCAATCCAGAGGTATTCGGGGGCCTGCTGGGCGGAGAGGGTAGCAAAGAATTCGGGATCCTCGGCCTTGATCCGTTCCGCCCACTCGCGGTTGTTGGTAAACAAGTCGTTCAAGAGTTTCACTATCTGCTCTCCCTACTGTGGCAGTGGCGGCAACATACCATACACAAGGGTAACCAAGGCAAGGCCGACCAGATCCCCGCCAAACAAAAACAGGGCCATCAGGCCCTGTTTTCATCAGGAGGCATCAGGCCTCCCTCGTATCTTTCAGCTGCCTGGGCGCGTGCTGCTCAAGCTGACGCACCCGCCCGGCGCACAGGATTATGCTTCCATCGCATCCTTCAGCTTCTTGAGGGCGTTTTTCTCAAGCTGACGCACCCGCTCGGCGGAGACGCCGTAGGTATCGGCCAGCTCCTGCAGGGTGGTCTTGCTGTCATCGTCCAGCCAGCGGGCACGGATGATGTGCTGGCTGCGCTCATCCAGAGTGGCCAGGGCCGAGCTCAGACGACGGGTTGCGTGATCGTCCCAGTTGTCGTTCTCGATGGTGGCCGCCAGATCGGAGGATTTGTCCTCCAGATAGTGGACCGGCGCAAAACCGCCCTCTTCGTCCTCATCACCGACCAGATCGAACGCCTGATCGTAGTTGCTCATGCGCGCTTCCATCTCGGTGACGTCGGCGGCGGAGACGCCAAGGTCGGCGGCCACGGCCTGCACCTCTTCGTGGTTCAGCCAGCCGAGGCGTTTCTTGGACTTGCGCAGGTTGAAGAAGAGCTTGCGCTGGGCCTTGGTGGTCGCCACCTTGACCATGCGCCAGTTGCGCAGCACGTATTCGTGGATTTCGGCCTTGATCCAGTGCACCGCGAAGGAGACCAGACGCACGCCGACGCTCGGGTCAAAGCGCTTGACCGCCTTCATCAGGCCTATGTTGCCTTCCTGCACCAGATCGGCCTGGGGCAGACCGTAACCGGCATAACTCTTGGCGACGTGAACGACAAAACGCAGGTGCGACATAACGAGCTGACGGGCAGCCTCGAGATCGCCTTCCTGCTGCAAACGCTCAGCCAGCTCACGCTCTTCCTCTGCGCTCAGCACCGGAATCGAGTTTACTGCCTGGATATAGCCTTCCAGACTACCTTGCGGAATCAGAGCCATAGTGCGCTGCAATGAAGTTCCCATGTTCTACCTCTTACTTTTCAATCGAATCAGTCTAACACCCTGAGAGGGCCTGTCTACTGACCGGACGCCATTCTGCGGCCTGCATCAAACATGACTGGCATGTCTGAACCGGAATCATCTTAGGCCGGCAGGATGAATCATGAATGAACAGTCAAAAAAAGGGGGTCACAATGAAGGACCCCCGAAAAGTAGCATGCTAAGTCCATTGTTGCGGAGCTCGCAACCTTCACATGCTTGCCAAGTCAGACGAGCAAGGCATAGGGGCCACACCCGTATAAATTCTTCGCAATTGTAGACTGCTTATAAATCAGAAGGTTCACAGGATCCAGAGAAGATCCTGAAGACTGGTGCTATCCAGATTACTCCCAGAACGGTGGCCGTGCCAGAAACGGCCACTCTTTTACTTGATCCAGGTCGCAAAATCCAGCGCTTTGAAACGCTGATAAATTAATCAGGACGGTTCGATGTCGCGAATGTGGCGATGGACCGAAAACCAGGAGGCGATCAGCCCCAGCAGGGCCCCCAGCAGGATCAGGTTGATCCCGTCCACCGCTCCCATGCCCACCAGCCTGAAGTTGCTGTTGTAGAGACCCGCCAGCTCCTTCACCACCCCTTCGCTCCAGATCACCATCACCTCGGTCAGCCACCAGGCCAGCATGCCGCCAATGACCCCGAACCAGATGCCGGTATAAAGGAAGGGACGATGGATGAAGGCATCGGTCGCCCCCACCAGCTTGAGCACTTCGATCTCGGAACGCTGGTTGAGGATATTCAGGCGCAGGGTGTTGCCGACGATCAGCAGTACCGCGGAGAGCAGCAGCACGGCGATGCCGGTGATGGTGTGGCGCAGCAGGTTCATGATCCCCTGCAGCCGGGTCAGCCACTGCAGATCCAGCTTGCCCTGCTCGACCCCGTCTTCGTTGCTCAGTTTGTTGAGCAGCTCGGCCGCCCCTTCCGGGTTCTGCCAGCGCGGATCCGGGATCACGCTCAGCACCGGCGGCAGCGGGTTGCTGTCGAGGTAGTCGAGCGCATCGCCAAAGCCGGAGATCTCGCGAAACTCCTTGAGCGCCTCATCCCGGCTCATGTAGGTGACCGACTCCACCTCCGGGTAGAGCAGGATCCGCTGCTTCATGTCGAGGATGTTCTGCTCGGGCAGATCCTTGCGCAGGTAGAGGGAGATCTGGGAACTGGTCTGCCAGCTCCCCTCCACCACCTCGGCGTTTTTCAGCAGCACGTGGAAGCAGGAGGGCAGCGCCAGGCTGACCCCCAGCACCGCCAGCGTCATCAGGGAGGCGAGCGGATTGCGCCACAGCTCCCCCAGACTGGCAAAGGCCTGGCGGGCGTGGTCAACCCAGTACATCATGAAGCGCCGCAGCGGCGGCTGTTTGTGACGCGCACGAATGGCCATCAGAGCTCCTCCCCGGACGAATACATGCGACCCGCCTTGAGGGTCAGGGTGCGATAGCGCATGCGGGCGATCAGCCCCAGATCGTGGGTGGCAATCAGCACGGAGACGCCGAAGCGGTTGAACTCCTCGAACAGCCGCATGATGTCCATGGAGAGCTGGGGATCCAGGTTGCCGGTCGGCTCATCCGCCAGCAGCAGCGGCGGCTTGTTGACGATGGCGCGGGCGATGCCTACCCGCTGCTGTTCACCGCCGGAGAGCATGCGCGGCTGGTAGCGCTCCTTGCCGAGCAGCCCCACCTTGTCGAGCGCAGCGGCCACCCGCTTGTTGATGTCCCCATGGCTGTAGCCGTCGATCACCAGCGGCAGCGCCACGTTGTCGAACACGGTGCGGTCCATCAGCAACCGGTGATCCTGAAAGATCATGCCGATCTGGCGGCGCACATAGGGGATCTCCCCCCGCTTGATGTGGCTGACGTCATCGCCATGAAAGAAGACACGGCCGTCGGTCGGCCGTTCCATTACGCTGATGAGTTTGAGGAGGGTACTCTTGCCTGCGCCCGAGTGCCCGGTCAGAAAGGCCATCTCCCCCTTGCGCAGATGAAAACTGACCTTCTGCAGCGCCTGATGGCCGCCGCTGTAGACCTTGCTGACCTTGTCAAAACGGATCATAACGGTTCCCTGACAGTGACAAGCCCCGACCTGGGTCGGGGCAGGGGGCGCTCAACTCACAGCGCCCGAGCTTGCTCATCGCGAAGACACTCACTCCTCGCGACTGAAAAGCGCCTCGATGAAGTCGTTGGCGACGAACGGACGCAGATCGTCGATCCCCTCGCCCACCCCGATGTAGCGGATCGGGATCTGGAACTTGTCGGCCACCGCGAAGATGACGCCGCCCTTGGCGGTGCCATCCAGCTTGGTGAGGGTGATGCCGGTCAGCCCCACCGCCTCGCTGAACAGCTTGGCCTGGCTCAGGGCGTTCTGGCCGGTGCCTGCGTCCAGGGTCAGCATGATTTCGTGGGGGGCCGCATCGTCCAGCTTCTTCATCACCCGCACCACCTTCTTGAGCTCTTCCATCAGGTTGCTCTTGTTCTGCAGGCGGCCGGCGGTATCGGCGATCAGCACGTCGGCCCCGCGCGAGCGGGCCGCCTCGATGGCATCATAGATGACGGAGGCGGAGTCGGCGCCGGTGTGCTGGGCGATCACCGGAATGTTGTTGCGCTGACCCCACACCTGCAGCTGCTCGACGGCGGCGGCGCGGAAGGTGTCGCCAGCGGCCAGCATCACACTCTTGCCTTCGGCCTGGAACTGCTTGGCCAGCTTGCCGATGGTGGTGGTCTTGCCGACCCCGTTCACGCCCACCATCAGGATGACGTAAGGCTTCTTGTCGGTGTCGATCACCAGCGGCTGCTCGACCTTGGCCAGCATCTCGCCCATGTCCTGCTTGAGCAGGCCGTAGAGCGCCTCGGCATCCTTGAGCTGCTTGCGATCCGCATGCTGCACCAGCCCCTCGATGATACGGGTGGTGGTGTCGACACCGAGATCCGCTGTCAGCAGCTGGGTCTCCAGCTCCTCGAACAGCTCGTCGTCGATCTTCTTGCCACGGAACAGGCCGAAGAAGCCGGAACCGATATTCTCCTTGGTGCGCACCAGGCTGCGCTTGAGGCGGGCGAAGAAGCCCTCCCGCTGCGGCTTGTCCTGGGTGTCGTCGTCCACCTTGGCGGCCAGCGGCAGAGCTGCGAGGGCAGCGGCCTCAGCCTCCATCGCGGCGACCAGGCGCAAATCTTCCGCTCGCTGGGCCTCTTTGGCGATCCGGGCTTCCTCGGCAGCCTGCGCTTCAGCGGCAATACGAGCCTCTTCCGCAGCGCGAGCTTCAGCGGCAATACGGGCCTCTTCCGCTGCGCGGGCTTCAGCGGCAAGACGAGCCTCTTCTGCGGCACGGGCTTCGGAAGCAAGGCGAGCCTCTTCTGCGGCGCGGGCTTCGGCTGCGATACGGGCCTCTTCTGCGGCGCGGGCTTCGGCTGCGATACGGGCCTCTTCTGCGGCGCGGGCTTCGGCGGCAATACGAGCCTCCTCTGCGGCGCGGGCTTCGGCGGCAATAAGGGCCTCTTCCGCGGCGCGGGCTTCGGCGGCAAGACGATCCTCTTCCGCGGCGCGGGCTTCGGCGGCAAGGCGGGCCTCTTCCGCCGCCTTGAGATCGGCCGCCACCTGGGCAGCCTCAGCGGCTTGCGCCTCGGCAGCCGCGCGCTCCTCTTCGGCGATCAGGGCTTCATTGACGATCACCGGCTCCAGATCGGAGGCACACTCCTCCACCACCAGCGGACCATGGTCGTCCAGCTCGGCAGGCGGGCAGCAATCATCGTGCAAAACGGAATTCTGTGCGCTGGCGGGCACTTCAGCAGCGACGGCCGGCGTACTATCGGAAACAGTCGTCTCGGAAACGGGAGCGGGAGCGGGGTGAGCCGCGACTTCGGGCTCAGCGGTAGTCGGGGTGGCTTGCGGTGTCTGTGGTTGGACAGCCTCAGCCTCTTCTTTCTTGCGGCCGAAACCCAGCCAGGAAAACAAACCTTTTGCCATCTAAAAATACTCACATCAAAGGCTGACTGCTAAGATAGCCGTCCCTCGGCGGGTCGGCATAAAAATGAACCGCCTTATACTATCACTTTATTTTCTGACGACGAAACGCGATGCCCAGAGTGAAATCCAGCCGTAACGGCCCGAGCAAGAGCCCAGCCCCGCAGGGGAAATCGGGCTTTGTAAGAATCATCAGCGGCCAGTGGCGAGGCCGCAAACTGCCGGTCAGGGATGTGGAAGGACTCAGACCCACCACGGATCGCGTCAAGGAGACCATCTTCAACTGGCTGGCTCCCCATGTGCGCGGCACCCGCTGCCTGGATCTGTTCGCCGGCAGCGGCGGCCTGGGGCTGGAGGCGCTGTCGCGTTACGCCGAGCAGGTCACCCTGATCGAGATGGACAGGGGCGCCGCCGAGCAGATCAAGAAGAACCTGACCACCCTCGGCAGCAGCCAGGGTCAGGTGATCCAGACCGATGCCGTCAGCTGGCTGCAGGGGCCGGCCACGCCGTTCGACCTGGTGTTTCTCGACCCCCCCTTTCGCCGCGAGTTGCTGCCCCAGGTGTGCGAGCTGCTGGAGCAGCGCGGCTGGCTGGCGCCGGACGCCCTCATCTATCTGGAGCGAGAGAAGGAGATGGCCGATCTGCCGCTGCCGGCCAGCTGGCAACTGCTCAAGGACAAACAGGCAGGTCAAGTCTGCTACCAGCTCTATCTGCGCGAGATCAAGAATGACACCGCGGTTTAACAGCCGGGTGGCAGGGGAAGATGGGCACAGAGCTCCTCCCCGTCAATCTGGACAACGACTCAAGGACAAACAGGCCGATCAAATCAGGTCTGCTATCAATGCTATGTGCGGGAGGTAAACGATGAAGCGGGTGTTTAATCTGTTGGCGATGGGTCTGATCCTGTTCTTCTGGTTCGGCGTGCTGGTCAGCCTGATCGCCCCGCTGCCGGGCAAGCTCAACGGCTTCCTGCCGGTGTGCGGCGTGATCGTGATCCTGATGCACTGGGTGCAGGCCAGCATGGTCAAGGCTGCCTGCAAGCCCTACTTCGCAGTGAGCCGGCTCGAGTTTACCCAGGTGCTGGTGTTCGGGGTGTTCGGCATGGTGGAGATCCGCGCCAGGCTGCAGGCCATCGTCGATGCCAAGCGGCGCGGCGAAGACAACAAAGCCGGGTGATCCCGGCTCTGTCATGGTGGTGATGGAAGGAGTGCTGGTCACTCCTTCTCTTTTTTCCCCACGCTGATACCGAGCTTGATGGAGAGCACGGCCAGCAGCAGCAACATCATGATCAGCGAGAAGAAGTTGCTGCCAAGCTCTGGGTACTGCACCTTGACCAGCGCCGAATGGCCGAACACGCCGATGAAGAAGCTGAGCAGCATGCAGACCGGGGTGTTGCCCTCCAGCGAGACATGACGGTAGTGCTGGTAGAGCTGATAGGCGGCCAGCACGAAGGCGATCATCGGGAAGAAGGAGAAGGGCACCGCAGACTCTGACAAGACCGTCAGGGAGGCATCACCACAGATGCCGATGAGCAGGGCCAGCAGCAGGGGTTTCTTCGGAATCGTGTTCTGGTCATGCATGGAGCTGTCCATCCTTTGACTTAAGAGAGAGGTTCACGGCGCTTCTGGTTCTGGACCTCGGCGCCCATGGCGATCATGCGCAGCTGACGGATGGTGCGATCGGACAGGGCCCGGCACTCCTCGCTGGTCATGTCGAGGGCGTCGGCACCGGCACTGAAGACGATGGTCACCATGGCCTCGGCCTGGATGTAGGCCTCTTCCCGCGGCGCCCCCGTGGTGGCTTCGAGGTAGTCGGTCAGCTCGGCGATAAAGTGCTGGATCTCCCGCGCCACCGCCTGGCGAAATGCAGCAGAGGTGCCGGAGCGCTCGCGCAGCAGCAGCCGGAAGATGTTCGGGTTGTTCTCGACGAACTCCATGAACGTCTGTACCGAGGTGCTGATGACGCTGCCGCCACCCGCGATGCGCTGACGCGCCTGGCGCATCAACTGGCGCAGGGTCAGGCCGCCTTCATCCACCAGGGTCAGCCCCAGCTCCTCCATGTCACGAAAGTGGCGATAGAAGGAGGTGGGCGCGATGCCGGCCTCCCGCGCCACTTCCCGCAGACTGAGGTTGGAAAAGCTGCGATTGGCGCACAGTTGGCTGAACGCCGCCTCGATCAGAGTACGCCGGGTTTTTTCTTTTTGTTGCGCGCGAATACCCACGAAAACAGTCACCTTCAGGTTATCGAGGCCAAATGATAACCCGAAGGCTGCGCCAGGATCAGGTTTGTCTCCTACTTTTTTACCATTGACCCCAATTCCGGCTGCATGGAAAATAGCGCACAGCTGTTCGCTGAAAGGAACCGAGTGAGATGGAACGCCCCCCGATCATCATGACCAACACCCTGCTGTTCGCCCTCTCCGGGCTGACCGCACTGATCGCCGTGCCCTGGTACGGCATGACCCATGGCTATGACCTCTGGCAGTGGGGCAGCTTCCTGCTGCTGTTCTGCTATTGCGGCATCTCCATCACCGCCGGCTACCACCGGCTCTGGTCGCACAAGGCCTACAAGGCGCACCCGATCCTGCAGTGGATCTTCGCCATCGGCGGTGCCCTCGCCCTGCAAAACTCGGCGCTGCACTGGTCTTCCGATCATCGTCGCCACCACCGCCACGTGGATGACAACCAGAAGGATCCTTACAGTGCGGGCCGCGGCTTCTGGTTCTCCCACATCGGCTGGATGCTGCGGGAATATCAGCGCGACATCTACCACGACTACAGCAACGTGCGGGATCTGCAGAACAACCCAGTGGTCGCCTTCCAGCACAGGCACTATCTGGCGCTGACCCTGGCCACCAACATCGGCATCCCGCTGCTGCTGGGGCTCGTCCACGGCGATCTGCTCGGCATGCTGCTGCTGGCCGGGGTGCTGCGCATGGTGATGACCCATCACACCACCTTCTTCATCAACTCCCTGGCCCACATCTGGGGCAGTCAGCCCTTCACCGACCGCAACAGCGCGCGGGACAACGGCATCCTGGCCTTCTTCACCTTCGGCGAGGGCTACCACAACTTCCACCACCTGTTCGAGAACGACTATCGCAACGGCATCCGCTGGTGGCAGTTCGATCCTACCAAGTGGCTGATCCGCAGTGCCGCCTGGTGCGGGCTGGCACGGGATCTGCGCGCCTGCCCGGAAGAACGGATCGAGCAGGCCAGGCTGGAGATGCAGCTGAAACGGGCCCAGGCCAGGCTGCACAGACAGGACGACAGGGAGCTGTGGCAGGCGTTGCTGCAAGAGGAGTACGACAAGCTGAGCCAGCAGCTGCAGCACTACTACGCCAGCCGCAAACGCCTGCTGGAGCAGCGCAAGCGCAAGGCGCTGGCCCGCTACGACCAGCTGAAACTGCAGCTGGAGTATCGCAGCCTGCACGATGCCTTCACCGTGGCCAAACGCAACTGGAGCCGCCTGTTGGCAGGCATCGCCTGACCATAGACCGTCAGACGACACAAAGAAAAAGACCGCCAATCGGCGGTCTTTTTGTTCAGCCCAGCCAGCAGGCCATAAAAAATGGGGTGACACTCGCATGTCACCCCCTCGCAAATAGCATGTTCCATATTGGAATCCGGTCCCGTCGGGTTCCTCTCCTGCTTCCTGAGTTTCCGCTACCCATCTGAAGCAGGCTCCGGCTGGAGCGATCCAGTCGGCCGATTCCCTTCACGACCCTCTTCCGCACGACGGCAAACCGTCGTGTTGTCCTTGCAGTTGAAATATTACGCAGATAAATAAAATAAAAAACCGATATATTCGGCCATCTATGCAAGCATCTGCCGCTCATCCAACTTCAACCAGAAAACAATCTGATTAAAAACAATACGATAAATCACCCCATCGCCATTGGATGGCAAACGTTATCCTCGAAGGCGCACAAGGCTTTGCGAGATCTCGCACAAGCCGTGATCCACTCACAACCAGCGCTGCAACGGCAACCAGTCACTGACCCTGGCCAGCAGGCGGCGCAGGGTCGAGGGCGGGGCAGCCACCGAGTGGGATGAACGCTGCTGCCAGGTCGTCAGCCACTGCTGCAACTCGGCGCACAGCGCGGGGCAGGCCAGATGCAACACCAACTCGGTGTTGAGCAGCAGGGAGCGCGGATCCAGATTGAAGCTGCCGAGCAGCGCCTCCTCCTCCCCCACCAGGATCAGCTTGGCGTGCAGGCTGAGAGATGCCCCCTCCAGCTCCGACAGCGCTATGCCCTGGCGTATCAGCCAGGGGCGGTGACGGCGGTAGGCGCCGTACACCAGCGGCACATCCGTGCTGGCCAGGGAGTTGGTCAGGATGTCGATGGTCACCCCCGCTTGACGCTGCTGCCTGAGCCGGCGGCGCAGCCCCCGGGTCAGGATGAGATAGGGGGTGACCAGGCGCAATGTGCCCTGATTGTCGGCCAGTTTGCGCCAGAGCAGGCGCGCCGTGGTGGGCCGGGATACCAGCCCCTTGCCGGGGCGGTCAAACCACACCTCGGCCCGCCCGGCATGCCAGCGCAGGGGGATGGGCTCGGGATCGAACAGGCTGGCCGGCAGGTCATAGACGGCCGCGATCTGCGGCTCGTTCAGGGTCAGCAGGAAGTCGTTCACCACCTGCACCTCGGCCCGTTGCAGCGGGCGGCGCAACAGACGGCGGATCGGGTGGCTCCAGCGGCTGCGCCAGAATTGATCAAACCCCTGCTCGACCCGCTGGCAGAGCGGGCCGCGGCAGGCAAGATCCAGATCGACGAACTGGGGGGCACCGCCGAGTCCGAAGTAACGATCCCCGATATTGCGACCCCCGATCACCGCCTGGCTGCCGTCCACCAGCAGCAGCTTGTTGTGCATGCGGTGATTGATGCGGCGAAAGCTGAGCAGCCCTTCCAGCAGCAGGGTCAGTGGCCGCCAGCCGCGCAACCAGAAGGGATTGAACAGACGCACCTCGATGCCCGGCTGGTGGGCCACCATCTCCAGGAAGCGGTTGTCGCCGGCATAGAGGTCATCGATGAGCAGTTGCACCCGCACCCCGCGTTTGGCGGCATGCAGCAGCTCCGCCAGCAGCAGCTTGCCGCTGCTGTCCTCCTCCCAGCTGTAGTACTGAGCCTGGATCCGGCTTCTGGCGCCGCGGATCAGCTGACAGCGCAGCTTGAGCGCCAGCTCGGGCTGGTCTATCAGGGCGAATTCAGCGGGGATCATGGCGTCATCCGCCTGTCATGAGGAAATGGCATAACGCTGGCTAAGGGCCTCGTAGCAACAGGATGAAGGAATTTACCATGGAACTCACGGATCGCCCCGCCATCAGTCACAGACCGCAGGCCAGTGAGCCGGATCCCTCGCCGAGCGGCCAGCTGACCCCCTGGTATCTGCAACACAGGGATCAGGCCTGGCAGCCCTTCACCTCGCCCACCCCATCGCACTAGCCGGACGTCAGGGCTGGGCCACCGCCTCGATGGCGGCCGCCTTGCCCTCCAGCTGGGGCAGACTGAAGCGATAGGCCACATAGTACTTGTAGATGGTGCTGACATAGTTGATGGGACCCTGCCCCACCTCGTTGGCCACCAGCTGCTCCACGTTGCCGAACCAGACGTCGGGATCCAGCCCGGCGGCCTCGGCCTTGGCCTTGGCCCTGAGCGCCTGCACCCGGTTCGGGCCGGCATTGTAGGCCGCCAGCGCAAACAGATGGCGGTTGAGCACGTCCAGCTTGGGATCGTTGAAATAGGTGTCGAGGATCAACCGCATGTAGCGGCAGGCCGCCTCCACGTTACCCTCCAGGCTGGCGAGGCGAGCGCCGCGAATGCCCACTTCGCTGCCGGTACTCGGCAACAGCTGCATGATCCCCACCGCCCCCCGTTCGGAACGGATATTGGCATTGAGGCCAGACTCCTTGTAGGCCAGCGCCGCCAGCATCAGCCAGTCCAGCCGGTACTTGTCGGCCTGCTGCTCCAGCACCTTGCGGATGGTTGACAACCGGCCCAGCGGATCCGGCGCCAGTATGTTGCTCATCTGGTCGTTGCGAGCCAGCAGGCGGCGCAGGGTCATGTCGCTGTAAAGAGTGCGCTTGCCGGCATCGGCCAGATAGTCGTTGACCGCCTTGAGCAGCTCTGGGCTGTTGTTGCGCAGGGCCCAGGCGCTGCGGCCGTTGTCCCGCAGCGGGATCAACTTGTGGGCTCGCAGCCCGCTGATCATGCCGAGCCAGATCCGCCCCTTGAAGCTGTCGGTCACGGTGAGCGGTATGATGCCGGCCGCCACCATCTCCAGCAGATCCCCGTCCTGCAGGTATTCAGGCACGGTTTCGATATAGACAGGGGGCAGCCCCAGCTCGCGAAACAGCCAGTTGAGCTGGCGCAGGCTCTCGTAATAGCTGGAGCTGGCCCGCACCCAGACCCGCCGGCCTGAGAGCTGGGTAATGCGGTTGAAGGTCGGCAGGCTGTGCTGGCTCACTACCCACTCTTCGATGGGTGCGATCACCGGGTTGGAGAAGGTCACCTGCTCGCGCCGGGTCGGCGTCACCGTCATGTTGGCAGCCACCAGATCCCCCCGCCCCTCGGCGAGATAGTCCAGCAGCTTGTCCTGGCGCACCGGGATGTAGATGATCTTGAGCTTGATCTTCTCCTTGGCCAGGTAAGTCTGGTTCAGCCAGCGCTCGAACCCCTGCAGCTGGTTGACCAGGATGCCGTGCTGGGTCCCCTTGTCGAGGAAGAAAAAGCCCCGCTCATAGACCACCAAGGCCCTCAGCTCTTTCTTTTGCAATATGCTGGCGAGATCCCCTGGCTGGGGCAGCCGCTGCGGCTTGAGATCCGCCGCCAGCAGCGGCAGCGCCCACAGGATGAGCAGGCTCCAGAGCCAGCGCCGCCTCATGGCGTCACCGCCAGTGGCTGTCCGGGCAGGTCAAACGGGTGATGAGCGACGTGGAGGGGGGTGGCGAAGAGCCTGCGCTGAACCATGATGAGATCGCCTTCTGTTGGCCGACTCGCGTCGGGCAAAACCGTCTGTGGGATAACTAACTATAGAACGCAGACCCACAGCAGAAGGGTCAGCACGGCAGGCGAACCTGCCGTGTTTTCAGGGGGCTCAGATAGAGCGGGCACGCATCTCGAAAATGAGTTTTTCGGCGGTGCAGGTGAATTGCAGGCGGGCTTTCAGGATCACGCCGTTGGCGCCCTGGCTCAGTTCGCTGCTGCTCTTGGCTTCGGCGGTGACCTGCTTGGCCAGCGCCTCGTAGGCGGCCAGCTTGGCGCGGGCGTCGGCCTCTTCGGCGGCCTCGATCACCAGTTCCATCACATCGTCACCCTCGCCGATGATGGTGCCAATTTCGGCGAAGCAGCCGCAGCTGTCACAGGTCTCGTTCAATTCCACTTTCTCTTCTACGGACATCATTCAACTCCCACTTATTTCGGCTGTGATTCATCGTCACGCAAGGCTTTACGAAAATCCCTGATGGCGGTGCCCAGATCTTCCCCGGCGCCGGCCAGGCGTTTGCTGCCAAACACCACGACCACGACGACAAGCAGGATCAACAAATGCCAGATATGAATTCCACCGAGTCCCATAGGGATACTCCTGACTGATAGATACCGATCGTTTGTATCAAAAGAAGGCGCAAAGATTGTTGGGCAAAATCAAGACAGGCGCAAGTTTGCAAATAAATCACCAAAAAATACGGCGACCCGAAGGCCGCCGTATTGCTTGATGCTACTTGTCCCCTCAACCACTACATCCTGTACCAGCCGCCATTGAAGGCGAGAGACGTTTCGAGCATAAGTTCGCCTAGATATGAAAACAAATGGTATAAATTCATCTAAGAATTGAAGAGGATTCATATCATGTTGCTGGAACAGCTGGGGCGTATTGACCTCAATCTATTGATAATCCTGCAAGTTTTGCTGGAAGAACGAAACGGCAGCCGGGCGGCCCGTCGCCTGCATCTGAGCCAGTCTGCCGTCAGCAAGGCGCTCGGCCGGCTGCGGGAAACCTTCGATGATCCCCTGTTCGTGCGCTCGGCCTACGGGCTGGAACCCACCGCACGCGCCCTCAGCCTGCAGCAGCAACTGCAGCCGATCCTGCTGTCGCTGGACAACCTGATCCAGCCACCGGATTTTGATCCGACCACCACCGAGCGGGAGTTCGTCATCGCCAGCATGGACAGCGCCTTTACCCTGTTCGCACCGCTCTACCTGAGCGAGCTGAAACGGCAGGCACCCGGCATCCGGCTGCGCTACGAGGAGTGGACCGAGAACAGCCTGACCGAGATGAGCCAGGGCCAGGTGGACATCGCCTTCACGGTGCGGGAGAACTGCATCAACTCGGACTTTCGGCTCGACACCCTGCCCAACGCCATCTGCCAGCGATTGCTCGCCATCGACGATCTGACCTGCCTGGTGCAGCACGACCACCCTGCCCTGCACGAACCCGAATGGGATCTCACCCGCTACCTGGCCTATCCCCACGTGCAGACCTATTGCGAGGGGCGCGACCGCTGGATGCTGGATCACAAGCTGGCGGAGCAGGATCTCTACCGCCGCATCGAGGCGACCGTCCCCTCCTTCGAAGCGGCGCTGCGGATGGGCATGCACTCGGACATGATAGTGACCCTCTCCCGGCTCTACGCCCGCCATGCCACCCAGGTCTACCCGCTGGTACCGCTGCCGCTGCCCATCGCCCTCGACAGCATCTCCCACCTGCTGATCTGGCATCAGCGCCACGAGGAGGATCCTGGCCACCGCTGGCTGCGGGAAACCCTGCTGGCCCTGATCATGAGCAAACTGGAGCGCACTGCTGCCGAACCGTCCTGATACAGGCGCTGGGCCGTGAGCCAGGCAGAGCAAGCCGGCCCCGTCGGCAGCCGCAGGCTGCCTCATAGCCACAACGCCGGATCACAAGCAAAAAAACGGGGCTCATCGAGCCCCGTGTCTTGCTTGTTGGCATGCCGGCCAGTCAGTTCTGACCGGTTACCGCCAGGTAGTGGTGCACCCCGTCGAGCAGCATCTGCACCGAGATCATCACCAGCAGCATGCCCATCAGCCGCTCCACCGCGGTGAGCCCTCGCTCACCCAGCAGCTTGTTGAAAACCTCGTAGAACATCAGGATCACGGCGCTGGCGCCCCAGGCCATCAGCAGGGCCAGCGACCAGTCCGCCATCCGGGTCGGCTCCTGGTTGGCCAGCAACAGCAAGGAGGCCAGGATCGAGGGGCCGGCAATCATGGGGATCGCCATGGGCACCAAGAAGGGCTCCTCCCCCGCGGCCAGCCCGGTCACCCCCCCTTCACTCGGGAAGATCATCTTGATGGCGATGAGGAACAGTATGATGCCGCCGGCGATGCTGACCGCCTCCTGGCGCAGGTTGAGGAAATTGAGGATCTGCTGCCCGACAAACAGGAAGGCCATCATGATCACCAGCGAGAACAGCAGCTCCCGCATCATCACCTTGCGGCGTCGCTTGGGATCGATATGACGGAGGATCGACAGAAAGACCGGCAGGTTGCCCAGCGGATCCATGATCAGAAACAACATGACGGCAGCGGAGAAAGTATCCATACAACGCCCAGACCAAGCCTTCAACAGAGGAGGGGAAAGAGGGCGAATATAACAAAGGCGGCGGGATTCGGCGAGCGCGGCAGGCGCTCGCCGGCGGGGATCAACCGTGGTTGCAGATCTTGTCGGCGCGGGTCTGGAAACCCTGCGCCGATTCGATGAACTTGCCGCGTTTGGCAAGGAAGTCGATCAGGGCCTCGGCATCCATCTCGCTGGCGCTGCAGGTGTGGAAACGGGCATCCGCCCCGAAGCGTGCGTCGATGGCCTGCTTGAGGCTGGCCCGGGTGAACTGGCCGCCCTGCGCCAGCATCATCTCCATCACTTCGTGACCGTGTACCGATTGAGTCATTGCAAACCTCTTGAATAGACATATTTGATGCCTATTAAATCCTGCCCCACCGCCAGCGACCTTGATATAGGCCAACAAATTGCCGATTTCCCTGCCCCCGCACTGGTGATGGTCACGGCTTTGTCGATAATGTGGCAACCTGAGCAGGGGATGGCTACACTAACGCCCCTTTTTGCCACCGCAGACCGAATATAAGGACATTGGCGTCATGCTGTTCCATGGACTGGCTTTCAAACCCTGGCGGATCTGGACCCGCCGTCCGCTTTGGTTGAAGACCCTGCTCGGCATGCTGACGGGGATCGGGCTCGGCGCCGTTTTCAGCGAACAGGCATTGCTGCTCAAACCCATTGGCGTGCTGTTCGTCAACACCATCCAGATGCTGATGGTGCCCCTCATCTTCTGTTCGGTCATCGCCGGTCTCACCTCGCTGCTCAAGGGCAAGGCCCTCGACCGCATCGCCGGCAAGGCCATCGGCCTCTACCTCTGTTCCACCGCCGTCGCCATCTGCATCGGCCTGATGATGGGCTGGCTGCTGGAACCCGGCATGGGCGCCAATATGGGGCCCTATGAGCGGGTCGGCATGGCGGAGTCCCCCACCCTGGCCAGCGTGCTGAGCCACCTGGTGCCGCGCAACCCGGTGCAGGCCATGGTGGATGGCAAGATCCTGCAGGTGATCGTGTTCGCGGTGGCCCTCGCCCTCGCCCTCAACGCCACCGGTCGGCGCGGCCGCCCCGCCATCCTCTTCTTCACCTCGCTGGCGGAGGGGATGTTCAAGCTGACCCAGATGGTAATGGCGCTGGCCCCTTACGGTGTCTGCGCCCTGATGGCCTGGATGACCGGCAAGTACGGCATGAGCCTGCTGCTGCCGCTGCTCAAGGTGATCGGCGCCGTCTACCTCGGCTGCCTGCTGCACGTGCTCGGCGTCTACAGCAGCCTGCTGATCCTGCTGGCCCGCCTCAATCCGCTGCACTACTTCAAGAGCATCGTCGATGCCCAGGCGGTGGCCTTCACCAGCAGCTCCAGCAACAGCACCCTGCCCATCAGCCTGGCCTGCGCCGAGCGCCGGCTCGGGGTCTCCCCCGCCATCACCGCCAAGGTGTTGCCCATCGGCGCCACCATCAACATGGACGGTACCGCCCTCTATCAGGGGGTGACTGCCCTGTTCGTGGCTCAGGCCTTCGGGGTGGATCTGCACTTGGTGGATTACCTGACCATCATCAGCATCGCCACCCTGGCCAGTATCGGCACGGCGGGCACGCCGGGCACCGGCCTGATGCTGCTGACGCTGACCCTGACCGCAGTGGGACTGCCGCTGGAGGGGGTGGCACTGATCGCCGGGATCGACCGGATCCTCGACATGGCGCGCACCACGGTCAACGTCTCCGGCGATATTCTGGTTTCCGTATTGATTGCCCGCAGCGAGCGGGAGCTGGATCTGGCGACCTATCACGACGCCAGCGCGGGGGAGGACATCGACTTCACCCTGCGCTGAGGCAGGGCGAGCGATTAATTTTCGTGGGGATCGTGGTGGCAGCGCCAGCAGACATCGAAGTTGGCGCCGTTCTCCTCCCCGCACTGACCGCACAGCCAGCCGTTGCCCTGGCGCTGCTGATAGCGTTCGATGACCCGCCCCGCCTTGCTGCGATCCTGCTCGCGCACCATCAGGGTCACCTGCAGCATGTCCACCGGCAGTTCGCCCAGGGCGCCCGACAGCGCCTCGCCATTGAGCCGCACCGGCACTCCTTCCACTTCCAGCGCCCCTTTCAGGGCGTGGGCCTCCAGCGAATGGGAAGCCCGATACAGATTGATCCAGTGATCCATGTCTTCCCCCTCAGATCCCCCGCGATGCCGTTACCACGGCACCGGCTCTGGCCGGCTACAGCAGGGTGTCTATGCCGTAGTCGGCCCCCTTGGCCACGATGAAATCGATGAACACCCGCAATTTTCGCGGCATCAGCCGCCGCTCCGGAAACAACAGGTAAATCGGCACCCGAGGCTGCTGCCACTCGGGCAGCACGGACACCAAGGTCCCGCTCGCCAGCTCATCGTGGCAGAGCATGGCGGGCAGAGAGGCGATCCCCAGCCCTGCCTTCGCCGCCTCTCGGGCACAGGTTATATTATTAACCCGAAAGCGGGAGGGAGGGTCAACCAGCACCTCCTTGTCATCCCGCTCGAAGCACCAGTGCGAGGCCAGAAAGCCGCTGGTCACCGCCACCCGTTCATGTTGCACCAGATCCTCGGGATGAGTGATGGCGGGGCTGCGCGCCAGGTACGCCGGGCTGGCACAGATCAGGCGGGCATTGCTCCACAGCCGCCGTGCTGCCAGGTTCGAGTCGCTCATGTCGCCGATCCGCACGATCGCATCCAGCCCCTCGTTGATGGGATCCACGATGCGATTGGTCAGCTCCAGCTCCACTTGCAGGCCGGGATAGGCCTGCAGAAACTCCGCCACCAGCCTGCCTACCACCAGCTGCCCTGCCTCGATGGGCACTGCCAGCTTGAGGGTGCCGGTCACCTCCTGCTGGCTGGCGCTCACCATCAGCTCGGCCTGGGCCAGCTCATCCACCGCCTTGCTGCAGCGCAGATAGTACTGCTCGCCGGCCTCGGTGAGGGTGAGCTGGCGGGTCGAACGGTAGAGCAGCCGCACGCCAAGGCGCTGCTCCAGCTCGGCGATGCGCCGGCTCACCGTCGCCTTGGTCATGCCCAGCTCCTGGGCAGCCGCCGTGAAGGAACCCTTGTCGACGATCCGCACTAGAATCAATGCAGCGTTCAGATCCATTGTTGCACCAGTGAAACTGTATATCTCATAAATGGATACTAATCGAAACAGTTGGCCAGTGTTAGCCTGCCTCTCTTAAGTTCAGGAATCCCCCACATGAGTCAACACAAGAAGATCCCCCTGCTGGCCGCCATGATACTGGCCCTGCTCGGCCTGCTGTTTGCCGGTTACTGGTATCTGCACGGCCGCTACTTCGAGAGTACCGACAACGCCTACCTGCAGAGCGAGGTGACCGGCATCGGCTCCAAGCTCTCCGGCTACATCAGCGAAGTGCTGGTGACCGACAACCAGCCGGTGAAGGCCGGCCAGCTCATCGCCCGTCTCGACGACCGGGAGTACAAGACCAAGGTGGCCGAAGCCGAAGCCGACCTGCGTCTCAACCAGGCGACGGCGGAAAATCTCGCCGCCACCCGCACCCAGCAGCTGAGCCTCATTCGCCAGGCCGAGGCCAAGGTCAGCTCGGCCAATGCCGAACAGGTGCGGGCCCAGCAGCAGGTGCGCCGCGTCAGCCAGCTCAACCAGCGCCACTACAGCTCCCAGGACAGCCTGGACGAGGTGCGTGCCGGCCTGCAGGTCAATCAGGCCCAGGAGCAGGAGGCCAAAGCGGCCCTGCAGGCCGCCCGCGAGCGGCTGCTGGTGCTGGATGCCGAGGCCAAGCAGAACCAGGCCAAGCTGGCATTGAGCGCCGCCCAGCTGGAGCAGGCCAAGCTGGAGCTGGCCTATACCGAGCTGCGAGCACCGGCCGACGGCATCATCGGCAAGCGCAGCCTGCGGGCCGGGCTCTACGTCCAGTCCGGCATGCAGGTGGCCAGCCTGGTGCCGCTGCAGCAGGTGTGGGTCGAGGCCAACTTCAAGGAGACCCAGCTGCTCCACATGCAGCCCGGCCAGAAGGTGGAGGTGATCCTGGATGCCTATCCGGATCAGCCGGTCGAGGGGATCATCGACAGCCTGGCGCCGGCCACCGGTGCCAAGTTCGCCCTGCTGCCGCCGGAGAACGCCACCGGCAACTTCACCAAGATCGTGCAACGGGTGCCGGTCAAGATCCGCATTCCGGAGCCGGGGCCGCTGGCAGGCAAGCTGTTGCCGGGCCTCTCCACCGAGGTGATCGTCGACACCCGCAGCCCTGATCCCGTGGTCGCCGCCAACTGATGGACGCCATACCACGCCGCAACTGGATCGCGGTCATGGGGGGCCTCATCGGCGCCTTCATGGCCATCCTCGACATCCAGATCACCAACGCCTCCCTGAAGGACATTCAGGGGGCTCTGTCGGCCACCCTGAGCGAGAGCTCCTGGATCTCCACCTCCTATCTGGTGGCGGAGATGATCGCCATCCCGCTGAGCGGCTGGTTGAGCCGGGGGCTGAGCGTGCGGCGCTACCTGCTGTGGACCACAGGCGCCTTCATCGTCGCCTCCGTGCTCTGCTCGTTCAGCTGGAACCTCACCAGCATGATCGTCTTTCGGGCGCTGCAGGGCTTCACCGGCGGGGCGCTGATCCCCATGGCCTTCTCCCTCATCGTCAGCCTGCTGCCGCTGCACAAGCGAGCCACCGGCATGGCGCTGTTCGGCCTGTGCGCCACCTTCGCCCCCGCCATCGGCCCGACCCTGGGCGGCTGGCTGACCGAGCAGATGTCCTGGCACTACATCTTCTACCTGAACGTGCCGCCGGGACTGCTGGTGATGGCCATGCTGGCCCACGGGCTGGACAAGAAGCCGGTGGACTGGGAAGTGATCAAGCGGGTGGATCTCATCGGCATCCTTACCATGGCGGTGGGGCTTGGCCTGTTGGAAGTGGTGCTGGAAGAGGGCAACCGGGAGGACTGGTTCGGTTCCAGCTTCATCGTGCGGCTCACCGTCATCTCGGTGGTGGCGCTGGTGTTCTTCGTCATCAGCCAGCTGCTGCGCCGCCACCCGCTGGTCAACCTGCGGCTGCTGCACAACCCGCGCTTCGCGCTGGCCTGCTTCGCCTACCTGGTACTCGGCATGGCGTTGATGGGCTCCATCTATGTGCTGCCCCTCTACATGACCCAGATCCACAACTACAACGCGCTGGAAATCGGCGAGGTGCTGATGTGGATGGGGTTGCCCCAGCTGCTGGTACTGCCACTGGTGCCCAAATTGACCCACAAGATAGACCCGCGCTATCTGGTCAGCTTCGGTTTTCTGGTGTTCGCCGTCAGCTGCTTCATGAACATGAACATGAGCGCGGACTACGCCGGGCCCCAGCTGATCCAGTCGCTCATCGTGCGGGCGCTGGGACAACCCTTCATCATGGTGCCGCTCTCCCTGGTGGCGACCGCCAGCCTGACGCCGGACGAGATCCCCTCCTCCTCCACCCTGCTCAACGTGCTGCGCAACCTGGGGGGGGCCTTCGGCATCGCCATCATAGCGACCCTGATCGACAACGATACCCGCACCCACGTCAGCCAGATCGGCAGTACCCTGGCCGCCACCAGCATAGAGGGACAGGCCTATCTGCTGCAGCTGGCCCAGAGCATGATGGCCCAGGGCTCCGGCCCCGAGCTGGCCCGTCTGCAGGCTCAGGCCATGCTGTCGAACACCATCAGCCGCGAGGCGGCCATCATGGCCTACAACCAGGTGTTCTTCGTGATGGGTATCTTCCTGCTGATCGCCAGCGCCCTGATGCTGCTGCTCAAGCAGCCGGCCCCGAGGGCGCCGGATGCCGAACCGGTCGAGGCGTGAAAAGAGTGAGAAGGGAGTAGCAAAACGGGCCGGCAGGCCCGTTTTTTATTGCGGCCCGCCGGTCAACCCGCCAGCGAGGCGGCGATCAGGAACTGGGCGGCGAAGTAGCTGCTCATCACCCAGGCGGTGGCATGGGGGAAGGGGCGACGGAAGCGGTCCAGCGCCAGCATGCTGTCGGAGAAGAGGAACATCAGCGCCCCCACCAGGGCAGCGGCGCTGCCGGCGGTGAGGGAGGCGTGCCAGGCACCGGCGGCCACCCAGGCCATGCCGATGATCACCAGCATGTAGCAGAAGACGGGGATCTTCATCTCCCCGAGCTTGCCCCACAACAGGCCGAACACCATGCCGGCCACCAGCAGCAACAGCAGGCCATCCACCAGGTTCAGCACCAGCGGCCCCTGGGCGAAGCCGACGATGTAGCAGAGGTGCGCGACAAGAAATGCCGCCAACCCCTGGATGAAGCGGTCGCTCGGCAGCATCAGCAGCACATCGCCGGCCAGCGACAGGCAGAGACCGAGCAGGATCCAGGCGTGGGAGCCGTCGTGGTCATAGCCCTGATAGCCGAACGCCAGCGCTATGATGAGCAGCATGGTCAGCGGCTTGCTGATGTAGAACTGACGGGAGTCTGAGCCGTAGGCCGCACGAATGTGCCACCAGCCCGATGCGATGATCAAGAAACTCAATAACATGCCCTGCTCCTCACGTGTCGCTCGCAGTCATACGGCAACATCTTCTTGCTGACAGGGAGAGTAACAAATTCCCCCGGCCAGTGGCAGAGGCGCTCAGCAAACGAGCACTCTACGCCTAAAGTCTAATTGTCCCGTCCACCCGGTTCGGGCATAAGGAACGGGTTCGGAGGATCACCATGGAAGAAGCAATGAGAAACTATCTGCCCGCCATCGACATCATGATGTGTCACTTGGGAATCAGCTTTGAGCAAGCCTGCGAGCAGCTGGGATTGAGCCAGGTGGAGCAACAGACCCTGAGCCTGCTGCAGGAGCAGGATCCGCAAGAATAAGCCCTCCCGGTATCAGACATCATGATGTGTCACCTGGGAATCAGCTTTGAGCAAGCCTGCGAGCAGCTGGGATTGAGCCAGGTGGAGCAACAGACCCTGAGCCTGCTGCAGGAGCAGGATCCGCAAGAATAAGCCCTCCCGCGGCCCGTATAGATATCATGATGTGCCGCGTTGAATAGGTTTGAGAGCAGCCGGAACTGAGCCAGGTGAAGCAACAGCCTTTCAACCTGCCGCAAAAGCAAGCTCCGCAGGAATAACCCCACACGGGGTAAATAAAAACGGCGCCATCGTGGCGCCGTTTTTATTGGGTGCGGGATCAGCGTGCCTGACGGCGCCGCTGCAGCCAGATCACGGCACCGAACAGCAGGAAGCCCGGCAGCCACATCAGCTCCTTGGGCCAGCGCTCGGTGGGCGCCTTGACGCTCAGGATCTGCTGATCCATCTCCAGCCCCAGCTCGGCGGCCTGGCTGCCGAAGGTGACGCTGTCGATCAGGATCTTGCCGTCCTGCTCATAGGTCTGGATCCCCAGCTTGGTCAGACGATCCTCACCGCTCGCACCATCCGGCACCGGCAGCAGCACGGTGAAGCGGCGCAACTTGCCCACCGCATCTTCCCCTTCCATTCGCAGGCGCAGGGTGCTCTCGGCCTCCACCTGACCCATGGTCTGGGCCAGCTCGGCCGGCGCGGCGTCGCGATACGGGTCGTGCAGCATGTCCATCCAGAAGCCGGGACGGAACAGGGTGAAGGCCACCAGCAGCAGCAGCACGCTCTCGTACCAGCGACTCTTCACCAGGAAGTAGCCCTGGGTGGCGGCGGCGAAGATCAGCATGGCGATGGTGGCCACGATGAAGATCAGCACGCCGTGGGCGAAGTCCACGTTGATGAGCAGCAGGTCGGTGTTGAAGATGAACAGGAACGGCAGCGCCGCGGTGCGCAGGCTGTAGTAGAACGCCGTGATCCCGGTCTTGATGGGATCCCCCTTGGAGACGGCGGCCGCGGCGAACGAGGCCAGCCCCACCGGCGGGGTCACATCGGCCATGATGCCGAAGTAGAAGACGAACAGGTGCACGGCGATGAGCGGCACGATAAGGCCGTTCTGCTGCCCCAGGGTGACGATCACCGGTGCCAGCAGGCTCGACACCACTATGTAGTTGGCGGTGGTGGGCAAGCCCATGCCGAGGATCAGGCTCAGCAGGGCGGTCAGCAGCAGCATCAGCAGCAGGTTGCCCATGGAGAGAAACTCCACCAGATCCGCCAGCACCAGGCCGACCCCGGTCTGGGAGACGGCCCCGACTATGATGCCGGCGGTGGCGGTGGCGATGCCGATGCCGATCATGTTGCGGGCACCGGCGATCAACCCTTCGCGCAGATCCACCACGCCGTCGGTGAAGCTGCCGTAGTCATGCTTGCCGTCGGTGCGCAGCCAGTTCAGCAGCGGGCGCTGGGTCAGCAGTATGATGATCAGCATCACCGAGCCCCAGAAGGCCGACAGGCCGGGGGAGAGTCGCTCCACCATCAGACACCACACCAGCACCACCACCGGCAGCAGGAAGTGCAGGCCGGAGAGCAGCACGGCGCGGGTCTCGGGCAGATCGTCCAGCGGCTTGTCCGGATCTTCCGACGGCAACGGCTCGTTGCTGGCGGCGATCTTCAGCAGTCCCAGGTAGGCTGCGGCCAGCAGCACGCTGATCCCCGGCAGAGCGTAGTCGCCCAGCGTCGGTTTGAGCCAGCCCAGACCATAGTAGACTGCCATGGAGAGGCCGCTGATAAGAGCGGCACCGAAGGCGAAGCCGGTCAGGCGACGCAGCCAGGGGCGCGGCTGACGGTTGCCAATGGGCTGCATGCCGAGCTTGAGCGCCTCGAGGTGCACTATGTAGAGCAGGGCGATGTAGGAGATCGCCGCCGGCAGGAAGGCGTGCTTGATGATCTCGACGTAGGGAATGCCGACGTACTCCACCATCAGGAAGGCGGCGGCGCCCATGACCGGGGGCATGATCTGGCCGTTGACCGAGGAGGCCACTTCCACCGCGCCGGCCTTCTCCTTGGAGAAGCCGACCCGTTTCATCATGGGGATGGTGAAGGTGCCGGTGGTCACCACGTTGGCGATGGAGGAGCCGGAGATGACGCCGGTCAGGGCCGAGGCCACCACGGCCGCCTTGGCCGGGCCGCCGCGCAGGTGGCCGAGCAGGCTGAAGGCGAGCTGGATGAAGTAGTGGCCCGCACCGGCGCGCTCGAGCAGGGCGCCAAACAGCACGAACAGGAAGACGAAGCTGGTGGAGACCCCGAGGGCGATGCCGAACACCCCTTCGGTGGTGATCCACTGGTGGTTGGCCAGCGCGTGCAGGCTCACCCCACGGTGCGCCAGCAGGGAGGGCATCCAGGGGCCGGCCAGGCTGTAGGCCAGGAAGACGATGGCGATCACCGCCAGGGCCGGGCCGAGGGCACGGCGGGCGGCTTCCAGCAGCAGCGGAATGCCGATACAGGCGACCACGAAGTCCATGGTGGTCAGGTTGCCGGGGCGCTGGGCCAGCTGCTCATACATGATGAACAGGTAGCTGGCGACGGCGGCGCCGATGAGGCCAAGGGCGATGTCACCGAGCGGCACGCGGTCGCGCGGCGAGCTGCGCATGGCCGGGAACACCAGATAGGCGAGCAGGATGGCGAAAGCCAGGTGAATCGAGCGTGTTTCAGTGTCGTTGAGAACACCGATGCCGAGAGAGAACGGCAGCGGCGAAGCGATCCAGAGCTGGAACAGGGACCAGATCAGCGCAAGACCCGCGATGATCCAGCTCATGGTGCCCACCGGCAGGCGGGCTCCCACATCCTGGGCGATCAGCTCCTCGGCCGAGAGCGCCTCTTGTTGTTGTGTTTGCTGCATAGTGTGGCTCTGTTGGTACTGCAATAAATGAGACTCGCCCCCCCGAGGGAGGAGCGAGTCTGGGGCACATCCGAAACCGCAACCGGATTACATCCAGCCACGTTCCTTGTAGTAGCGCACCGCGCCTTCATGCAGCGGGGCGGAGAGACCCACCTTGATCATGTCGGCTTCCTTCAGGTCGGCGAAGGCCGGGTGCAGGCGCTTGAAACGATCCAGGTTGTCGAACACGGACTTGACCAGCTGGTAGACCACTTCCGGATCGGCCTTGGCGCTGGTGGAGAGTACGGCCTTGCCACCGATGGACGGGGTCGGGTTCGGGCTGCCCTTGTACAGACCACCCGGAATCTCGGCCTTGCTGTAGTAGCTCTTCTCGGCCAGCAGCTTGTCGATCTCGGGGCCGGTCACCGGCACCAGCACGGTGTCGGTGGTGGTGGAGGCTTCCTGGATGGCACCGTTGGGGTGGCCAACGAAGTAGCTCATGGCGTCGATGTTGTTGTCACCCAGGGCAGAGGCCTGCTCGGCGGGTTTGAGCTCGGAGACCAGGCTGAACACGGACTTGTCCCAGCCCTTGACGGTCATGATCTCTTCGAAGGTGTCGCGCTGGCCGGAGCCCGGGTTGCCGATGTTGACACGCTTGCCCTTCAGATCGTCGAAGCCGGCAATCTTGGCGTCCTTGCGGGCCAGGATGGTGAACACTTCGCTCTGCAGGGAGAAGACGGCGCGGATGTCATCCATCGGACCCTCGGCCTTGAACGGCTCGACGCCCTTCATCGCCTTGTACTGGTGGTCGGACTGCATGATGCCGAAGTTGAACTCGCCGGAGCGGATGCCGTTGACGTTGGCAACACCGCCGCCACTGGCCGGGGCGTTGCACTTGATCTGGTGATCGGCAGCGCCGCGGTTGAGGAAGCGGCAGATGGACTGACCCGCCACGTAGTAGACACCGGTCTGACCGCCGGTACCTATGGTCACGAAGCGCTCCTGCGCCTGTACCGGACCACCAAACGAGACACCGACCAGAGCTGCCGACAAGGCACACGCCAGGGATAATCCTTTCATGTTGTTCATCCTTTTTGATTGATTCAGCTCGCCCGTTCCACGGGCGAATGCAAGACAAACCGCCGTGCTGCGTCGGCGGTCGTCCGTGACCTCGCGATGAGGAAATGGGTGAACGACCAGCGTTCCCCAAAAAGCCACCAGCATCCTGTGGTGAGACAGTCGGCTTCATGCCAACCAGAGATAATTGGCACCGAGGGGGCCAATTAAAGAGTTATAACGGCATCGATTAAGCACACGGCGCCAACATAAATCAAACAAAAACACAAAATGAAGGATATCGGTCGCCAGAAATTTGAAGCCGATCATTAATTTGCCGATCGAAGATTAATTGGTTGTGCTACCGGACGGCTGTCGGGAAGAGGGAAAGGAGATTCTTTTGCAGCCCTTGTCTGGCAAGGGCTGCAACCTTGGTGACTTATGCTTTTGGCTTGGCCAGATCCAGGATAAACGCAAACTCCAGTGCGATATCCTCGTAGGCCTTGAAGCGGCCCGACTTGCCGCCGTGGCCGGCGTCCATGTCGGTACTCAGCAACAACTTGTTATCATCCGTCTTCAGCTCCCGCAGCTTGGCCACCCACTTGGCCGGCTCCCAATACTGCACCTGGGAATCGTGCAGGCCTGTGGTGACCAGCAGATTCGGGTAGGCCTGCGCCTTGACCTGATCGTAGGGGCTGTAGGCCTTCATGTAGTCGTAGTAGCGCTTCTGGTTCGGATTGCCCCACTCGTCGTACTCACCGGTAGTGAGGGGGATGGACTCGTCCAGCATGGTGGTGACCACGTCGACGAAGGGCACCTGGGCCACCACGCCGCGATAGAGCTGGGGCGCCTGGTTGATGACGGCCCCCATCAGCAGCCCGCCGGCGCTGCCGCCCATGGCGTAAACCTGATCCCTGGCACCATAGCCCTGTGCCACCAGCGCCTCGGTCACGTCGATGAAGTCGTTGAAGGTGTTCTGCTTTTTCAACAGCTTGCCATCTTCATACCAGTGGCGACCCAGCTCCTCGCCACCCCGGATGTGGGCGATGGCGTAGACGAAGCCGCGATCCAGCAGGCTCAGCCTGGCACTGCTGAAGTCCGGATCCATGCTGGCGCCATAGGAGCCGTAGCCGTAGACCAGCAGCGGATTGGTGCCTGCGCCGGTCCCCTCCTTCTTGAACTGGTCCTTGCGATAGACCAGCGACACCGGCACGGCCACGCCGTCACGGGCGGTGATCCAGAGCCGCTCGCTGGCATATTGGTCGGCCTTGAAGCCCGCCACCGGCTGCTGCTTGAGCAGGGTGCGCTTGCCGCTGTTCAGGTCGAGCTCGTAGGTGGAAGACGGCGTGGTCATGGATGAGTAGCCATAGCGCAGGGCGCTGGTGTCCGGCTCCGGGTTGTAGGCAAGCCAGGTGACATAGGCGGGATCGTCGAAGGCGATCTCCTTCTGCTCGCCGCTCTGCCAGTTGACCTGGCGCAGCCGGGTCAGCCCCTGACTGCGCTCCTCCAGCACCAGCCACTCCTTGAACAGGGCATAGCTCTCCAGCAGTACATCCGGATTGGGGGCGATCACCGCCTTCCAGCGCTCCACCGGGCTCTCTTTGGTCTCGTACAGGCCGAAGTTCTTGCCGTCCTTGTTGGAGCGCACATAGAAGCGGCCGCGGTAGTGATCCAGGCTGTACTCGTGATCCACCTGGCGCGGCAGGAACAGCCGCGGCGCCTGGGTCGGCACGTTGGCATCGATGAGGCGCGCCTCGCCGGTAGTGGTGCTGGAGAGGGCGATGACGATGAAATCTTCCGAGGTGGTGGCATAGAGGCTCACATAGAAGGTGTCGTCCTTCTCCTCGTAGACCAGGGTATCCTTGGCGGGATCCGTGCCCAGCTCGTGGCGATAGACCTGGTAGGGCAACAGGGTCTTGGGGTGCTTGCGCACGTAGAACACCGTCTTGCTGTCGTTGGCCCACACCAGATTGCCGGAGGTATTCGGAAGCGTGTCGGTGGCCCACTTGCCGCTCTCCAGATCGAAGAACTGGATCTGGTACTGGCGGCGGGAGAGGAAATCTTCCGCCACCGCCAGCCAGCGGTTGTTGCGGCTCACCTCGAGCGCCCCCAGGGCGTAGAACTCGTGGCCCTCGGCACGCTGGTTGCCGTCCAGCAGCAGGCTTGTAGCCTCTTCACCAATTTTGCTGCGGGAATAGATGGCGTACTCCTTGCCCGGCTCGTAGCGGGTCTGGTAGCGATAGCCGTTCTTCACATAGGGCACCGACTCGTCCTGCTGGGGAATGCGGGCCACCATCTCCTGATAGAGTTGGTCGCGCAGCGGCTTGACCGGTTTGAGCATGGCGTCGGTGTAGGCGTTTTCGGCCTCCAGGTAGGCCAGCACCTCGGGTTTCTGGCGCTCGTCATCGCGCAGCCAGTAGTAGTTGTCGACCCGGGTATCCCCGTGTTTTTTCAGGGCATGGGGGTGTTTGGCGGCCACGGGAGGCTGGATCTGGGTGTCGCGTGTGGGCATGGCGGACTCATCATTGGCATATGAACAGGGAACGGCGGCCAGACAAGCCAGCAGCAGAAGCCCTCGGGAAAAGGTGAACATGTCGCATCCTTTGCGCTTTAAAAGGGTTGGCGGACCTGAGCCTTGGCTCCTTGGACAGGGGACCAATCTGCCCCTTGTCGCCTTCAGTTGCAAGTTCTCCCGCGCCGGGATGTAAAAGGGCCGCCATCTCGCGATGGCGGCCCCCATACCTGACCGTGAGCGACACGGGCTCGCTCAGGTGTGCCTCACATGATGGAAGTGTGTCTGCTCACGGCCAGTCTTCATCAGCCGGGGTAGCTCGACCAGACCCTGGTCGCGCCCTCATTGCTGATGCTCAGCACCTGATAGGGCTGACCCGGAATATCCATGCCCGGCGCACTCTGGGGCATGCCCGGAATGGTCAGGCCGCGGATCGCCGGTTTTTCCTTGAGCAGTTTCTGCACATCGGCGGCGGGCACGTGTCCCTCGATCACATAGCCGTTGACCACGCCGGTGTGGCAGGAGGCCAGCTGCGGAGTGATGCCGTACTGCTGTTTGACCGGTGCAAGCTGTTCGGTTTCGATGACCTCGAGCTCGAAGCCATTCTCTTCCATGTGCTTGTTCCAGGCCTGGCAGCAGCCGCAGTACTTGGATTTGTAGACGGTCATCTTCTCGGCCGCGAGAGCAGAAAAGCTGACGGTACCGGCCAGCACGGCCAGTAGCAGGGATTTGTACATAACTCACCTCAGATTGAATGAAACATGCCCGGAAACGGGGGTCAGATTCAAGCCAGGGTGCGGGGAGGACGCTCCAGCCGGTCGGTCGGGACATCCGGCATGAACTGGGAAGGGGAGATGAAATCCGGGGAGTCTGGTTCCAGCATGGCAACCGTCAGGCTGTCACTGCTGAGCACCGTCATGGCGAGCGCCGAGGTGAAGCTGCCGCAGGGCATGGCCTTCTCCAGGGTGCGTTCGCTCTGGCTGCAATGAGGCGTCAGGGTACAGAGATCGGTCGCCGCCCGGCTGCCAAACGACATCAGCACCATCAGCAGACTCCACAGGGGGAGCCAGCGGCGGGCGCGAGCGAGTTGGCGACGGGTCAGAACCATGAGACGACTCATTGACGAAAGGTGGCCTATGGTAACCCCTGGCCCAGGGGGAGGGTCAAGCCCTCCCCCCTCTTCCAGTCAGCCTCCATCAAGGTTGCTGACGGGTGGCCGCCAGCACGATCTCGCGCACGCAGACATTGGCCGGCTGGTTCCATGCATAGAGCACGGCCTCGGCGATCACCTCGGGCGCAATGACGCCTCCCATCTGATCCTTCCAGTCGTGGTAGCCGGCCTTGATGCTCTCGTCCGTGGTGTGGCTGAGCAGCTCGGTCTCCACCGCGCCCGGTGCTATGGTCACCATCCGCACGCCGACATCGGCCACCTCTTCCCGGATGTTCTCGGTCAGGGCGTGTACCGCGAACTTGGTGGCGCAGTAGGCGGCATGGTTCGGGAAGGTCTTGCGACCGGCGATGGAGCTGATGTTGATGATGGTGCCGCTGCGGCGCGCCTTCATCCCGGCCAGCACGGCGTGAACGCCGTTCAATACCCCCATCACGTTGATGTTGAGCATCTGCTGCCACTCGGCCGGATCCTGCACGTCGGCCTGGCCCAGCAGCATGACGCCGGCATTGTTGACCAGGCAGCCGACCGGACCGAATTGCGCCTCGGCCTGCTGGATGGCGGCTTTCATGGCGGTGGTGTCGGTCACGTCGACCCCGATGCAGAGGGTATCGGACAGGCCCAGCGCCTGCATGGGCTCGACCCGGCGGGCCAGCAGCAGCAGCGGATGGCCGGCAGCGGAGAAGGCGCGGGCGATGGCGGCACCGATCCCGGCGGAGGCACCGGTGATCACGACGAGAGGCTTGGACATGATGTTTTCCTTCTGATTCAAGAGTCGGTTTGAGCAAACAAGCGGCTGGCCAGCACGGAACGGGATCACTATAGTCACTGCATCCATCAGTGATAAATATTGTTTTCCGCTGGTTATCATCTGAAAAAACTATGGTTGGGCTTATGCTGGATTTGAGACTGCTGCGTTTCTTCATCGCCATCTATGAAGAGAAGAACATCACGGCGGCGGCCGAACGCTGCCACGTCAGCCAGCCCTCCCTCTCGGCGGGGCTGCGCCAGCTGGAAGAGACCCTGGGTGACAGCCTGTTCATTCGGGGCAAGAAGGGGGTGGAGGCGAAGGACCCGGCCCACTACCTCTATCCCCACGCGGTCAAGCTGGTGGAGGAGGCGCGCCGTCTGCCCGAGCTGTTTCGCCAGAAGGCGACGCGTGCGCGGCTCAATCTTGCCATCATGCCGGACCTGAGCCGGCGCCGGCTGGCGGGATTGCTGCAGCAGGTGCAGGCGGTGCTGCCCGAGCTGGATCTCACCCTCTCCGATTACGGGACGCCTGCCGACTGTCGGCTGACCCTGGATGCCCTGCGCCGGGAGGACGAGATCTTTCTGCCGCTGTGGGAGGAGGACTATGTCTTGTGCGTGCGAAGCGACCATCCCCTCGCCGGCCGCCGGCAACTAGAACTGGCCGAGCTGCAACATTATGATTTTATTGAGTGCCCACCCTGCGAGGCCCATCAGCAGACCATAGGCCTGCTGGCCTGTGACCGGCTCACCCTCAATCTGGTGGCCAAGGCAGAGAGCAAGGGGCTGGTGATGGCGCTGGTACTGGCCGGGGTCGGCATCAGCTTCCTGCCGGACGGGCTGGTGGAGGACGAGGCGAGTCTGTGCACCGTGCCCGTGAGCGGGCCCCGGATGTTCCGGCGCATCGGCCTCTGCTATCCCGCCCACCAGACCCTCAATCCGGCGCTGCGCGAGCTGATCCCGGAGCTGGCGGGCCACGGCGCTTCTTGCTAACGTCGCTGCGCAATGCATCTTTTGCCGGCATCCACTCCTCTTCAGGTCAGGACCCCATGAAACGCATTCTGGTCATCTTCTCACACCCGGCGCTGCAGAGCTCCCGGGCCAACAAGCAGCTGCTGCAGGCCATCGACGGGCTGGAGGGCATCACCCTGCACGACCTCTATCTGCACTACCCGGACATGTTCATCAACGTGAAGCGGGAGCAGGCCCTGCTCTCTGAACACGACATCATCGTCTTCCAGCACCCCTTCTACTGGTATTCCTGTCCGGCCATCATGAAGGAGTGGATGGATCTGGTGCTGGAGTACGGCTACGCCTATGGCCCGGAAGCCCACGCCCTCAACGGCAAGCAGTGGCTGTCGGCCATCACCACCGGTGGTGCCCCCGAATCCTACTGCAGCGCCGGCTACAACCAGCGCCCGCTGCTCGACTTCCTGCTCCCCTTTCAGCAGACGGCCCAGCTGTGTGGCATGAGCTGGCTGCCCCCGTTCGTGCTGCACTCCTTTCACAAGATCCGGGACCCGGAGGCACTGCGCCGCTGCGGCCAGGACTATCGCCAGTTGCTGTGCGCCCTGCGCGACGAGCAGCTGACCCCGGAACAACTCGGCGGCAGCCCCTATCTGCGCGATCTGCTGGAGGTACTCCCATGACCCGAACCCGCTCCGGGCGTAGTCCCGGCCTGCCTTCATCGGCCTCCACCACGACGCGGAGGATCCGCTGATGGGACACGGTTTGCTGTTCGATGCCTTCATCTACCTCTCAGCAGCGGTGATCGCGGTGCCGCTGGCCAAGCGCTGGGGGCTGGGATCCGTGCTCGGCTACCTGCTGGCGGGGATCATCATAGGCCCCTTCCTGTTGGGGCTGGTGGGTGAGCAAAAAGATGTGATGCACTTCGCCGAGTTCGGGGTGGTGCTGATGCTGTTTCTGGTCGGGCTGGAGCTCAGGCCGGCGCTGCTGTGGCAGCTGAAGGGGCCCATTCTCGGCACCGGCGGCCTGCAAGTGCTGCTCACCACGGCAGCCCTGACCGGCGTGGCCCACCTCATTGGCCTGCCCTGGCAACAAGGGCTGGCCATCGGCCTCATCCTGGCGCTCTCCTCCACCGCCATCGTGCTGCAGAGCCTGCAGGAGCGCAAACTGATGCAGAGCGAGAGCGGCCGCTCCGCCTTCGCCGTGCTGCTGTTCCAGGACATCGCCGTCATCCCCATCCTGGCGATCCTGCCGCTGCTGGCCATTGCGCCGGTGGCCAGCAGCGGCAGCTCGGAGCTGGCCGGCTGGCAACACGGCCTGCTGGTGGTGGCCGCCATCTCCGGCATAGTGTTGGGTGGTCATTACCTGATGCGCCCGGTGTTTCGCGCCATCGCCCAGTCCCACATGCGGGAGATCTTCGTCGCCGCTGCCCTGCTGCTGGTGATCGCCATCGCCGTGCTGATGGAGTCGGTCGGCCTCTCCCCCGCTCTCGGCTCCTTCCTCGCCGGCGTAGTGCTGGCGGACAGCGAATATCGCCACGAGCTGGAGGCGGACATAGAGCCGTTCAAGGGGCTGCTGCTCGGCCTCTTCTTCATGTCGGTGGGCGCCGGTATCAACTTCGGGCTGTTTGCCGAACATCCGCTGCTGATCCCGGCCCTGGTGGTCGGCCTGATGCTGCTCAAGTGGCTGGTGTTGATGGCGCTCGGCTTCATCATCCGCATCTCGCCGAGCCAGCGCTGGACCTTCGGGCTGGCGCTGGCCCAGGGGGGGGAGTTCGCCTTCGTGCTGTTCTCGTTCGCCGCCCAGAACAGGGTGTTGCCGGGAGACACCATCGCCCTGCTGACCCTGGTGGTGGCGCTCTCCATGGCGCTGACGCCGCTGCTGCTGATCCTCAACGATAGGGTGATCCAGCCCTGGTTCGACTATCGCAACCAGAGCGAGGTCCCGCAGCACGAGCAGCCGGAGCTGGTGGAGCACCCGGTGATCATCGCCGGCTTCGGCCGCGTCGGTCAGATCGTGGGACGCTTGCTGCACGGTCACGGCATAGGTACCACCATCCTTGAGCAGGATGCCAGCCAGATCGAGATGCTGCGCAAGTATGGCTATCAGGTGTTCTACGGGGATGCCAGCCGGCTCGACCTGCTGCACGCCGCCGGTGCCCACAAGGCTAAATTGCTGGTGCTCTCCATCAACGACCCTGCGACGTCACTCGAAGTGATTGAAATGGTGAAGAAACACTTCCCGCACCTTAAGATACTGGCGCGAGCCCAGGATCGTCCCCACGCTCACGAGATCCTGCGCCAGGGCGTGGGCAGCGTGTATCGGGAAACCCTGGGTTCCGCCGTGGATCTGGGGGTGGAAGCCCTGACCCAGCTCGGTTTTCGGGCCAACCAGGCCTGGCGGGCCGGGCAGACCTTCAAGCAGCACGACAACTGGCTGCTGCGGGAGCAGGTCAACTACCTGGACGACGAACACACCTATATCAACAAGAGCCTGCAATACCGGGACATCCTCTCCGATCTGCTGCAAGACGATCAGGAAGGACAGGAGCGCATTCACGCCCACAACTGGAACAGCGGTCTGCCCGACAACGACAAGGAAGCAATATGATTGCCTATTACCCCCTGCTCAAACACCTGCACATGACGCTGGCGCTGGTCAGCGTGCTGTTGTTCCTCTATCGCTGGCTGTTAGCCCTGGGGGGCAGTGCCCGCCTGCAGCAGAAGTGGCTGAAGATCCTGCCCCATGTCAACGACACCTTCCTGTTGCTGTTCGGGGTAGTGCTGGCGGTGACCCTGCAGATGAGCCCGGGTCAGCAGCCCTGGCTGATGGCCAAGCTGATCGCGCTGGTGGTTTACATCGGCCTCGGCGTCATGGCGCTCAAGCGCCCTGCGCGCAGTCAGAAGCTGGTGGCCGGCCTCGCTGCCCTGGCGGTATTCGGCTATATGGTGGGCGCCGCCATCACCAAGTCGGCCTGGTCCTGGTTGGCCTGATCCGACAGCAAAAATCCCCGCCCGGTGGAGGAGAGCCCTCTCCTCCACATCATATTCTGCGCTTACCCATCATTTCTGTTTTTTCTTCTGCACCAAATCCGTAAGACAGCACTTTCATTTGGCGAATTTTCATCATTTTTTAGCCTCAATTGCTGCCAGAAAAGAGAGCGTTCTCTTTTGTGATCATATAGTTAGCTTGGTTTGTATGAAAATGGCGACAGTTGTCGCAGCAAAACTTGCGACATAGACTGTCGCAAGGCATGGCTAGGATACACTCAACGCTAAACCAGTGAAGGCATGCACCATGAGTAAGAAGCTGTTACGACAACTGACCTTGGCGCGTTGCATCCCGCACCGCCCTTACAAGCTGACCGCCAGCCAACTCCAGGTAAAACTGGAAGAAGAAGGCATTCATGTCAGTCTGCGTACCGTGCAACGGGACCTGGAAGAGATGTCCGGCATGGGGTTGTTCGATCTCACCTCGGATGAACGCAGCAAACCACACGGCTGGTGCTTCGAGCGCCATGGCCTCAACGATTTTGCCAACATCATGCCGCTGTCGCTGGCAGTGGCGCTGAAAACCTGGAGCGACCAGGCCAGCCAGCTGCTGCCCGCCAGTGTCCTGACCGAATTGAACCCGCTGGTCGACAAGGCCAGCCAGGTGATCCGTGACAGCCAGAGCGAACTGGCGGAACGCTGGCTCGAAAGCGTGCACCAGTCACCGCGCCCGTTTGCCGGCAACCCGGAGATCCGCCGCAGCACCCTGATCCGCGATGCTCTGTGGCGTGGCCGCAAGTTCAGCGCCGAGATCCAGCGTGTCATCAAGGAGCGCACCGTGTGGCTCTGCTATGACCGCATCAATCCGCTCGGCATTCTGAACCAGGCGGAGGGGCCGACCCTGCTCTGCACCCTGTCCGAGCTGGATCCCAAGGTCTACGGCATCCCGTTCGACCACATCAAGAACGTGGAGCTGACCAACTTCAGCGCGACCCAGCCGAAGGATTTCAATATCCAGAAACTGATCCGCGATCAGGGGTACCAGGATGTCAGCGGGCCGATCCGCTTCGTCGGCCGCATCGATGCCAACTGCCCAACCCTGGTCGACGGCCAGATCCCCGGCCACAACCCGCGCATGACCCGTTACGACAAGCGCAGCGTGGTGGTGGAAACCGAAGTGCAGGACACTCCGGAGTTCCGTACCTGGCTCAACAACATGAGCGGGAACCTGGAAGTGCTGGCGCCAGAATCCTTGCGCAAGGCATATCCGACACCGGGTAGCCGCGTCAGCTGACACCTTCTCAAAAAGCCGGGCCAAGCCCGGCTTTTTGTATTCTTTTTGAGCATATTTATTCAACTAATTTTTAAGCCTTACCCTCCGAATTGAGCCTGTTTTTACCATCGTTTTCGCCCTGTTTTTGCGTGTGAGAGATCAGCCATCGCCGCTGTAAGAGGCCACTGTGTCGAACCGTACGCGAAGCCATCTTTGAATCCTTATGCTTTCCTATGAAACAAACTAACACCATGATTAATATGAATTTATTATCACAAGCATGATCGTTTAAGCGCTCCCATCACGCCGACAACGCCGGATCCTCCCTTGTTCTGCCCTCTGGTTCCCTTAATATGGGTCTCACAAGGACGAAGCTGATTCGGCAGGATGCAGAAGCAGCGCATAAGCAGGGAATAAACCACAGGACGTGGGCAGGGAACACCTCAGGATGAGGCCGATAGCCAGGATGGTTATCAAAGGGAATACAGGACACCGCGGGACGTGGTTGAGGACACCTCGGGATGAGGCAGAGCAGCAGGATGGTTGCTCTTCAGGACGAACAGGAACCTCGCCGGAGGCGAGCAGGACAGCTTCAGGATGAAGCGAGATAACCCGGATGGTTATCTGTCAGGATGACGCAAGGAACACCACGGGATGTGGTAACGGACACCTCCAGGATGGAGAGAGTGCAGCAATCAGGATCGATTGCCAGGCTAGGATGGCCACAGGACACCTCAACGGATTGGGAAGGGGATATTCCGAAGGATCAGGATAAAGTCAGGGATTGCAGGGAGCGTTGCAGTTCAGGGACTGGACGAAATGACTCGAGGGGACGGCAGCTGCCGTCCCCTTTTCTTTTAGCGCTGTCCCAATTATGTGTTGGAAGGCTAATCTGGAAGTAGGTCATCACCATGAGGACCTCCATCATGGATACCCCAGCCTTCCAACACCTGTTGTCCCTCTTTCCATTACTTACTCTGCGTCAGCGCCGTGTCGCTCAGCATGAGCTCGCCGCTCCACACCCGATTACGTCCCTCCATGCCCAGTTACCCACATGCTGCGGCTGTCCCCACTGTCAGGCGGATGCCACCCAGCTAGCCCCCTGGGGCTGGAGCCGTGGGCTGCGTCGTTACCGTTGCAAGCAGTGTCGGCGAACCAGCTCCCTCCTCACCAAGACGCCTTTGGCCAGATTACGTAAGGCTGAGCATTGGGAGGACTACGCCCAGGCCCTCATTGAGGGGCTCACTGTCCGCCAGGCCGCCGTCCGATGCGGTGTTTGCAAGAACACCGCCTTCTTGTGGCGTCACCGCTTCCTGAAGGCGATGGCAAACCACCAGGCAACACGGGAAGAAGGCATCGTGGAAGTGGATGAAACCTTCTTCCTCGAATCGTTCAAGGGGCAGCGAGGGTTGCCTCGCCCGGCAAGACATCGTGGCGGGAAAGGGCGCACCCGGGGGACCGGGCGGGATTACATCCCGGTGATGGTGGTGCAGGACAGGGCGGGCCATCAAGCCGACTTTCAGCTGGAAAGGCTGGATGCGCAGACGGTGAAAGCGGTGTTGCAGCCACTCATCGCGCCCGATGCAGTGCTCTGCAGTGATGGTGCAGGGGTGTATGCCAGTTTCAGCCAAGCGCGGGGCATACCACATCCAGCATGTGAACGGATATCACCGGCGGTTGAAGGGGTGGATGGAGCGATTCCATGGCGTGGCGACCCATTACCTGAGGAATTATCTGGGCTGGCGCAGGATGCTGGAACGTTACGGCAGGGAGGTAAATACCAAGATGTGTTTGCATGAGGCGCTAGGGCACCCCATACAACACGTAATTGGGACATAGCCTTTCTTTTTGCGCTTTTTACTAGATGCAACCCAATCAAATCACTTACGCTGCAGATGTTGTGCATGCCACTTCCCTGCGCTTGTTCCTGCTGCTCGTCACTCTCGCCCATGCCTTGACTGAGTCTTTCGACAAGACCTCTCTCAAGGCCTGAAAGAAGCACCAAGGCATTCAAACTGCACTTCGTATGCGTGACGGAGCATAGAGGCGCTCTGCAGTCTTCCAGGACACTCAGTGGAGTGCCCTTCTCCCCTAATATCATTGCAGGCAAGAGAGACAAAGATAGCAGCTGATCCAGCAGGGTCCGGGGGATCACATCAATATCCCTGCCCGCCAGAAGCACAGGGTCGAGTGGACCCATCCCGACATGACCACCGTCTGGCTCTGCGTGTTTTACTGAAGTGAGTAAGGAGAAAAGAGGTAATCCGGGGAAAATAAGACGAAAAAAAGCCCAGTCTGTCGACTGGGCTTCTTGTTAGTGGCACAGCGGACGGGGAGACGGACAGAGTCCGGCTCAAGCACAAAGGACAACAGACAGAGACCGAGTTGCCAGTGGCAAGTAGCAGCCCTGGCGGTTGTCTCTTGTTTCCTCATCCCGTTTGCAAAAGCCAGATAGCAAAAAGGCCTTCCCGTCAGGGAAGGCCTTTCAATTTAGTGGCGGAGCGGACGGGACTCGAACCCGCGACCCCCGGCGTGACAGGCCGGTATTCTAACCGACTGAACTACCGCTCCGCATTCGGTTAGCTTTCGCTAAAGCTGTTGCTGCTTGTTTTTGAGGTGTCATCCTCGCAGCCGGTCATGTCTTTCACATCACCGTTTAATTGGGTGCCTGGCAGTGTCCTACTCTCGCATGGCGAATGCCACACTACCATCGGCGCTACAGCGTTTCACTTCTGA
>NZ_JBFOCR010000017.1:0-22713 GCF_040907935.1 Aeromonas sp. s2 | reverse complement strand
GACGTGTTGAGCTAACCCATACTAATTACCCGTGAGGCTTAACCATACAACACCCAAGAAGTGTTCGAAGACTTGTAGCAGATACCGAGAACGAAGAATTAAATCAGCTTTTTCAGATTGAAGATTTTGCCTGGCGGCAATAGCGCAGTGGAACCACCTGACCCCATGCCGAACTCAGAAGTGAAACGCTGTAGCGCCGATGGTAGTGTGGCATTCGCCATGCGAGAGTAGGACACTGCCAGGCACCCAATTGAAGAAGCCCGCTCATTCGAGCGGGCTTTTTTATTGCCTGAAATTCAGCCATTTCTGCACAGTTGCCCGTGCTATTCCCCTTTTGCTTGCTCTGCAACGGCAGTGCCATGTTGATTCTGCCAGATTCCATTTGAGCCCTTTTGAGGCATCTCTCCAGCCCTCGGTCAGCATTTCTCCCCCTCCACTGCTAGCCAATTTCCTGATGGTGCAACAATATGGCCATTCTTTTTGTTAATGATCACTATTGCCCTGGCAGGGGATGACAAGGGCTGCGGGATCCTTAGACTGTGAACTTCATCGACAAGGGAGCTGTGTATGTTGGGGATCCACGATCTGGCGTTGTTTATCCTGTCAGGCCTGCTGTTGAACATGATGCCGGGGCCCGACTCCCTGCTCATCATGCTGCGCAGCGGCTCCCAGGGCTGGCGGGCTGGCTCAATGGCGGCACTGGGGATAGGGACCGGCACCATGGTGCATGTGCTGGCTGCTGCGTTGGGGTTGTCCGCTCTGCTGAGCGCCTCGGCCGAGCTGTTTGCCGTCATCAAGTTGATGGGCGCGCTTTATCTGGTCTATCTCGGCTTATCCATGTTCAGGCAAGGGGGAGGAGGCCGGGTATCGGCTGAAGAGGTTGTGTCCCTGCCAGTGCTCTCCTATGGCCGGATCTTCCGGCAAGGGTTACTTACCAATGTGCTCAACCCCAAGGTGGCCCTGTTCTTCCTTGCCTTTGTGCCCCAGTTCATCGCGCCAGATGCGCCGCAAAAAGCGCTGGCATTCATCGTGTTGGGCTGCATCTTCAATTTCAACGGCATGATCTGGTGCCATCTGCTGGCTTTCTCGACCGCCTATGCGAGCCGCAAGGTGAGGCTGCCTGCAAGGCTGAGTACCTGGCTTAACCGTGTGATGGGGGGCTTGTTCGTGGGGCTTGGCATCAAGCTGGCGGTGGAGTGAGAAGATAAACGTCGTCCATAGAAAAAGGCGTATCCCATTGCTGGGATACGCCTTCGTCTGCACTGCAGCAGGATGACTGAAATCAGTTCATGCCGTAGCGCTTGAGTTTCTTGCGCAGAGTACCGCGGTTGATCCCCATCATCACGGCAGCGCGAGTCTGGTTACCACGGGTGTACTGCATGATCACGTCCAGCATGGGAGCTTCGACTTCGGAGAGAACCATATCGTACAGATCAATCACTTCCTGACCGTTCAACTGGGCCAGGTAGTTACGCAGGGCCTGTTGCACAGAGTCACGCAGGGGGCGCTGGGTCGGCTCGGCAGCGTGATTGTGAGTAGTTGTTACCAATGCATCAGAAGTCAGGGTTTGTTCGAACATATTCGGTCGGCTCTTTAGTTATGCGTTAACCTAATCCATCGAAATACGCTTCGAGTGCCTCGAGTTGTGCGTCTGCACAATCCAGGGCATTGAAGTGCTTACGGAATTCTCGGCCCGTCTCTTCTTCATCCAGATACCAGCCCACATGTTTACGGGCAATGCGCGCTCCCAGATATGCACCATAAAACTGGTGCAGGTTGGTTACATGCTCGTTCATCAGGGTGCGAACCTCTTCCCTGTCGGGAGGTGGCAGCTTGGTGCCCGTCTCAAGAAAATGACGGATTTCCCGGAAAATCCAGGGTCGTCCTTGCGCAGCACGGCCGATCATCACGGCATCAACACCGGTATAGTCGAGGACATACCGGGCCTTCTCCGGGCTGTCTATGTCGCCATTGGCGACAACAGGAATCGATACGGCCTGCTTAATCGCCCTGATAGTGTCGTACTCCGCTTCGCCCTTGTAGAGACAGGCACGGGTACGACCATGCACGGCGAGGGCCGCGATACCGCAATCTTCGGCGATTCGGGCGATCTCCTCGCCATTGCGGTTATCCGGATCCCATCCTGTGCGGATCTTCAAGGTGACAGGCACGTCCACTGCGTCCACCACGGCCAGGCAGATGGATCTGACCAGGTCGGGTTGGCGCAACAGGGCGGAACCTGCCAGCTTCTTATTCACTTTTTTTGCCGGACATCCCATGTTGATGTCGACGATCTGAGCGCCCTGCTCCACGTTGTAGCGGGCGGCAAACGCCATCATCTCGGGGTCGGCTCCGGCAATCTGGACCGATCGCAAGCCCCCTTCAGCAGAGTGATCCATTCTCATCCGGGTTTTCTGGGTATCCCAGACATCCGGGTTGGCCAGCAGCATCTCGGAAACGGCCATGCCGGCACCCAGCCGCAAACAAAGTTCACGGAATGGTCGGTCTGTTACACCGGCCATGGGGGCCACGATCAGGGGAGTTTCAAGCGTGTGGGGACCTATCTGCATTCCACGGTTACCATCGGCTTAGGGCGGCGTATATTACGCATTTTTTAGTCAGGAGAAAAGGTTAGTATTTGAGCGTCAGCCATTTTTTTCTGAAAAAAACGTCGCGCCAAGGCTTGCAAAATCAGGAGTGCTTGAAAATCGGACAGATTGTCGAAGCGAAGCGGCGGGGCCAATTGGATGAGGGGGACCATGATTTGCCTGTCCCCATCCCGGACGGGTTTGCGTTATGATAGCGAGCTTGTATCGAGCAAAGACTCCAAACAAATTCATTACAAACAGATTGGGGACGTATGACGGCAAGGTTCATCAAATCTCTCTACCCGTGTCTGCTTGGCGCCATGCTGGGCTCGGCCCAGGCTCAGACGGTCAGTTTCAGCGAAGCCTGGAGTCGGGTCATTCAACAGGATGACGGGCTGGCGGCGGAACAGGCCGGGGTGGAGCGGGCGCAACAGCTGCGCGAAGCAGCCAAGGCCATGTATCTGCCCAAGGTGGACGTGGGGGCCAGCTACACCCACCTCGATCAGCCGGTGGAGCTGGACATGATGGACCTCAACCCCATCGCCAGTCATCCTGAGTTCGGCAAGGTACTGGCGCCCCTCATGCAGGCGCTCAAGCTGACGCCCAATGACTTCGTCACCCCCCTCACCAAGCAGAACGTGGTGACCAGCTCGGTCAAGATGCTCTGGCCGCTGTTTACCGGTGGTCGCATCGATGCGGCACAGGACATTCGCCAGGCCCAGGTGAGCGAGGCGCAGCAGTTGCTGGTGCTCAAGCAGCAGTCCACCTTCGAGAGCCTCTCCCAGACCTATTTCGGGGTGGTGCTGGCGGCCCAGGTGGTGCAGACCAAGCAGGAGATCGAACAGGGGCTGGCTCACCACCTGGAGCATGCCAAGAAGCTGGAAGCTCAGGGCCAGATCGCCAGGGTCGAACGTCTCTCCGCCCAATCGGCCTATGATCGGGCCCGTATCGATACCCAGAAGGCGCGTCGCAGCCTGGAGATTGCCCAGCTGGCCCTTGGCCACATGCTCAAGCTCAAGCAGGCGGAGCCCGATACCCAGCTCTTCATCAATCCGCAGATGCCTGAACTCGCAGCCTTCGTGCAGGAGACGCTGGCGGTGCACCCCGGCCTCAAGTTGCTGACGGCCAAGAAGGAGCAGGCGCAGGGGATGATCAAGCTGGAGAAGGGCAAGTACGCCCCCGAGCTGTTCCTGTATGGCAACTACAACCTCTATGAGGATGACTCGCTGGCCTCCAAGACCACCCCGGACTGGCTGGTCGGGGTGGGTGTCAGCATGCCGCTGGTGAGCCGTGACGGCCGCTCCGAGACGGTACAGGCGGCCAAGAGCGCCGAGCTGCAGGTCAATCTGCTGCAGGCCAAGACCCGCCAGGATCTGGAGTTGCTGGTCGAGAAGACCTGGCGCGAGGCGGCGCAGGGGTTGGAGGAGTTCCAGTCGCTCTCTTCCACCCAGGCGCTGGCCGAGGAGAACGTGCTGCTGCGAGACAAGGCATTCGGGCAGGGGCTCTCCACTTCCCTCGATGTGGTGGATGCCCGCAACCAGCTGGCCGGGGTCAAGACCCAGCGCGCCGCTGCCGCTTATCAATACGTCATTTCGCTGGCGCGTCTGCTGGCCCTCTCCGGGCAGATGAACAGTTTCAACCAGTATCAGCACGGGCAGGCGATCGAGGTGAACTCATGATCGCGGCCTGCCTTGCTCCCATTGTCATGTCTGTTTCGACCGCCAAGGGTCGCCCGTTTGCCGAGGTGAATTCATGAGTCATCCCCCCATCAAGAAGAAGATGAGCCAGGGCAAGCCGCTGCTGCTGCCATTGGCGCTGGTACTGCTGGTCATCTGGCTGGGCTGGCGTTTCTGGCTGGCCTATCAACCCGAGCCGGTGCGTCTGCAGGGGCAGATCGAGGCGCAGCAGTACTCCGTCTCCTCCAAGGTGGCGGGCCGCATCGAGGAGGTGCTGGTGAAGAAGGGGGATCAACTGGCCAAGGATCAGCTGGTGTTCACCCTGGCGAGCCCCGAGATTGAAGCCAAACTGAGCCAGGCCAAGGCGGGCCAGGCCGCGGCCGGCGCCATGGCCGAAGAGGCCGAAAAGGGCGCGCGCGCCCAACAGATTGCCGCCGCCAAGGATCAGTGGCAAAAGGCCAAGGCGGCCGCCTTGCTGCGCGGCAAGACCTACGAGCGCATTGCCAGCCTGCACCGGGATGGCGTGATGCCGCTGCAAAAACGTGATGAGGCCTGGACGGCCTGGCAGGCGGCCAGGTACAGCGAAGGCATGGCCTGGCAACAGTATCAGATGACCCTGGAAGGGGCGCGGGAAGAGACCAAGATCGCGGCCCGCGAGCAGGCCAAGATGGCGGCAGGTTCGGTGGCTGAAGTGGAGGCCTACCTGGCCGATACCCGCATCAATAGCCCGCATGCGGGTGAAGTCTCCCAGGTGCTGCTGCGCAGCGGCGAGCTGGCCCCGCAGGGCTTCCCCGTGGTGACCCTGCTCGACATGAACGATGCCTGGGCCCAGTTCCATATCCGCGAGGATCTGCTACCCCGCTTTGCGCTGGGCACCGAGTTTGATGCCCGCATCCCCGGTCTTGGCGAGCAGACGGTGCGTTTCAAGGTGACCCATGTGGCCGTGATGGGGGATTTCGCCACCTGGCGTGCCACCGACACCCGCCAGGGCTTCGACATGAAGAGCTTCCAGGTGGAGGCGCGTCCGCTGCAACCGGTTGAGGGGCTGCGGGTCGGCATGAGCGTGCTGGTTGAGCTCTGATGGGACGCGAATGGCGGTTGTTGTGGCAGGATCCGTTCGGCCGGGCGCTGGCCAGCTGGTTGCCCCTGCTGCTGATGGGGATCCTCTGCTGGATCTTCTCTGCCGGGTTGGCGCGGGATCTCAAGGTCGGTCTGGTGGATCTGGATCAGAGCGTGCTGTCGCGCCAGCTGGCCTATTCGCTGGATGCCTCCGCCGGGCTCAAGGTCGCGCGACAGTTCGACTCCATCGCTGAAGGGGCCAATGCCCTGCGGGGAGGCGACATCTACGCCCTGGTCGTGCTGCCTGACCATCTCGAGCGGGATGCCAGGCAAGGCACCCAGCCGCGGGTCACCGTGTTCAACAACGGCCAGTTCATCCTGATCGCCAAGCTGGTCAACTCGGCGCTGGCCCAGGTGGTGGGAACCCTCAACGGCCAGGTTGGCGTGCTGACGGCGATGGCCGATGGCAAGGCGCTGCCCGGGGCGCTCGGCCAGGCGGTGCCCATCAACAGTCAGGTGACGGCGCTCTACAACCTCAATGCCAGTTACGCCCAGTTTCTGCTGAGCGCCATCCTGCCTGCGGTGTGGCAGATCCTGGTGGTGCTCTACGGACTCAATGCGCTGGCCCGCACCGACCGGCTGGGACTGGACTGGACTACCAAAGGGGTCTGGTTCGGGCTCTGGCGCACCCTGCTGCCCCACGTGTTGATCGGCTGGGGCTGGGGGCTGCTCTGGACGCTGTTGCTGTTCAAGGGCTTTGCCTATCCCATGCACGGCAGCTGGCTGATGCTGACGGTGGGGTTGGGGCTGGCCTCGGCCGCCTGCATCAGCATGGGAGCCTTCTTCTACGCCATCATCCGGGATCCAGCCCGGGCTCTGTCGCTGGCGGGGGCCTACACGGCGCCGGGGTTCGCCTTCATGGGGGTCACCTTTCCGGTCAGTGCCATGGGGGATTTCGCCCAGTTCTGGCGCAGCCTGCTGCCCATCTCTCACTATGTCGAGCTGCAGATCGGCCAGACCAACTACGGTCAACCGCTGGCGGCAGCGCTGCCGCAATTCGGCGCCCTGCTGCTGTTTCTGCTGCCCCTGCTGCTGGTCGTGCGCCGCTACCGGGCACAGGCGAGCACGACCCAGTCACAAGAGGAGCTCAAGCCATGATGGGATTCCGGGATTTGCTGCGCCTCGAGCTACGTACCCTGCTGGCGGACAGGGCCATCATGCTCACCCTGTTTGGCGGCGTCTTCTTCTACTCCTTCCTCTATCCGCAGCCTTATCTGCACCAGCTGCCGCGGGAAGAGGCGGTGGTGGTGGTCAACGAGGATGGTAGCCAGCTCTCCCGTCAGCTGGAGTTCATGGCCGATGCGACGCCGCAGGTAAAACTGGTGGCACGGGCCAGCTCGCTGGATGAGGCTCGCCAGCGGATGATGGTCGGTGAGGCGAGCGGGATCCTGCACATCCCCAATCACTTCTATCGGGATCTGATGTTGGGCAAGAGCGTGACCCTGAGCTATGCCGGCGATGCTTCCTACTTCCTGGTTTACGGCACCATCGCCGAGGGGCTGGCCCAGGCGGGCGGCACCCTGGCCGCCCAGGTCAAGGTGGCCAGGCTGCTGAGTCAGGGCGAGGCGCTGCCGCAGGCGGCCATGGGCTGGAATGCGGTGGCACTCAACGTACTGCCGGTGTTCAACCCCACCATGGGCTATGTGAACTACGTGGTGCCGGCGGTGTTCGTGCTGATCCTGCATCAGGTGCTGCTGATGGGCACCGGCATTCTGGGGGCGACCCAGAACCAGCGCAGCCAGCGCGGCGAGTCAGGCTATTGGCAGGATGCGCCCGTCCTGCCACTGCTGCTGGCCCGAACTCTGGTGGTGGGGGGGCTGTTCGTGCTGCCAGTGAGCTACTTCTTCGGCTTCTGCTTCGATCACTACGATATCGCGCGCACCGCCGAGCCGGCCGGACTCTGGTTGTTCACCCTGCCGTTACTGCTGGCCACGACCTGGTTTGGCGTCGCGCTGGGGGCCCTCTTTACCCGGCGCGATCTGCCGACCCAGGTGGTGCTTGTCTCCTCCTTGCCGCTGGTCTTCCTGGCCGGCTTCATCTGGCCGCTGGAACTCATTCCGGCGCCGCTCAACTGGCTGGCCCAGTGGGTGCCGAGTACCCCGGCCATCGAGGGGTTTTTGCGCCTCAACCAGATGGGGGCCGAGTTTGCTCAGGTCTCCCACTACTGGTGGCAGTTGTGGGGGCTGGCGCTGCTGTATGGCGCCCTGGCGTGTCTGCTGCTGGGCTGGCGTCAATCCCAGAGGCGAAAGGTTCGCCCGGCCGCTCTGGCGCGGGATGCCGTGAGCGAGCCCTCCGCCGGTTAGGTGTTCCCCGAAAGCAAAACGGTCAGCCCCTGGGCTGACCGTTTTGCTATGGCGATGGCTCATGCCCGGCTGAGGCTTGGGTCGCCGATGGCGTAGATCTGGCCTGCTGTCGCCTCGTCGGTCAGCAGACGCAGCCCGCAGGCGGCGACGTCGGCCCGGCGCACCAGACCATGCATCTCCTTGCCCTGACTCAGCACGGCCGCACCGGTAGCTATGCCATCCTGCAGGCCGGCCGGGCGCAGTATGGTCCACGCCAGCGTGCTGGTCTGCAGCCAGCTCTCCGCCAGGCTCTTGAGCCGCACCTCGTGGCCGAAGGCGGCCCGTGCCCGCTCGGGTAGATATTGCCAGCTGTCGCCACAGCCGAGGGAGGTGACCAGCAGCAGGCGCTTGAGTCCGGCCCGCTCCATCTCGTCGATCACCTGGCGGTTGCCCAGATAGTCGACGGGCTCAACCTGGCGAAAGCTGCCGAGAGTGGAAATGGCCTGTGCCCCTTCACCGGCCAGCCGGCAAGCGGCTGCTACCGCCTGCGGGTCCAGGGCATCCCCGCTGATGACGTCGACGCCCAGCGATTGCAGCTCGGCGGCCATGTCGGCATGGCGCACCAGGGCGACGACCCTGTGGCCAAGTTGCAGTGCCTGCTCGGTGAAGGCGCGGCCCAGCCCGCGGCTGGCTCCGAAGATGAGTGTGGTTGGCATGGTGCGGCTCCCTTGAGTGAAAGGGCTAGCCTAGAGGGCGGGAGAGATGTTGTAAATGAGAGTTGTTTTTATTTGCCTGACAGGAGAGAAAACGGTGAGCCGGAGACACCCGGCTCACGCAGCATCAGCCGTTGTAGTGGCCGATATTGGGACGACGGCTGGGGCCGCTCAGGTGGATATCCACCGGGTTGAAGGCCTTGATCGCCTCGAAGCTGAAGTCGCCGATGGCCTGATGCAGGCTCTGGGGGCTGTGGTTGGTGATGAGGATGACACTTTTTGAGAGGTTGCGGCGACGGCGCAGCAGGTGGCCGAGGAAGCTGGACTGGCTCTCCGCCATCTTGGCGCGATTGGCCGCCACCTCGTCGATGATCAGCAGGTCAACCTCTTCCAGGGCGCGCCGGTACTGGTTGCGCTCCTCCTGATCCTGGATGACGTTGAAGAACAGCCGATCAACGATGGAGGCCCACTGCTGGAAGATCACCGACTTCTGGTGGCGTTCGATCAGCTCGTGCGCCACCGCGCCGGCCAGGGTTGACTTGCCGGTGCCGTAGTCGCCATAGATCAGCATGCAGCCACCGCCGCTCTTCTCCCAGTGTTCGAAACCGCTGATGAAGTAACGGGCCGTCTCGATGGGGTATTGCAGCGCGGGGTCGCCGGCATCCATGCGCTCGAATATCCAGTCCGGGTTGAGGTCGGCCTGGGCGATCAGTTTCTGGATCCGCTCCTGGCGCGCCACCTTCTGCAGTTCGCGCACCTCGGCGTTGGCCTTGGCGTCGTACTCCTTGCGCAGGGTTTCATAGTCGTACTGGCTGCCACCGGTCTGGGCCTGCAGGCGGCGAATGCGCTCGAGCAGACCGCTGACATGGCGGCTTAATTCGGGGTCGTGCATCCGTTGCTCCTGCTTGGCCTTGGCGATCTTCCGGCGTTTGGCCTCGATCTCTTCCAGCTCCTGGCGCAGGGGATCGTGCGGATCAGTCATGGAGTGCTCCTTCTGCTCGGTCTGGGTGGGGACTGGGGTCTGATTTTGCCTGCTGGCAGGGGCCTTCTTCAATCATTATCCGGCTCCTGGCGCTGCGCGGCCAGCCGCTTGGCCTCTTCAATCATCTCCTGTGCCCGCTTGCTCGGGCCCGCCTCCACCGGCTCCGGGGTGACTTGCTGATAGCCGGTCACGCTCATCGGCTGGCGGCGGGCGTAACGGCGGGTCTTGAGGGCGCGAATGAACTTGAGCATCCACTGGTGCTGGGAGTCGAACACCTCGGGCCGCCCCAGCCAGTAGGCGATGAACTCGCCGAGATCTTCTTCGCTGTAGCTGGCATCGATCACACCGCACAGGCGGGCGAGGGCGGGCAACTCTTCATCCGGGCGCCACTGCAGGTGCATCTGGAAGGGGCGCTCCGGCAGGGGGCTGCGCACCCGCTGGGTCAGCAGCGGCAGCTGGAACGGACACTGATGGTAGTGCTCACTCTCGGTCTGGCTCTCTACCTGCAGCAGGCCGGCTTCCATCAGCTCGTCAAACAGTTCGGTCAGCTGGCGGGCATTGACCTGAAAGGAGAAGCCGCTGGGATCGCCCGGGTCGACCACCGCCAGCGCCCGCCCAAGCTCCGGGTAGTTGAGCCTGGCCAGCTGATTTTCCAGCACCAGCCGACGCAGCTGCAGGGTATAGAGGCTGCGGGCAGGATGGGACAATCTGGGGTGGGCGAGGGCGCTGTATTCGGCTGGGGTCATGGCATGCTTCATCGACGAAATTGAGGGGCATTATCCCCCATGGCGGGGCTGCATACAATTGATGGTGGCTAGGGGGAGATGCAGCAGGGCGGGGGCGCCGCCGCTCTCTGCCCGCGTGCGTCAAGGGAGTGATTGTCTGCCGTATGACTCCCTTGCTAGGCCGAAGCGATGCCAGCAGAACAAGGCAGATTTTCGAGCAACCTCATTACCTGCTTTATTTCAAACAGTTGACGGTCTAAATAGCTATCTGGCATAGCTTTAATGGAGATTATTCTATCATCCGATTGGTCAGTGCAGTCGGTTATGGTCTAGGCTTGAAGCTAAATAACTGGTTGACTAATAAGAGCTTTATCAAGATGTCAAAAGCCGGATTACGGATTCTGGTGGTGGAAGACGAGGTCGTTTTTCGCCACTCCTTGGTAAATTATCTCGAGCACGATGGCGCCTGCGTCTTCCAGGCTGAAGACGGTATCGAAGGTCTCTCCGCCGCCGCGCTTTACCACCCCGATGTTGTCTTGTGTGACCTGAACATGCCCAACATGGATGGCCATGAGGTGATCGCCTGTCTCTCTGCCCGCTATCCTCATACCCCTGTCATCGTCATCTCGGCCCAGAGCAAGATGGAGGCGGTCGAACGGGCGCTGCGCGCCGGCGCCCGCGACTTTCTGCTCAAGCCCATCTCGGACTTCGGTCAGGTGCGCCGCAGCATAGAGCAGTGTCTGGCGGCCAACCACGGCTATGGGCAGCAGCTGGAGTTGATGGATCACATGGACTTTTTCCGCGAGCACGACAAGGCGGCCACCCGGTTGCTGGCCTGGTTGAAGCCACCCGGTTTGCAGGAGTGGGGCCCCTGGCAGGTGACCTTCAAGGGGATGGGCAACCTGTTCATTCCCGATACCTTCAAGGTGGATGACAAGCTGCTGGTGCTGGTGATGGAGTTGCCGGTGCTCGGGGTGGATGCGGCGTTTTGCGGGGCCCTGGTGCGCTCCCTGATGAACGGGCCCTATCGCCAGTTTCAGCGCGGCGAGAGCCTGTTGCTGACTCAACCCCATCGGCTGCTCGACTACCTCAATCTGCAGCTGATCGAATCCGGCTTGCGCCACTCGTTTGCCATGGCCGCACTGCTGTTTGATCAGGAGGACGGGCTGGTCTTTGCCAATGCCGGGCTGACCTCGCCCCATTGGCTGGTACGCTCCGGGGGGCTGCCGCTCGGTCTACTGCGCACCAGCCACTACGCCTTGCACAGGCGCAGCTGGCATGAGCCGTTTGACCTGCAGTTTCGCAGCGACAGTGGCAGTGCCCTGCATGTGCAGGTTCGACATCATTGAGGCCTTGTCAGACGGCCACAAACAAAGAGGGCGCCCGTGGGCGCCCTCTTTGTTGCTGACAATCTTAACCGCTTAGACGGCGGCAGATTGCAGCTTCTTGTCGTGTTCCTGCGGCTCTTTGGCCGGGCCTTCGGCACCGTGCATCCAGTAGACCAGGCGGTTGGCCATGGTCAGCAGGATCAGGGCGCTGATGACGGCTGCCAGCGCGATGCCACCGAAGATGGCCATGGCACCGGACTCGCCGACGAAGGAGCCGATGAAGCCGGCGGCATAGTTGGCGAGAGCCACGAAGCCGAACCAGGCACCCATCATCAGGGAGGCCAGACGCAGCGGAGCCAGCTTGGTCACCATGGAGAGGCCGATCGGGGAGAGGCAGAGTTCGCCCAGGGTGTGGAACAGGTAGGCGCCGACCAGCCAGAACATGGAGGTCTTGACGGCCTGATCACCACCTTGCTCCAGCACGGCACCGATCATGAACAGGAAGCCCACGGCCAGGAACAGCAGACCCATGGCGAACTTCACCGGGGAGTTCGGCTCTTTCTTGCCGAGCTTGATCCAGATGGCGGCCACGATGGGAGCCAGGGTGATGATGAAGAAGGGGTTCAGGGACTGGAACCAGGCGGTCGGTACTTCGAAGCTACCGATCATGCGGTCGGTATACTCCTGTGCGTACAGGTTCATCAGACCGCCAGCCTGCTCGAAGCCGGCCCAGAAGATGATGGTGAACAGACCCAGCACCAGGATGACCTTGATGCGATCCACTTCCTGCTTGGTCAGCGGGGCTTTCTGCTCTTTGGAGCGCTGCTCGGCGGCGCGCTGGGCGGCCGGCACGCGGCCGATATCGCCCAGGAAACGCTGGGCCATGGTGGCCTGTACTACCAGAGAGAGCAGCATGCCGATACCGGCGCTGACGAAGGCGGCTTGCCAGCCGTAGGCGGTGGCGGCTGCGCCACAGATCACGCCGGCCAGCAGGGAGCCCAGGTTGATGCCCATGTAGAAGATGGTGAAGGCACCGTCGCGACGGTGGTCACCTTCCTGATACAGGTCACCTACCATGGTGGAGATGTTCGGTTTGAACAGACCGTTACCCACGATCAGCAAGCCAAGACCTGAATAGAACACGGTGTTGACCATGTCCGGGAACATGGCGTGGGGCAGGGCCAGCGTGAACTGGCCGGCGGCCATCAGCACGGCACCGAACAGGATGGCGCGACGCTGACCCAGGAAGGTATCTGCCAACCAGCCGCCGATGATCGGGGTGATGTAGACCAGACCGGTATAGATGCCGTACAGCTTGAGGGCATCGGCCTGAGTCCAGCCCATCCCGCCGTTGGCAGTCATGTCAGTCAGATAGAGCACGAGCACGGCACGCATGCCGTAGTAGGAGAATCTCTCCCACAGTTCGGTACTAAAGAGCAAAAAAAGCCCTTTAGGGTGACCTAAAAAGGTCCCTTTGGACGGATTATTCATTGGAACTTCCACCTGTGTCTTATATTTTTTTAGAAATTTTATGCAAGGGCTAGGAACAAGCCTTAATCCTTATAGAACAAGCGTGATTAAATTACAATATTATGATTTAGCGATATTTTATCTATCAATGGTTGAATATTTGTTTATAAAATGAAAAAGGGCATCGAATGATGCCCAGTATAATATTCTTTCGTTTGGTTAAATATTCAGCGATTACAGCTGCTTGGCAAACTGCTTCAGCCAATTGATAAATTCACCGTTCAGCTCCGGATGGCGCGCGGCATATTCCACGTTGGCTTTCATGTAACCCAGCTTGCTGCCGCAGTCGTGGCTGCGCCCTTTCATGAAGTAGGCGTTGACCTGCTCCTGCTCCATCAGCATGGCGATGGCGTCGGTCAGCTGGATCTCGTCACCGGCACCGGCGGGGGTGCGTTCCAGCAGCGGCCAGATGTTGGAAGAGAGCACGTAACGGCCGACCACCGCCAGATTGGAGGGGGCTTCATCGCGGGGCGGCTTCTCGACGATGGCCTGCATCGGCAGGGACATGCCCTCGCTCAGCGCCTCACCTTTGATGTCGGCGATACCGTATTTGTCCACTTCGCTCTCGGGGACGGCTTCCACCATGATCTGGCTGATGTGGTTCTCTTCGAACATGTGCACCATCTCGGCCAGATTGTCCTGCTTGAGATCGCTGGCCACCTCGTCGATCAGCACGTCCGGCAGCAGCACCGCAAAGGGGTTGTCGCCGATCAGCGGGCGGGCGCAGAGCACCGCGTGACCCAGCCCTTTGGCTTCACCCTGACGCACGTGCATGATGGTGACGTCTTTCGGGCAGATGTGTTGCACCTCTTCCAGCAGCTGACGCTTGACCCGCTTCTCGAGGGTTGCTTCCAGCTCGAAACTCTTGTCGAAGTGGTTCTCGATGGAGTTCTTGCTTGAGTGGGTGACCAGCACTATCTCCTTGATGCCGGCCGCGATGGCTTCGCGCACCACATACTGGATCAGCGGCTTGTCGACGACGGGCAGCATCTCCTTGGGGATGGCCTTGGTGGCTGGCAGCATGCGGGTACCCAGACCGGCGACGGGAAGAACGGCTTTGCGTACAACGAGCGGTGTCTTTTTCATGGAGAGAGTCCAGAGATACAAAGTGGGCCCATGATACCCGAAGAAAAATAGGGCAGCCACAGGCTGCCCTCAGGATGGAAGTGGCGGAAACCGGTTACTTGACGATGATCATGTCCCGATTTGCTTCCAGCGTGGCGGGGCCGATACCGCTGACATCGGCAAGCTGGTCAACAGTGGTGAACTTGCCCTGTTTCTCGCGATAATCGACGATGGCCTGTGCCTTCTTCTCGCCGATGCCCTTGAGCGCGGTCAACTCGTTGATACTGGCGGTATTCAGGTTCACCTTGCCACTCTCCTTGGCGGTGGCAACCGTGGTGGCCGGTGTGGCGGCGGGCTTGTCGGCGGCCAGCAGGGGCTGGCTGAGCAGCGGCAGGCAGCTCATCAGCAGGGTGGCGGTCAGGGTCTTGTAGTTCATGGCGTCACGTCCTTGTGTTGTGGGATTCGCTATTGAGGATTAGTCGAGCCGCGCCACTTTTTGTCTGTCATATCTGACACTGTATAAGTCAGAGCAAACGGCTATAAGCCTCCTCTATCCAAAATGGGTACACTGCTCCAACCATTTGACCAGGATGTCTTTTTCCATGTTTTTTCCCGCAATCTCCGAGCTGGAGCCCATCGCCCGCGCCGCCGGCGAGGTCATCATGGCCATCTACAGTCAACCCTTTGCGGTGGAGTACAAGGGGGACGAGAGTCCGCTGACTGCCGCCGACAAGGGAGCACACGAGCTGATTGTCGCGGCGCTGGCCAGGCTCACCCCCGATATTCCAGTGCTGTCGGAAGAGTCCTCCCCCGAGGTGATGGCGGCGCGACTCGGCTGGTCCCGCTATTGGCTGGTGGATCCGCTCGATGGCACCAAGGAGTTCGTCTCCCGCAACGGCGAGTTCACCGTCAATATCGCGCTGATCGAGCATGGCCAGCCACTGTGGGGTCTGGTCTATGCTCCCGTGCTGGACAGGCTCTGGTATGGTGGCAAGGGGGTGGGGGCCTCGCGCATTGCCGATGGCAAGCATGAGGCTATCCAGACCCGACCTCATCAGGAAGGCACACCCTGGCGCGTGGTGGGCAGCCGCAATCACCTGTCACAGGAAACCCTGGATTACCTGGCGCGCTTTGGTGACATGGAGCGGGGCGAGATAGAGCTGGTTTCCATGGGAAGTTCGCTCAAGTTCTGCATCATCGCCGAGGGGGGCGCCGAACTCTATCCGCGCCTCTCCCCGACCTGCGAGTGGGATACGGGGGCGGCGCAGGCGGTACTGGAAGGGGCTGGCGGCAGCGTCACCCAGCTGGATGGCTCGCCGCTGCGCTACAACAAGCCCGACATCCTCAACCCCTGGTTCGTGGCCAAGGCATAAACGGGACGGTGGAATGCAAAAAGGCCGGACGGGAGTGAGTCTCCAGTCCGGCCTTTTTATTTCTCTACTGCCCTTGGCTCAGAAGACCTTCTTGAACGGCTTGATGGTCACCTTGGCATAGACCCCGGCCGCCACATAGGGATCGGCATCGGCCCAAGCCTTGGCATCCGCCTGGCTGGCGAACTCGGCGATGACGGTGCTGCCGGTAAAGCCGGCATCGGCCGGATCCTCGGCATCGATGGCCGGGTTGGGGCCGGCGGTGAGCAGCCGTCCCTCATCCTGCAGCGCCTGTAGCCTGGCCAGATGGGCCGGGCGCGCCTGCTTGCGCAGCGGCAGGCTGCCCTGAACATCTTCGGAGTAGATGAGATACCACATGAGAGGATCCTTTTCTGATGGCGGTTATTTTTTCAGTTCGTCTTCTTGTTTGGTCAGCTGCTCGGCAGGCAGGTGGCGATAGAGATAGACACCACTCAGCAGGGTGAACACCAGGGTCATGCCAAGCAGACCGAACACCTTGAAGTTGACCCACACCTCCTGTGGCAGGTTGAAGGCCACATAGAGGTTGAGCAGGCCGCAGACGGTGAAGAAGCCGACCCAACCGAGATTGACCCGATCCCAGACGGGATCCGGCGCCTGCAGCTCCTTGCCCAGCATCTGCTTGATGAGGTTCTTGCCAAAGCCGTAGCGGCTAATGAGCAGGCCCAGCGCGAACAGTACGTTGATGACGGTCACTTTCCATTTGATGAAGGTGTCGTCGTGGAAGATGACGGTGAGGCCACCGAAGAAGCCGACCAGCAGGAAGGTGAACAGCTGCATCTTCTCGACCTTGCGATAGCGAACCCAGCTGTAGGCGAGCTGCAGACCGGTCACCACCACCAGGGCGCCGGTGGCCATGTAGATGTCGTAGAACTTGTAGACCGCAAAGAAAACGATAAGGGGAATAAATTCAATAAATTGCTTCATGTCTGGCTCGTCGCCCTCAAGAGTGGAACGCAAAATTTCATCCAGTGTACCTGCCCGATGGGCAACGGCAAATGAATAAGACCGCTCATTCGCCAGCCAGTTCCTCAGCCAAATAGCTGCCCTGCGATCTCATCGCCCAACCGTTTCTGATCTGCCAGCAGATCGCGAATATGACGCTCTTCGATGAGGGGGTTGAGCAGCACGGCCCGCAGCAGGGTGAGCGGTTGGGCACCGTAGCGACCCACGGCCCGCTGGGTGCGGGAGACAAAACTGTGCCCCTCGGCGCGTTGGGCTTTTTGCAGCGCGACGTTGAAGGCATTGACCTGCTCGTTGGCGGCTTCGTCCAGCACCTTGCCCTGCAGATGAGGGGGGATGCAGCGATAGGAGAGCAGGTTCATCACCGGGGCCGACATCAGCTCGAAGGCCGGATCCTGGTCGATGAGGCTGGCCATCAGGCGGGCCCGGTCGTAGTTGGCCTCGATGAGCTCGGCATAGCCCTGCTGGCCGAACAGCTGGAAGGCGGCATCCAGATAGAGGGCGTTGGCCGGGCGGGTTCCCTCCAGGGTGAAGCGCCCCTGATCAAAGGAGCTGGCGCGGATGGCGTAGGGGGCCTCTCGCTTGACCGCCATCATCAGGTCCGGCTGGCGGCAGAGCAGCATGCCGGTACCGAGCGGTACCAGCAGTTGCTTGTGGCCATCCAGGGTGACGGTGTCGGCGTGCTCGATCCCCGCCAGCAGCCCTTGATAGCGGGACGAGAAGAGAGTCGGGCCACCCCAGGCGGCATCCACGTGGAAGTGGATCTTCTCGCGAGCGGCGATGGCTGCCAGCTCAGGCAGCGGGTCGATGGAGCCGAAATCGGTGCTGCCGGCCACACCGACCAGCGCCAGCACTTTCAATTTCTGCTCTTTGCACTGGATCAGCGCCTGCTCCAGCGCGGCCAGACTGAGCCGGTTATGCTGGTCGGTCTCGAGGCGCCAGACGCTACGCGCCCCCAACCCCAGCAGATCCATCCCCTTGTCGAAGGAGTAGTGCATCAGCCGCGAGCCCAGGATGACGGCGCCGCGATACCCCTGCTCATAGAGGGCGAACAGGTTGTCGCCGCAGGCCCGGTTGCGGGCCAGCCAGAGGGCGGTGACGTTGGCGATGGTACCGCCGCTGGTCATGACGCCGAGCGCCGCATCCTTGGCATGCATATGGGTGCCGTAGAAGGGCTCGTCGGCGCGATAGACGAGGCGATGCAACTTGGCCAGCACCTCCCGCTCCAGAAAGCTGAGCAGGCGGGAGGATTCCATCTTCATCGGGTTCTGGTTGAGCATCACCACCAGACGGGAGAGCTCGGCTGTGAAGGCCGGCAATGGTGCCGTCATATGCCCCATGTAGCGTGGCGAGGTCAGGTGGGAGGCGCCGGGCACCAGGGTGGCCAGCCTGGTCAGGTAGTCCGCCATGGCGAGCCCCGTTTCCGGCATGCCCGATTGTTCAAGCTGGTGGGTGAACTGGTCGCGCTGATAGGGAGCCTGACTGTCATCCGAGTGGTGGAAGGTCTCCAGCAGATCCGTCATGGCCTGGCCAAAGGCCGGATCCGGTTGTGCAAACAGCTCAGTCAACTTCATCAGGTTCTCCAGACCGGGTTGCCGGGGAGTCGGGGGTGAACAAGGGGCGGCAACAGCTAAGTGGGCATCGGCCGCAGAGCATACACCAAAGGTCAACGGCTGACAGCCATGCGCGCGGTGAGGAAACATCGCAAATAGGGGCTGATCATCTTTAAGCTAACACTTGTACTCTGAAATGACGGCAGCTAGAGTGAGCGCAGTTTGGGCAGGAGTATGCAATGAGCAGTGTGACGGATTATTCGCCCCGCGAGGAGCTGGCCAACCGCCTCAGCCACGGGCTGGGGCTTGTGCTGGGGATCCTGGGGTTGGTGTTGTTGTTGAACAAGGGCTGGGCGCAGGGCACCCAGGCACTGATCAGTTATAGCCTCTATGGTGGCAGTCTGGTGCTGCTCTATCTGGCCTCGACCCTCTATCACAGCATGGCGGAGGGGCCGGCCAGGCGCTGGTGCAAGGTGTTTGATCACTGTGCCATTTATCTGCTGATCGCCGGCACCTATACCCCTTTTCTGCTGGTGGCGCTCGACACGCCGCTGGCACAGGGGCTGATGGTGGTGATCTGGGGGCTGGCGCTGGCGGGGGTGGTGTTCAAGCTGCTGTTCATCAACCGCTTCAAGAAGCTGTCGCTGTTTACCTACCTGATGCTGGGCTGGCTGTCGCTGCTGGTGGTCTATCAGCTTTATATCCATCTGGAGGGGGAAGGCTTGCTGCTGCTCGGGCTGGGTGGTCTCATCTACAGCCTGGGGGTGATCTTCTATGTGGCCAAGCGCATCCCCTACAACCATGCCATCTGGCATCTGTTCGTGCTGGGGGGCAGTGTTTGTCACTTTATGGCCATTTATGGTTACGTCGCATAACTAGCCCTTAATTGGTATTTTTTGCCGCGCAAAAGGATAAATTCGTGCGGTATCACACAGTTGACCGCGACGTTTGCTGACAAGCTAGGGACAGTTCAATTCGCAAAGGATGCACGAAATGAGTGATATCGCGCTTTCCATCAGCATGTTGTCGCTGGTGGCAGTGCTGGGGCTCTGGCTGGGGAACTGGCGAGTCTATGGCGTTGGTCTCGGGATCGGAGGGGTGCTGTTCGGCGGCATCATAGTGGGCCACTTCGCCGGCCTCTCGGGGCTGGCGCTGGATGAGCAGACCCTGCACTTCATTCAGGAGTTCGGCCTGATCCTGTTTGTCTACACCATCGGCATTCAGGTCGGTCCCGGCTTCTTCTCCTCCCTGCGCAGCTCCGGCCTCAAGCTCAATGGCTTCGCTGCCCTGCTGGTACTGCTCGGCTGTGCCGTGGCGGCAGCCCTGCATCAGCTGTTTGATGTGCCGCTGCCGGTGATCCTGGGGGTCTTCTCCGGCGCCGTGACCAATACCCCTTCCCTCGGTGCCGGCCAGCAGATCCTGGCCGAGCTGGGGGCCGCCCCCGGTTCCACCGGCCTGATGGGGATGGGCTATGCGGTCGCCTATCCGTTCGGCATCTGTGGCATTTTGTTGACCATGTGGCTGATCCGCATGTTCTTTCGCATCAAGATCGACGAAGAAGCCGCCCAGTTTGAACAGCAGGCCGGCAAGACCAAGGAGAGTCTGCAGACCATCAACATCGCGGTGCGCAACCCCAACATCCACGGTCTGATGCTGAGCGAGATCCCGAGTCTCGACGAGGCCGACGTCATCTGCTCGCGCCTCAAGCGCGGCGAGGAGCTGATGGTGCCGCGACCGGAGTCGCGCATCGAGCTGGGTGACTTGCTGCATTTGGTGGGTGAGCGACACGCCCTGCGCAAGGTACTGCTGGTGCTGGGGGAGGAGGTGGAGACCTCGCTCTCCACCCGTGGCACCGACTTGCGGGTGGAGCGGGTGGTGGTGACCAACGAGCAGGTGCTCGGCAAGAAGATCCGCGATCTCGACATCAAGCAGAAGTACGACGTGGTGATCTCGCGCCTCAACCGGGCCGGCATCGAGCTGGTGCCGACCAGCCAGACCAGCCTGCAGTTCGGCGACATCCTCAATCTGGTGGGACGGCTCGACGCCATCGAGGCGGTCACCAATGTGGTGGGCAACGTGCAGCAGAAACTGCAGCAGGTGCAGATGCTGCCGGTGTTCATCGGCATCGGTCTCGGCGTGCTGCTCGGCTCCATCCCCTTCTACCTGCCGGGCTTCCCGGCCGCGCTCAAGCTGGGTCTGGCGGGCGGGCCGCTGGTGGTGGCGCTGATCCTGTCGCGCATCGGCAGCATCGGCAAGCTCTACTGGTTCATGCCCCCCAGTGCCAACCTGGCGCTGCGGGAGATCGGCATAGTGCTGTTTCTGGCGGTGGTGGGCTTCAAGTCCGGCGCCGGCTTCATCGATACCCTGATCAACGGTGACGGCCCGGCCTGGATGATGTACGGGGTGGCGATCACCCTGATCCCGCTGCTGGTGGTCGGGGTGCTGGCCCGTCTGTACGGCAAGATGAACTACCTCACCCTGTGCGGTCTGCTGGCCGGCTCCATGACGGATCCTCCCGCCCTGGCGTTTGCCAACGGCATGCATCCCACCAGTGGTGCCAGCGCGCTCTCGTACGCGACCGTCTATCCGCTGGTGATGTTTCTGCGGATCATCTCGCCCCAGTTGCTAGCCATCCTGCTGTGGGCTGGCAGCTGAACATAACCCCGAATGGGAGCACTGGAGGTGCTCCCTTCATATTTTTGCAACACATTGATCATCTTGATTTTATTTTTTATTCCCACCGCTATTGACCCTTCTGTTTAACCGACCGTTCCTGCCTCGAATCAGTCTATCCATTCGAATTTTCTAACTGGTTTCTGGTGCCGTTCACGGGCACATTAGACGGTGGAATATTGCATGCCAATAGAGATTCAGGAGAGAACATGAGCAACCACGAAATTGCATTGGATCAGGACGTTGTCGTTACCCAGTTGAAAGGCAAGGTTTACCTGGTCGCCGCAGATGGCAGCCAGCAACCGCTCGCCGAAGGCGATATCCTGCCCAAGAATGCCGTGTTGATCACTCCTGAGGGCGCCAGCTTCAAAGGTGGCAACCAGACTTTCACCCTGAGCCCGACCAACGAGCAGCAGGCTGAGGATGAAACGTCTCAAGAGCCGCTGCTTGCCCAGAACGTGCCGAGCGACAATCCCAATGACATTGCTGCCCTGCAGCAAGCCATTCTGGGTGGCGCCGACCCGACCAAGGCGTTTGAAGCCTCTGCTGCCGGTGGGGCTCCTGCCGCCGGTGGTGGTATTGGCGGCGTGGCCGGCGCCAGCGGCAATGGTGGTTTCGTCACCATCGACCGTACCGGCGATGCCACCATAGCGGCGGCGGGTTTTGATACGACCTATCAAACCGATGCCGGCGTGACCGCTGATGCACTGCCGGGTGAAGAGAACCGCCTGATCGATCTGGTGCCGCCGGTGATCACCGTCTCTGCGCCTGACAATACCAACGACACTACCCCGACCATCACGGGTACCACGGATGCCGCCGCCGGCAGTACCGTGACCCTGCTGGTGACCGATGCCAATGGCAACCAGCAAACCCTGATCACCACCGTCAATCCGGATGGCACTTTCAGCGTGGATGTCACCACGCCGCTGCCGGATGGTTCCTACACCGTCACGGGCAGCGTCACCGATCCGGCCGGCAACACCGGCACCGCGACTGACGACGGCAGTGTGGACAGTACCGCGCCCTCGGCACCGCAAGTGGACATCCAGGACGGGGCGGACAATGTCATCTCCGCCAATGAGCGCGAGAACGGGGTGGATGTCATCATCCGGCTGCCGGGCGATGCCAAGGCCGGTGATCGTCTCGATGTGGACTGGAATGGTGATGGCGTACCCGACTCCAGCAGAATTCTGACGACCGACGATATCGGCCGCACCCAGGTCACCCTGACCATCCCCACCACGGATCTGCCGGTCAACGGCCCCATCACGGTGGATGCCACCCTGACCGACCCGGTGGGCAACACCTCGCCCAAGGGAACCGACAACAGCGTGGTGAATGCCGCACCCCAGCCGGGCGACGACCAGTTCACCGTGGCAGAGGATGGCACAGTCACCATCAATGTGCTTGGCAACGACACGGATGCGGATGGTGATCCTCTCACCATCACCGCCATCAACGGCCAGGCCATTGCCGAAGGCGGCACGGTTGCGATCAGCAACGGCTCCGTCACCCTGAACAATGGCCAGTTGATCTTTACACCGGCTCCGGATTTCAACGGCAACATCGCATTTGAATACACAGTTACCGATGGCCTGAACAGCGCCACTGGCGGCGTGACCGGGACTGTTACGCCGGTCAACGATGCTGCGGTGATCACCGGTACCAATACCGGTGGTGTGACCGAAGACGAAAGCAACCCTACCCTGACCGAGACCGGTACCCTGACCGTGACCGACGTGGACGGGGCCGACGAAGCCAAGTTTGTGGCGGGCAACGGCACCCCGAGTGCGGGCGCGCTGGGCAGCCTCTCCATCACCGAAGGCGGTGCCTGGACCTACAACGTCGACAACAGCAAGGTGCAGTACCTGGGCGAAGGTGAGACCAAGGTTGAGACCTTCACCGTGGCCTCGGTCGATGGCACCACCCACACCGTCACCATCACCATCACCGGCGTCAACGATGCCGCGGTGATCACCGGTACCGACACCGGTGGCGTGACCGAAGATGAAAGCAACCCGACCCTGACCGAGACCGGCACCCTGACCGTGACCGACGTGGACGGCGCCGACGAAGCCAAGTTTGTGGCCGGCAACGGCACTCC
>NZ_JBFOCR010000016.1:0-203782 GCF_040907935.1 Aeromonas sp. s2 | reverse complement strand
CCGAGCGTGACCATCAATGCGGTGGCGGACGGTGGCATCACCCTGACTACCCAGGATGCGCAGACCATCGGTGCGGCCAGTGACACGGCGACCGGCAGCTTTGCGGCGGCATTCCTGGCAGCGGCGGTGCCGAACTATGGGGCGGACGGTCCGGGCAGCACCACGGTGAGCGGCTACAGCCTGAGCGTGACCGACAGCAACAGCGGACTGACCAGCAACGGGCTGGCCATCACCCTGACCAAGGTGGGCAACGACATTGTGGGTTCGACCACGGACGGGGAAGTGTTCCGCATCAGCGTGGCGAGCAATGGCACGGTGACGCTGACGCAGTCGGCGGAGCTGGACCATCTGCCGGAGGACGTGGACAACAGCAACGACAACAACCTCATCAGCCTGGCCAATGGCAAGGTGCTGCTGAGTGCGACCGTGACGGTGGTGGATGGCGACAACGACACTGCGACCGGGACGGTGAGTGCGGACCTGGGCGGCAACATCAACTTTGAAGACGATGTGCCGACAGCCAAGGACAACAGCATCGTCATTACCGAGGCTGGGTTGCCGCCTTTCAACCTCGTGATGGTGATCGATACCTCGGGCAGCATGTTGTGGCAGATAGGTACGACGTCAAATGGCTCGCCAAACCGTCTGGAACTGGCCAAAGATGCCCTGAACCACATGATCGACTCGTATGTGGCTCTGGGGGTTCCATTGGTCATTACGGTCATTGATTTTGCCAGTGGTGCAGTCCTGATCCCGCAAACCAGTGATCCTGATGTGGCCAAGGCCAGCATTTCCGGTTTGCCGACGGATGGCGGTGGTACCAACTACAACGCCCCTCTGGTACTGGCACAGAATCAACTGACAACGGATTTGGCAAACCCTGCCTTGGCCGGGTATGAAACCAAGGTCTATTTCCTGTCGGATGGTGCGCCCAATGAAGGCAATGTCCCCGCCGGCTGGACCAGCTTTGTGAACAACAACAACGTTGAAGTTTACGCCGTTGGTCTGAACGTGAGCGGCAATGCTTCGGCGATCGCCCAGCTGGGACTGGTGGAGGACAACGGGGATGCGGTGACGCTGGTCAACAATATCTATGACCTGGATGCCACTTTGCAGGCGACTGTGCCGCCTCCTGCCACTGGCAATGTGATCACGGATGTGGATGCGACTGCCGGCGTGGACAGTGCAGGCGCCGATGCCCCTGCAACCGTGTTCCAGGTCAGTTTCACCGTCAGCAATCCGGCTGCGTATGTGGGGGTTGCCGACAGCATCAATGGCAATGTCGTGACCTTCCTGGTGCAAGGAGGAACAACGGGTCCCATGACTACGCCTCTGGGTGGCCAGTTGGTGGTCAATGCCGACGGCTCCTACTCCTACACACCGCCCAATGATGTAGCAGTGGATACGTTGGAGACCTTTACCTACACCATAGTGGATGCAGATGGTGACACCTCCAGTGCCTTGCTGAAGATACTGGTGCTGGATACTACACCGATCACGGCCTCCGTATTCGAGGATGGCTTGCCCACCGGCCTGCCTGGCAACGACCCGTCCCTGACAACCGTGGGCGGTTCACTGGCCCATATGGTGATTGACAGCGCCGGCGTCAGTTTCGGTGTTGGCAGCACAGCAGGTTTGCCGGCGTTGACCTCAGGCGGTGTGCCGATCACCTACAGCATCGTCCATGGTGTCGGGGTGGATACCCTGGTGGCCATGGCCGGCAGCAAACCGATCTTTACGCTGGCGGTGGAGGCGGATGGTGATTACACCTTCACCCTGCAGGGGCCGATAGATCATGCTCAGGCTGATGGCAATGATCTGGAACTGAAGGCGTTGAACCTCTCCAGCGCGATCACTGCCCATGAAGGACCGGACAATGTGACTCTGGTGCGGGATTTCATCGTGCAGGTTGAAGATGATGTGCCTCTTGTCATGACGCCCGCAATGGGAGTCATGCTGAACCAGTCCGGGCTTACTGAGACCTTCCTGCTGGATGGCGATGGCTCGCTGTTGAACAACTACGGGGCTGATGGTGGTTCGATCCGCTTTGACAGCAGTCTGAATGGCAGCAGTGGCCTGACCTCGGGTGGCTTGCCCATCACTTACGCCTTGTCGTCGGATGGTATCACCCTGACAGCTACAACGGCGGCCGGCACCGTGTTCATTGCCACCTTGCAACCTGCATCCGGGACTTATCAGATCCAGATGATTGGTGAAGTGGATGGCGGGCAAACCACCATCGACTTCAACGGCGGGGGTTACGACTTCGTTGGCGGCAATGCGTCCTGGGCCGGTTTTAACACGCTAGCCAATGACGACAGCAAGGATCTGCTGCTGACGGCGATGACCAATGGTGTGGATGGCGGTACCGTCAACACCTCTGCCAACACGGGGGGGATCAGTAGCGGTTCATCCGTCGGGTCGGGTGAGGCGATGCGGATAGACTTTGTCATCGATCTGACCGGTAACCCGGTTAGTGGTGGCTCCTACGGTGTCCTGGCGAACCAGACCCATGCCTTTGAGGCTCACTACGATGTAAATGGTGCCTCCGCCATGTTTACGGCGATCAATAGCAGCTCCAGTGTAAAACTGGTAGCCCGTCAGGATGTGGACAATGACAACGATATTGGCGATGGCAACAAGGAGTCGCTGACCGCCGTGGCAATCAGCTACAACGGTTCAACCAGGATTGTCAGTATCGGAGCCGGAATGTCCCAGGTTGTCTCGGTGGGAGGCCATAGCTTCACGGTCAACTTTACCGATGACGATCCGACCGCTGGTGTGGCTTATGTCGCGACAGTTGCCGGGGTGATCTCCAATACCAAACTGGCGGCGTATACAGCAGATGGTTACAACAGTCTGGAGTTCCACTATGCCGCAGGGAGCACCTTCAAGATTGGCGACTTCGGCTCCAGCGTGGCGACCCCGGGTATTCCGGTCAACTTGCAGTTGCCGGTCACACTGACGGACGGCGATGGCGATGCCGTTCACAGCAACATCGGTCTGAGCCTGCTGCCGGATGCCCCCTTTACCGTGGACTACGAAGACTCCGCCAGCGCGGTGAATGTGACCCTGACCAGTACGCAAGGGCACGCCATCGGGTCCGACTTTGGAGACAGCATCACGGGCAACAGCCTGGACAACATCCTGTCGGGTGGTGATGGTGATGATCTGCTGTACGGGATGGGAGGCAAAGACACCCTGGTTGGCGGGTCGGGCAATGATGTGCTGGATGGTGGCAGCGGCAACGATACCCTCTATGGGGAATCCGGCAATGACACCCTGATCGGCGGAATTGGCAACGACATATTGCAAGGAGGAGATGGCAACGATCTGTTGATCGGTGGTCTGGGCAGCGACACCATGACGGGGGGCGCTGGCAGCGATACCTTCAAGTGGATTGCTGGCGATGCGGATGGCAGTACCGACACCATTACCGACTTCACGCTGGGCAACCCGTCCAACGGGGGGGATGTGCTGGATCTGTCGGATCTGCTGGTCGGTGTTCCCTCTGGGTTCAACAACAATGATCTGGCCACGGTGCTCAACAACTATCTGCAGTTCGACACCACGACCAACAAGCTGACCATAGACACGAACGGATCGGCGAGTGGCGGCTCTCAATTGACCGTCCAGTTCCAGGGCAACCTGGATCTGGATCAAAACGGAGGGCTCACAACCAACCACGACATCATCAAGCAGCTGCTTGATGACGGCAACCTCAAGGTTGATCCGTAACCAGTGAACGGGGCCGGGCCATGCCTGGCCCCTGTTTTTTGACTGAGGGGGCGGCTAAGATAGCGGCAGTACAGGAGAGGGTCACCATGCAGTCATTTAATTGGATCGATATCGATGGCATTCGCTATAGCTGGGACGGGCAGGGCAGTATTACCTGTACCGGCCAGTTTGGCTATCACGCCACGATGGCGGGTGATCGGATTGATGCGCTGGATCTGGAGAGCGATGATGGCGAGGTAGCGGGTTCACTGAATGTGGACTTTGCTGCGGCAACCATTTCCTTCACGCCGGCCCAGGGTGAGCAGCCACCTCATATGATGGTGCTGGTTGGCCATGAGCAGGGGGAGCAGGAGTATACGCTGCAAAGTCTGAGCGATATCAGCCTGCAGGATCTGCTTGGTCATTCCGACAACATCGACTGCGCCCCTCTGACGGTGGATACCATGGCAGACCCGGTCACCCCGCTGGCCGGACACGTTCTGTCGTGGGACTCCTTCCACTTTGATGATGATGTGCTGCTCAGCTCCCGCAGTGCCTCCCCCGTAACGGCTGGCCATCCGGAGCCGGCTGGCAGTGAGATCAGCATCAATATCGACATGACCAATCAGGTACTGGATCAGATCCCGCCGTTGCACGATATATGAATCCCATTCGGCGACGGGCATAATGACCTCACTCCAATAGATTGAGGTCTTTTTTTATGTGGCGTCCCCTTCTTACCCTGTCCGCTCTGGTGGTCAGTGCTCCCCTGTTTGCCATCGAAGTGCCGCAGGCTCCACATCTGGTGGTGAGCGGCTATGCCGAGCAAAAAGCAGAGCCCGACATGCTGACCCTGAATGTCTCCGTGACAGCGCTGGAGAAACAGGGCATCAAGGCCAAACAGCAGGTGGATGGCAAGGTCGCCGCCTTCTTTGGTCAGCTCGAAGGGCTGGGCATCAAGCGCACTGACGTTGAGGCGGGCAATCTGGTGATCTCCCCGGAGTATCAGTATCCGCAGAACAAGAAGCCGGAACTGGTGGGTTATCGTGCCCAGCGCCAGCTGGCGGTCAAGCTCTATCAACTCGACAAGCTGAGCGAGCTGATGGACACCGCGCTCAAGGCCGGGCTGGAGTCCGTTTCCCAGATTGAATACGGCCTAAAGACACCGCAAGCCATGAAAGAACAGGCTCGCCTCGGTGCGGTTGAGGATGCCAGAAGCAAGGCGGAGTCGCTGGCCAAGGCATTTGGCATGAAGCTCGGCAAGGTTTACAGCGTCGAATATCGCAACAATACCCCCATGCCGATCTACAGCCGGGCCCTCAAGGCTGCCGCCATGTCGCCCGCCGCCGACATGATGGAAAACAGCTATCAACAGCAGCAGATCAGCATTACCGACAACGTGGAAGCCGTCTTCCTGCTGGAATAATCCAGCGGCTTTCGCCCCTTGTCGTCTCCAAGCCCGAGCCCAGTGTCTCGGGCTTGTTGCTTTCAGGGAGAAGCCCTCTTGCTGACAGACTTTGTCGGGCTGTGACGGCCCGCGCTTGAGGTTGACCCGGCTCAGGGCCATCTGCATAGGTGAAGAGGGGGGGCCGATATGGATGTTGGTTCGCGGAGGGAGCGCCGGCTAGAAAAAAGCCGGTCAGTGACCGGCTTTTGAGGGGCGATGAAGTTGATGCCATCAACCCAGGTTGGCCGCGACGCGAGCCCGGCGCTTCTGCTTGAACTGATAGCCGATGGCCAGCACGATGATCCAGACCGGGATGAGCAGTACCGAGATCTGGATGCCCGGGGTCAGGTACATGATGACCAGGATGCCGGCCATGAAGGCGAGGCAGAGGTAGTTGCCGAACGGGTACCAGAACGCCTTGAACTTGGGAACCACGCCTTCGGCTTGCTTGCTCTTGCGAAACTTCAGGTGCGCCAAGCTTATCATGGCCCAGTTGATGACCAGGGCGGAGACCACCAGCGCCATCAACAGCTCGAACGCCTTGCCCGGCATCAGGTAGTTGATGAGTACGCACAGCAGGGTTGCCGCGGCGGAGACGGAGATGGCCACCACAGGCACACCGCTCTTGTTGGTCTTGAGCAGGCTGCGCGGGCCGTTGCCCTGCTTGGCCAGACCAAACAGCATGCGGCTGTTGCAGTAGACACAGCTGTTGTAAACCGACAGGGCCGCGGTTAGTACCACCATGTTGAGCACGGTGGCCACCAGATTGCTGTCCAGTGCGTGGAAGATCATGACGAAGGGACTGCCACCCTCCACCACCTTGCCCCAGGGGTAGAGGGACATCAGCACGGCCAGGGCACCGATGTAGAAGATGAGGATCCGGTAGATCACCTGATTGGTGGCCTTGGGGATGCTCTTCTCGGGATTGTCGGCCTCGGCGGCCGTGATACCGACCAGCTCGAGCCCGCCAAACGAGAACATGATCACCGCCATCGCCATCACCAGACCGCTGATGCCGTTGGGGAAGAAGCCGCCCTGGGCCCACAGGTTGCTGATGCTGGCGTCCGGGCCGCCGTTGCCGCTGGCCAGCAGGTAGCCGCCAAAGCCAATCATGCCGATGATGGCCACCACCTTGATGATGGCGAACCAGAATTCCATCTCGCCAAACGCCTTGACGTTGGAGAGGTTGATGGCGTTGATCAGCACGAAGAAGAAGGCCGCCGACATCCAGGTCGGGATCTCGGGCCACCAGTACTGGACATAAATGCCCACCGCAGTCAGCTCGGCCATGCTCACCAGTACGTAGAGCACCCAGTAGTTCCAGCCGGAGGCAAAGCCGGCGAAGTCACCCCAGTATTTGTAGGCGAAGTGGCTGAAGGAGCCGGCTACCGGCTCTTCCACCACCATCTCGCCCAGCTGGCGCATGATCAGGAAGGCGATAAAACCACCGATGGCATAGCCAAGCAGCACGGAGGGGCCCGCCATCTTGATGGTCTGGGCAATGCCGAGAAATAGGCCGGTGCCGATGGCGCCGCCCAGTGCGATGAGCTGGATATGGCGGTTTTTCAAACCGCGTTTCAGCTCCTCGCCGCTTTGTTGAAGATCCATTCTTCCTTCCTTACGTCTTCTGAAGTCATTCGTCTGTCATCTCGTCCGTCGGGTCACTCCATGTGACCATGCACGGCAAAGCGTGCCTGAAACGTGACGAAATCCGTATTTATTTCGTTACAGTGAGTCGCTTTCTGTTTTTTATGGCGACTACCAACGGAAGCAGAATAGTGATAATCCATCGCGGATGCACCTGTTTTCCTCATCATTCGCTGGTTTTTTCGGCGAAAGGCAGGTTTTTAGGGAGCGATGAAGCTGGCAGAGAAGTGTTTGGCTGTATTGTGAACAATCGAATGCAGCTCGGTTGACTCTTCTGGTATTTCCTGTTTTATGAAGCCTCCCTTGCAACAAGGATGCGCTGCATGCAACGTATTATTGGCAGTTTGCTGGCCGTCGCGCTGTGGCTCACCGTGTGGCTTTCGCCCCTGCTGCTGACCATGGCGGCGGGGTGTCTGCTGGTGTGGGCCGTACAGGGTGATGACTATCTGGTGATGCACTTGCGGACGGTCTTGTTGATCGCCGGTGCCATCGGCCTGCTACCGGCCCTCTGGCTGACCGAGCGGGTACGGCGGCGTCACGGTGTGCTCAACTTCTACGCCATGCTGATGAACAACAGAGAGCTGAACCGCCCGGGCTCCCAATCCCGTTGAGGTTCAGTCCACAAGCGCCGGATACAGATGTATCCGGCGCTTTTTTATGGTCGTTTGCCGTATCGCCAGCTTGCCGGCGCGCGGCGTTTCTCAATAAAGCTGACGACGCAGGCCGGTGGCCTCGAGGATCTTGGCGCTGATCTCCTCAACCGAGTGGGAGCTGGTGTCGAGGAAGCGGATCGCCTCCTGGCGAAACAGCCGCTCGACGCAGGCCAGCTCCTGTTCGCACTGTTCCAGCGAGGAGTAGCGGCTGTTGGCGCGGCGCTGGTTGCGGATCTCGTGCAGCCGCTGGGGGGCGATGGTGAGGCCGAACAGCTTGTGACGATTGGCCTTGAGGGCGGCCGGCAGATCCAGGACCCCCATGTCCTGCTCGATGAAGGGGTAGTTGGCGGCGCGAATGCCGAACTGCAGCGCCAGATAGAGGCTGGTCGGCGTTTTGCCGCAGCGGGAGACCCCGATCAGGATGATGTCGGCCTCCTCATACTCCTTGGTGGTGATGCCATCGTCGTTGGCCAGCGCGAAGTTGACTGCCTCGATGCGATCGTCATAGAGCTTGCGGTTCTCCATGCCGTGAGTGCGGTGCAGCCTGGGCTCGGCTTTTACTCCGAGCTCGTGCTCCAGCGGGCTGACGAAGGTGTTGAGAAAGTCGTGGCTGCTGGCCTGGGCCTTGAGCACCTCCTCGCGCACCTGATGATCGACGATGGTGTGGAACAGAATGGGGCGAACCCCGGTCTGGCGAAACTGCTCGTCGATGCGCATCCGTACCTGGCGCGCCTTCTCCAGGGTTTCGACAAAGGGGATGGTGATCTGCTCGAAGGCCAGCGGAAACTGGCTCAACACGGCGTGGCCGAACACTTCGGCTGTGATGGCGGTGCCGTCTGAAACATAGAATACGGTGTGCACTGGGGGCTCCTGTGAGGGGGTCGGCGAGCTGGCTGGCAAGAAGTATCTCTCGAAACCATATCGTTTTTGTCAACCGGTCTGCCGTGCCCAAGTTGTGAAGTGGCTTGCAAACCTGAGTCGTTACCTTTTTGTGTTGGCATTGTAGAATGTCTGTGTCATTCGACCATCCCCAAATCTTGCTCGGGGATTTTTTTGACAATAAGTAGAAAACGTTTTCATGGTCGTTGGCAACAGTAGAAACAGACAATAACGCACATAAACTGGCGCACAAGGTGCCATGGCGGCACAGTGCCCACCAACCTGGAGACATGCAAGTGCAACAGTACGTACTCTGGTACGAGCAACTCGGAATGCAGGACGTAGAACGAGTTGGCGGCAAAAATGCATCCCTTGGCGAGATGATCAGCAACCTCTCTGGCGCCGGCGTATCGGTGCCGGGCGGGTTTGCCACCACCGCCTTTGCGTTTAACGAGTTTCTGGAGTCAAGCGGCCTCAACGGCAAGATCCACGATCTGCTCGACAGCCTGGATGTGGACGACATCGCCGCCCTCAACCGGGCAGGCCAGCAGATCCGTGACTGGGTGATTGAAGCCCCGTTCCAGAGCGAGCTGGAGCAGGCGATCCGGGTTGCCTACGACAAGCTCAGCGGCGGGCTTGACGCTTCTTTTGCGGTGCGCTCCTCCGCCACTGCCGAGGATATGCCGGATGCTTCGTTTGCCGGCCAGCAGGAGACCTTCCTCAACGTGCGCGGCATCGACGCCGTCATGATTGCCGTCAAGCATGTGTTTGCTTCACTGTTCAACGATCGCGCCATCTCCTATCGGGTGCATCAGGGCTATGACCACAAGGGCGTCGCCCTGTCGGCCGGGGTACAGCGCATGGTGCGCTCGGATCTCGCCGCCTCCGGCGTCATGTTCACCCTGGATACCGAGTCGGGTTTCAACGACGTGGTGTTCATCACCGGCGCTCAAGGCCTTGGCGAGATGGTGGTGCAGGGCGCCGTCAACCCCGACGAGTTCTACGTGCACAAGCCGACCCTCAAGGCAGGACGCCCGGCGGTGGTGCGCAAGACCCTCGGCTCCAAGCTCATCAAGATGACCTATTCCGGCGATGCCAGCCACGGCCGCCAGGTGCAGATCGTCGACACCGATGAGGCCGAGCGCAGCCGTTTCTGCATCACGGATGCCGAGGTGATGGAGCTGGCCAAGCAGGCACTCATCATCGAGCAGCACTACGGCCGCCCGATGGACATCGAGTGGGCCAAGGACGGGCAGGATGGCAAGCTCTACATCGTCCAGGCGCGTCCGGAAACCGTGCGCAGCCGCCAGGAGGCCAACACCCTCGAGCGTTTTGCCCTCAAGCAAGCGGGCAAGGTGCTGATCGAGGGGCGAGCCATCGGCCACAAGATCGGGGCAGGTCCGGCACGGGTCATCTCTTCCATCAGCCAGATGGACGAAGTGCAGCCTGGCGACGTGCTAGTCACCGACATGACCGACCCGGACTGGGAGCCCATCATGAAGCGGGCCTCCGCCATCGTCACCAACCGGGGCGGGCGTACCTGTCACGCCGCCATCATCGCCCGCGAACTGGGCATTCCGGCGGTGGTGGGTTGCGGTGATGCCACCAAGCGCATTGAACCGGGCCAGCTCATTACCGTCTCCTGCGCGGAAGGGGATACCGGTTTCATCTACGACGGCGAGCTCGACTTCGACGTGGCGGTGACCGAGGTGGGCAACATGCCGCGCCTGCCCATCAAGATCATGATGAACGTCGGCAACCCGGACAGAGCATTCGACTTCGCCCAGCTGCCCAACGCCGGTGTCGGACTGGCTCGCCTAGAGTTCATCATCAACCGGATGATCGGGGTGCATCCCAAGGCGTTGCTGGAGTTCGACAGCCAGAGCCCCGAGCTCAAGGCCACCATCGGCAAGATGATCGCCGGCTACGAGAGCCCGCGCGAGTTCTATGTCGCCAAGCTGACCGAGGGCATCGCCACCCTGGCCGCCGCCTTCTGGCCGGAGCGGGTGATCGTGCGGATGTCGGACTTCAAGTCCAACGAGTACGCCAACCTGGTGGGCGGTCGTGACTACGAGCCTCACGAAGAGAACCCGATGATCGGTTTTCGCGGTGCGTCGCGCTATATCGCCGACAGCTTCCGCCCCTGTTTTGCCCTCGAATGCGAGGCGATCAAGCGGGTGCGCGATGTCATGGGGCTGACCAACGTCGAGGTGATGATCCCCTTCGTGCGCACCGTGGGCGAGGCGGAGCAGGTGATCGAGATCCTGGCCGAGAACGGTCTGCGCCGTGGCGAGCGGGGGCTCAGCGAGCGGGGGCTCAAGGTGATCATGATGTGCGAGATCCCGAGCAACGCCCTGCTGGCAGACAAGTTCCTCGAGCACGTGGACGGCTTCTCCATCGGCTCCAACGACATGACCCAGCTGACGCTTGGACTTGACAGGGACTCGGGGCTTATCGCCCACCTGTTCGACGAGCGCAACGAGGCGGTCAAGGCGCTGCTGGCGATGGCCATTGCCGCTGCCCGCAAGGCGGGCAAGTACGTGGGGATCTGCGGCCAGGGGCCATCCGATCACCCGGACTTTGCCGCCTGGCTGGTCGAGCAGGGCATCGACTCTGTGTCGCTCAACCCGGATACCGTGGTCGATACCTGGCTCTATCTGGCCGAGCAGCACAAGGCGAACTGACGCAGGCTGCACACCCCCCCACCAAAATGGCGCCCACGGGCGCCATTTTTCATGACCGAACCTGACGCAACTGGTCCGATATGGCGGCCAGATGTGCCCAAAATGGCGCGCTGACACGTGCTTTTACACTCCGTTACATCTGCCCGCTTTGCAACCGCCCCATAATGGTCCCGCCAGCCCGCTGCACGGGGTGGCAGGCCCTCCGGCAGTGGCGGGCCGGGGGATCACGAGCAGTTTCCTGTCAGCACGGAGGCCAGGACGGCAGATGTCACAGAGCGTATCAAACCAGGTGATCAGACGAATGCTGGGCGCCTGCCAGCAGCAGGGGGGCGATCCTCATGCCATTCTGATGGCGGGCGGTCTCACGTCGTTCGACATCGAGCGGGAACAGGGCAGGCTGCCGGCCCACAGCCACTACCGGATGCTGCAACTGATGCAGCCCTATCTGGCCAGTTTTCACGAAACCATCCTCTCCTACGATATCGGCCAGCTCTACCAGCACTATCCGCCGCTCATCAGCCTGTGCCTGAACCAGCCCTCGCCGCGGGCGGCGCTCGAGGTGCTGCTGGCCTACCGCCCCATCATCGGCAGTTGTGACGAGCTGCGGGTGAGGCGGGGGGCGCAGGCCAGCCAATACCTGTATGTCAATCAGGGGCCCGCCAGCCTGGGGGCGAGTCAGGCCATCCCCAACTTCATCATGCTCTACCGGATTTTGCGGGTCTATCTGGCGGATCTCCGGGTCTCGGTGGGCTTTACGGGGCGGCCGCCACCGCGCCATCAGCTACTGGATCAGTTCTTCGCCACCCGCTGCCGCTGGGAGCAGGGGGAAAACACCCTGACCATAGACAACGCCCAACTCGACTGCCCCAGCCACTGCTACAACGAGCCGCTGGGTCATCTGCAACTGGCTCAGCTGGCACAGATATGTGCCGACATCGCCGAGCGGGCCCCCTTTGCCTATCTGGTGGGGGAGCGGATCCGCCACAAGATCCGGGAAGGGGAGCTGGAGAGTGACGAGAGCCTGCTCAAGGAGGTGTGCGCGGCCATGAATGTCAGTCGCTGGACTTTGAATCGCAAATTGCAGGGGGAGGGGAGCAGTTTCTCCACCCTGCTGAGGGAAGCGAGGGTGAGCGAAGCCTGCCGCTTGCTGGGCGAGGGGGATCAACCGCTGCAGAACATCAGCGATCGGGTCGGCTTCTCCTCTCAAAGCGCTTTCAACCGCTTCTTCAAGGCCAACACCCGGATGACGCCGCGGGCCTACCGCAACGCCCGCCAATAAGAACGGGATCGGCGCAAGGCCGGTCCCGTGGTCGGGTCTCTGCTGGGCAACAGTCAGGCAAGGCCGGGCTGGGTGCCCGGCCGTGCCTGCCCCTGCTAGCGGGTAACGGTAGTGACGCTGGCAGGATCCACTCCGGCCGGCAGTGCCAGTGCCCCCGGCGTGGTGTTGCTCACCACTATCTCCTTGCTCACCGTGAAGCTGACCGGCGTGATGGCGGAGACATCCGACGAGGGGCTGATATAGGCGCTGTAGCGACCGGGCTCCACGATCCACTGGTTGCTGGCCTCATCGAAGCTGGCGAGGATGCTGGCCGGAATGGTGAAGCTCAGCTGTTCGCTGGCCCCCGGTGCCAGCTGCGCCGTCTTGGCAAAGGCCTTGAGCTCGATGAGCGGTTTCTTCAGCTTGACCTCGGGGGCGGTCACATAGACCTGGGCCGCCTCCTTGCCTGCCACGGCGCCAGTGTTGGTGATGGTGGCGGTCAGCACCAGGTTGCCGGCGCTGCCACCCTCCAGGGTATTGCTGGCGATGGCGGGGCTGGTGTAGCTGAAGCTGGTGTAGGAGAGACCGAAGCCGAACGGGTAGGAGACCGCCTGCTCGAAGGTGCTGTAGTAGCGATAGCCCACGTAGATCCCCTCGTTGTAGTAGAGATCGTCCGGTTCGCCGTCCCCGTCGGTGTCCTCGCCCGGGAAGGTGCCGGCGGAGGGGACGCTGGCGTAGCTGTGCGGGAAGCTCTGGGCCAGCTTGCCGCTCGGGTTGACCGCGCCGGAGAGCACGTCCGCCACCGCGTGGCCGGTCTCCTGGCCAGCCATGTAGGCCAGCAGGATACCATCCACCTTGTCGCCCCACTGGGCGGTGTCGATGACGCCGTTGACGTTGAGCACCACCACCACCTTCTTGCCCTGGGCGTGGAAGGCGCTGCTCACCGCGTCGATGAGGGCGCGTTCGTCATCGCCGAGCAGATAGTCCCCCTTGCCGCTGCTGCGATCCGCCCCTTCCCCGGCCTGGCGGCCGATGCTGATGACGGCGGCTTGCTGGGTGGCGGCCGCACTGGCGATCAGGGCCTCCAGATCTCCGCTGATCGGTGCCTCGGCACAGGTGTAGTAGCCCTTGGCGCCAAATTGCCCCTCGTGGTAGACCTTGTTGTTCTCGTAAAAATCGCGGTAGTAGCTCTGCAGCGCCTCGTTGACCGGGAAGCGTGCCGCCAGTCCCTGCGCGATGGTGGTGGTGCTGGCGGCGTTCACATCCCCGCTGCCGGTGCCACCCTTGTAGGTGTTGATCTGGTTGATGCCAAAACTGGCCAGGGTGCTGCTTGCCGAAAGCGGCAAGGCCGCGGCCTCGTTGCGCAGCAGCACCATGCTCTCGGCGCCGGCCTGACGGGCCAGTTTGGCGTGGGCGGTCAGATCCGGACTGTTGCTGATGGCCAGCTGGTTGTAGGAGGGGCTCTTCATCACCTGGGTCAGGATGTGGATGGCGGCCTCGTTCACCTTGGCCTCGTCGAGCTGGCCGTGCTCGATGGATTGCTGCAACTGCTCTTTGACGTTGCCCGGCTCGATCAAATCCTGCCCCGCCAGCACCTGCTTGTAGGCGTTGTTGGCCACGTCGCCGGCAAACCAGTCGGACATCACCAGGCCGTCGAACTTCCACTCGCCGCGCAGCAGGTCGGTCACCGCATCCCTGCGCTCGTTGACATAGGTGCCGTTGACCTTGTTGTAGGAGGTCATCACCGCCCAGGGCTGGGCCTCGTCCACCGCTATCTGGAAGCCGCGCAGGTAGATCTCGCGGAAGGTTCTCGGTTCGCCGATGTCGTTGATCTGGTTGCGGTTGGTCTCGGAGTTGTTGCCGAAGTAGTGCTTGATGGTAGTGCCCACCCCGTTGCTTTCCACCCCGTTGACCATGGCGGCACCGATTTTGCCGGTGAGCAGAGGGTCTTCCGAGTAGTACTCGAAGTTGCGGCCATTGAGCGGGTTGCGCTGGATGTTCATGCCCGGGGCCAGCAGGATGTCGACCCCGTACTGGCGCACCTCGTCCCCTATGGCTTCGCCGACGGCCTTGACCAGCTTGACGTCCCAGCTGGAGGCGAGCAGCGAGCCGATGGGCCAGGCGGTGGCGTAGTAGCTGGCGCTGTCACCGTCGCGGTTGGCGTTGATCCGCACCCCGGCCGGCCCGTCCGCCAGTTTGAGGGCCGGAATGTCGATGCCGTCCGCGCTGCGCAGCACGCCGTTGATGTAACCCGCCACGCCGGGCACATCCTGCTTGACGTTGATGGCGCCGTTGGCACTGCCGTAACCGGGGCCGGAGAGCAGGTCCAGCTTCTCGCTCAGGGTCAGCCTGGCCACCATGGCCTCGGCCTGGCCACGGTAATAGGCATCGTCCTTGACCAGGGGATCCGAGTCATTCTGGTTGCAACCGACCAGCAGGCCGGCCAGCGCCAGGCTGACACTCAGTGAAACCGCTTTCAATTTTGTGGTGATAGGCATGAAGACGTCCTCGTAACTGTCTGAATAAAAGTAAAAAGGAGATATCGACACCGGGCGCAAGGCATCCGCCCGGGCTGGGCCGCTCTGCTGGCGGCTGCCATTGGATATCGCAAGGAAGACCAAACGGACCCGTGGGCAGGCGTTTGGCTGCAGGCAGGTTAACAAGCCGGGCGATGGCCGCCTTGCCCCGGGGGAGCGAGAAATGTGCCGACGGGAGCAAGGGGGCCGAGTTGTGAGCGAGGTCGCATCGAAAGGCGGTGCCAGACCAAGGGTGGAAGGTGGCAAGAGGGGGAAAGGGCGGGAAAGATGCGGGAAAACGGGTGGCTTGATGGCCAATGACGCTGGCCGCGGGCAACACGCGAGGGGGCCGGTGGCCCCCTCGAAGATCAGCTGATATGCCCGGGCAATGGCCCGGAGCGGCTCACTTGGGCCGTTTGAGGGCGCCGGCGAGTTCAATCTGCACCTTGACCCCCTCCTGCTTGAGCGCCGTGGCGATGGCGTTCAGATCGGTGCCCGGCTTGGCTTCCAGCAGGGCGATGCCGCCGCTGCTCTGCTTGAAGCGCAGGCCGTGACGGTTGGCCAGCGCGCTGGCCTGGTTGTCATCGGCTTCCACCAGCAGGGTGCCGCTGGCGGTGAGTTCCGGGCTGGCCACCCCTTGCAGCAACACGTCGCCGCTGCGCAGGGTTTGCCGGGGCGCCTTGCCGTCTGCGCTGCGGGCGACCCGCTGCTTGCTGCCGTTGTCCGGGGTGAGGTAGGTCTGACCGTTCACCTCGATGGTGCGGTACTGCTTGCCGTCGATCACCACCGATTCATCGGCGGCGTGCACGCCGGCCGAGGCCAGGAGGCCGGCCAGAGCCAGGCCGAGTAGGCTGTGTTTCATCTTGAGACTCCTTGTGATCATGAGCGGGCGGCATCGTGGCCGATCACCCGCAGGGACCAGTTGAGCAGTTGACCCGGCTGGCTGTTGTTGCGCTCGGTCAGGGTGCTGCGGCGGTTGGTGTTGAGGTCAACCAGCGTCAGCTGGCGGCTGCTGTTGGAGACGTCGGTCACCTCCAGTCGCCACTCGCCCTGGGCCGCTTCGCCATAGAACTTGTGGGAGAGCATGCGCATGTCGCGCAGCCCCTTGGTGCGCACATAACCCAGCTGCTGCCGGTCGAGGGATTGCCCCACCAGGCTGTTGTTGGGGTTGAGCAGCACGCTGCGGGTGCCGGACGGGGAGACCAACTCGATCAGCAGGTCGGGCAGGCGCTGGTGATCCAGGCTCACCGTGACCTGGACCGCTTCCACGGTCAAGGCCTGCGCCACCTGGGTGCTGGAGCGGGTGGCACTGCTGCCCACATCCGCGATGCTCCCTTCACTGCGCGGCACAGTCACCTTCTGAGCCGGCAACTGTACCAGCGGCGGCAGCGGGGTGTGGTTGGCGGCGGCGGTCAGGGACTTGTTCACGTCGATGAGACCAAAGCCATAGGTGGGGCTGTACCAGAGGCCGGTGGCGTTGCGCTCCCACCCTTCCAGGCCGGTGACCTGGCGGGGTTGACCGTTGGCGGCGGTATAGCTGACCTGGACCGGCTGCTGGCCGGCATCGATGCGGGTGGCGTTGCGGGCCAGCAGATCGCGCAGATCCCGCACCGACAGATCCGGATAGGCGGACATCAGCAGCGCCATGGCGCCCGAGGTGTTGGGGGTGGCCGACGAGGTGCCGTTCATCACGCCGTTGTAGTCACAGGTGGCATCCAGCTGCGGGTTGTTGTGCAGCCGGTTGGTGCTGGGATCGTCGGTGCGGTTGTAGCCCATGTCGCAGCCGGGCAGATCCGTGGTCACCATGGCCGGCGCATCGGTACCGTACTCCCCGCCGGGGGCGCTCAGGAAGACGTTGCTGCCGACGCTGGAGTAGGAGGAACGCACTCCATCGGCGTTGATGGCGCTCACCACCAGGTTCCAGAAGTTGCTGTTGGAGGGGTCTATGTTGCTGTTCTCGAACGGCAGCTTGGGCAGGACGCCAGTGCGGCTGAACATGTAGTCACCCGCGGCGATGCGGTTGAAGCCGTTGCCTGCCGCCTTGATGTAGGCCGCGCCCTGCGCCTGCTGGGTCTGCTGCTCGAACAGGCGATCGAGCTGAACCTGATCCAGCCCGCTGGCGCTTTGCGGATCCACCAGGCTCATGCCGTAGCTCTGGTTGAAGACCCGGTTGTCTGCGGTGGCGGTGCTGCCGCCCAGCGCATAGAGCCAGTCTTTCTGCAGCTGCTTGCTGCGCTCATCCAGCAGGTTGAACCCCTGCAGCTGGACGCGGGGCGCCACCCCCAGGGTGCCGATGCGGTTGTCGACCGCCCCGATCAGGCCGGAGACCGAGGTGCCGTGGGCACTGTCCGGATCGGTCGGGGTGGGGTCGCTGCTGCCGGTCACCACGTTCTTCGAGCCGGGGCGCACATTGTCGGCCAGGTCCGGGTGGGCGATGGCCAGGCCGTCATCCACCACGGCCACGTTGATGCCCTGACCCTGCACGCCGGTACGGTGTGCCCACCAGAGGTTGAGGTCGTTGCCTGCCACGCCGCCGCGGGGGCTGAAGGCATTCTGGCCGCTGTTGAGCAGGTGCCACTGCTGATCCTGCAGCGGGTTGATGCCGGGCAGGCAGCGCTCGGCACTGCTGCGGCCGGTATCGAGGCCGATTTCCTTGCCGGTCAATGGGGTGCAACTCTCACTCGCCTGAACTGAAGCGATGGGCAGGGCCGAGAGCAGGGCCGAGATTGCCAACGCTAACGATGTTTTTCTCATTAATAAACTCCATCTTATATCGCACCGTCCTGGGTGCGACTGGCATCTATACATGGGAAGAACAGAGTCAAAAAGCACTCATTTTCATTCTGGGATAAGGCTCAAAGAAATCTCATAACAAATCATCGACAGACCATGTGGGGGTTCCTGTGAATCCTTTTCTGTGCTGTATTGAGAACTTTTCTCAGTTTGATACTATTGATATTTATCTTTTTATATCAATTAATTAGTAACCGTTTGTTAACGTCTGACGGGCCGTTACTGGTGTGAGATAGGCGGGGCAGATCTGCGCAGGATGGGGGAAATCTTCGCGCTGGCGGGAGCGCCGCTGCGATGAAAACAGGGGGCACTGCAGGCAAGCCACACGGCGCCAATGGCGCCGGGTGGTCTGGAGGGACTGGCCGATAGGGGAGGCTATTTGATCAGCGCCAGAATGGATCGAAACGCCGGATGGCGACAATCGCCCAGCAGCTCGTAGAGGCACATCTCCACCGAGGTGAGCTCGGCCCCGTGCGCCGCCAGCTTGTGGGTGGCGAGCTCCCGGTTAGCGGCGCTGCGCGATGACACCGCATCCACCACCAGCGACACCTGGCTGCCCGCGTCCAGCAATCCCAACACCGTCTGGTAGACGCAGATATGGGCCTCGATACCGCACACCAGCCAGTGGCTGACGCCCTGGCGGGCGAGGGCGTCGGCCAGTACCGGTTCCCCCAGGGCGCCAAAGCTGTGCTTGGGCAGCACAAGATCGCCTGCCTGCATCAGCTGCAGCTCGGGCACGGTGGCCCCAAGCTTGTCCGGGTTCTGCTCCAGCCAGACAACCGGCAGGCCCAATAGACGGGCCCCCGCCACCAGTCTGGCGGTGTTGGCGATGAGGGCATCGCTCCCCTCGACCAGACGGGCCAGTTTGCCCTGAATATCGACGACCAGCAGGCCGGTGTTCGTGGTGGTCAGCATGGATACTCTCCCGGATCAGAGTGAGACAGTGGCGCCGAGTGGGCGGGCGAGGGAGGCGCGCGACTGGTTCCACAGATAGATGAGGGTCAGCGCGATGACGGTACCGATCGGAAAGGCGAACAACTGTAGGGCGACGAAGCACCAGAAGACCACCTTGAAGGCGGTCACCTGTTCGGTGAGCCCGCGATAAGCCACATAGTTGAAGGCGAGCACAAACAGGGCGATGGCGGTTGCCAGGCCAAGGCTGAGACTCTGCGACGGCGCCATGTCAGCCGGGTGGAGCGGGCTGACCGTGACGACAGCCCAGGCGACGAAGGCGATCATGGCCAGGGAGAACAGAGTGGCAAGGATAAAGATGGCCTTGGCGAGCAGATGTTGTTTGGGGGTCATGAATACTCCTTGAATAGGGTGTGGTCGTGCTCCCTGCTGGTGAGTTAGCGAACCCTCCATGTCGTTCGCGACTGACAAGGTGACGTATAAAATATGAGTCACGGCACTGTGTCGATAAGGCATAAACCTACCGGCAGGGCCGGAGCAGGTCAAAAATAAAGTAATTCAAAATGTAAATTTGGTGGCAACCAAGCCATAAAATGTAGCAGCTCTGAGCCGAAGTATTTTTCCTGCACCTGCCTGCCAGTTGAAAAAACAACCATCATTTCATCTGGACTTGGTTAATTGGGAAGCCCGTTTTTTATCTCTTACCCATAATACAGAGTTGTCTGTCTTCTTCATCTCGAACAAGTCAATTGCCATGAACAGGTCACTGAGTTTTTTAAATCCATAATTTCGTTGATCGAATGAGGCATGATTTGAGATATGGCTGCCAATTGGGCTTAACCTTGCCCAGCCTCCGCCTTCTTCAACTGCTTCAATGGCTTGTCTGAGCAAATTGATGAGGCGTGTATCACTCTTGAGATTCTTGGCTTGCTTGGTAACGGGGTGCTCTTCTTGAATATCCTGCAGTTCTGCATCCAGATAGAGAAAGCGAGAGCAGCTATTGACGAAAGGCATCGAGGCTTTACGCTCTCCAAACCCAATCACAAACTTGCCATCAGCCAGACATCGGGTAACAAGTGGGGTGAAGTCACAGTCAGAAGAGACGAGGCAGATGACATCCACATCCTTGGTATAAAGCACATCCATAACATCGATGACCAAAGCCATATCGGTCGCATTTTTTCCCTTGGTCAAGTCGAATTGCTGCACAGGTTGAATGGCAAATTCATGCAATATTTCTTCCCATGACTTGAGGGTCGGGTTTTTCCAGTTGCCATATGCCTTACGAATATTGACTACACCATAGCGAGCCAGCTCTGACAATACCCTATCCATCTTGCTGGCTGGTGCATTATCTGCATCGATAAAGACCGCTATTTTCTCTTTATCCTTCAAGTGACCTCCTGTCATCGCAATAAATCCAGTTGTAGAAAACGTATCACGCTCTAGACACTCCTCCTGTTCGGAAAAAGAACTGTGCTGCAGTCTGTTCTATGTATGGAATATTCTTGGCCTGCAAAATGAGAGCATTGAGTGCCAGATATGTGTCCACAGCAGTTCCTTTGCTGGTTGAATAACAAGGTCCATCACACGCAACAGCCATCAAGTGACCACGATAAGCCAGCTATAGCCGATTAGGGGAGAGGGCAAAAGCAATAACTGTGTGGTTTATCAAAGATTTCTTGTTTGGGTACCCAGCAAGGTTGAAAGCCGGGGTTAGCAAGCATCCGGTAAAGCTTGCCCGGTTTTGTTGCTTGGCGAAGAGAAACGGCTCTGTTATGGTGTGCTCAATTAGCCGTTTGGATGGCTAGATGGTTGTGGTGGTTCAAGCACGACTCTGCCATCGAGTCAGCCGTTGAGATCTTTACAGGGAGTTTTTATGCAGCGTCGTTCCTTCTTTGCCCTTTCCACCCTGGCCCTGCTGGCCGGCACCCTGCCATTGGCCGCGCTGGCCGCCGATCCGGCCAAACAGGAGATCGTCATCGGCACCACTGTGGGGGATTTTGCCGACATGGTGACCGACTCCATCAAGCCGCAGCTCGAAGCCAAGGGGTACCAGGTCAAACTGGTGGAGTTCACCGACTACGTGACCCCCAATATCGCGCTGGCCGACGGCTCGCTCGACGTGAACTGCTTCCAGCACAAGCCCTATCTGGAGAGCTTTGCCAAGGATCGGGGGCTGTCGCTCGCCCCCATTACCCAGGTACCGACCGGCCCCATGGGGCTCTATGCCGGCAAGCTGGGAGATCTGAAGGCGGTGCAGGAGGGGAGCACGGTGGCCATACCGAACGACCCCACCAATCAGGCGCGGGCGCTGCTTATGTTGCAGGATCTGGGCTGGCTGACCCTCAAGGAGGGGATCAACCCGCTCAAGGCGAGCGAGTTCGACGTGGTGCAAAACCCGCACAACCTCAAGCTGGTGCTGCTGGAGGCGGCCCAGCTGCCCCGCTCGCGCGAAGACGTGGACTTCTCGGTCATCAACGGCAATTTTGCCGCCTCAAGCGGCATTCCCTTCAGTTCCGGGTTGTTCCTTGAGCGCAGCTACGACTTCATCAACTGGGTGGTGGTAAAAAGTGCCGATGCGGACAAGCCCTTCGCCAAAGATGTGGCAGAGGCCTACAACTCGGCCGCCTTCAAGGCCTATGCCGCCAAGCGCTTCGTCGGCTACAAGTACCCGCAAGGGTGGCAGGGCGCGAGCGCCAGCAACTGAGCCACCACGGCAGAGAGCAGAGAACAAAAACGGGCACCCGCGGGTGCCCGTTTTTTTGTATCGTGCGGATGTTAGTAACGGCGCAGCCACCAGCGCACCGCGAACAGCGAGGTGAGGCTGCCGAGCAGGGCGCTCGCCAGCACATCCAGCGGCCAGTGCATGCCGATCAGCATGCGCGACAGGCCGACACCGATGGCCCACAGCGGCAGCAGCCAGGCGCCGGCAGGGGCGCGTGCCAGCCAGATCAGGCCGAAGAACTGGGCCAGGCTCATGGCGGCGATGCTGTGGCCGGAGGGGAAGGCGTAGTTCACCTCCGCCTGCCAGTGGTTGGCGAGCCACTCGGGCAGTGCCAGCAGCTGGCTGGCGGCATGGACCTGCTCGCTGCGCACCTCCACCTTGCCGGCGTAGAACTGCTGGATGGCGGGGATCAGCTGCTGGCTCTCCAGCCAGAGCAGGTAGGGGCGGGGCTCCTCGGTCAGATGCTTGATCAGGCTCTTGATGAGCCAGTCGCCGGCCAGCACGGCAAACAGGGCGCCGCCGAGGGCCAGCAGTGCCGGCAGGCTGAGCGTCAGCTTGTGTCGGGTCAGCAGCAGCAGGGCCAGGATGCTGACGCCGATGCCGGGCACATCCACCATGCGGGTAAGGGCGTAGGGCCACCAGAGCCAGTCCGAGTGCAGGGCCTGGCTCATGAACGGTTGCCAGGGCAGGCAGACCAGCAGGAGCAGCGGCAGGATCAAGGCTGCACTGAAACAAAGCACCTGGCGGCGCGGCAGGGAAGAGGCGTGAGTCGGCATAACGGGGCTCGGCAAGGTGCCCATTCCTGGGCAGAAAAAAAGAGGCGTCATTGTGCCAGTCCAACCCGGTCGGTCAAGTCGCGCCCCGCTCCCTGTAACACGGGGTTACAAATGAGTGTGATGATGGTCTGATTGTTGACCAAGGCCTGCTGATGGCGGGGGCGGTCAGCAGATATTGCCCGGGCAGGGCGCTTCATCGGGCGCAGATGAGGCAACAGCGCACCCACCCCGGCAGAAAGTCGCGGCGACGGCCGCGTATGGGTGAATAAGCATCTGAAACTTCGGTCTGTTTGGGCTAGAATGGCGCGCTTGTGGCCGCTAGCGAAGTGAGAGAGCCCGATGAAGATCGTCGTTGATGAAAATATGCCCCACGCCCGTGAGTTGTTTGCCGAGTTTGGCGAGGTCGTCCCGCTGCCCGGCAGGCAGATGCAGGCGGCGGATCTGCAAGAGGCCGACGTGCTGCTGGTGCGCTCCGTCACCCGGGTGGACGCAGCCCTCTTGGCCAGCTGCCCGCGACTGAGCTTCGTCGGCACCGCCACCATAGGCACCGATCATGTGGACAAGGCGCTGCTGACCGAGCGGGGCATTCCCTTCTTCAGTGCCCCCGGCTGTAACAAATATTCGGTCGGCGACTATGTGCTCTCCGCCCTGCTGGTGCTGGCCGAGCGCCATGAGCTCAACTTGAGCGAGATGAGCCTCGCGGTCATCGGCGCCGGCAATACCGGCGAGTGCGTGGCAGGCAAGGCCGAGGCCCTCGGCATGCGGGTGCTGCGCTGCGATCCGCCCCGGGCCCGCGCCGCCGAGGCCAACGAGGCGGCGCAGTTTGTCGATTACCAGCAGGCCCTTGAGGCCGACATCGTGAGCTTCCACGTTCCCATTACCCGTCAAGGGCCGGATGCCACCTTCCATCTGCTGGATGCGGCGCAGATTGCCGCCCGCCCGGCCAGGCAGATCCTCATCAACGCTTCCCGCGGCGAGGTGTGGGACAACCAGGCCTTGCTGGCGCGCCAGCAGAGCCAGGCGCCGCTGCGACTGGTGGTGGACGTGTGGGAAGGGGAGCCGGAGCCGCTGCAGGCTCTGGTGCCCCATACCGAGCTGGCGACACCGCACATTGCAGGTTACAGCCTGGAGGGCAAGGCCCGTGGCACCTGGATGCTCTATGAGGCGCTCTGCCGCCAACTGGGGCGCACGCCGCGCCAGGATCTGCAGAGTCTGCTGCCCATCCCCGAGGTGCGCGAGGTGACGCCGGGCCAGCCGGCGGATCAGGCATTGATCAAGCAACTGGTCCACCTTATTTATGACGTGCGCCGTGATGACGCCCGTTTTCGCAACCGGCTCGGTGTGGCGGGCAGCTTCGATGAGCAGCGCAAAGATTATCCGGAGCGGCGCGAGCTCTCGGCCCTGCAGCTAAAGGGGCCGTTTGCGAGCGATACCCTGGCCCGGCTCGGGTTTGTCTGCCAGCCCGGCTGAGCGCTCTACATACTTGAAGGGGGGGAGCCTTGTCCCGCCCATACCCGGTCTGGCTGACGCCAGACCCGCTATCAGGCAGGTCCGCCTGCCAACGGTGATGCCAGCGCGCGTCACCGGCACCATCATAGGAGAGAACAGCAGTGAGTCAGCAATTCAACGTAGCGGTATTGGGCGCCAGCGGCGCCGTGGGCGAGGCGATGATCGAGATCCTGGAAGAGCGTGCCTTCCCGATCGCCACCCTCTATCCGCTGGCCTCCAGCCGCAGCGCCGGCGACACGGTGCGTTTTGCCGGCAAGAACGTCGAGATCCTGGACGTGGAGGAGTTTGACTGGAGCCAGGTGCAGATCGCCCTCTTCTCCGCCGGGGCCGAGGTCTCTGCCAAGTGGGCGCCGATTGCCGCCGAGCACGGCTGCATCGTCATCGACAACACCTCCTGCTTCCGTTACGACGAAGAGATCCCGCTGGTCATTCCGGAAGTGAACCCGGACGCCCTGGCCGATTTTCGCAACCGCAACATCATCGCCAACCCCAACTGCTCCACCATCCAGATGCTGGTGGCACTGAAGCCGTTGCACGATGAGGTGGGTATCGCTCGCATCAACGTGGCGACCTATCAGTCCGTCTCCGGCTCCGGCAAGGAGGGGGTGAGCGAGCTGGCCGGCCAGACCGCCCATCTGCTCAACGGTCGTCCGGTGGAGCCCAGCCTCTACCCGCAGCAGATCGCCTTCAACCTCATTCCGCAGATCGACAGCTTCACCGACAACGGCTACACCCGGGAAGAGATGAAGATGGTGTGGGAGACCCAGAAGATCCTGGGGGATGCCAGCATCGCCGTGAACCCCACCTGCGTGCGGGTGCCGGTCTTCTACGGCCATGCCGAGGCGGTCCACGTCGAGCTGCATCAGCCGCTCGACGCCGAGCAGGTGAAAGAGCTGCTGCGCCAGGCGCCGGGCGTCACCCTGTTTGACGACGAGCATGACTATCCGACCCCGGTGCGCGACGCAACCGGCAAGGACGAGGTACAGGTGGGCCGGGTTCGCCAGGATATTTCTCACCCCTGCGGTATAAATATGTGGATCGTGGCCGATAACGTTCGTAAGGGCGCCGCGACCAACAGCGTGCAGATTGCCGAACTGCTGGTGCGCGATTACCTCTGATCGGAGAGTCCATGGGTCTGGCGGGGAGGGATGCCCGCCAGAGATGGCACCGCCGAACGCGAGGCAGATGTGACCGGGGGCGCACAGTGCGACTTCTGGAATGTTTCGCGATATCAACTGATTAAGTTTTTTCCTACACTCAGGGGCAAGTTGGGTGCTAAATGTGTCGGACTGCTGGCTTGCAACCTGAGCCTGATTTATATTGAACCGACTGTTTTGGGGTAACTATCCAGATTTTTCAATGTGATAGGGCCGTCATACGAAGGAACGAATATGGGACATTCCCGCATAACATTGGCAACGCTACTCGCATTGGGTCTGCTGGGCATGGCCCAGGCCGAAGACTCGACGCGGGAGCCCTTTTTTGTTGAGCTCAAAGGCCCGGACGAGCCGGCTCCGCCCGCCGTCAATTCCCAGCCGCTGGCACAACCCAGCGCCACGCCCCAGCCCAGCCGAGCGACGGCCCAGCCGATCGTGCGGCAGGTCGCGAGCAATGCCGGCAGTTATGGTCCCATTCGTCCCACCGACACCCTCTGGAGCCTGGCGAGCAAGTACCGCCCCTCCAACAGTGTCAGCGTCTACCAGACCATGGTGGCGATCTACGAGAAGAATCCCCGCAGTTTCGCTGACGGCAACATCAACCACATTCTGGTAGGCTCGCGCATCCTGCTGCCCACCGCCGCCGAGGCCAGCGTCATCACGGATGCCGAGGCCCGCGCCAAATTCCGCAGTGACAACGCCAGCTGGAAAGGGCTGAGCCCGAAATACCTGGCCAACAAGCATGTTCAACCTGCCAAACCGGTGGCCACCAAGCCGGCCCAGCCCAAGGCGACCTCCACCAAGGCAGCCGAGCCGACCAAGCCCGAGGTTGCCAAGGTAGCGCCCGCCAAGGCGGCGCCCATTCCGGCTCCGGCACCCAAGGTGGAGGCGCCCCAGCCGGCCACCGAGGTCAAGGAGGTCGCCAAGGCCCCCGAGCCGGTCGCGAGCCAGGCCGCGGCAACCAGTGCCGCCACCGCCAGTGCACCGGCCCCGCTGCCGGCCGACCTCGACAAGCCGGTCGGCAAGCCCTCCACCGAGATGGCGTTGGCGCTGGAAGATGCCAATGCCCAGCTCGGTCAGGTCACCGAGATGAACCACAGGCTCAAGCTGCGACTGCAGTCGCTGACCGAAGAGGTGGAAACCCTCAAGGCCCAGCTGCAGGATCAGACCGCCCTGCAAAAAGAGATCGCCGAGCTCAAGGCCAAGCCGGTTCCGCCGGCGGCGCCGGCCCCCGAGCCCAAACAGAACTGGCTGATGGACCTGCTCTCCTCGCCGCTCAACCTCGCCATGATCATCTTGTTGCCGGTGCTGCTGGTGCTGGCGCTGGTGACTCTGTGGCTGCGGGCTCGTGCTCGCCGCGAGCTGGAAGAGCAGGAGAAGAGCCTATCCGAATCCACCGCCATGGTGATGGATCAGGAGAGCAGCGAGTTTGACGAGCTGATGACGGTCGGCATAGCCGACGAGGAGCCGATGCGGCCGACACCGGATCTCAATACGCCGGATGGCTACATGGCGGTGGAAGAGCCCGCCGCGCCGGCCGATCTGGTGTTCAGCGATGATGGCGAGATGGATCTGGCCAGCTTCGATGCCGAGCCGGCACCAGCCGCCAAGGCCGCCATCCGGGATCCGGATCTGGTGCCCGATCTGGATCTGGCCCATGACGATCCCATCACCCTCGACACAGAGCCGGATCTCGATCTCGCCAGCGAGTTCAATCCCAAGCCCAAGGCCGACAACGAGGTCATGAGTGAAGAGGAGCTGCAGGCTGCCCTGTTCGCCGAGCTGGATGCGGATCTGGAGGCCGACCTGACGCTGGATGGCGCCGATGACGGCCAGCCGGACGCCGAGGCGGTGGTGAGCGATGAGGAGCTCGCCTCCTTCGATCTGAGCGACTTTGAGACCGCCTTTGCCGAGCCGGGGGCCGACCAGGCTGCCGCTGCCGGTGCCGACGAGATGCTGGCTGAGCTGGGGCTGGAGCCCGAGCCGGTCAAAGGTAAGAAAGAGGCAGAACCGGATTGGGATCCCAACGAGATGGCCCTCTCCGATTTTGAGGATGCCTTCGCCGAAGTGGAGCCCCATCAGGGCGAGGTCAAGCCGCGCGAGCAGGCCCAGGAGAGCGGTTATGTCGAGATCGACAAGTTGCTGGCCGAGGCCGATGCCACCACCACGGAGCAGGAACCCTATCAGGGCTTCTCGCTGGATGTGGGGCTGGATGGCTTCCCCGAGGTGCTGCCGGAGTCCACCGGATTTGACGTGGATGCCGACGATGGCGGAGTGGGGGCCAAGCTGGATCTGGCGCGCGCCTACCTCGAGATCGACGACAAGGACAGCGCCCGCGAGCTGCTGCAGGAGGCGGCGGAGCAGGGCACCGAGCATCAGCGGGCCGAGGCCGAGAAGCTGCTCAAGCGCCTTGGCTAGGTAGCCACAGCACCATGATGACAGCAGGGGCAGCCGACGGGCTGCCCCTTCTTTTTGGCGCCTGGTCTGGCCTGGGCGCTGCGATTTGGGATTTTTGAGGCGAGATGGGTATAATCCGCCCCGTTTCTTTCACCGCATCCTTTCATCAGAAGACAAGTTTATCCATGCGAATTGCCCTAGGTATTGAATACGACGGCAGCCGGTATTTCGGTTGGCAGCGTCAGCGCGAAGTGATCAGCGTACAGGAGGAGCTGGAGAAGGCCCTCAGCCGGATCGCCAATCACCCCGTCTCCATCCAGTGTGCAGGACGCACCGATGCCGGCGTCCACGCCACCGGCCAGGTCATCCACTTCGATACCGATGCGAACCGTGCCGAAGGGGCCTGGACCCTGGGGCTCAACTCCAACCTGCCGCCGGATATCGCCGTGCGCTGGGTCAAGGAGGTGGACGAGGGGTTCCATGCCCGCTTCAGCGCCACCGCCCGTCGCTACCGCTACGTCATCTACAACCACAACTACCGGCCGGCCATCCTCGGCAGCGGCGTCAGCCACTACCACGAAGCGATCGACGCGACGCTGATGCACCAGGCAGGTCAGTGCCTCCTGGGTGAGCAGGACTTCAGCTCGTTTCGGGCCGTCGGCTGTCAGTCCAAGACCCCGTGGCGCAATGTGACCCACCTGTGCGTCAGCCGCCAGGGCCCCTATATCGTGCTGGATATCCGGGCCAACGCCTTCCTGCATCACATGGTGCGCAACATCACCGGCTCCCTGCTGCTGGTGGGGCAGGGGCTCAAACCGGTGGAGTGGGTGGCCGAGGTGCTGGCGGCCCGGGATCGCAACCTGGCAGGCCCCACCGCCAAGGCGGGGGGACTCTATCTGGTGGACGTGGATTACCCGCTGGAACTGGGCTTGCCGCGGGTGCCGCTCGGTCCGTTGTGGCTGCCGGACTCGGCACCGGGTACGACCAGTTTTTAGTAACTGGGCCCGAAAATTTGTGGTTTAATGATCCGTCATTTATTGCCATCGAGCTATTAAGTCATTGAACAATCTAGGCTCGATGCGTTTTGTCAGGCACAAAAGCATTAAGGAATTCCATGAGCTGGCTTGAGAAGATCCTTCCCAAGAGCAAGATCACTGCCCCGCGTCGCCACAACATTCCGGAAGGGGTGTGGACCAAGTGCAGTGCTTGTGAACAGGTGCTCTACCGGGCAGAGTTGGAGCGCAATCTCGAAGTGTGCCCCAAGTGTGATCATCATATGCGCATCAGCGCCCGTGCCCGCCTCGAGAGCTTTCTCGACGAGCAGGGCCGCACCGAAGTCGGTGCCGAGCTGGAGCCGCAGGATGTACTGAAATTCAAGGATTCCAAGCGCTACAAGGATCGTTTGTCAGCCGCCCAGAAGGATACGGGCGAGAAAGATGCGCTGGTGGTGATGAAGGGGACCCTCAAGGGGGTGCCGGTCGTCGCCTGTTCGTTCGAGTTCTCCTTCATCGGTGGCTCCATGTCCTCCGTGGTGGGCGCCCGCTTCGTGCGCGCCGTCGAGGAGAGCATCAAGGAAGGGCGCGGTCTGGTCTGTTTCTCCACCTCGGGTGGTGCCCGCATGCAGGAGGCGCTGTTCTCCCTGATGCAGATGGCCAAGACCAGTGCGGCGCTGGACCGACTCTCCAAAGCCGGCCTGCCTTATATCTCGGTGCTGACCGACCCCACCATGGGCGGCGTCTCCGCCAGTCTGGCCATGCTGGGTGACATCAACGTGGGCGAGCCCAAGGCGCTGATCGGCTTTGCCGGTCCCCGCGTCATCGAGCAGACCGTGCGCGAGAAGCTGCCGGAAGGCTTCCAGCGCTCCGAGTTCCTGCTGGAGAAGGGTGCCATCGATCTCATCATCGACCGCCGCGACATGCGCAACCGTCTGGCCAGCCTGCTCGCCAAAATGCTGAATACTCACGTCATCGAAGAGTGAAGATGAGTTCCAACATGCAACAATCCCAAAGCCGGTCGCTGGTCGACTGGCTTTCTTATTTGGAGCAGATCCACCCGGTCAACATCGACATGGGACTGGATCGGGTCGGCGCCGTCGCCCGCCGCATGAATCTTACCCAACTGCCGTTCAAGGTGATCACGGTGGCAGGCACCAACGGCAAGGGTTCCAGCTGCGCCATGGCGGCCAGCATACTGATGGAAGCCGGTCACAAGGTCGGCGTCTACTCCTCTCCCCATCTGCTGCGCTTCACCGAACGGGTGCGGATCAACGGGGCCGAGCTGGCCGACCGCGATCACTGCACCGCCTTTGCCGAGGTGGAAGCGGCCCGCGGCGAGATAGCCCTTACCTTCTTCGAGTTCGCCACCCTGGCCGGTTTGTGGCTGTTCCGGCGCGCCGCGCCGGATGTGCTCTTGCTGGAAGTGGGGTTGGGCGGCCGGCTCGATGCCACCAATGTGGTGGAATCCGATGTGGCCATGATCACCTCCATTGCGCTCGATCACTGCGACTGGCTGGGGGATACCCGCGAGGCGGTGGCGGTGGAGAAGGCGGGAGTGTATCGCGCCGGCAAACCCGCCATCAGCGGTGAGCCCAACCCGCCCGTCACCATCGCCAGCGAGGCGGCCCGCCTCGGCGCCTGCCTGCGTCAGGTTGGCATCGATTTTCGTGGCGATGAGCACGAAACCGGCTGGGATTATCACGGCCTTCATCAGTGGCACGACCTGCCCAAGCCGGCCCTGCCGCTGATGAACGCGGTCACCGTGCTGGCGGCGCTGGAGTCCCTCGGTCTGCCGTTGCCGGAGTCCGCCATCCGTGACGGGTTGGCCAACGCCAGGCTGGCTGGCCGGATGCAGCAACTGCAAAGCGCGCCGCTGGTCATCGTCGATGTGGCCCACAACCCCCATTCGGCAGCCTATCTGGCAGCCCAGTTGCGCAAGCTGCCCTGCAGCGGCGTGCGCCGCGCCGTGGTCGGCATGCTCAAGGACAAGGACATGGCGGGGTCGCTTGCCGAGCTCGATGGCCTCATCGGCGAGTGGTATCTGGCTAGCCTGAGCGGCCCGCGGGCGGCGAGCGCGGCCCAGTTGGCGGCGGCCCTTGGCTGCGAGCGGGGGCCGGCGACCCCCTTTGACGATGTGGGGCAGGCCTATGCTGCCGCGTTGGCCGCATCGAGTCCTGATGATATGGTCATTGTGTTTGGTTCGTTTTACACTGTCGCCGACATTCTGGCGGGTGTCGCCGTCTAGGCCACACCCCGGCTCCCCGGCCCTTTGGCGGGGAGCCAGATCGCATATTGAGTTACGTAAAGGTAGGATTCAACTTGGCCTCTAAGTTTCAAAACCGTCTGGTGGGGACCGTCATCCTGGTGGCCCTGGTAGTCATTTTTCTGCCGGATCTGATGGACGGCCACAAGCTGGAGCAGAAGGAAGAGGCGTTTGCCAAGATCCCGCTGCGCCCCGAGCTGGAACCCGCCAAGCCCGCCTTGCAGGTATCGGCCGCCAGCACCCTGCCGGCGGAACATCTGGCCAGCCAGCAGCAGGCGTCGGCTGCCGAACAGTGGCAGGTGGAAGAGGTGCCCGAGCCGGTCACCCTGGGGGCCAAGCAGGGCCAGCCGCAGGTGCAGCAGCCGGCCGCCAAGCCGGTGACCCAGCCCGTTACACCGCCGGCGGTCAAGCCCCAACCCAAGCCTGAAGTGATCGCCAAGAAACCGGTGGAGCAGCCCAAGCCCAAAGTGGTGCCGCCCAAGCCGGTAGAGGTGCAAAAACCGGTGGAGAGCAAGCCGCAGGCGGGCCAGATCAGGTCGATGGACGATCTCATCGCCAGCAAGATGGGGCAAGCGACCACGACCGCAGCCCCGGCAGCGACGGCCCCGGCCCAGGGCAGCTGGATCCTGCAACTCGGCGCCTTCAAGAACGTCGACAGCGTCAACGCGCTGGTGGGCAAGCTGCGGGCGGCGGGCTACTCGGCTCACACCTCGCCACGCACGCCGGTGCAGGGTCAGCTCAACCGGGTCTTCATCGGACCGGATGTCTCCAAGACCAAGCTGCAGGGCATGCAGAGCCGCATCGGCCAGATGACCGGCCTGAGTGGTTCCGTGGTGGCTTACAACCCCTAAGAGGGACCACAAGATAAAAAAATACCACGCTTCATTCTGGATGGGCGCGGTATTTTTTTAGATGCATTTCACCGGTTTGGGCAGGCCGCCAATCTTGGTGGCCTGCTTGGCGGGGCCTTCCGGGAACAGCTTGTAGAGGTAGCGGCTGTTGCCCTTCTCGGGGCCGTACTGCTTCTCCATCGCCTTGACCAGGGCGCGAATGGCGGGGGAGGTGTTGAACTCCAGATAGAAGGCGCGCACGAAGCGCACCACTTCCCAGTGCGGCTCCTCCAGTACTATGCCTTCCTGCTCGGCCAGTACCAGTGCCAGCGCCTCGCTCCAGTCGTTGCTGTTGAGCAGATAACCCTTGGCATCGGTTTCGATGAGTTGGCCGTTGAATTCCAGCTGGTGGTGCTCGGACATGGTGGGCTCCTTGTGGCCTGTCAGGATTGGGCGGGCATGGTAGCGCCTTGTTCCCGGGTGAGCAACCGGCTCTCGTTGGCCAGGGCGAGCAATTCGTCCGCCAGCTGGCTGATGAGATTGAGCTGCTGGGTCAGCATCAGCTGCTCCTCGCTGCTGTCCGGGGTGATGACAGGGCACTGCCCCTCGATCTGCTCCGGCATCTCTCCCGCCAGATGGCCCGCGGCCCGCTCCAGGGTGTGGCTCAGGTGGCGGCTGATCTCGTCCAGCTCACCGATGGCCTCCAGCTTGTCGCGATGGGCGCCCAGCGCCGAGATGTAGGAGAGCAGGGCATGGTTGCGCCAGGTGAGGGTAAAGCAGAGGTCGAGGAAACGGCGGCGCTTTTGCGGCTCCACCAGCATGCTCTGCCAAGCCATGGCCAGCTCGCTGTCCGCCAGATGGGCGCTCTTGCGCGCCACCCGGTAGTCGAGTGACTCATCCCGCTGCTGCTGCAGGCTGGCGAGCACTGCCGAGAGGTAGCGGGCGTTGGCCGACAGCGAATTGGCGATAAGGGTCGGCAGCCGTTTGTACTGCCAGTCCGGCCAGAGCCAGGCCACCAGGGCGTAGGAGAGCAGGCAGCCGAGCAGGGTATCGAGCATGCGCGGTCCCAGAATGGCGAAGCCGATGCCGTCCAGCAGGTTGAACGCCATCAGCACGTAGAGGGTGATGAAGCAGACTGCGGCGCTGTAGTTGCTGCGCACCTGGGTGAAAAACAGGAAGGCGGCCAGCCCCATCACCACCAGCTGCACGTGCAGTTCCGGGAAGAGCCAGAGTACCGGGATCCCCACCAGCAGGCCGGCGAAGGTGCCGAGCATGCGCTGCACCAGCCGGCGGCGGGTGGCGCTGTAGCTGGGTTGGCAGACGAATAGCACGGTCAGCAGGATCCAGTAGCCCTTGTCCAGTTGGAAGGCCTGCAGAATGCCGTAGCCCACCACCAACCCGAGCGACAGCCGCAGGGCATGGCGAAACACCATGGAGTTGGGGGTCAGGTGCTGCTTGAGCTGGATCAGCAGTGGCAGGCGGGCGGGCCTGGCCAGGGGCGGCAGGCTCTGCGGGGCCTGCTCGGGGTTTTGCAGCTCCTCGGCGCTTTGCAGCAGCTGGTTGATGCTGGCCAGGTTGCGGCGCAGAAACTTCATCGGCGTCAGCAGGGTTTTCGGGTAGTGCTGCTTGAGGTGAGTGAACTCCAACTGATCACCGAGGGCCTCCAGCGTCCAGTGGATGCGCTTGTTGTGGGCATAGGGCTTGTGCACCAGGATGGCGTAGCCGAGCCGCTGGCACGCCTCTGAGAGCTGCAAGAACACCTCCTGGAAGCCGTCCAGCACGATGCCCTGCTTGAGTTCGGCTTCCAGCTTGCTGTAGGGGTAGTGGCTGGAGGTGGCCCGCTCGTGGATCTCCAGCGCCAGCAGGTAGAGGCGCAGCAGGCTCGCCAGCTCGGGGGAGGCCCGGTGACGGGTGCTGAGGCGGGCGTTGAGGGCCGACTTGGTGAGCGTCAGGGCATTGACCAGATTGATGTTGAGCTGGGCTAGGTTGTGGCGAATGGCCTGGGCGCCGTGCTCGTTGGCCGGAAAGAAGCGGGATTTTTCCAGCAGATAGCGGGAGAGGGCAAAGTAACTCTGGGCCAGCTGCTCGTGCAGGGTCTTGTAGGGCAGCAGCCAGAGCCAGACCAGCGACACCAGGCCATACCAGAGAGCCCCGGCGCCGAGGGCCAGCGGCTGATAGAAGAGATCCGGCGCCTTGGCGGCCCCCAGCATGGTGTAGATGGCAATCAGCAGGGAGCCGAAGCTGATGGTGGCGTAACGCTGACCGAGCGCCCCCACCATCACGAAGATGAAGGTGGAGCCCGCCAGCCCGATGGCAAACAGCCAGGGGGTGGGGAAGAGGTACTGCACGCAGAGGGAGGCGAACAGGAAGCAGAGCAGGGTCATGGCGAGGTTCTTGACCCGGCCCCACAGGCTGTCGTCGGTCTCGGCGATGGCGCCGGCCACCACCCCGAGGGAGAGCAGCACGGTGAGCTGGATGTCGCCGGTCGCCAGGGTGAAGGCGAGCAGCCCCATGATGGCCAGCAGCACCTTGAGGGCAAAATAGATATGACTGTCAGTCAGCAGCCGGCGCAGCAGGCCAGAGAAATCCGTGGGCATGGGAGAGCGCAACCCTTGAGCGAAACGAAAGCGAGAGCATAACCGGTCAACAACGAAACGGCCCTGATTTGGATCAGGGCCACTTCGCTTCATATCCTTGATTTGCAACTTATCCTGACAGAAACAGGCGCCAATAAAAACCCCGCCGAAGCGGGGTGTTTGATTAGTTGCGGTTGCCGCCAAGCAGGCTCAGCAAACTCAGGAAGATGTTGTAGATGGAGACGTACAGGGTGACGGTGGCGGAGATGTAGTTGGTCTCGCCGCCGCGTACGATCTGCTGGGTAGTCAGCAGGATGGCACCGGAGGAGAACAGCATGAACATGGCGGAGAGGGCCAGGCTCAGGGCGCTCATCTGCAGGAAGATATTGGCGATCATGGCCACCAGCAGCACCCAGAAACCGACGAACAGCATGCCGCCGATGAAGGAGAGGTCACGCTTGGTGGTCAGGGCATAGGCCGACAGACCGAAGAAGGTGAGCGCGGTGCCGCCGAGCGCGGTCATCACGATCTCGCCGCCGCCGTTGTTCATGTACATGTTGATGATGGGGCCCAGGCTATAGCCCAGCAGGCCGGTCAGGGCGAAGGTGAACACCAGCCCCATGCCGTTGTCACGATTCTTCTCGGTCAGGAACATCAGACCGTAGACGCCGATGAGGAAGATGGCCCAGTGCAGGGGCGGCATGTTCATCACGGTGGCGACCCCGGCCACCACGGCAGAGAAGCCAAGAGTGAGGGAGAGCAGCATGTAGGTGTTGCGCAGTACCTTGTTGGTATCGCGCGCGGCACTCTGGGTGCCGGTATAGATAGAACGGGTATCCATCTTGGGTGTCCTCTTGATTTCCGGGGTGAGACGGCAACGCCGCCTCGTTAACGCATTGTATGCACTGAATGTCGGGATGACGAGCGCTGATTTCAAGCCCCACCCCAGCCTGTTGCCCCCTACTATTCCAAATCAAATATGTATTGCATATGAACAAGGGGCTGACGTAGTATGCACGCCGTTCGGAGGGGTGGCAGAGCGGCTGAATGCACCGGTCTTGAAAACCGGCGATGGGCGACCATCCGTGGGTTCAAATCCCACCTCCTCCGCCATCTTCAGAAAAGCCCCGGCAACCTGGTTGCCGGGGCTTTTTGCTGTCTGTTGCAAGCGGGATGCGCTGCTCATGGCTGGCTGCCGACGTCGGGCTGCTTGTATCTGCCGAGCACCAGCAGGGTGAGCAGGCAGCAGGCGGCGCCGGCGTAGAAGGTGCAGGCGGCGCCCAGAGTGTCCCACAGCAGCCCGGCCAGCAGGCTGGCCAGCAACATGGCGAGGCCGCAGACCAGATTGAAGAAGCCGAACGCGCTGCCGCGCAGTTTCGCGGGCGCGCTGGCGGCCACCATGGCGGCCAGCAGACCCTGGGTCATCCCCAGATGAATGCCCCACAACATCACCCCCAACAGCAATGACCCCCAGTGGGGGCTGGCCGCCAGCACCAGATCGGCGGCCACCAGCACCAGCAACCCCCAGACCAGCAGGGTGCGGTGACTCATGTGATCCGAGAGGCGGCCGAACGGATAGGCGCCGAGGGCATAGACCAGGTTCATTGCCACCATGACCAGCGGCACCAGGGCGAGCGCCATGCCGCTTTGCTGGGCGCGCAGCACCAGAAAGGCTTCGCTGAAACGGGCCAGGGTAAACAGGGCGCCGATGAGCACCACCCAGCGATAGGGTTTACCCAGCCGGCGCAGGTTGTCGCGCCGCAGGGGGTTGCTGCGGGCGTGGTGGCCAGCCGCTTTGGGTTCACGCAGGCCGATGGCGAGCAGAGTGACCGAGGCCAGCCCAGGCACCACCGCCAGCCAGAAGATGGCGCGAAAGTCATCGTGCCAGAGCAGCATCAGCCCCACTGCCAGCAGCGGCCCCAGCAGGGCGCCGACCGTGTCGAGAGACTGGCGCAGGCCGAAGGCAGCGCCGCGCAGCTCCGGCGGAGTGAGGTCGGCCACCAGTGCATCGCGGGGGGCGCCACGGATGCCCTTGCCAACTCTGTCCAGCAGGCGGGCGGTCAGGATCAGTCCGCTGCCGGTGGCGATTGCAAACAGCGGCTTGGTCAGCGCTCCCAGCCCGTAGCCCAGCAGGGCCAACCCCTTGCGACGTCCCAGATAGTCGCTCAGGGTGCCGGAGAAGACCTTGACCATCAGGGCGGTGGCTTCCGCCATCCCTTCGATGAGGCCGATGGTGAGGGCACTGCTGCCAAGCACGGTCACCATGAAGAGGGGTAACAGGCTGTGGATCATTTCAGAAGAGATGTCCATCAGCAGGCTGACAAACCCCAGCACCCAGACGCCACCCGGGATCCGGCCGGCGGGTTGGGGAGCGGGGGGGCGGCTTGTCGTGGTCATGGGGTTCTCCTGCCTTGCATCGATTCACCCAGAGCATAGCCAGCCCGGCCGCCACAAGGCTGCCGGGCTGGCTGGTCATGTCTGCCAGCGTGAGCGCAGGCGGTTGCCTGCGGTCACGGCATCATTGCTCGATGTCGAGTTCGGCCCGAACCGGTTGCCGGTTGCGCAGGGTCGAGATGAGCACCAGGGTGGCTATGGCGGCCAGCAGTGCAAAGGAGGCGGAGTAACGGCTCAGTTCAAGCCCGCCCTTGCTGAGTGGCTTGTCCAGAAAATCCCCCACCACGGCGCCAAGGGGCCTGGTCAGGATGAAGGCGGCCCAGAACAGCAGGGTGCGCGATAGCCGGGTCAGGTAGTAGGCGGCAACGATGGCGGCCAGCATGCCGCCAAACAGCAGGGTGCTGCCCGCATAGCCAAAGCCGGCCTCGTCTGCGGTCCAGTCGCCCAGTGCGGTGCCCAGGGTCTGGGAGAACATGATGGTCACCCAGTAGAACAGCTCGGTGCGCGGCGTGGTGATGCTGCCGGTGGAGATGCTGCCCTGCAGCCGATACCAGAGCAGGAAGGAGCCCATCAGCAAGGCCAGCAGCAGGGTGGAGCCGCCGGCATAGCCCAGCCCGAGCGAGCGATCGGCAAAATCCGCCAGTGTGGTGCCGACCGTGGTGGTGGCGATGATGGTGGTCCAGTAAAGGAGGGGGTTGTAGGAGGTCGTTGCGATCTGCGCGCTGACCGAGACGAAGAAGATCACGGCAAAGATGCCTGTGCTCACCAGATAACCGAGTTCCATCGACATGGAAACGGCGTCCCCCCCTGTCTCCCCCAGGGTGGTCGCCAGGATCTTGATGACCCAGAACGCCAGGGTGATCTCTGGTACCTTGCTGATCGCTGCCTTGCTGTTGTCGTGCATGTTAACCCTCTCTCGTATCTGTCGTATGACGAGGACTCGTCAGGAGAGAGCGTCGCCGAGCACTCTTAAGCGAAACTTAAGAGCGGGAGAGGGACCTGAAAAATGGTGGTAACGACGTGCCGATGGGAGGGTGTTGTCATTCAATATGACAGTGTGCCGGTTTTTTGAGCGACCACATAACACGGATTGCTTAATTCTTCCTTAAGTTTTGCCGGTTAGGCTGTCGGTTTGTTGTGATTGTTGATATGCATCACATTATTGAAAATGTCTGAAAATATCGTATTTGGCGTTTTCAACACACTGTTACTATCCGGCGCCAAATATCGGCGTGTCGACTCCGGAACGGGTATTTCAAGGTGTAATAAAGAAGTGTAACAGGGAGATATACATGCCTTCTTTTCTTAGAATAAGAATTGTTCCATTTGTGTTTTTGCTGGCATTCATCTTTGCCTTCTTGCTCAACTGGCCAGTATTGCTGCATTTTTATGAAATATTGACGCAGCTTGAACATTTTAAAATCGGGTTTGCCATCTCTATTCCCATCGTGCTGGTTGCAGCATTGAACTTTGTCTTCATGCCATTTTCTGCGCGTTATTTCATCAAGCCTTTCTTTGCCTTTCTGTTTATTACGGGTGCCATTGCCAGCTACACCATGATGAAATACAAGGTGCTGTTTGATGGCGACATGATCCAGAACATCTTTGAGACCAACCAGAGCGAGGCGCACTCCTATCTGAGCGTGCCCATCGTGATCTGGGTATTGCTGGCCGGGGTGCTGCCGGCGGTGCTGCTGTTCTTCGTCAAGATAGAGTATCCGGCCAGATGGTATCAGGGGCTGCTGCAGCGCGGGCTCTCCATGCTGGCCTCCCTCGTGGTGCTGGGGCTCATCGCCGCGGCCTACTACCAGGACTACGCCTCGGTCGGGCGCAACAACCAGACCCTGAACCGGGAGATAGTGCCGGCCAACTACATGTACAGCACCGCCAGGTATCTGCAGAAACGCTATCTGACAGAGCCGGTGCCGTTCCAGCGCCTGGGCGACGACGCCAGGCGGGTGGCCGGTGCGGACAAGCCAACCATGATGTTCCTGGTGGTGGGGGAGACGGCGCGCGGCAAGAACTTCTCCATGAACGGCTATCACAAGGAGACCAACCCCTTCACCAGCAAGCAGGCGGGGATCATCTCCTTCAACGACGTGCGCTCCTGCGGCACGGCGACCGCGGTCTCGGTGCCCTGCATGTTCTCCAACATGGGGCGCAACCAGTTCGACGGCAACCAGGCCCGCAACAGCGAAGGGCTGCTGGACGTGCTGCAAAAGAGCGGCGTCTCCATCTTCTGGAAGGAGAACGACGGTGGCTGCAAGGGGGTGTGCGATCGGGTGCCCAACATGGTGGTCAACCCCAAGGATCACCCCAAGTTCTGCGACAAGAACACCTGTTATGACGAGGTGGTGCTGGAGGGGCTGGATGACGAACTGGCGGGCATGAAGGGGGACAAGCTGGTGGGCTTCCACCTCATCGGCAGCCATGGGCCAACCTATTACAAGCGTTATCCGGGCTCGCACCGCCACTTCCTGCCGGATTGCCAGCGCAGCGACATCGAGAACTGCACCGATCAGGAGCTGGAGAACACCTACGACAACACCATTCGCTATACCGACTATGTGATTGCCAGCATGATCGAGCGCTTGAAAAAGTACGAGGACAAATACAATACGGCGCTGATCTATATTTCCGACCACGGTGAGTCACTGGGGGCATTGGGACTTTATCTGCATGGCACCCCTTATAAATTTGCGCCGGATGATCAGACCCGGGTCCCCATGCAGGTGTGGATGTCATCGGGTTTTGCCAAAGAGAAGGGGATGAACCTCGACTGTTTGCAGCAGAAGGCGGCCAATACCCGTTATTCTCACGACTACCTGTTCTCCTCCATGCTGGGGATCTGGGATGTGAATACGGCCGTGTATGAACAGCCACTGGATATCTTCAGCCAGTGTCGCAGCGTGCAATAACGCCATAGCGAGAGAAAGGGGAGCCAGGCTCCCCTTTTTATTTTGGTGCGCCAGTATGATTATCCTTTGAGCGACTTGCCGCACCGACCAGATGGGGCGGGCGGCTCCCTTTATCTGGTGTATGATATTTCTGCTTGTTAATTGTTCAGAGCGATGGTGGGATGTGGGTCTGCGTCGCCGGGGAATTAATCCGACCAGGGCTGAGTAATTTATTTTCGCGGCGAGACTCGTCTTTTACAAAAGAGTCGATATAAAGTGGGATGCCATGCTGGGGCGCGCTGGTTTGCCGGAGGAACAGGTCGTCACGCTCACCTTCCCGGCTCGTCCGTCATGGCGCATCACACAGCAATCAAAGAGCAAGGGGCGAGTACGTGCCAGGGGCACTGCCCGCCATCGGTGCAATGTTCAGCAACATGACGCAGGCAGCCATGAGCCGCGTCGGTAGGGATTGGCAATGCGGCGTCATCTGTTTATCTGGTTAGGCCCGTTATGTAGCTTGTTGTTGTTGGGGGCGGCGCTGGTCGTCCTCTATCGTTTGACCCACCTCTGGCACTGGCACGACATCCGGCTGGCCATCTGGTCTTTGCCGCTGCCGCTGTTGGGCGGTGCCCTGCTGCTGACCCTGCTCAGCTATGGCTGTCTCTGCTGCTACGACATGCTGGCGGTGCACGCCCTCGGCAAGCGGCTGCCCTGGCAGCAGGTGGGAGTCACCTCGTTTATCGCCTACACCTTCTCCAATACCCTGGGTTTCGCCCTGCTGACCGGCTCGTCGGTGCGCTATCGCATCTACTCGGCCCTCGGGCTCAACACCGGGGAGGTGGCCAGGATCATCCTCTTCTGCTCGGTGACCTTCTTCCTCGGCCTGCTGGCCTGGGGGGGCTCGGCCCTGCTGGTGGGGCAGGCCACCACCCTGTTGCCGGACTGGCCGCTGTGGGCTGATCAACTGCTCAACCTGGCGGGGGGGCTGGCGCTCTTGGCGGTGCTTGGTTACCTGTTCTGGCCCAAGCCCGTGCTGGTCTGGCGCGGCCACGAGCTGGTGCTGCCGGTATTCAGAACCCGGTTGCTGCAACTGCTGGTGGCGCTGCTGGACTGGATGGCCGCCGCCGCCGTGCTCTATGTGCTGCTGCCGGCAGACAGCGTCTCCTATCCGGTGCTGCTCAGTGCCTTCGTGCTGGCCAGCTTCCTCGGGGTGCTGGCCCATGTGCCCGGCGGGATCGGGGTGTTCGAGGCGAGCATGAGCCTGCTGCTGGCCAAGTACCTGCCGGTGGACAAGCTCTTGGCCTCCCTGCTGCTCTATCGCTGCATCTACTATGTGCTGCCTTTCCTGTGCGCCCTGCTGCTGTTCACCAGCCAGGAGCTGTTGCAGCAGAAGGCGCGCTGGAGTCGGCTGCAGGGCATCATGAGCGCGGTGCGCGAGTTTTTGCCGGCGCTGATCAGCCTGGGAGCGTTCGCGGCGGGCAGCCTGCTGCTCTGCTCCGGGATGATCCCCACCATGCGCGGGCGCATCGAGATGTTCCTGCAGGTATTGCCGCTGCACCTGCTGGAGCTCTCCCATGTGCTGGGCAGCGTCAGCGGCGTGCTGCTGATCCTGCTGGCTCGCAGCCTCTACCGGCGCCACGATGCGGCGTTTCGCATCACCCAGCTGCTGTTGGGGCTGGGGATGATCTTCTCCCTGCTCAAGGGGTTTGACTGGGAGTCGGCCCTGCTGCTCGGGCTGTTCCTGCTCATCATCACCCCCTGCCGCTCGCTGTTCTATCGCAAGGGCTCCCTGCTGCACGCCCAGTTCACCCCGGGCTGGCTCATCTCGGTGGGGGCCGTGCTGCTGGGGGCGCTCTGGCTGCTGCTCTTCTCCTATCGCCAGGTGGAGTATGACCACGCCCTCTGGTTCCACTTCTCGCCCCATGGCGCCGCCTCCCGCGGGCTGCGGGCCATGGGCAGCGTGGTGGCGGTACTGGCGGTGGTGGGAGTAGCCCAGCTGCTGGCGCCGCTGCGGGTCTCCGGGCGCAAGCCGGAGCCGGACGAGCTGGCCCGCGCCCATGCCCTGGTGCTGCGCGAGGGGGGCGGTCACGGTTACCTGGCCCAGCTTGGCGACAAGTCGCTGCTGTTTCATCCCGGCGGCGAGGCGTTTCTGATGTACGGCGTCGAGGGCAATGGCTGGATCGTGATGGGGGATCCCATCGGTCAGCCTGAGCTTATCGAGGAGCTGCTCTGGCAGTTTCGCGAGCTGTGCGATCAGCACGATGCCAGCCCGGTGTTCTACCAGGTGTCGGCCCGCTACCTGCCGCTCTATCTGGAGCTGGGGCTGATCCCGTTCAAGCTGGGGGAGGAGGCCATCGTCGATCTGGCAGCCTTCGAGCTGGCCGGCAGCCGGCTGCGCAACCTGCGCCAGAGCCATGCCAAGGGCAAGCGGGAGGGGTTGTCGTTCGAGGTGGTGGCGCCGGAGTGCGTGCCTGCGCTGCTGCCCCGCCTCAAGGAGGTGTCGGACACCTGGCTGCAGAGCAAGCAGGGCAAGGAGAAGGGCTTCTCGGTGGGCAGTTTCGAGCCGGCCTACCTCAGCTTGAGTCCGGCCGCCCTGGTGTGGCACGAGGGGCAGATTGTCGGCTTTGCCAACCTCTGGGTCAGCGACAACAAGGCGAGCCTCTCCATCGACCTGATGCGCTACAGCCTGGACACGGGCACGGCCCCCATCATGGATTTCCTGTTCGTCGAGCTTCTGCTGTGGGGCAAGGGCGAGGGCTACGCCAGCTTCAACCTCGGCATGGCGCCCATGTCCGGCTTCAACGATCACCCCCTGAGCGGTTACTGGACCAAGCTTGGCAACACCATCTTCACCCGGGGCAGCCGTTTCTACAATTTTCAGGGGCTCAGGCGCTACAAGGAGAAGTTCTCGCCGGACTGGGAGCCGCGCTACCTGCTCTGCGCCAGCAAGCTGGTGTTGCCGCGGGTGCTGACCAACCTGATCTCCCTGATCAGCCGAGGCCCGTTCGGGCTCATCAAAAAGTAGGAGTCGTTCATGAGGATCCTGTTATTGCTGCTGGCGTGCTGCGCCTTCTCGCTCTCGGCCGCGCCGGTGAAAGAAGATCTGGGGCTGGTGGAGCTGCCGGTGGCGCAAGCCTCGAGTGCCCCCATGGTGGTGTTTCTGAGCGGTGATGGTGGCTGGGCCGCGCTGGACAAGGGGCTCAGCGCCCAGTTGCAGCAGCACGGCATGCCGGTGGTGGGCTGGAGCTCGCTCACCTACTACTGGAAGAAGAAGGATCCAGAGCAGGTCACCGCCGATCTGGTGCGGATCCTGGATGATTACCAGTCCCGCTGGGGGCGCCAGCGCTGGCTGCTGGTGGGCTTCTCCTTCGGGGCGGAAATCGTGCCCTTCGTCATCAACCGGCTGCCCGAACCCTTCCGCAAGAGCCTGGTCGGGGCCGTGATGCTCTCCCCTTCGACCGCCTCCGATTTCGAAATCCACGTCAGCGACATGGTGACCCGCGACAAGGCAGGCAGTTATCCCACCCAGCCCGAGGTCAACGCCATCCACACCTTGCCGATGCTCTGCGTGCAGGGGGCGGATGACGACTCGCCGGTGCGGCTCTGCCCCCACTTGCAGCAGCCCAACGTGACTACTGTGACCCTGCCAGGTGCCCACCATTTCGAGGATGACTACCCTGTGCTGTTCAAGGCCATCGCCAGCCATCTCAACCTGCAGTAAGTGTGAACGCGGGCAAAAAAACTTGATGTAAATCAAAGTTCATTCCCTATCAGGCCGGATTGCGCGCAGCCGGCCTGTTTCTTTTTGATTCCGCCTTTACAGGCGTGGATTGCTTCCCAACACTCTACTGAGCAATAAAACAGTAGAGGGGGCTGCATGCGCGAACAAAGAGCTCATCTAGTTGATCAGGAAGTGGATTTCGCCGCCGATGAACAGCTGGTGTCCACCACGGATCTGCGGGGCGTGATCACCTACGCCAATGACAACTTCTGCCGGGTCGCCGGTTACAGCCGGGCCGAGCTGGTGGGGCAGCACCACAACATGGTGCGCCACCCCGACATGCCCAAGGCGGCATTTGCCGACCTGTGGGGCAAGCTCAAGCAGGGCCAGCCATGGCGCGGCATGGTGAAGAACCGCTGCCAGGATGGTCGCTACTACTGGGTGGATGCCTATGTCACCCCTATCTTCGAGCAGGGCAAGATCAGCGGCTACCAGTCGGTGCGCTGCCGCGCCGATCCTCAAATGAAGCAGATCGCCGCTCGCACCTATGCGCGGCTGCGGGCGGCCGAGCAGGGAGGCGGCAGGCCCAGGATTTCACTGGCGCGGCTGCGCCACGGGGTGGCGGTGGCCGGGCTGCTGACACTGGGTTGGCTCGGCACAGTAGAACTGGGCGGCTGGGCCGCGCTTTACATGGCGCTGCCGCTGATCTTGCTGGGGTTGCTCTATCGTCACGAGCTCATCACCACCCCCCGTTACTTGCAGCAACTGGCCGGCGAGTATGACAGCCTGACCCGCCTCATCTACTCGGGGCAGGAGCCGAGCGCCATCGCCGACTTTCACATCAAGCTGCTGCAGGCCCGCATTCGCACCGTGCTTGGCCGGGTGGACGACGCCACGCACTCGTTGCAGGATCTGGCGGTACATCTGAAGAGCGCCTCCAGCGAGGCGAGCTCGGACATTGCCGAGCAGGATGCCCAGACCCAGCAGATGGCGACCGCCATCACTGAGATGGCGAGCACGGCGCAGGAGATTGCCCGCAACATCCAGGACACCAACAGCCAGATCGCCGAGGCCAAGGCTCACTGCCAGCACACGGATCAGCAGTTGATCGAGACCGAGCACAAGATCACCGATCTGGCGAAGGAGGCGGAGCACGCCTTTGCCTCGGCGGTGGCGCTGGCCAGCGAGTCGGATCGCATCGGGGTGCTGATGGGGGAGATCCAGGGCATCGCCGATCAGACCAACCTGCTGGCGCTCAATGCCGCCATCGAGGCGGCCCGGGCTGGCGAGCAGGGGCGCGGCTTTGCAGTGGTGGCGGACGAGGTGCGCACCCTGTCTACCCGCACCCACAAGGCGACCGAACAGATCCAGGGCAGCATCGGCCAGATCCAGCGCACCCTGAACGGCTGGAAGGGGATGATGCAGAACAACCTGCAACAGACCCAGGCCTGCGTGGAGATGACCCGGATGGGGTCGGACAGCCTGCATCAGGTGCTGGCGGAGATCGAGCTGGTGATGGACTTCTCGGCCCAGATCTCGGCGGCGGCGGAGCAGCAACAGGCGGTGGTGGAGGACATCAGCCAGAACGTCAACCTCATCTCCCAGCACTCCCACGCCAACAGCAACAAGATGCAGGACGTGGACGAGTCGAGCGAGATCCTGCTGACCAAGGCCAGACAGCTCAAATCCCTGGGGCAGACCTTCGGCTAGCCGGCGCCTGTCATCAACAAGAGAACAAGGCCACCCACGGGTGGCCTTGTTCTGTCAGGCGTGTCGATCAGGCAGTGGCCTGGCTCAGCGGGTTTCCCTTGTCGTGGTACATGGCGCGGTCGGCCTGGATCAACCACTGCTCGGGACGCCAGCCCGGCTGGTACTGGCTGATGCCGACGCTGATACCGACCGACAGCGGGACTCCCTCCACCTCGAATGGCGGTTGCATGGTGGCCCTGATCTGCTCGGCGATGGCGTCGGCCTGCGCCTGATCATGGCCCGGCAACAGCAACACGAACTCGTCGCCGGCCAGCCTGGCGAAGAAGTGCTGCGGCCCGAGGCTGCGGCTGATCCGCTCCGCCAGCTGGCAGAGGAGGGCGTCGCCGTGGCTGTGGCCGAAGTTGTCGTTGACCTGCTTGAAATCGTTGAGATCGCAAAACAGCAGGCAGCCTGGCGCCGGCCCCTTGACCTGGGCATCGAGCCGCTCCATCAGGCTCAGCCGGTTGGGCAGGTTGGTGAGGGGGTCGCGGCGGGCCAACTGCCAGATCTCCTCTTCCCGCTGACGGCGCAGGGCAATTTCGCGGTTGAGCCGCTGGTTGCACATCAATAGATAGAGGGCCAGCAGCAGGATCAGCACGCTGGCTGCCAGGCTCAGCAGGAACCAGGGGCGCCAGAAGATCCACTGCTCGGAGGGGGCCTGATAGAGAAAGTCGCTCAAGGAGACCGGCTTTGACACCAACCCGATCTCCACCAGCTGCTGCATGATATGGGCCATGCGGTCCGGATTCATATACCCGATCTCCACATAGAGCGGCTGGATCATCTCCTTGCTCACCTGCAGCTCGTACTCCATGTGGGCCTGACTGCGGTTGACGCCATACTCCTTGCGCAGCAGGGCGATGGCCTCCTGCGGGTGGGCCAGGGCGTAGCGCCAGCCGGCCAGGCTGGCGGCCCGAAAGCGGGCCACCCGATCCGGATGGGCGTGCTCCTGGGCCTGGGTGGTGAACAGGATGTCGCTGTAGAAATCGATGCCGTAGTTGCGCGGATTGATGACGGAGACGGGGATGCCGCGCTCCTCCAGATAGAAGGGCTCGTTGCTGAGGTAGGCGTTGAAGATGTCGACCCGGCCCTGGATGAGATCCTCGATGTTGACCGAGGTGGGCAGCGGGATGAGCTGACGCTCGCTCAGCCCCTGATAGAAGAGGGTGGCCAGCAGTTCGGCGTCCTGATGGGCCGAAAACATCATGATCCGTTTGCCACGCATGTCGTCAACGGTGAGAATGCCGCTGTCACGGCGGGCCAGAAAGATGGACGGGGAGTGCTGATAGACGCTGGCGAGCGCCAGCAGCGGCTTGCCGTTGGCATAGCTGGTCAGCACCTCTGTGTTGCCGACCCCGAAGTCGGCTCGTCCGCTCAGCACCTCTTCTACCGGGCTGATGCCCTTGCCGCCGGGCCGTATCTCGACGTCCAGCCCGGCACTGGCATAGAAGCCCTTGGCCTTGGCCATGTGATAGCCAACGAACTGGGGCTGGTGCAGCCAGCGCAACTGGAGCACCACCCGCTCCGGGGCTTCAAGGGGGGATTCGCTGGCCCGCAGGGGAACAGCATGGCTGATACCGATCAGCAGCAGCCAAAGCAAGCATCTCTTCATCCGTGCGAGTCTTGTTCTGAGTGTTCATGGGGTGCGACCCCGCAGGGTCATCTTCTTGTAATTAAAAACATTCTAAAGGGTTATTGATGTACCGGATACTAGCGCAGCACAAAGATTTCATGGTTATCAACAAGGGACCCGGGCTCGGCATGCACGACGAGACCGACGAGTCCGGCCTGCTCCATCCTGGTCTGGTCAGCCGGGTCAAGGCTGACACGGGTCTGCTGCTCTATCCGGTGCATCGGCTCGACAAGATGACCTCCGGGCTGGTGCTGCTGGCGCGCACCACCGAGGCCAACCGGGCCCTCAGCATGGCCTTTGCCGCGCGGGAGGTGAGCAAGCAGTATCTGGCCCTCTCCGATCGCAAGCCGAAGAAGAAGCAGGGCTGGGTGAAGGGGGACATGCAGAAGGGGCGGGGGGGCAGCTGGATGCTGGCCCGCACACTCGACAACCCCGCCATCAGCTGGTTCGACTCGGTCTCGGTGCGCGAGGGGTTGCGCCTTTATCGCATCAAGCCTCAGACCGGCAAGACCCACCAGATCCGGGTGGCCTTGAAGAGCGTGGGGGCGCCGATCCTCGGGGATGAGCGCTACGGCGGCACGGCGGCCGATCGCGGCTATCTGCACGCCTGGCGCCTCGCCTTCACCCTGGCGGGGGAGGCGTTCGACTTTGTCTGTCCGCCCGACGAAGGCGCGCTGTTTGTGCTGCCTGAGCTGCACGCCGCCATCGCGGGGTTGGCCGAATGAAGGGGGCTGCCATGCAAGGGGCCTCGGATCTGCCCGCCAGCGGCTGGATCCTGGCGGATTTTGACGACACCCTGGCGCCGGATGACAGCCATGCCGGGCTGCTGCGCTTCATCCTGCGTCGCCGCATCTGGCCGCTGCTGCTGTGGCCTGTGATGGCGCTGGGGGGGCTGGTCTATCTGCTGCCAAGCCAGCGTCGGCGCGGCATTTCACTGATCTGGTGGGCCATCACCCTCGGGCTCTCGCCGCTAGGGTGGCGCCGCCTGGTGCGGGCCTATTGCCGCACGAGACCTGGGCTGTTTCAGGAGGCGCGCGCCCTGCTGCTGGCCGAAGGGCAGCGCTGCTGGGTGCTCTCCGCCAGCCCCCGCGCCCTGGTGCGGGGTCAGCTCCATCAGCAGCTGCCCGGCCAGCTGCCCCATCGTATTCTGGGCTCGCGGATGCACTATCGCCTCGGCGGCCTGATGCCACGTTTTTACTGTCACGGCCGCCACAAGATCCTGCCCGGGATCCAGGCCCTCAGCGCCACCCTGGCCCTGAGCGACAGCCTGCACGACTTGCCACTGCTGGCAGAGGGGCAGGCGGCCTGGCTCATCAACCCCACCCCGGCGCGGCTGCAACGAGCGCGGCAGTCACTGCCCCGCATCGAGCCCAGATACTGGTCCCTGTAAGGCAAAACTGACAGCCTTGTGGGTCGCCACCGAGCGTGCCACAAGGCTGCGGCTTAAATGTCACAATCTATTTACATCTTTTAGCGCCGCCCCCCGCCAAACTATCTGAACGCCGCCTCTTTTCTTCCGCTACGCCCCTGCCTCTAATGAAACAAGTTGTTAACAACGCCGGGGCAGCTGCCCGCAGCGCCCCGGTGTGACCCGTTTCGTTATCAGTCAATCGCAAGGAGCGCATCATGACGACCACTTCTTCTGCCCGTACTCACACCATCAACCCGCTCGGTACCGATGGTTTCGAATTCGTCGAGTACACGGCGCCCGATGCCAAGGGCATTGCCGCCCTCAAGGCGCTGTTCGTCTCACTGGGCTTTGCCGAGGTGGCCAAGCACAAGCACAAGCAGTGCTGGCTCTATCGTCAGGGGGACATCAACTTCGTGGTCAATGCCGAGCCCCACTCCCAGGCCGAGCAGTTTGCCAGCCTGCACGGGCCGAGTGTCTGCGGCATGGCGTTTCGGGTGAGCGATGCCGGCAAGGCCCAGCAGTACGCCATCGCCAAGGGCGCCAAGCCGTTCGTCGGCAAGATTGGCCCCATGGAGCTCAACATCCCCGCCATCTACGGCATCGGCGAGAGCACCCTCTCTTTTGTCGACCGCTACGGCGACAAGGGCTCCATCTATGATGTGGATTTCGTCTTCTATCCCGACTGGCAGGCGCGCATGGCCGAGGTGGATGCAGGGCTGTATGAGATTGACCACCTGACCCACAACGTGCAGCGCGGCAACATGGATGTCTGGTCCAATTTCTACGAGCGGATCGGCAACTTTCGCGAAATCCGCTACTTCGACATCGAGGGCAAGCTGACCGGGCTCCATTCCCGCGCCATGACCGCCCCTTGCGGCAAGATTCGCATTCCCATCAACGAATCCTCCGACGACAAGTCCCAGATTGAAGAGTACCTGCGTCAGTACAAGGGGGAGGGGATCCAGCACATCGCCATGGCGTCGAGCGACATCTACCACACCATCCGTACCCTGCGCGGCCGTGGCACCGGCTTTATGCCGACCCCGGACACCTACTACGAGAAGGTGGACAGCCGGGTCGAGGGGCATCAGGAGGATCTGGCGGCGCTCAAAGAGCTGCGCATCCTGATCGACGGCTCCCCCACCAAGGATGGCATCCTGCTGCAGATCTTCACCGATACAGTGATCGGCCCGGTGTTCTTCGAGATCATCCAGCGCAAGGGCAATGAAGGCTTTGGCGAGGGCAACTTCCAGGCACTGTTCGAATCCATCGAGCTGGATCAGATCCGCCGCGGGGTGCTCAATGATGCGTAACGAAAGCCGCCACGCGCAGGTTGTCGGTCAGGCAAGGGAGGTTGGCAATGCGTAACTGGATTAACTTTCCCCACCGGGAGGGGACCCACTCCCGTCAGGCTCATGCCGACCTGCCCGAGCAGGCCATCTATGAGCGTGAACTGGGCCGCTCCGGCTTTTTCGGGCCGGCCACCCACATGCACCACAAGCATGCCCCCACCGACTGGATCAACTGGGAGGGGCCGCTGCGCCCGCGCCTGTTCGATCTCAACGCCTTGGGCGAGGAGGTGAGCTCTCTCTCCCCCTGGGTGATGCCGGATATTCTGAGCAACCCCCACTGCCGCTACCGCATCTGGCGCCTGCATGAGCCCATGCCGTTTCTGGTGCGCAACGCCGATGGCGACGAGCTCCTGTTCATCCACGAGGGGAGCGGCGAGTTTTACTGCGACTATGGTCACCTGACCCTGCGCGATGGCGATTACCTGGTGATCCCCCGCGGCACCATGTGGCGCATCGAGCCGACGGCCCCCCTCTTCATCCTGATGATCGAGGCGACCAACGACAGCTACCAGCTGCCGGACAAGGGGCTGGTGGGCAATCACGCCATCTTCGACCCGGCAGCGCTCGATGTACCCGCCATCAACGAGCGCTTCCTGGCCCAGCAGGATGAGAATCCCTGGTCGCTGCAGGTCAAGCGCCACAACCAGGTGTCGGTCATCACCTGGCCGTTCAACCCGCTGGATGCGCAAGGGTGGCACGGGGACTTGTGCGTGGTGCGCCTCAACTGGCGGGACATCCGCCCGCTGATGAGCCACCGCTATCACCTGCCGCCGTCGGCTCACTCCACCTTCGTGGCGAGCCGGTTCGTGGTCTGCACCTTCGTACCGCGCCCCATCGAGAGCGATCCCGGCGCCCTCAAGGTGCCCTTCTACCACAGCAACGACGACTACGACGAGGTGCTCTTCTACCACGCCGGGGATTTCTTCAGTCGGGACAACATAGAGCGGGGCATGGTCACCTTCCATCCCGCCGGGTTTACCCACGGTCCCCATCCCAAGGCGTTTGCGGCGGGTCAGGCCTACACCAAGAAGTTCACCGACGAGGTGGCGGTGATGCTCGATACCCGAGATGCGCTCAACGTCGGTAGCCTGTGTGACGGGGTGGAGAACCCGCGTTATGTCACCAGCTGGTTGCGCCCGGAACTCACACCCGCCACCAACGGCAAATAAAAGGAATCCCTATGAAACTGGCAACCCTGAACAATGGCAAACGGGACGGCGCCCTGGTGGTGGTGAGTCGCGATCTGAGCCGCGCGGTGCGCGTGCCGCACCTTGCGGCCACCCTACAAGCTGCCCTCGACGAGTGGGCCGAGCTTGCGCCCAAGCTGACCGCCGTTTATCAGCAGCTCAACGATGGCGCCTGCGCCGATGCTTTCCCGTTCGACGAGACGGCCTGTCTCTCCCCGCTGCCGCGTGCCTACCAGTGGGCCGACGGCAGCGCCTACGTCAACCACGTGGAGCTGGTGCGCAAGGCGCGCGGCGCCGAAATGCCGGAAAGCTTCTGGCACGATCCCCTGATGTACCAGGGGGGCTCGGACAGCTTCCTGCCGCCGCGGGGGTCCATCCCGATGGGGTCGGAGGAGTGGGGCATCGATTTCGAGTCGGAGATCGCCGTCATCACCGACGACGTGCCGATGGGCACCAGCCCGCAGGCGGCCGCCGGCCACATCAAGCTGCTGATGCTGGTCAACGACGTGAGCCTGCGCAACCTCATTCCGGGTGAGCTTGCCAAGGGCTTCGGCTTCTTCCAGTCCAAGCCCTCCAGCAGCTTCTCGCCGCTGGCCATCACTCCGGACGAGCTGGGGGATGACTGGCGAGATGGCAAGGTGCATCTGCCCCTCGAGACCCACCTCAATGGCGCCCTGTTCGGGGCCCCCGACGCCGGGGTGGACATGACCTTCAACTTTTATGAGCTGATCGCCCACGCCGCCAAGACCCGGCCGCTCGGGGCGGGCTGCATCATCGGCTCGGGGACCGTCTCCAACTACGACAGAAGCCGCGGCTCATCCTGCCTCGCCGAGCTGCGGATGCTGGAAATTATCGAGTCAGGTCAAGCCACTACACCCTTTCTGCGCTTTGGTGATACAGTGTCCATCGCGATGCAGGATCGCAACGGGATGAGTCTGTTTGGCACCATTTTGCAGCGGGTCACGCCGGCAGAGGCCAGTCAGACGAAGTGAAGGGGCCGGCATGGACACGAGGCCGACGGGTGAGCGGCAGGTGTCCATGTACCTGTCAACACAGGGACAAAGTATGTTGCAGTTGTTTGGATATTGGCGTTCATCGGCAAGTTATCGGGTGCGGATCGTGATGCAGCTCAAGGGGCTCGACTACGAGCAGCATCCGGTCAATCTGCGGCAGGGCGAGCAGCGCGAGAAGGCCTATCGCCGGCTCAATCCCCAGGGGCTGGTGCCGTTTCTGGTGGATGGCGAGGTGCAGGTGGGTCAGTCGGTGGCCATCATGGAGTACCTCGACGAAACCTACCCCGCTCACCCGCTGATGCCGTCCGCCCCCGAGGAGCGGGCCCGGGTACGCCAGATCGTCAACATGATCGCCTGCGACATCCATCCCCTCAACAACCTGCGGGTGCTCAATTACCTGGGAGAGCATCTCAGGGCGGGCAAGGAGCAGGAGGCGGCCTGGTATCGCCACTGGATTGACGAAACCTTCAGTGCGCTGGAGCAGCTGTTGATGACCACTGCCGGCATCTATTGCGTCGGCAACGAGGTGACCCTGGCGGACTGCATGCTGGTGCCCCAGGTCTACAACGCTCGCCGCTACGACATGTCGCTGGAAGACTATCCCACCATCAACCGCATCGTCGCCAACTGCGAGCAGCTGCAGGCATTTATCAAGGCCGCCCCCGCCAATCAGCCGGATGCCCAGCCCTGAGGCTGCGCCTTCCTGCCAGGTTTCAATTATCGAGCCCCGCACCGTCAGCCGATCGTGCGAGGCTTTCATATCAGGGGCTCGCTAGCCGCGGGTGGGCTTGGGCTGGAAATAGGCGATGAACTTGCCGAATTTCTCCCCGTCGTAGCTGTCCCCCTTCTCCAGCAGCCCGGTGTTGAAGGATTCGAGCAGCTTGCCCTTGCCATCCAGCACGTAGAAGTGGGGCACCCCCAGGTACTCGGGATAACCTTTGAGGAAGGATTCGTTCTTGTTCTGTTTGCTGACGTTCACCTTGACCACCACGAAGGTGCGGTTGAGCTGGCCGGCAAGATCGGGTTTCTGGTCCAGAAAGTGGTTCATCTCCTGGCACCAGCTGCACCACTCGCCGCCCACCAGCAGCAGGACTTTCTTGCCCTCTGCACTGGCCTTGGCGGTGGCGGCGGCGAGATCGCGGGCCGGATCCCGCTGCTCGTCATAGCCCTGGCTGTAATCGGGCAGGGTCTGGCTCCAGAGGTGGTCGGCGCTGTACGCCTCGCCATGAAAGAGGGCGGTGCCAAGCACCAGCGGCAATAGCAGTCGGTTCATCACGTGCTCCTTGTGTTGTTGTGGTTGCTTCCAAGCCGCAACAATGTGACACGAGCGAGCCCGGCCGCCAAGGGCGAGTTGGGCCCTTGTTATGCAAAAAGCGGGAATGGGTCGGCGGGAAAAAACAAAGCCCCTCGCAGGAGGGGCTTGGCATTGAGGCAAAGGAGGTCGCCGGCAGATCAGTAACCCTGCTGGTGCACGTCCATCACGGCGCGACCGGACGGGTCTGCCATCTCCTTGAACTTGGCATCCCACTCCAGCGCAGTCGGGGTGGAGCAGGCGACCGACTTGCCATAGGGCACGGTGCGGGCGGCGGACTCCAGCGGGAAGTGCTCGTCAAAGATGGCGCGGTAGTAGTAGGCCTCCTTGGTAAGCGGGGTGTTGACGGGGAAGCGGAAGGCCGCCGCCTCGAACATCTGATCCGTCACTTCCTGCTCGACCATGGCTTTCAGGCTGTCGATCCACGAATAGCCTACGCCGTCGGAGAATTGCTCCTTCTGGCGCCATGCCACTTCATGGGGCAGCAGATCCTCGAACGCTTCGCGCAGGATGTGCTTCTCGATCTTGCCCTTGCCGCACATCTTGTCGGCAGGTTGCAGACGCATCGCCACGTCCATGAACTCCTTGTCGAGGAAGGGCACGCGGCCTTCCACCCCCCAGGCGGCCATCGACTTGTTGGCGCGCAGGCAGTCATAGAGGTGCAAAGAGGCGAGCTTGCGCACGTTCTCTTCGTGGAACTCGCGGGCGTTGGGCGCCTTGTGGAAGTAGAGGTAGCCGCCGAACAGCTCGTCGGAGCCCTCGCCCGAGAGCACCATCTTGATCCCCATCGCCTTGATGTAGCGGGCCATCAGGTACATCGGCGTAGAGGCGCGGATGGTGGTGACGTCATAGGTCTCGAGGTGATAGATGACGTCCCGCAGGGCATCCAGACCTTCCTGCACGGTGAAGTGGATCTGGTGGTGGATGGTGCCGAGGTGATCAGCGACCTTCTGGGCGGCGGCGAGATCCGGCGAGCCTTCCAGGCCGACGGCGAAGGAGTGCAGTTGCGGCCACCAGGCTTCGCTCTTGCCATCGTCTTCCACCCGGCGGGCGGCATAGAGCTTGGTGATGGCGGAGATGACGGACGAATCCAGCCCGCCGGAGAGCAGCACGCCGTAGGGCACGTCGCACATCAGCTGGCGCTTGACCGCCGCCTCCAGGGCCGCTTTGAGCTCGGCCTTGTCGCTGACGTTGTGCTCGACCGCGCCGTACTCCATCCAGTCGCGTTTGTACCACTGTTTAAGCTCGCCATCCTTGCTCCACAGGTAGTGTCCCGGCGGGAAGGTTTCGACGCTCTTGCAGACCGGCACCAGCGCCTTCATCTCGGAGGCGACATAGAAGTTGCCGTGCTCGTCGCGACCGGTGTAGAGGGGGATGATCCCCATGTGGTCGCGACCAATCAGGTACGCATCCTGCTCGGCGTCGTAGAGGATAAAGGCGAAGATGCCGTTGAGATCGTCCAAAAAGGCCGGGCCCTTCTCCTTGTAGAGGGCCAGCAGCACCTCGCAGTCGGAGTGGGTCTGGAACTGGAAGTCGACCTTGAGGTTCTTCTCCAGCTCCTTGTGGTTGTAGATCTCGCCGTTGACGGCCAGCACATGGGTGCGCTCGGGGTTGTAGAGCGGCTGGGCGCCGTTGCCCGGATCGACGATGGCCAGGCGCTCGTGCACCAGAATGGCTTTGTCGGAGCTGTAGACGCCGGACCAGTCAGGACCGCGGTGACGCAATCGCTTGGACATCTCCAGCGCCGATTTGCGCAGGGCGGCCGCATCGGATTTGATGTCCAGAATGCCGAAAATAGAACACATTGGCGGTAATCCTCTTGATTTTTATATGAGCCCCCCACGTTCGGGCTCGAAATTCCATTTACATTCCTCGCCAATCACAATGCCTAGTGCAAAAACCTTTTGCAAGCGGGAAAACCGCAGAAAATCATGCCGTAAGCGTCAAGCAGGTAGGGGAGTGCGGCGACCCGTCCGGCCGCCGGAAAAAAGAGAAGAGGTTGACGTGAACGTCAGCTGGTGGGTTCGAAGATCACATAGAGCTTGCGGCAGGGGGTGAGGGTCTCCCACTCCCCGACAAAGCCGGCGGGAATGACGAACTGGTCGCCGGACTTGAGGGGCAGCCTGCCGCCCTGGCCGTCGTGGATCACTGCCTCGCCTTCCAGCAGCTGGCAGTATTCATGCTCGGTGTAGTGGATGGCCCAGCGCCCCGGCTCGCAGCTCCAGAAGCCGACATGGAACTGCTGGCTCGGGTCGGAGTAGTGGTTCCACACCGTCTGGCGCGGGTTGCCGGCGCGCAGGCGATCGGGGGCGGGCATCAGCGGGGTGGGAGCCACCTCGTGGCGGTCGAGCAGGATCCAGTCGTTGAGGGTCTTCATGCTGCCTCCTTGGCAAGGGATAAAAAACAGGGCCATCCTGGCCCCGTGATTGTTCGTTTTATTAAACGAGGTTACGCATAACGTAAACGATAGCGTCCTCCTTGCCAAGGGGCTGCTCCCGCCCTTCAGAGTGGCTGCAGCCGCTTGATGACGTGGCGGGCGAAGCCGCTGCCCGCTTCGTCGTAGACGTTGAACACCGCATCCACCCCTTGCTCTTTCAGGGAGGCGATGTCGTCCTCGAAGCGGACGATGGCGGCAATCTTGCCGGCAAAGCCGTGGCTGCGCAGCTTCTCGATGGCGTAGAGGTTGCCCGAGTGGTGAGGCATGGCCAGCAGCACCAGGTTGACCTGGTTGGAGAGCAGCACCTTGTCCCAGAAATCGGTATCGGTGGCATCCCCCTCGATAACGTTCATGCCCTGGGCGCGCAGGGTGGGCAGCTTGTCGCTGTCGTTCTCCACCCCGAGGATCACGGTGCCGTACTTGTTCTCCAGCTCGAAGTAGGCGCCCTGGCCGATCCGCCCCATACCGAGGATGATCACCTCGGCATCGCCGAGCTCGATGGGCCTGTCCTCCGGGTGCAGGGTGGTGGCCTGCATGCCGCGCAGCCAGTTGCCGAGCCGATGGTAAATGCGCTCGCTCTGGCCGTTGAGGGGGGCCGAGATCATGAAGCTGGCCGCCAGCGCCAGAGAGAGCGCGACCAGCCACTCGTGGGAGATCCAGCCCGCCTTGGCGGCGATGGCCGCGACGATGAGGCCGAACTCCGAGAAGTTGGTGAGCGCCAGGGTGGAGAGCAGGGCGGTACGCACCCGCAGGTGGGCGCCGCTGTAGACCAGGTAGTAGAGCGCGCTCTTGAGCGGCAGGGCCAGCACCAGTGCCAGCGCCAGCAACATGGTGTCGTGGGTAGGCAGGCCGTTGAGGCCGATGGTGAGAAAGAAGCAGATGAGAAACAAGTCTTTGAGGTTGAACAGCGACTTGGCCAGCCCCGCGGAGGCGGGGTGGGAGGCGATCAGCATGCCGATGATGAGTGCCCCCAGATCCGGTTTGAGCCCCACCACCTCGAAGCCGGCGGCCCCCACCACCAGCGCCAGGAAGATCCCGAACAGCACCTGCAGCTCGCCGTGACCGGCCCGCTCCAGCAGTTTCAGCAGCAAGGGGCGCAGCAGCGGCAGCCCCAGGATCCAGAGCGCCCAGATGCTGGGCCACTCGCCGCTGGAGACCGCCAGGAAGGCCACCGCGAACAGATCCTGCATCACCAGCACGCCGATGGCGAGACGGGCATAGAGGGCGTTCATGTCGCTGCGCTCTTCCAGCACCTTGACCGCAAATACTGTGCTGGAGAAGGAGAGGGCAAAGCCCAGCAGCAGCGCCAGCTTCCAGTCGAGCGACATGGCCAGCGCCAGCCCGAGCCCCTTGCACACCAGCAGCACCACGGTAAAGAGCAGGGTGGAGAGCAGCAGGTGCAAACTGGTGGTGCCCCAGACGTCGCGCCGCATCAGGATCTTGACGTTGAGCTTGAGGCCGATGGTGAACAGCAGCAGGGTGACGCCGAGATCGGCCACTTCACTGAGGGCCGGGGTGTTGTGATAGCCCATGGCGTTGAGGATGAAGCCGGCGGCCAGAAAGCCCAGCAGGGGCGGCAGGCCGATGAGGTTGACCAGCATGCCGCAGCCGAAGGCCACGGCGATAAGAATGGGTTCCATGTTGTTTCCTGCGAGGGCAGGGCCGGCCTGCCCTCTTCTCTATCCTGGGTCGCGGGTCAGACGATGTCGATGTCCACTACTGAGTCGAAGATGTGGTTCGGCCGAAACGGCATGCGGTCGATGTCGGCCACCTTGCTCACCCCGGAGAGCACCAGCACCGTCTCGAGGCCAGCCTGGAAGCCTGCCAGAATGTCGGTGCGCAGGTTGTCGCCGATGATGATGGTGTCGTCGGAGTGGGCCTCCATCCGGTTGAGCGCCGCGCGGATGATCCAGGCGCTCGGCTTGCCCACATAGAACGGCTTCTTGCCGGTCATCCGCTCGATGGGGGCGCACAGGGCGCCGCAGGCCGGGTGCATCATGGGGCCGTGGGTATCCGGGTTGGTGGCGATGAAGCGGGCCCCCTGATCCACGAACTTGGCCCCCAACTGCATCATGGTCCAGTTGTAGTTGCGGGTCTCGCCCACCACCACGAAGTCGGGATCGATGTCGGTGATGGTGAAACCGGCCTTGTAGAGTTCGTGGGTCAGTGCCCCTTCACCGATCACATAGGCCTTCTTGCCGTCCTGGCGCTTGAGAAAGTCGGCGGTGCCCATGGCGGAGGTGTAGAAGCACTCCTCCGGTACCTCGATCCCGGCGGAGCGGAAGCGGTTTTGCAGATCTTTCTGGGTCTGGGCCGGGTAGTTGGTCAGAAACAGCAGCTTGCTGCCCTGCTCCAGCAGGCGGTGGACGAAACGGTCGGCGCCCGGCACCAGATCGTTGTTGTGCAGGATGACGCCGTCGATGTCGCAGATGACGCTTTTCTTCATGGGGACTCCTTGTGTAGGCGCAAGAGGCGGCGGAAAGTTGCGCCAACTCTCAAGATCTTCAAATAGTTATGTTGTTTTTGTGACGCCATTATAAGTCTGTTTGATGACAAGTCTCCCCCATAAACAGAGATAGGTGCACAATCAATTGCAGGGGAGGGAGCCGCTCTGCCACTGGCGGGTCCCGCTGTCTGTGCACTGATGGAGCCGTCATCATGGATAACTTTATTGCCGGTCTGCCCAAGCTGGAGCTGCACCTCCATATTGAAGGCTCGCTCGAGCCGGAACTGATGTTTGCCCTGGGCCAGCGCAACGGCGTGGCCCTGCCTTGGCCAGACGTGGCCAGCGTGCGCGCCGCCTACGAGTTCGACTGTCTGCAATCCTTCCTCGATCTTTACTACCTGGGGGCCAGCGTGCTGGTCACCGAGCAGGACTTCTTCGATCTGACCTGGGCCTATCTGGCGCGCTGCGCAGCCGACAAGGTGGTGCACGTGGAGATCTTCTTCGACCCCCAGACCCACACCGCCCGCGGCGTGCCCTTTGCCACCGTGCTGGGCGGCATCGAGCGGGCGCTGCAGCGCGGGGAGAAAGAGTTTGGCATCAGCTGGCGGCTCATCATGAGCTTCTTGCGCCACCTGAGCGAAGAGGAGGCCTTCGCCACGTTGACAGAGGCCACTCCCTTCTTGTCGCGCATTCACGGCATCGGCCTCGACTCGGGGGAGAAGGGCAATCCGCCCGGCAAGTTTGCCCGGGTCTTTGCCCGCTGCCGCGAGCTGGGGTTGCCGGTGGTGGCCCACGCCGGCGAAGAGGGGCCGGCGGATTACATCTGGCAGGCCATCCGGGAGCTGGAGGTGCGACGCATTGATCACGGGGTACGCTGCGTCGACGATCCCGAGCTGCTGCGTTATCTCGCCGATACCCGGCTGCCGCTCACCGTCTGCCCCCTCTCCAACACCCGCCTCAAGGTGTTTGACCAGATGGCCCACCACAATGTACTGAATTTGCTGGAGCAGGGGCTGTGCGTCACCATCAACTCGGACGACCCCGCCTATTTCGGCGGCTACATGAACGCCAACTTCCACGCTCTGGCCCATGAGCTGGGGGCCAGCATGAACCAGCTCTGCCGTTTGTCACTCAATGCCGTCGAGGCGAGCTGGCTGAGCCTGGCCGACAAGGCGCGGCTGACCCGGGAGATCAGAAGCTACGCCGCCTGCTACGGGGTCAGCCTCTACTGAGCGTTGGCTCGCATGAAAAGTAAAAACGGTGCGCCCACCAGTGATGGTGGGCGCGTTTTTTATGCCTGGGCGGGTTTGATTCAGGCCGAGTGGGGCTGGGCGGCCGCCTGATAGGTCGGGTAGTCGGTCAGGCCCTTCTCGCCACCGCCGAACAGGGTGGCCGGATCGTGAGGGGCCAGCGGATAGCCGTGGCGCAGCCGCTCGGGCAGGTCTGGGTTGGCCACGAAGGGGCGACCGAAGCCTATCATGTCGGCCCAGCCCGCCTCGAGCGCCGCCCGGGCGCGCTCGCCGTCATACTTGCCTGCGTAGATGAGGGTGTTGGGGAAGGCATCGCGCAGCCCCTGCTTGAAGCTCTCAGCCATCAGCGGGGCGTCGTCCCAGTCCGCCTCGGCAACGTGCAGGTAGACCACGTCGAGCCGGCCCAGCAGGCGGGCGGCGGCCAGATAGGTCTCCTGCGGGTTGGCATCCACGGTGCCGTTCAAGGTGGTGAGCGGCGCGAGGCGCACCCCGACCCGGTCGGCCCCGATCTCGCTGCAAACCGCCTCGGTCACCTCCTTGAGGAAACGCAGCCGGTTCTCCAGCGAGCCGCCGTAGCCATCGGTGCGGGTATTGGACTCGGAGTCGAGGAACTGGTTGATGAGGTAGCCGTTGGCGGCGTGCAGCTCGATACCGTCAAAGCCGGCCAGCATGGCGTTGCGGGCCGCCTGACGAAACTGCCCCACCACCTGGTCGATGTCGGCCTGGGTCATGGCGCGCGGGGTGACGGTCTCGACAAACCCGGGGGCGTCGCTGCCGTTGTCGACGAACACCTTGACCCCTTTGGCCTGAATGGCCGAGGAGGAGATGGGCTGGGCGCCGCCGAGGTTGTCGGGGTGAGTGACCCGGCCCACGTGCCAGAGCTGGGCGAACATGGTGCCGCCCTTGGCGTGCACGGCGTCGGTCACCAGCTTCCAGCCGGCCACCTGTTCGGCGCTGTGGATCCCCGGCGTCCAGGCGTAGCCCTTGCCCATGGGGTCAATCTGGGTGCCCTCGCTGATGATGAGACCGGCCCCTGCGCGCTGGGCGTAGTAGGTGGCCATCATGGCGTTGGCCACGTCTCCGGGCTGGCTGGCGCGGGAGCGGGTCATGGGGGGCATGACGATGCGATTGTTGAGGTGCAGCTGGCCGAGGCGCAGAGGGCAGAACAGGTGATCGTGGTGCATGGTGAATTCCTCATGGTGATGATGGGCTCACTCTAGTGCTGGCATCCCTTGCGAAAAAGAGGGGTAATTGCAGAAAAGAATTGCGCTGATGACAGCAATGGCGAAATGAGAGAGGAGAAAGGGGGGGATAAATAGAAAAGGGGACCGACAAGGTCCCCTTTTGCAGCAGGGTTTACGAGATGGCGTCAGGCCGCCAGCGGCATGACGCGCACCCGCTCGATACGCCGCTCGCTCACCTCGACTACCTCGAAGCAGAGCTGCTGCAGTTGCAGCTGCTGGCCCGGGGCGGGCAGGGTGCCGAAGTGGGAGAGCAGCATGCCGGCGAGGGTCACGTATTCGTCGCTCTCGCTCACCAGCCCTTCGTGCTCCAGCACCTGCTCCACGTGGTGGATGTTGGTGCTGCCGTTGATGAGCCAGCCAGCCCCGTCGCGGACCATGTCCGGCGTTTCATCTTCATCGGGCAGCTCGCCGACGATGGCCTCCAGCAGGTCGTGGGTGGTCACCAGCCCCTGGATGATGCCGAACTCGTCGGCCACCAGGATGAGGCTGCCTTTGGCCTGGCGCAGCTCCGCCAGCAACCTGATCACGTTGATGGTCTGCGGCACGATAATGGGGTCGTTCTGTTTGGCCAGTGCGCTCAGGGACTGCCCCTCGTTGAGGGCAAACAGCAGATCGCGCGCCTTGACCACCCCGATCACCTCGTCCAGATCGCCGTCACAGACCGGGAACAGGCTGTGGGGCTCCTGCTTCAGCAGGGCGCGGATCTCGTCATCGGTGTCGTTGACGTCGATCCAGGCCATCTCGGAGCGCGGGGTCATGATGGTACGGATGGAGCGATCGGCCAGCGACAGCACCCCGGTCACCATGTAGCGCTCCTCCTCGCCAAAGCTCACCGGCTCGGGGGCGGGGGCATCCAGATCGTCGTCCGGTTTGTCCTGATACGCCTTGCTGCCCATCAGCTTGAAGATGGCGGCTGTAGTGCGCTCGCGCAGGGGCAGCTTGGCCTCGTGGCGCTCGGCACTGCGCTGGGATAGCTGGTTGAAGAACTCGATCAGCACCGAGAAGCCGATGGCCGCATAGAGGTAGCCCTTCGGAATATGGAAACCGAACCCTTCCGCCACCAGGCTGAAGCCGATCATCAACAGGAAGCTCAGACAGAGCACCACCACTGTGGGGTGGGCGTTGACGAAGCGGGTCAGCGGCTTGGAGGCGAGCACCATCACCACCATGGCGATGGTCACGGCCGCCATCATGACGCCGAGCTGTTCCACCATGCCGACGGCGGTGATGATGGAGTCCAGCGAGAAGATGGCATCCAGCACCAGGATCTGGGTGATCACCACCCCAAAGCTGGCATAGACGCCGACCGGCCCCTCTTCGGGCGGCTTGGCCTCAAGCCGCTCGTGCAGCTCGGAGGTGGCCTTGAACAGCAGGAACAGGCCGCCTCCCATCAGGATCAGGTCCCGCCCGGAGAAGGGGTGATCCCAGATGTGCAGTATGGGGGTGGTCAGGGTGACCATCCAGGACATGACGCTCAGGAGCCCCAGGCGCATCAGCAGGGCCAGCGACAGGCCGATGATGCGGGCCTTGTCCCGCTGGGCGGGAGGCAGTTTTTTCACCAGGATGGCGATGAAGACCAGGTTGTCGATCCCGAGCACGATTTCCAGAACGATCAGGGTAAACAGACCGATCCAGATGTGGGGATCCAGCAGCAATTCCATGTAGTGACCTCAATAAAAACAGACAGAGCAAAGAGTGATCACGGCGCACGACGGCCGTAGTGACAGCAAGGCTATGACGTTATTCAGAGGCGCTGATTAAGCAGATAAAGATAGGTTTTGACGGGAAGAAACGAAGGGCAACTTCGGGGATTGTCCATGATGGGCAATAAAACCTCGGGTTAAAAGTGAGCCCTGATGATAGCGGTTGGCGCCGTTTTGGCAAGAGGGAAGCCATGAAGATGTGATGACTGGGGGAGGCGGCTGGCCTCCCCCAAACGGCAGTTCAAGCGGCGGTTACAGCCAGCGCTTTTCGCGGGTGAAGCAGACCGACAGCCAGGCGTCCCCCAGGGTATCGCCGAGGCGGGACCAGAGCTCCTGGCGCAGGGCATCTTGGCGCTCGATGGGCCACTCCTGACCCGGGGCCACCAGGATGTTGAGCTCGAGATCGAAGCGGCGGCCGCTTTTCGCCAGATGGCTGTAGCACTCGACGCCATGGCGCAGGCGCAGGGCCTCGACTTCGTTTGCCACCAGCCGGGAGACGTCCCCCTTGGGGGCAATTTTCAGCACTTCCCGCAGGTTGCGACCGAGCACCTTGATGGGAATGAGGGTGGCGCACAGGGCCAAGAGAGAGACCAGCAGCGGGTCTATGTAGCGGTTGTAGTGGCCGTAGCCGATGGCATCGAGGCCAATGGCGACCACGAAGCCGATGAGCAGGGTGGTGCTGAGCAGGGTGTCCACCAGCCACTCCTTGGAGTCCACCCGCACCAGCTCTGAGTTGACCCGCTCGGCCACGTTGGCCTCGACCAGATAGATGATGCCGCAGAAGAAGGTGGAGACGACGGCATAGATGAGGGCGTGGCCGAGATCGATCTCCCGTCCCCCCGCCAGCAGGGTGGTCAGGCCGTTGTAGAGCGCCGCCAGACAGACCAGCAGAATGATGGTGCCGTTGATGACGTTGGCGATGGGTTCGAAGTGGGCGTAGCCGTATTGAAAACGGGCGTCGGAGGGGCGGGTGACCAGGTAGGCGGTGATGAGCCCCAGCCCCGTCATGCCCATGCTGAACAGGGTGAAGATGCCGTCGAGCATGATGGCGTTGGATCCGACGAAGAGGCCATAGCCGATGCCGAAAATGGCAAAGGTGATGCAACCAAACAGCGACAGGGTCAGCGCCTGTTTTTCGGTGCGGATAAGCGTACTGATAACATGGCTGTAGTGAGCCATAAAAGTCCTCCTTTCAAATGGTGAAGATTGCGCGCGCAAGCGGTTTTCTAGCTGATATACTGCCCGCTCACATGTGAGCGGACTGGTTCGGGGGCCCGCGAAGAGGCTGGCCCGAACGGTCGTTGTCGCCGGAATGCCGGCATCAAGCAAAGGATGGGAACAAGGATTCATGATCCCGAGACTCGATTACCAGGACAGTTTGTCACCTACAACCCTGCAGTTTCTTGAGTTGCTGGCGCGATCAGCATTTCGTGGTGATATCGAAAAGTCTTATGCAAGCCGGTTGGCGATGGCGACGGATAACAGCGTCTATCAGGTCGTACCTCAGGCGGTTCTCTATCCGCGCAGCGCGGACGATATAGCGGTGATGCTCAAGCTGGCCCAGGGGCCCGAGTACGCAGCCTTGAGTTTCTTCCCTCGCGGCGGCGGTACCGGCACCAATGGTCAATCCTTGGGCGGCGGCATTATCGTCGATCTCTCGCGCCATATGAACCAGATCATGGAAATTAATCTGGAAGAGGGTTGGGTGCGAGCCCAGGCCGGGGTGGTGAAGGATCAGCTCAACGCCTATTTGAAGCCTCATGGCTACTTCTTCTCGCCGGATCTATCCACCTCCAACCGCGCCACCCTGGGAGGCATGGTCAACACCGACGCCTCCGGGCAGGGGTCGCTGGTGTACGGCAAGACCTCGGATCACGTGCTGGGTCTCAAGGCCGTGCTGGAAAACGGCGAACTCATGGCCACCGAGCCGGTGACCGGTGAGCGACTGGCTGACAAGCTGGCGCTGGAGAGTCGTGAAGGGGAGATCTATCGCACCCTCTATCGCATAGGCCGCGAGCGGCGCGCCGACATCGAGGCCACCTTCCCCAAACTCAACCGCTTTCTGACCGGATACGATCTCAAGCACCTCTATATCCCGGAGAGTGACACCCTGGACGTGAGCCGCGTATTGTGCGGCTCGGAAGGCTCCTTGGGCTTCATCACCGAAGCCAGGCTCAACATCACCCCCATCCCGCGCTACCGGACCCTGGTCAACGTCAAGTACGACAGCTTCCCCTCGGCCCTGCGCAACGCCCCCTTTATGGTGGAGGCGCACGCCCTGTCGGTGGAGACGGTGGACTCCCGGGTGTTGGGGCTGGCCCGCGCCGACATCATCTGGCACTCGGTGAAGGATCTCATCCAGGACGTACCCGGCAAGGATCTGCAGGGGCTCAACATCGTCGAGTTTGCCGACACCGACGAGGATGCGCACAAGGCCAAGGTAGCCGAGCTGTGCCGGCGTATCGACGGCCTGCTGGCGCGTGGTGAGGCCGGGGTCATCGGCTATCAGGTGTGCGACCATCTGCCGAGCATCGAGACCATCTACGGCATGCGCAAGAAGTCGGTGGGGCTGCTCGGCAACGCCGAGGGGCGCAAGAAGCCGGTGGCCTTCACCGAAGACACCGCCGTGCCGCCGGAATCCCTGGCGGACTTCATCATGGAGTTTCGTGCCCTGCTGGACGCCCATGGCCTTGACTACGGCATGTTCGGCCACGTCGATGCCGGGGTGCTGCACGTGCGCCCGGCGCTCGATCTGTGCGACCCGGAGCAGGAGGTGCTGCTGCGGCGCATCTCGGATCAGGTGGTGGCGCTCACCGCCAAATATGGCGGCCTGATGTGGGGGGAGCACGGCAAGGGCTTTCGCTCCGAATACAGCCCCGCCTTCTTCGGCGAGCTGTGGGAGGAGTTGCAACGGGTCAAGGGGGCGTTCGACCCGGCCAATCGCATCAACCCGGGCAAGATCTGCATGCCTTATGGCAGTGGTGCCGAGCTTGTCTCGGTGGATGGGCCCAAGCGCGGCAAGTTCGACCGCCAGATCCCGCTGGCGGTACGCACCAGCTATACCCGGGCGCTGGATTGCAACGGCAACGGTCTCTGTTTCACCTTCGAGACCGACTCCCCCATGTGTCCCTCGGTCAAGATCAGCCGCGATCGCCGCCACTCCCCCAAGGGGCGGGCCGGTCTGATGCGCGAATGGCTGCGCCAGCTGGCGGAGCAGGGTTTCGACCCTCTTGCCGAAGAGGTGGCGCTGCAAAGCGGCGGTCTGCGCTTCAAGCAGATTGTCGACAAGTTCCGCAATACGGTGGCCCGCGCCCGGGGCCAGTATGACTTCTCCCACGAGGTGATGGAGGCGATGGAGGGGTGCCTCGCGTGCAAGGCGTGCACCAGTCAGTGCCCCATCAAGGTGGATGTACCCACCTTCCGCGCCCGTTTCATGCAGCTCTATCACAGCCGTTATCTGCGCGGCCCCAAGGATTACTTCGTCGGCACGGTGGAGAGCTACGCCCCCCTGCTGGCCAAGGCGCCGAAACTGGTCAACTTCTTCCTCGAGAAAGAGTGGGCTCAGAAGGCGACCGAGAAGAGCATCGGCATGGTGGACGTGCCGCTATTGAGCGTGCCGACCCTGGCCGAGGAGCTGCGCGACCATCGCGCCCGTTATTTCGATCTGCCGGGCCTGGAGGCCATGAGCCCAGAGCAGCGTCAAAAAGTGGTGCTGATCGTGCAGGATCCCTTCACCAGCTACTACGACGCCCCCGTGGTGCGCGATCTGGTGAAACTGGCCAGCAAGCTCGGCCTGCAGCCCTATCTGCTGCCGTTCAAGCCCAACGGCAAACCCCAGCACGTGAAGGGTTTCCTGCGCGCCTTCGCCCGTACCGCGGCCAGCAGCGCCCAGTTCCTCAACAAGGTGGCGGCGCTTGGCATCCCCATGGTGGGGGTCGATCCCTCCCTGGTGCTCTGCTATCGGGATGAATACGTGAAGGCACTTGGCCCCGCCCGTGGCGACTTCCAGGTGCTGTTGCCCCAGGAGTGGCTGCTCTCCCTGCCGGCCGAGGGGCTGCCGGTGCGAGAAGAGGCGGGCAGCGAACCCTGGTATCTGTTCGCTCACTGCACCGAGAAGACCGCCAAGCCCACCACCCACGGTGACTGGAGCACCCTGTTCCGCCGTTTCGGTGCCACGCTGCAGCCGGTCTCGGTGGGCTGCTGCGGCATGGCCGGTACCTATGGCCACGACGCCAAACAGGTGGAGAACTCCAAAGGCATCTATGGTCTGAGCTGGGCCGAGCCCCTCGCGCGCCTGCCCAAGGAGCGCTGCCTGGCCACCGGCTATTCGTGCCGCAGCCAGGTCAAGCGGATGGAGGGGGAGAAACTCAAGCACCCGTTGCAGGCCCTGCTGGAACTGCTCTGATGCTGACGCTACCCAAGCGGTTTCGGGTGCCGCAAGCCTATCGGCACCCGCACTTCCTGCTGCTGCCGGTCAGCCCGGCCCAGGCGGTGGTGGAGTTCGTCGCCATGCTGCGCGAGCGCGAGCTGCTTCATCAGCTGTTTCGCCCGGACGATGTGTGGCCCTCCGCCAATTTCAGCTTGAGCCAGCACGAGGCCGATCTGGAGTGGCAGCGCTCCGAGTTCCTGGCCAAGCGCTCCTTTGCCTATGGCCTCTGGAGCCCGGCGCGGGAACCCGAGTTCTGGGGCGGGGTTTACCTCTACCCCTCGGTGCTGCCGGAGGTGGCGGTGGAGCTCTTCTTCTGGAAGGTGGCTGAGGCGCCGCTCACCGATGTCGAACTGGAGGCCGAACTGCGCGCCTGGCTTGGCAAGGTGTGGCAATGGCCCGAGCCGAGCCTGCCTGGGCGGGACGTCCCCTGGGCCGAGTGGCCCGGGGTGACCTACCCCTGGTGACAAGGCATGGCCAGCCGGCCAGCCCTGAAGATGCCCCCTCAAGCGGGGCATCTTTTTTTCTGCGCCATTTTCGCCGACACTGCTGGTTTGCCGCTACGGCGCAGCGATAACCCATTGATCACAGAAGGAGTCAGCTCGTCATGAGCCAAGATAACGCCCCCATCTGGCGCAAGCCCATGAGCCTTGAGGGGCTCAACGCCAGCTCCCGCAATACCCTGATGGCCCACCTCGACATCGTCTACACCGCCTTTGGCCCTGACTGGCTGGAGGCCACCATGCCGGTGGATCACCGCACCCATCAGCCGCTCGGTATGCTGCACGGCGGCGCCTCTGTGGTGCTGGCGGAGACGCTGGGTTCCTTGGCGGCCAACATGGCGGTCGGACCTGACAGTTACTGCGTGGGGCTGGAGGTCAATGCCAACCACTTGAGGGCCAAGCGGGAAGGAGTGGTGACGGGGCGCTGCGCGCCGTTGCATCTGGGGGCGACCACTCAGGTGTGGCAGATAGAAATTCGCGATGAACGTGGTCGTTTATTGTGCACCAGCCGGTTGACCATGGCGGTGCTCAAGCACAAGCGGGACAAGGACTCTGGCGAAGCGTGATCCGCAATCACGCACCATGAGTGAAAAATAAGCAAGCCATAGTCGTCAGATCCCTCTATAATTGCCAACGTCTTGAGAGGCCTATCACATTTTTCAAGACAGCAGAACAAAGTGGCGCTATAATCGCCGCCTTTTTGCTATTCCGCGGTGTTAGCCGCCTGCCTTAATCTGGAAGAATCTATGTCTGATACCGAACAACTGCCCCTTTTTAGTGAGCTTGGACTGGCCGCGCCTGTACTGAAAGCGCTGCAGGACGTGGGCTATGAGCGCCCGTCCCCCATCCAGGCCGCAGCAATTCCCCACCTGATGGCGGGCCACGATCTGCTGGGGCAGGCGCAAACCGGTACAGGGAAGACCGCTGCTTTTGCCTTGCCTCTGTTGTCTCGTCTGGAAGCTGGTAACCGCAACACCCAGATCCTGGTGCTGGCGCCTACCCGCGAACTGGCCCTGCAGGTGGCTGAGGCGTGCCAACGCTATGCCCACCACATGCCTGATTTCCACGTGCTGCCCATCTACGGCGGCGCCTCCTACGAAACCCAGACCCGCGCCCTGCGTCGCGGTGCTCAGGTTGTCGTGGGTACTCCGGGCCGCGTGATGGACCTGATCCGTCGCAAGAACCTGGACCTCTCCGGTCTGAAAGCCCTGGTGCTGGACGAAGCGGACGAAATGCTGCGCATGGGCTTCATCGACGACGTGGACTGGATCATGGATCAGTGCCCGGCCGGTCGTCAGGTTGCCCTGTTCTCTGCCACCATGCCGGAGCAGATCCGTCGCGTGGCCCAGAAGCACCTGAAGCAGCCCAAAGAGATCAAGATCGCCTCCAAGACTGCTACCGCCACCACCATTCGCCAGCGCTACTGGCAGGTGACCGGTCTGCACAAACTGGACGCCATGACCCGTCTGCTGGAAGTGGAACCCTACGAAGCCCTGCTGGTGTTCGTGCGTACCAAGAACGCCGCCGAAGAGCTGGCCGGCAAGCTGGCTGCTCGTGGTCACGCCTGTGAAGCGCTGCACGGCGACATCCCGCAGAAGCTGCGTGAGCGTACCGTCGACAAGCTGCGTCAGGGCCAGCTGGACATCCTGATCGCCACCGACGTGGTTGCTCGTGGTCTGGACGTCGAGCGCATCACCCACGTAGTGAACTACGACATTCCGTACGACACCGAATCCTACGTTCACCGTATCGGCCGTACCGGCCGTGCTGGTCGCAAGGGCGAGGCCATCCTGTTCGTGGCACCGCGCGAGCGCCGCATGCTGCGCGCCATCGAGCACGCTACCCGTCAGGCCATCGAGCCGATGAAGATGCCGAGCACCGAGGACATCAACCAGCACCGTCTGGCCAAGTTCAAGGAGCGCATCCGCGAAACCATGATGGGCGAAGAGCTCGAGATCTACGTGAACCTGGTGAACGAGCTGATCGAAGAGGATTCTGCCGATCCGCTGGAGCTGGCTGCTGCACTGGCCAAGCTGGTACAGGGTGATCAGCCGCTGCTGCTGGATGACTCCATCCCGGATCCGCTGTTCAGCAACAGCAACGATCGCGGTGGTTTCGAGCGTCGTGAGTTCAACGACCGCGGCGGTCGTGACTTCGGTGACCGTGGCGATCGCCCGGCCCGTCGCATGCCGTCCCTGGAGCCGCGTCCGCTCAAAGACAACCCGGACGTGGAGATGGAGCGCTACCGCGTAGACGTGGGTGCCCATCACGGCGTCAAGCCGGGTCAGATCGTGGGCGCCATCGCCAACGAAGCGAACATCGAGAGCCGTTTCATCGGCAACATCGACATCGCTGACGACTTCTCCACCGTCGATCTGCCCAAGGGCATCAGCCCGGACGTGCTGGAAGTGATCAAGAAGGCCCGTGTCTGCCAGCGTCCGCTGCAGATCAGCCGCTACACCGAGGTGCCGGCCGGTGGTAACACCAGTAGCCGTCCGCCGCGCGGTGATCGTCCGTTCCGTGGCGACCGTCCTTTCAACAAGGATCGCCGTCCGCAGGGTGACCGTCCCTTCAACAAGGATCGCCGTGAAGGCGGTTTCGACAAGGGTCGCAAGTTCGGTGGCAAGCGCCGCGACAGCTAAGCTCTGATTGTTATTTAAAAAGGCCGCTCATCGAGCGGCCTTTTTGTTGCCTGTGGTTTACCCATGCTGTGCTGGTGGGGCTCACCCATTGAGCGCCATTGATATCACCGACAGACTGCCTGGCACTGCCACCGGTATCGACTGCCAGGTGCAGGATGGTAACTAAGGTTGCAAGCCCAGGAGCCGCCTTGTGCCGTTGCGAGCAGAACCTGCGCGAAGGGGAGAGCGAACAGAACAAGAGAGGGCCGACAGCGCAGCCAGGAAGGAAAAGTACCTCGCCTGTCCGCTCGTATATTCCGGCGTATACATGGCACGATGAAGGCAGCAAAAAGGCGACCCGTAGGTCGCCTTTTTGTTGTCTTGTCTCTTGCTGCCCGGCTTAGAGCACCATGGCGGCAATCCAGCCGAAGAGGATGAGCGGGATGTTGTAGTGGATGAAGGTCGGCACCACGCTGTCCCAGATATGGTCGTGCTGGCCGTCGGCGTTGAGGCCCGAGGTGGGGCCCAGGGTCGAATCCGAGGCGGGCGAACCCGCGTCCCCCAGCGCGCCGGCTGCCCCCACCAGGGCGATGGTGGCCATGGGCGAGAAGCCGAGCTGGATGCACAGCGGCACATAGATGGTGGCGATGATGGGCACGGTGGAGAAGGAGGAGCCGATCCCCATGGTGATGAGCAGGCCCACCAGCAGCATCAGGAGGGCGGCCAGCCCCTTGTGGCCGGTCATCATGCCGGCTACGGACTGCACCAGGCTGTCGACCCCGTGGGTCTCCTTCATCACGGCGGCAAAGCCGGCGGCGGAGATCATGATGAAGCCGATGAGGGACATCATGCGCACGCCCTGGGTGAAGGCATCCTGACTCTCGCGAAACTTGATGACGCCGCCACAGGTGAAGATGACGAAACCCGCCAGGGCCCCCAGCACTATGCTGTTGGTCATCAGTTGCAGCCCCAGCGCCACGGCGATGGCCAGCAGGGCCACCCAGATGTGACTGAGGTTGAGCTCGACCGTCTCCGGCTCGGCGGCCAGGATCTTCTCCAGATCGTACTGGCGCGGCTTGCGGTAGCTGAAGAAGACGGCGATGAGCAGGCCGCAGAACATGCCAAGCACCGGGATGGCCATCGCCATCGGCAGCTGGCTGAGCTCGACCGGCACGCCGTTGTCGATCAGGTTCTTGGCCAGGATGTTGTTGAGGAAGATGCCACCAAAGCCCACCGGCAGCAGCATGTAGGTCGCGGTCAGGCCGAAGGTGATGACGCAGGCCACCTGACGACGGTCGATCTGCATCTGGGCCATGACGTGCAGCAGCGGCGGGATCAGGATGGGAATGAAGGCGATATGGACCGGGATCAGGTTCTGGGAAGAGACGGAGACCGCGAGCACGGAGGCGAGCAGCAGGCTCTTGACCCAGAGAATGCGGGTGCTGCTGGCATCCTTGCCGAGCTGGCTGATCACCTTGCGGGCCAGTAGATCGGTGATGCCGGAACGGGAGATGGCGACGGCGAAGGCACCCAGCATGGCGTAGGAGAGGGCGATCTCGGCGCCGCCACCCAGGCCACCGGTAAAGGTGGAGAGCGTCTGCTCAAGGGTGAGCCCCCCGATCAGGCCGCCCGCGATGGCGCCGATGGCGAGGGAGACCACCACATTGATCCGCAGTAGGCTGAGCACCAGCATCAGCGCCACTGCGATAACAACAGGATTCATTTGATTTCCTTATAGTTTGTGTTGCTGTCTGTCGTGTGAAAGGCAGTTAGTTTGCGAAAAATGTGACAAATGTCGAGTAAAAAATCAGGCTGATGGCCTATCTGCAGCATTCACGGCGCTCTGCTGCCGACAACGGGGTCGGAGGCGTGAAAAAAGGCGCTGGATGGCACTTTATTATCTATTCTGGTCAAACCAGATCAGGAATAAACCAGCAGAGGCAAACCGTGCAAAGAAAAGCGGCTGCCGTGGCAGCCTGCTTGAGATCGGGGTTTATTCGCCCGCATCGTCACTCTCGTTGTCCGGGTGAGCGGGTGGCCAGCCACCCAGGCTCTTCCAGCGGTTGACGATATGGCAGAACAGCTCTGTGGTGCGTTCGGTGTCATAGAGGGCGGAGTGTGCCTCTTTGTTGTCGAACGGGATGCGGGCGCTCTGGCACGCCTTGGCCAGCACCGTCTGACCCAAGGCCAGGCCGGAGAGCGCCGCGGTATCGAACGTGGCAAACGGATGGAACGGATTGCGCTTGAGGCCGGCCCGCTCGGCGGCGGCCATCACGAAGCCGTGATCGAAGGTGGCGTTGTGGGCCACTATGATGGCGCGGCCGCAATCCTGCTCCTTCATCCCCTTGCGAATGCCCTTGAAGATCTCGGTCAGCGCCTCTTTCTCGCTGACGGCGCCACGCAGGGGATTGAAGGGGTCGATGCCGGTGAAGTCGAGCGCCGCCTTTTCCAGGTTGGCGCCCTCGAACGGTTCGACATGAAAATGGAAGATCTGATCGGGCACGAGCCAGCCCTGCTCGTCCATCTTGAGGGTATGGGCAGCGATCTCCAGCAAAGCGTCGGTTCTGGCATTGAACCCGGCGGTTTCAACATCGATGACGACGGGGTAAAAGCCACGAAAACGGCCCTTGAGGGTGTGAACTGCGTCGGTCATGGTATCTCGGTCGGCGTGAAATGAGGCGGCATTATGGCAAAAAAGCGGGCCCTTGTCCCATCTCCGCCGCCCTGCAGGCGCTAGCCGATTCTATTATCGACACGCGAGCTTATAATTGACCACTCAATCAATGGAATGGAGAGCAAGGATGAAGAAGCTGGGATTGGCGCACAAGATGTTGCTGGTTGTCTGCCTGCCACTGCTGGCCCTGCTGTTTTTCTCCGGCCGGTACGTGTATGAGCGTTATCGGGTCGAACAGGAGATGAGCCAGGCCCAGGCCGCGCTGGATGTGGTTCGGGAAGCGGCGCAACTGGCCCACGAGCTGCAAAAAGAGCGCGGCATGTCGGCCGGCTTCCTCGGCTCTGGCGGCAACAAGTTCCGCGATGCCCTGCCGGCCCAGCGCAAGGTGGTGGATGGCCTGCTGCAGCGTTTTGCACAAGACCCGGCCCTGCTGGCGCTCAGCGAGGTGCAGCAGGAGCTGGCCGGGCTGACGGCCATGCGCGAGCGGGTCAGTGCGCTGGGGGTGGAGGTGGCGGAGCAGGTCGGCGTCTACAGCCGGATCATCTCCCGCCTGCTGGCGGTGGTGGATCAGATCAGCATCCACAGCCGGGATGCCACCATAGCGCTGCAGACCAACGCCTATGCCGCCTTCTTGCAGAGCAAGGAGCGGATGGGGCTGGAGCGGGCGACCTTGAGCAACGTGTTCGGCCGAGACAGCTTCACGCCGGCACTGCTGCAGCAGTTTATCTCGCTGCTGGCGGCCCAGAATACTTATCTTGAACGCTTCCAGGCGGTGGCGAGCCCCTCCCAGCGCCAGCTGCTGGCCGACAGCCTGGCCTCGCCCGTGGTAGCCAAGGTGGCCGCCATGGAGAAACTGGCGCTCGACAAGGCGGCCAGCGGTGGTTTCGGGGTGGATGCCGAAGCCTGGTTTGCCTTGAGTACCGACAAGATAGGCCTGCTCAAACAGAGTGAGGATCGCCTCTATCAACAGCTGTCCGAGCGGGTCGACCAGATGCGGGCCCAGAGTGCCAGCGACTTCTGGTGGGCTGCCATCGGGGTCTTGCTGTGCGTGGCACTGACCACCTTCGTCTGCTGGCGGGTGGTGCGGGATCTGCACCTGGGCTTCACGGCGCTGCATCAGACCTTCAAGCGGCTGGTGAAGGAGAACGACCTGACGGTGCGGGTCAACTGGCAATCCGGCGACGAGCTGGGGGCGCTGGCGCGGGATCTGAACCACTTCCTCGAACACCTGGAAGGCTTGTTGCTGGCGGTTCGCCGCTCCTGCGAGGTGTTGACCCGCAGCGCCGCCGCCTCGGCCAACGTCATCTCCGAGGTTAACGCCGGGGTGGCCAGGGGCTTTGGTCAGGTGGACCTGGTGGCGACCGCCGCCACCGAGATGGCCTCGACGGTGGCGGAGATCGCGCGCAACGCGACCCAGACCTCGCTGGCGACCCAGCAGGCCATCGGCCGGGCCCGGCAGGGGGACAAGGAGGTGGATCAGACCATAGACGCCATCCAGCTGGTGGCGGGTACCCTGAGCGATACCCAGCAACTGGTGGACAGCCTGCATCAGGATACCGAGTCGGTGGGGGAGGCCCTCAACCTCATCAAGCAGATCTCGGATCGCACCAACCTGCTGGCCCTCAACGCGGCCATCGAGGCGGCCCGTGCCGGAGAATCCGGTCGCGGCTTTGCGGTGGTGGCGGAAGAGGTGCGGGCGCTGGCATCGCGCACTCAGCAGGCTGCCGACGACATCGAGCGGATGCTGGCGCGTCTGCGCCAGGGGGCCAATCAGGCGGTGACGGCCATGCACCTGGGAACCGAGCAGGCGGGGCTGAGCGTGACCGAAGCCAAGCGGGCGGGCAGCGAGCTGACCGACATCGTCAACGAGGTGCGCAAGGTGAGCGACATGACGGCCCAGGTGGCCACCGCCACCGAGGAGCAGCGTTACGTCACCGATGATATCCAGCACAACGTGATGACCATCCGCGAGGTGTACGAGGCGCATCGCCAGCACTCGGAGACCCTGCAGCAGAACAGCGTTGAGCTGGATCAGCTGGCACGAGAGCTGGCAGGCCGCATCGCCAGCTTCAAGCTGATGGGCGGATCTTCACCCCATTGAGCGCTTTGACCTAAAGCTTGTCCTGCCCCTGCCGATACCTAACCAGAGATCGTGTGGAGGGCAGGCAGTTGAACGCTTGGGTGTTGGGGTTGGTCAGCATATCAGTGAGTATGCAGTTGCAGGCGGGAGTCACCGAATTCGGTGCCGGCCTGGATCAATCCGTCTGGCGGTTGACCTCTGATACCCAGGTGGAGTGCCGGCTCGAGCATCCCATCCCCAGCTGGGGCACGGGGGCCTTCGTCAGCCGCGCCGGTCGCAAGATCAATCTGGACTTCGAACTCAAGGGGCTGCGCCAGCAGGCCCAGACCCAGACGGTGAGTCTGGGCATCATGCCGCCCATCTGGCGTCCTGGCCTGGCCGGCCGGGAGATAAGCCAGCTGCGTTTCTACCAGCAGTTTGATGGCCTGGTGGAGGGGCAGACCGCCTGGACCATGCTGGACGAGCTGGAGGGAGGGCGCATGCCGACCTTCCAGTATCGCGACTGGTATCGCCAGAACCGGCCGGTGCGGGTCTCCCTCTCCTCGGTCAACTTCCGGGTCAAGTACCAGGCCTTCATGGACTGCGTGAACGGCCTGCTGCCCTACAGTTTCAACGACATCGCCTTCAGCGTGCTCACCTATGACAAGAACAGCGATCAGCTGTCGCTGGCCTCCAAGCGGCGGCTGGCGATGATCGGCGAGTACGTGAAGGTGGACAAGAGCATCGACGTGGTGGTGATCGACGCCTACAGCGACAGCTATGGCGGCCGCTGGCCGAACCAGAAGCTCTCCGAGAAACGGGCCGATGCCATCAAGAAGGTATTCGTCGATCTGGGCATCGATCCCGGCAAGATCTCGGTGGAAGGGCACGGCGAGAAGCAGCACGTCGCCTCCAACGAGACCGAGGGTGGCCGTGCCAAGAACCGGCGGGTGGTGATCAACATGGGCCGCAATGGCGCCATCTGAGCGATATCTTCGCCATAAAAAAGAGCGCCTCGGCGCTCTTTTTGGTTCTTTCGGGGACAAGCCTGGATCAGAAGCTCTCACCAAGGCCGCTGCCGGCATCTTTCTTGGCGATCAGTTCAATCTTGTAACCATCCGGATCCTCGACGAAGGCGATGACGGTGGTACCGCCCTTGACCGGACCCGGCTCGCGGGTGATCTTGGCACCGGCGGCGCGCAGCGCCTCGCAGGTGGCATAGATGTCGTCCGCTTCCAGGGCGATGTGGCCGTAGGCCGAACCCAGCTCATACTCGCTCACGCCCCAGTTGTAGGTGAGCTCGATGACGGCCTCATCCTTCTCGTCGCCGTAGCCGACGAAGGCCAGGGTGTACTTGTATTCGCTGTTCTCGCTCTTGCGCAGCAGTTTCATGCCCAGCACACGGGTGTAGAAGTCGATGGAACGTTGCAGATCGCCGACGCGCAACATGGTATGCAGAATTCTCATTGCTCAATTCTCCGGGTTGGTGATTGGTACTGCCTTGAATCTATGGCCCGAGGCCCGGGTCCGCAGACGCCTGTGAGCCAGGCCTCGCCCTGCGGATCAGCTCTCGGGGTAGACTTTTTCTTTGTACTCACACAAATCTTCAATGATGCAGGAGCCACAGCGCGGCTTGCGGGCCAGACAGGTGTAGCGCCCGTGCAGGATCAGCCAGTGGTGCACATCCAGCTTGAACTCGGCCGGGACCACCTTGAGCAGCTTCTCCTCCACCTGATCGACGTTCTTGCCCACCGCAAAACCGGTGCGGTTGGAGACCCGGAAGATATGGGTATCGACGGCGATGGTGGGCCAGCCGAAGGCGGTGTTGAGCACCACGTTGGCGGTCTTGCGGCCAACACCAGGCAGGGCCTCGAGGGCCTCGCGATTCTCCGGCACCTCGCCGCCGTGGCGCTCCAGCAGGATGGCGCAGGTCTTGATGACGTTCTCGGCCTTGGTGTTGAACAGGCCAATGGTCTTGATGTACTCCTTGAGCCCGTCCACCCCCAGATCCAGCATGGCCTGCGGGGTGTTGGCCACCGGGTAGAGCTTGTCGGTGGCCTTGTTGACGCTCACGTCGGTGGCCTGGGCCGACAGCAGCACGGCGATCAGCAGCTCGAACGGTGTGGTGAAGTTGAGCTCTGTGGTGGGGTGGGGATTGTCGTCCCGCAGTCGCTCCAGGATCAGTCTGCGTTTCTGGTTGTTCATGGCTCCCTCTTGGCTCAGAGCTGGGTCGCGCGGGCACCCGCGGCCGGCACGCTGCAGTGGGCCTTCTCGGCGCTCTGCTTGCGGCCCATCCAGTCGTTGATGGCGTTCTTGCCGGCGATCATCAGGCCGAGGCCGATGAAGCCGCCAGGGGGCAGGATCGCCAGCAGCAGGCTGGCGTCGGCATGGAACAGCTCGATGCGCAGGGACTTGGCCCACTCACCCAGCAGCAGGTCGGCACCGTCAAACAGGGTGCCCATGCCGATGATCTCGCGAAGGCCCCCCAGCACCAGCAGCACCAGAGTAAAGCCCAGCCCCATCATGAAGCCGTCGATGGCCGCCAGCAGCGGCGGGTTCTTGGAGGCATAGGCCTCGGCCCGGCCTATGATGACGCAGTTGGTGACGATGAGGGCGATGAAGATGCCGAGCGCCTGATAGAGGCCGTAGGTGTAGGCGTTCATCAACAGCTGCACGCTGGTCACCAGGGCCGCGATGATCATCACGTAGACCGGGATGCGGATATCCTTGGGCACCCAGTTGCGCACCAGGGAGATGGCGAGGTTGGAGCTGACCAGTACCGCCATGGTGGCAAGGCCGAGCCCCAGCGCATTGGTGAAAGTAGAGGAGACCGCCAGGGTGGGGCAGAGCCCCAGCACCTGCACCAGGGAAGGGTTGTTCTTCCACAGCCCCTGCAGCATCAGCTCCTTGAGCTCTTCACGGCGGCCATTGCTCTCGCTGATCGGGCTCTGCCCGTCAATCACATCAACTTGTTCCATAGCTTGTGCTCCGGCGTTAGGGGGTGGCGTCACAGGCGGGGGCGTCCCGCAGCAGCTCGGGGTGCTCCTGTTGCAGCAACAGCAGGTTCTTCACCGCCTTGACCACGGCCCTGGGGGTGATGGTGGCGCCGGTGAAGGCGTCGAACTCACCGCCATCCTTCTTCACGGCCCAGCTGGATTCGTTGTCGCGGTTGAGGAACTTGCCGACGAAGCTGTTGATCCAGCCAGATTTTTTCAACTCTATCTTGTCGCCAAGACCGGGCGTCTCGTTGTGGGTCAACACCCGCACCGCGCTGACGGTGCCCTTGGCGTCCGTGCCGACGATCAGGCGAATGGCCCCACTGTAGCCGTCGGGGGCCACGGTTTCCAGCGCATAGCCGGTGGTGGTGCCCTGCAGGGTCGCGGTGTAGAGGGGCATTGGCTGATCGCTGCCCAGGTAGCGCTTGCTCTGCACCAGCTTGCAGCTGGCCACCAGATCGTTGTCATAGCTCCCCTCCGGCAACAGGGCTGAGAGGGTGCGCAGCTTCTCCAGCTGCTGTTGATGGGCGATCCGGCCCTGGGTCAATTCGTTGGTCAGCACCACCAGGGCGGTACAGGCCAGGGCGAACATGGCCAGGGTGACGCCGTTCTTGCGCATGCTCTTTAACATTGCATCGTTCCTGAGAGTGAGGTGTGCGCGACGTTCATACGACGGGCGTCATGGGCGCCGGGACAGCTCAGGCTGTCTGTCCAGCAAGCCATGCAGGCGTTGGCTGTCGAGATCATTTGCGGCGGGCTCCATAGACTTTGGGGCGTGTCAGGCTGTCGATCAGCGGCACGCACAGGTTGGCCAGCAGCACGGCAAAGGCGAAGGCATCCGGGTAGCCGCCAAAACGGCGGATGAGGTAGACCAGCACCCCGATGAGCACGCCATAGACCAGGCGGCCGCGCGGTGTGGTGCTGGCACTCACCGGATCGGTGGCGATGAAGAAGGCCCCCAGCATGGTGGCGCCGCTGAACAGGTGGAACATGGGGGTGGCGGTGGCATCCGGCGTCACCAGATAACCCAGGGTGGCAGCCAGCAGCAGGGCGCCGAGAATGGCCCCCGGGATGCGCCAGTTGATCACCTTCTGTTGCAGCAGGAACAGACCGCCCAGCAGGTAGCCGAGGTTGACCCAGCTCCAGCCGATGCCGCCCCAGCCCTCGAACACCTTGTGGGTCATCACTTCGCCGGCGGTGAGGCCCTGGGTCAGCCCGGTTTTCAGGGTATCCAGCGGTGTGGCCATGGTCAGTCCGTCCACCCCCTGCTTGAGCTGGGCCATGCTGTAGCCATCCAGGCTGAAGCCGGTGAAGATCACCGAGGCCGCATCACCAAAGCCGATGTCGTAGGCGGCGATGCTCGACGGCGGCAGCCAGCTGGTCATCTGCACCGGGAAGGAGACCAGCAGCAGCACATAGGCCACCATGGCAGGGTTGAACAGGTTCTGGCCCAGTCCGCCGTAGAGGTGCTTGGCGATGATGATGGCAAACGCCGTGCCCAGCACCAGCATCCACCAGGGCAGCAGCGGCGGCAGGGAGAGACCGATCAGCACGGCGGTGAGCGCCGCGCTGCCATCCAGCAGGGCTGGCTTGACGGGGCGTTGGCGCAGACGCAGCACCAGGGCTTCGGAGGCCAGCGCCGTGACCAGGGCCAGCAGGATCTGGATCAGGGTGCCCCAGCCAAAGAACCAGCTCTGCGCCAGAAAACCGGGCAGACAGGCCAGCATCACCAGCAACATCAGGGTTTGGGTCTGTCTGCGGTTATGGGCAAACGGCGCACTCGCGATATTGAACATGGATCAGTGGCTCTTGTCGGTCGATGGAGAAGGGGAGGCCTGGGCTGCCGCCTCGGCCGCCAGTTTCCGGGCCTTGGCACGGGCCACGGCGGCAGCGATGGCCGCTTTCTTGGGATCCGCCTCGGCGGCATCAGGCTGCGGGACGGCGGCAGCAACGGCCTCTTCATCCGCGCTTACGACTGCGTCGCCTTGCGCCTGAGCCGCAGCCTTCTTGGCCTTGGCGCGGGCGATGGCGGCGGCGATGGCCGCCTTCTTGGGATCCGCCTCGGCGGCATCAGGCTGCGAAACTACTGCTGGCGCAGCCGCCACGGCCTCTTCACCCTCGCTCACGGCGGTGTCGCCTTGCGCCTGAGCCGCGGCCTTCTTGGCCTTGGCGCGGGCGATAGCGGCGGCAATGGCCGCCTTCTTGGGTTCCACATCGGCAGCGTCAGGTTGCGGGGCGGAAGCAGGGGCCGCCGCAACGGCCTCTTCATCCTCGGTTACGACAGTGTCACCTTGCGCCTGAGCCGCGGCCTTCTTGGCCTTGGCACGGGCGATGGCGGCGGCGATGGCTGCCTTCTTGGGATCTGCGTCGGCAGTGTCAGGCTGCTGGACGGCAGCAACGGCCTCTTCACCCTCGGTTACGGCTTTGTCGCCTTGTGCCTGAGCCGCGGCCTTCTTGGCCTTGGCACGGGCGATGGCGGCGGCAATGGCTGCCTTCTTGGGATCGTCTCCCGCGCCGGTCGGCTCGGCTGTCGCCGCACTGCTGTCAGCGCCTGGTTCGGTGGCATCTGTCTCGCTGCCAGCTTGCGCTTTCTTCGCTTTGGCACGGGCAATGGCTGCCGCGATGGCGGCCTTCTTGGGATCGCTCTGGGCAGCAGCACTGGTTGATGCTGTGGCATCCTCCGGGGTGGCCTGTGCCGCCTCGGTGTCACCGCTCTGGGCTGCTTTCTTGGCCTTGGCCCGCGCCAGTGCGGCGGCGATGGCCGCTTTTTTCGGATCCGCCTCAGTGGTGGCAGTGGCATCGCCCGGCTCGGCTGCCGTCGTGTCGAGCGCCTTGGCGGCGCGGCGGGCTTCCGCCTCCCGCTTGCGGGCCTCACGGGCGGCGATCACCGCGCTGTTGTCGGGCACACCTTCGGCAGTGGCGGCAACGGCCGTGACGGGAGCCTCCTGCTTGGCCTTGAGACGGGCCAGGGCCGCGGCTACCGGATCTTCTCCGCCGGCCGCCGTCATGGCCTGGCGCCGCTGGGCGGCCGCCTCGGCATGGCGGGCTTCGCGAGCGGCTTTCTCCCGCTCGAAGCGGGCCTGCTTGGCCTCGAAGCGCTGCTTGGCGCGCTCGGCCTTCTCGGCCTCGGCGCGGGCCTCGCGGATATCATCCTTGGCAATCTTGTAGTACTGCACCAGCGGGATCTCGCTCGGGCAGACCCAGGCGCAGGCGCCGCATTCGATGCAGTCGAACAGGTTGAGCCCTTCTGCCTTGTCGTACTCCTTGGCCCGGCTGTACCAGTAGAGCTCCTGCGGCAACAGGTTGGCCGGGCAGGCGTCGGCACAGGCGCTGCAGCGAATGCAGGCCTGCTCCGGACCGGGTGGCGGCAGCTCGGCCCGGGTGGGGGAGAGCAGGCAGTTGGTGGCCTTGACCACGGGTACCATGGCGTGGGGCAGGGTGAAGCCCATCATGGGCCCCCCCATGATCACCCGCTGATCCGCCTCGGGCTGCAGCTCGAAGCGCTGCAGCAGCCAGCGCACCGGCGTGCCCAGCAGCACCCAGGCGTTGCCCGGCTTCTTGAAGGCGTCGCCGGTGAGGGTGACGATGCGGGAGATGAGCGGTTCGCCGTCGATGATGGCGCGCTTGATGGCAAACACGGTGGCCACGTTGAGCACCATGATGCCCATGTCCACCGCGCGGCCGCCTTTGGGTACCTGACGACCGGTGAGCAGCTCTATGGTCTGCTTGGCGCCGCCCGAGGGGTACTTGGTGGGGACCGTCTTGACCAGTACGTCTTCGTCGGTGGCGTGACGGGTCAGCTCGCCGATGGCGGCCGGCTTGTTGTCTTCCACCCCGATCAGGGTCAGCTTGGGTTTGAGCAGGTGCTTGAGCACCCGGATGCCGTCCATGATCTCGTCGGCATACTCCTGCATCAGCCGGTCATCGGTGGTGATGTAGGGCTCGCATTCGAGGCCGTTGACGATGAGGATCTCGGTGAGCTGGCCGCGGCCATCGAGCTTGCTGTGAGTCGGGAACACGGCGCCGCCAAGGCCCGCGATACCGGCCTGCTGAATGCGCTCGAGCAGTTCACCCCGCTCCAGATTCCAGTAGTCGGCTTGGCCCTTGCGCTCGCCCCAGGCATCTTCGCCATCCGGGGTGAGGGTGATGCAGAGATCGTCGAGACCGGAGGGGTGGGCCACCGTATGGTGGCCGATGGCGGTGATGGTGCCGGAGGTAGAGGCGTGCACCGGCACGATCCGCCCCTTCTCATGACGGGTGAGTGGCTGACCCTTCTTGACCCGGTCGCCGACCCGCACCAGCAGATCGCCGGCCGGGCCCGCGTGCTGGCGCACCGGAATGATGAGCTGGGGCGGCAGACCCGCGTCCACCACTGGGGTGAGGCTGGACTGCTCCTTGTTTTCGGGAGGATGAATGCCGCCGTGAAAATCCCACAGGGTGCCGGCTTTGATGCGTTCGAGTAAGGACTGCATGGTTACTCCACTATCTTGACCGGAATGGTGACGTTGTTGAGATCCCACTTCCAGTTGTCGACCGTGGTGGGCACCGGGATCATCTCGATGCAGTCGGTCGGGCAGGGATCGACGCAGAGATCGCAGCCGGTGCACTCGTCCTTGATCACGGTGTGCATCGCCTTGGTGGCACCGACGATGGCATCGACCGGGCAGGCCTGGATGCACTTGGTGCAGCCGATGCACTGATCTTCATGGATGAAGGCGACTTTCTTGACCGGTACGGCGGCTTCTGCGCCGCCCAGCGGCTGGGGTTCGACCCCCATCAGATCGGCAATCTTGCGCATGGTGGCATCGCCACCGGGCACGCACTTGTTGATCTGATCGCCGTTGGCCAGTGCCTCGGCGTAGGGTTTGCAGCCAGGGTAGCCGCACTGGCCGCACTGGGTTTGCGGCAGCAGGGCGTCGAGCTGATCGACGATGGGATCGGCTTCCACATGAAACTTGACGGCGGCAAAGCCCAGAATGATGCCGAAAGCCAGGGCCAGCAGAGCCAACACCAGAACGGCAAAAAGAATGTGAATCATAGCGCTATATCTTGATGAGGCCGGTAAAGCCCATAAAGGCCAGCGACATCAGGCCGGCGGTGATCATGGCGATGGAGACGCCGCGAAACGGGGTGGGAACATCGGCGGCCACCAGGCGCTCACGCATGGCGGCAAACAGGATCAGTACCAGCGAGAAGCCGGTGGCGGCACCAAAGCCGTAGATGATGCTCTGGATGAAGTTGTGGTGCTCGTTGATGCTGAGCAGCGCCACCCCCAGCACGGCACAGTTGGTGGTGATGAGCGGCAGGAAGATGCCAAGCAGACGGTAGAGAGTGGGGCTGCTCTTGCGGATAACCATCTCGGTAAACTGAACCACGACGGCGATCACAAGAATGAAGGCGAGCGTGCGCAGGTAGGCGATGTTCAGCGGGATCAGGATATAGTGTTCCATCAGATAGGAACAGGCGCTGGCCAGGGTCATCACGAAGGTGGTCGCCAACCCCATGCCGATGGCGGTTTCCAGCTTGCCGGAGACGCCCATGAAGGGGCACAGGCCAAGAAACTTCACCAGCACGAAGTTGTTGATCAGCACGGTGCCGACCAGTAAAAGCAGGTACTCAGTCATTGCAGGTTGGTTATCCGGTTTGAAGGCGGCGGTATTATCTGATTTTAGGTGCCTTTTAACAACCGCAAGGCCGCATGGTTATTATTCAAATAGCCAATTTCATGGAGGAAACGTGCGCCCTTTACCCATTTTTACCCTGACTCTGGCGATGCTGCTCTGGTCCAGCTCCTTCATCGCGCTCAAGCACGTGCTGGCGGTCTGGGGCTTCGGTCAGGTGCTCTTCATGCGCATGAGCGTGGCGGCCCTTTGCTGGCTGTGCTGCTACCGCTATCTCGGCAATTTTCGCTACCAGCCAGGGGATTGGCGCTGGCTGGCCTTGATGGGGGCACTGGAGCCTTGTCTCTATTTTCTGCTGGAGGTCAACGCCCTGCGCTACACCAGCGCCGGCCAGGCGGGCATGGTCTGCGCCCTGCTGCCGCTGGTGGTGGCCCTGGTCGCCTTTTTGCTGATCGGGGAGCGGGTGAGCCGCCGCCAGCTGCTCGGCTTTGCCGTGGCCATCTTCGGCATCGCCCTGCTCGGTTTTGGCAGCGGAGCCGATGAGTCTGCCCCCAACGCCCTGCTTGGCAACAGCCTGGAGATGGCGGCCATGTTCTGCGCCGCCACCTACTCGGTGGTGTTCAAGATGCTCTGCAGCCGCTACAGCGTGCTGACCCTGACCGCCCTGCAGGCTTTCGTCGGCACCCTCTTTTTCGCCCCCTTTGCCCTCAGCGAGCCCTGGCCTGCAGACTGGGCCTGGCAGGATATGGCGGTCATCGTCTTTCTCGGTGCCTGCGTGACGCTCGGGGCCTACCTGCTCTACAACTGGTCGGTGACCCAGGTGAAGGTGACGCTGGCGGCAGCCTACGTCAATCTCATCCCGGTGTTTACCCTGCTGCTGGCCTACCTGCTGTTGGGGGAGACCCTCAATGCCCTGCAATGGGTGGCCTGCGGCGCCGTGCTGCTGGGCATCGCGCTGGGGCAACTGCCGGCCAGGCGCAAGGGGGCGCAGGCCGTCACCGCCGAGGGGTAACGGGCGGAGCACCCCATCGAATGCAGGCGGGTAACACAGGAGACAAAGCAAACAGGCGACGCACCGGCGTCGCCTGTCTGTTGTGGGCGAAATGGCTAGATGGAGAGCCCTTTGACCGTCTCCGAGACGGAGTTGGCGTCCTCGATGATCTCCTGAATGACGCCGGCGATGATGTCGGCCTGGGCCTGACCTGCCATCGCCTTTTCCGATACCACCGAGACGGTCTGGGTGATCCTGGAGGTGATGTCGGAGTTAAGCCGGATGACGGAGACAATCTCGCCGGTGGAGGTGGAGGTTCTGGCCGCCAGCTGGCGCACTTCATCGGCCACCACCGCAAATCCGCGCCCCTGCTCGCCGGCGCGGGCCGCTTCGATGGCGGCGTTGAGCGCCAGCAGGTTGGTCTGATCCGCGATGCTGCTGATGGTCGAGATGATGGACTCTATGCTTCTCGACTGCTGGTTGAGGTTCTCTATCTGCCGGGTGACCTCGCTGACCGAACTGTTGATGTGGGCCGAGGTTTCCAGCACCTTGTCGATCACCTCCCGCCCTTTGGCGGCGCTCGAGACGGTCTCACCGGCGATGGCGCAGGCTTTCTGGGCCGCTTCGCGCACCGAGATGGATTTCTCCACCCGCTCGCTGATGTCGCTCGCCAGCTTGATGATCTTCACCACCTTGCGCTCGTGGTTGAAGATGGGGTTGTAGGTGGCCTCCAGCCAGATCTTCTCGCCGTGGCGGCCGCGGCGCATGAAGAGCCCGGACTGGATGGCGCCGGATCCGAGATCCCGCCAGAAGTTGGGATTCTGCTGATAAAACTCCTCGTCGCAGAACATGCGGTGGGGCTGACCCACCACCTCGTCCAGCCGGTAGCCAAAACAGTGCAGGAAGTTCTGGTTGGCGGTGATGACGGTGCCATCGGGTTGGAAGTCGATGACGGCCAGGGACTTGTCCAGTGCTGTCAGCAGGGCCTGGGTGCGCTCCAGGGTGGATTGTTGCTCGCTGACGTTGGAGGCCACCTTGGCCACCTTGATCACCTTGCCATCGAGGAGGATCGGGAAGTAGCTGGCTTCGAGCCAGACCGCCTTGCCCGATTTGGCCTGCCGAATGAAGCGGCCGCTGCGCGACTCTCCCCGCCGCAGCTCCTGCCATAGCTGCTCGTATTCCCGGGTGTTGACATCGTCGGGGAAGCAGAGAGAGCTGTGGTGCTTGCCGATCACCTCCTCCCGGCCGTAGCCCACGATGGCGAGAAAGCGATCGTTGACGAAGGTGATGACCCCCTCCGGGGTGAATTCGATATAGGGCAGCCGTGACTGGATGGCCTGCTCAAAGGCGCCGAGTGCTGCGATCTTTGCCGCTTGTTCACTCTTGTCGTGATTTCCCGTGCGATTCCAAAACATGGCGGAGCTCCTTGTTAAGACCCCTGTGAGGCTCTTCATGACAATAACCGACCGTCTGAATACTAGTACAGGTTCTTTGGCCATCGCCTTGGCCATTGGGGGGAACTGCTTGTTTTGTCGTTATTTATTGTTCCATGTGGGGGAGCGGCAACAGGGGGAACGGGGCAAGTCCGCCTGAGGGCGTGACGGTAGGAGGGGCGGCGGCGGTTTTTGTCCCTCCATTTGCTCATTTTCCCTGCGATTCAACACATCAGAGCACCTTATCGCGGCAAGATGAGGTATCTTATGCCCCGATTTCATCCATCAAACGGATAAGAGACAACACATGATCATCAAACCCAAGGTTCGCGGCTTTATCTGCACCACCACTCACCCGGTCGGTTGCGAAGCCAATGTTCGTCGTCAGATTGCCTATACCCAGGCCAAGGGCACCATCGAGAATGGCCCCAAGAAGGTGCTGGTGATCGGCGCCTCCACAGGTTATGGCCTGGCGTCTCGCATTGCCGCCGCCTTCGGCTCCGGCGCCGCCACCCTCGGCGTCTTCTTTGAAAAAGCGGGCAGCGAAACCAAGACCGGTACCGCCGGCTGGTACAACTCCGCCGCCTTCGACAAGGCCGCCAAAGAGGCAGGTCTGTACGCGAAAAGCGTCAACGGCGATGCCTTTTCCAACGAATGCCGCGCCAAGGTGATCGAGCTCATCAAGCAGGATCTGGGTCAGATTGACCTGGTGGTCTACTCCCTGGCCTCGCCGGTGCGCAAGATGCCGGAAACCGGTGAAGTGGTGCGCTCCGCCCTCAAACCCATCGGCGAGGTCTACACCACCACCGCCATCGACACCAACAAGGATCAGATCATCACCGCCACCGTCGAGCCGGCGAATGAGGAAGAGATCCAGAACACCATCACCGTCATGGGCGGTCAGGATTGGGAGCTGTGGATGGCTGCCCTGCGCGATGCGGGCGTGCTGGCCGACGGCGCCAAGTCCGTGGCCTACTCCTACATCGGTACCGATCTGACTTGGCCCATCTACTGGCATGGCACCCTGGGCCGCGCCAAGGAAGATCTGGACCGCGCCGCCGCCGCCATCCGTGGCGATCTGGCCGCCAAGGGCGGCACCGCCCACGTGGCCGTGCTCAAGTCCGTGGTGACCCAGGCATCAAGCGCCATTCCGGTGATGCCGCTCTACATCTCCATGGCCTTCAAGATCATGAAGGAGAAGGGCATTCACGAGGGCTGCATGGAGCAGGTGGATCGCATGATGCGCACCCGTCTGTACGGCGCCGATCTGGCGCTGGACGAGCAGGCCCGCATCCGCATGGATGACTGGGAGCTGCGCGAAGACGTACAGCAGACCTGCCGCGACCTGTGGCCGTCCATCACCAGCGAAAACCTCTCCGAGCTGACCGATTACACCGGCTACAAGCAGGAGTTCCTGCGCCTGTTCGGTTTCGGGCTGGACGAGGTGGATTACGACGCGGACGTGAATCCGGACGTGCAGTTCGACGTGGTCGAACTCTGAGTCTGACCCAAGTGAAAACGGGGCCCCGCGGGGCCCCGTTTTTTTGGCAAAAATCCCGCCAACTTGCGAAATTTTATTATCCGCGATCACCTTTTTCCCATATCAAACCCGCTAGTCTGGCGGTGATCGGATCACATGACGGCATTGCCGAGGTACGGAAGCTATGACCACTCCAAATGACGCGCCCAAGAAGCGCCAACTCCCCACGGTTTACACCCTGCTTTTCATCATCATCGCCCTGATGGCGGCCCTCACCTGGGTGCTGCCGGCGGGCAAATACAACTATGTGACCGCTAAGAGCCAGCAGCCGGTGGCTGCGGCGGCCGTGGCAGATTACAGCGGCGACGAGCGGCTGTTACCGGTGCCAGGCAGCTACACCGAGCTCCCCTCCCAGCCGCAGGGGCTATTCGATGTGCTCAAGGCCCCCATTCAGGGCTTTCACAAGGCGGCGGACGTGGCGCTGTTCGTGCTCATCATCGGTGGCTTTCTGGCGGTGACCATGCAGAGCGGGGCGCTCGATGCCGGGGTAGGGGCCATCGTCCGTGCCTTTGCCGGGCGCGAGCGGCTGCTCATTCCGGTGCTCATCGCCCTGTTTGCCCTCGGCGGCTCCACCTTCGGCATGGCGGAGGAGACGGTGGCCTTCTGGGCGCTGATCGTGCCGGTGATGATGGCGGCGGGCTTCGATCGCATGGTGGCGGCGGGGATCATCCTGCTCGGCTCCGGGGTCGGGGTGCTCGCCTCCACCGTCAACCCGTTTGCCACCGGCATCGCCTCCGGTTTTGCCGGCATCCCCATCGGTGAGGGGATTGGCCTGCGGGTCATCCAGTGGCTGCTGCTGGTGATCTTCGCCTCCTGGTTCGTGATGCGCTACGCCAAGCAGGTGCAGCAGGACAAGTCCCGCTCCGTGCTGGCCGACATCGCCTATGACGACGAGTTCTCCCAGATGAAGAGCGGCAACCTCGCCTTCAGCGGCAAGCAGAAGCTCACCATGCTGGTCTTCTTCGGCTCCTTCTTGCTGATGATCTATGCGGTGGTGCCCTGGTCCGATCTGGGCATCGATCTGCTGCCCACCCTGGGCTGGTGGTTTGACGAGCTCTCCACCCTCTTCTTCAGCGCCTCCATCCTGATCGCGCTGATCAACCGGATGCCGGAGTCCAACTATGTGGCAACCTTCCTCAACGGGGCGCGGGATCTCATCGGGGTGGCGCTGGTGGTGGCGGTGGCGCGCGGCATTTATGTGGTGATGGAGCATGGGGTCATCATCGACACCATCTTGCACTGGGCCGAGGGGCTGGTGAGCGGGCTCTCCTCGTCGGTGTTCATCCTGATGGCCTATCTGGTGCACATCATCCTGAGCTTCTTCATCCCCTCCACCTCGGGGCTGGCGACTGTCTCCATGCCGCTGATGGGGCCGCTGGCTGACTTCTCCGGCATTTCGCGGGATCTGGTGATCACCGCCTACCAGTCCGCCTCCGGCTGGATCAACCTGTTCGCCCCCACCGCCGCCCACCTGGTGGCGGGGCTGGCGCTCGCCAGGATCCCCTACGATCGCTTCGTGCGCTGGGTGTTGCCCTTCATCATAGGGGTGGCCCTCATCACCATGGCGGTGCTGGTGGCCGGGGCCCTGCTGCAGGGGTGATAAGCAGACCGCCGTCTCGATGAAACAGGGCCGCTCAACCGGGGTTGAGCGGCCCTGTTGTTTACTCATGTCGCGCAGAGCAGGGTGAAAGGCAGCCGCTGGCTCGCCACCTTGACGCGCGATGGATCAGGAAGAGGACGCCATGGCGTTCATTTTTATGCGTGCCTCTGGCAGCATATCAATATGAGTCCTGACTGAGGCGCCAGACCGGCGAAGTGAGCACAGTGGCACAATGCAGTGCTGCCCCTTTCGCCGCCGCGACGGCAGTGCTATTACTGCTGGTGATCTTTGTTATGACTCGATTTTTTGCAAGCGAGGGCGATGAGCCCTATGTGTCATGGATGACGCCAGGAGAGGGATAGGGGGACGTTGCCCCGTCCGTTGCCGAACGTGGTCATCATGATGAAACCTGACGGTCACGAGGGAGAGGTTATGGGGCACAGAGGGATCATCAGGCTGGCAGGGATGCTGCTGGCCCTGCTCATGGTCGATAGCGGGTGGGCGGCGGAGCCGAGACTGGAGCCGACCGAGCAGGAGCAGGCCCAGACCCTGACCCTGTTTCACGAACCCATAGTGATGCTGCAGGCGAAATTCGGTCGCCTGGACGGGGCGGCCCGGGTACGGATCGTCAAGGAGCGGGTAAGACAGCTGCAGCCCGAGGATCTGACCCATCCGGTGACCGTGGTCAGCTCGACCCGCCTCGGTCAGGAGGCCAGGGAGTTCAGGCTCAATGACAAGCACCTGCTGGTGTTGCTGGAAAAAGATCTGGAGTGGCTCGATGAGCTGACCCTGGATCAGGCCGCAGAGCGGGTGCGGCTGCGGCTGGAAAATGTGCGGGTCAAGGTGCTGGAGCTGCACTCCAACACCTACCTGCTCAAGGCGGCAGGCAAGACGCTGCTGGTGACCCTGCTGTTTCTGATGGTGGTGCAGCTGCTGCGACGGGGGCACCAGCGGGCACGTCGCTGGTTCGCCAACAACCTGCTGCAACAGAAGGGGCTGATCCCCCATCAATGGCGCCAGGTGCTCGGCAACCTGGAGATCCGCGTCATCGGCGTGCTCACCTGGCTGGTGATTTTGCTGCTTACCTATGGCTGGCTCACCTATGTGTTGGGGCTGTTCCCGCATACCCGGATCTGGAGCGATCAGCTAGGCTCCTCCCTGCTGGAGCTGTGCAGCAACATCCTGGGCGGGATCATCGCCGCCATGCCAGGACTGGCGACCGTGCTGGTCATCTTCGTGCTGACCAAGCTGTTCATCCGTATGCTGGCGGTCATCTTCGCGCGCATCGAGCGCGGCCATTTCCGGGTACAGGGGCTGCACTCCGAGACGATAGGGGCGACCCGCCGTCTGCTCTCGGTGGTGATCTGGCTGTTTGCCCTGACCGTCGCCTATCCCTATCTGCCGGGGGCCGATTCGGACGCCTTCAAGGGGGTGAGCGTCTTCTTCGGTCTGATGGTGACCCTGGGCTCGGCCGGGATCATGAACCATGCCATGAGCGGCCTGGTGCTGATCTACTCGCGGGCCCTGCGGCCGGGGGATCTGGTGCAGATTGGGGAGGTGGAGGGGGTCGTCACCGAACTGAGCGCCCTCTCGACCAAGCTGGTGACGCGTCACGATCACGAGGTGACCCTGCCCAACGCCGTGGTGGTGGGGGGCAAGGTGACCAACCTGAGCCGACTGGCAAGCGACAAGGGCATTGCCCTGCTCACCAAGGTCACCATCGGCTATGACACCCCCTGGCGTCAGGTGCACGCCATGCTGGAGCTGGCGGCCAGGCGCTGCCAGCTGATCAATCAGGAGCAGGCCCCGCTGGTGCGTCAGCTCAATCTGCAGGACTGGTACGTGGAGTACGAGCTGCAGGTACGGATGAAAGAGGGGCTGTTGCCCGGCCCGGTCAGAACCGAGCTGCACGGCCATATCCAGGATGTGTTCAACGAGTTCGGGGTGCAGATCATGTCCCCCAATTTCGTGGCTCAGCCGGAGCAGGCGGTGCTGGTGCCTCGGGATCAGTGGTATCAGGCCCCCGCCGTGCCGCCTGTCGAAGTGGCCACCGGGGAGAAATAGCCCACAACGCGGGCCTTGCGACGGGACTCTCTCGCCATAAAAAAATCCGAAGCGGTGCAGACCGCTTCGGATTTTTTATGATCGGCCTGCTGCTGGCGAGCCGCAGGCCGGGGCAGACGCCGCGTTGCGGTTACTGCTTGTAACCCTTGAGGAAGCGGGCGAGGCGGCCGATGGCCTCTTCCAGCTCCTCTTCCCGGGGCAGGAACACCAGCCGGAAGTGATCCGGCGCCGGCCAGTTGAAGCCAGTGCCCTGCACCAGCAAGAGCTTCTCCTGCTGCAGCAGGTCGAACACCATCTTCTGGTCGTCGCGAATGTCATACACCTTGGGATCGAGGCGCGGGAACATGTAGAGCGCCCCCTTGGGCTTGACGCAGGAGACCCCGGGGATCTCGTTCAAAAGCTCCCAAGCTTTGTCACGCTGGCGGCGCAGGCGCCCGCCCGGCAGGATCAGCTCGTTGATGCTCTGGTAGCCGCCAAGGGCAGTCTGGATGGCGTGCTGCATGGGCACGTTGGCGCACAGCCGCATGGAGGCCAGCATCTCCAGCCCCTCGATATAGCCCTTGGCACGCCCCTTGGGTCCGGTGATGACCATCCAGCCCTGGCGGAAGCCGCAGGCGCGGTAGGCCTTGGAGAGGCCGTTGAAGGTCACCACCATCACATCGTCGCACAGGGTGCAGACGCTGGTGTGGGAGATGTCGTCATAGAGGATCTTGTCGTAAATTTCGTCGGCGAAGATGATGAGGTTGTGCTGGCGGGCGATCTCGATCACCTCCAGCAAAAACTCGCTGCCGTAGACGGCGCCGGTCGGGTTGTTGGGGTTGATCAGCACCAGGCCGCGGGTGCGCGGGGTGATGCGGGCGCGGATGTCGTCGAGATCCGGATACCAGTCGGCCCCTTCGTCGCAGCGGTAGTGCACCGCATGGCCACCGGAGAGGGTCACTGCCGCGGTCCAGAGCGGATAGTCGGGGGAGGGCACCAGCATCTCGTCGCCGTTGTTGAGCAGTGCCTGCATCGCCATCACGATGAGCTCGCTGGCGCCGTTGCCAATGTAGATGTCGTCGATGTCGACCTTGCGCATCCCTTTCTGCTGGTAGTACTGCATCACCGCCTTGCGGGCGGAGAAGAGCCCCTTGGAGTCGCAGTAGCCCTGGCTCTGGGGCATGTTGAGGATCACATCCTTGATGATCTCTTCCGGCGCCTCGAAGCCGAACGGGGCCGGGTTGCCGATGTTGAGCTTGATGATGCGGTGGCCTTCGTCTTCGAGACGGCGAGCTTCTTTATGCACCGGGCCGCGGATGTCATAGCAGACATCGTCGAGCTTGTGCGACTTGTCGATTGTGAACATGGTGACTGTGATTCCTTCCCCATGGGGACGCGTTGGCGAAAAAGGCGGTTTTTAGTATCAAATTTCTTTTCCCCTATTCTTCACAGAATTGAATGCTAGAACAATCCTCTTTTTAGTAGAATTCCCTGATTTTTAGCCCTGAAACAGGGTTGCCAAAACGTTAAACTTAGCACGATCGTTTGTGTGAACCAAGGTTATCCAGTGAAAGATGAGGGGCTCATTAACAAAGCTACCCGACTGTGTTGAAATATTCACGCTCGCTGGCACGATTGGCTTGCGTGAAAAATGCCGTTCTTTTTGCCCACGGCGGCCAAAAACAGGAGCTGACGCGTGCTGTCAGGTTTGTCCGGGCCCCGTACCCACACCATGGAGAAGTCATCATGCAAGCCCCCGCCGCCGGTCGTTATCGTCACTTCAAGGGTGGTTATTATCAGGTGCTGACCCTGGCCCTGCACACCGAGACCGGGGAGCAGCTGGTGGTCTATCAATCGGAGCAGGATGGCGCCGTCTATGCCCGTCCCGTGGTCATGTTCATGGAGTGGATCGAGCATCAGGGTCGGGTGGTGAGCCGCTTCAGCCCGGTGGCGGAGTGACGCCGGGGAACGACCATGAAAAAAGGCGCCTGATGGCGCCTTTTTTACAACGTGAACTTACTGGTAGAGACCCAGGTTCTCTTTGGCATAGGCTTCGAAATCGGTGCAGCCACCGATGTGCTGCTCGTCCAGGAAGATTTGCGGCACGGTATTGACCGGCTTGCCGGCGCTCTTGGCCAGATCTTCCTTGGTGATGCCCTCGGCGTGGATGTCCACGTAGCGGAATTTGAAATCGTCACGCTGTTCGACCAGTTGCTCGGCGATCTGCTTGGCACGGACACAATAGGGGCAACCAGGACGACCAAAAATCACTGCAAACATGTTCTCTCTCCATTCATTTGAGGCTGGGCACAGGATAGCCCCGCCTCGTGGCTAGTCAAAGTGGAAATTGTCGATACGGCCGTTCGCCATCTTCGATAAGGCGCACTGCGCCGGCCGTCATCGTCACTCACCTCGCAGCGGATCAACCCTCATCGGCGATCTGGATCGGCTGCTGCTGGTAGATGCTCTCCAGCACCCCTTTCTCGAACACGGTCCAGGGCCAGGGGGCCTTGCTGGCGCGGTAGCGCTCGTGGGTGGCCGGATCCTGCGACAGGCCGCGCTGGAACATCACGAACGCCTTGCGCTGGCCGCCGGCGGTGTCGATGAAGCCCACCAGGTTGGAAGTGCCGGTGATGGTGCCGGTCTTGGCATGCACCTTGTTCTTCATCATGGGGGCGGTAACGCTGCGCCGCCAGGCCAGGGTGCCGTCCACCTGGGAGCTTGGCAGCAGCTTGATGAGGCCGAGCTCCGCATCATTTTTCTGGATGAAGTTGAGCACCGACAGCATCTGGCGGGCACTGATGAGGTTGTGGGCGGAGAGGCCCGAGCCGTCGGCCAGGGTGGCGTTGCCCAGATCGATGCCGTTCTTGGTCAGGATGGCGCGCACCGCCATGGTGCCGCTGCGATAGCTGCCCGGCTTGTTGTAGTAGTGGCGGCCGACGGTCTTGAGGAAGGTATCGGCGTAGAGGTTGTCCGATTTCTTCAACATCTTGGCCAGCATCACCGGCAGGGAGACAGAGTAGTGGGTACCCAGGGTCTCGGCATTGTCCGGCGACTTGTGGGTAACGCGCAGCAGGCCGTCATGCTTGATGCCGGCCCGGTCCATGGCCCAGCGGATGTTGTCCCAGCCCCAGGCTTCCACGTCGTGGATGGCGAAACGCAGCCCCTGGGGCTCCTTGTTCGGGGTGATGCAGCCCTTGAGCTCGTAGAAGTTGCCCTTGGCCATGTCCACTTCCAGCGCACAGAACTGGCGCGCCATGTCGCCATAGCTCATCACCTCCACGTTGTCGGCACCGACCCCGATGGGGACCCCGGTGGCCACGTTGCCGACCGCCGGCTTGCCGATCTGGGTGGCGGTGATGGTGGCGTAGGCGCAGTTCTTGTCGATGATGACCGAGGAAACGGGGGCGGCGAAGCAGAGGGTCTGATCCCCCCAGGACCAGCCGTTGCCGCGCTCGTAGCCGTTGTAGGCGCCGGTGTTGACGTAGACGTTGCCCTTGATCTGGTTGACCCCGAGCTGTTTGAACAGGGCCAGCAGATCCATCCGTGACAGGGTGGGGTCACCGACGAAGTTGATCCAGATATCGCCGTTGATGACGTTGCCCTGCTTGGCGCCAGGCTGGGCCTGGATGTCGGTGGCGAAGCGGAAGTCGGCGCCGAGCTCGAGACGGGCCGCCAGCGCGGTGAGCACCTTCATGGTGGAGGCGGGGGCGATCATCTGATCCGCATGGCGGGCAAACTCGATGCCGTTGTTGCCCTGCACCACGATGGCGTACTGGCCCCCCTGGGGGGGCGTCAGCGGGGCGGCCTGGGCCGCCAGGGAAAAGAGAGCACAAAAACCAATCAACAGCCGCTGCATAACATCCTCTAACGTGACGAAGGGGCCCGGCAGTGGGCCGGCCCTGATAACTCAAACCTTGTTGTACCCGCCGATGCCTGTTCGGCCGTGGCAACGCAATTCATACGCCTTATGCCGGTCGCCATCACGCCAGTGAATTGGCGGTGCGATAGCGGCCGTCATAATCAAAAATCTTCTCTTTGATCTGCCAGAAGCGCCCTGACTTGCGGGCGATGACAAAATCGGGGTGGCGAAACTGATGTTCCACCGCCAGCACGCTCGCCAGGGTGGTAAATTCGGGCTCCAGCCCCGGGGCGGGCCAATGATGACGCACAAAGTGCTGTTGAAACAAGCGCCGTGCGCCTGCCGAGTGAAATCCGAAGTACTCATTGAGGGTGAGGCCATCCTCGTCGTGATAGACCACCTCCAGCCGCTCCCCCTGTTTGCCGCGCCCGGCCGCCAAGGTCAGCCCCGCGCAGCGGATCACCATGCAATCCTTGAGATTGAGCGCCTCCTTGAGCTTGTCGTCAGGGTCCACCAGCAGTTGATCGCAGCTCTGGCAGCGGCGGGCAGCGATGTCGTTTTCACTGCCGCAGGCGGGGCAGATCTTGGCGCGAAAGCGGTAGTCGCACTCCTCGCGGTTGCCCTCGTCATCTTCAAACAGCCCCTGACAGCGGCGGCCGTAGTGCTCGATCACCTTGCCATCCTCGTCGGTCTTGCCCCAGAAGGTGTTGGCAAAGCCGCAGGCGGGGCAGGGCACCTGCACCGGCTCGGTGCCGGCATGGGGCCTGGGCTCCCCCACCTCGGGGGCAAACAGGTTGAAGTTGTTGCCGGCGTAGTCGAGCACCAGACAATCGGTCTTGCCGGGCGACAGGCGCAGCCCCCTGCCCACGATCTGCTGGTAGAGGGAGACCGACTCGGTGGGGCGCAGCATCACGATGAGGTCGACGTGGGGGGCATCGAAGCCGGTGGTGAGCACCGCCACGTTGACCAGAAACTTGAGCTCGCGCGCCTTGAAGGCGCTGATGAGGGCGTCGCGCTCCGGCCCCGGGGTGTCACCTGTGATGAGAGCCGCCTGCTCCCCTCTGGCACCCAGCAGGCCGTGAATTTCCCGGGCATGCTCGACGGTGGCGGCGAAGATCATCACCCCCTGCCGCTCGCGGGCATACTCCAGTACCTGGCTCAGGATATGGGGGGTGACCCGCTCCTGACGCTTGAGCTCGCCGTTGAGATCCGCCTCGCTGAAGAGGCCATTCTCCCGCGGTACCAGCTTGCTGAAGTCGTAGTGGACGATGGGGGCATCCACCATGCGCGGCGGCGTCAGGTAGCCGTTCTTGACCATGAAGCGCAGCGGCAGCTCGAACACGCAGTCGCCGAACAGCCGCTCGCCGTGGCTCTTGACCATGCCGTGGTAGTGGCGCCGGTAGATCCAGCCCAGCCCCAGCCGATAGGGGGTGGCGGTGAGGCCGAGGATCTTGAGGGCCGGATTGGCGGCCTTGAGGTGTTCGATCACCTGATGGTACTGGCTGTCATCATCGAGCGAGACCCGGTGGCACTCGTCGATGATGAGCAGCGAAAAAGCACCATCGAAGGCGTCCAGATTGCGCGCCACCGACTGCACCGAGCCGAACACCACCTGGGCGCTGGCCTCCTTGCGATTGAGCCCGGCGGCGAAGATGTCGGCCTGGAGGCCCCAGGTTTCGTACTTGGCGTGGTTCTGCTCCACCAGCTCCTTGACGTGGGCCAGCACCAGTACCCGGCCGCGCGCCTTGCGGGCCAGCTCGGCGATCACCAGACTCTTGCCGGCCCCGGTGGGCAGCACCACCACGGCGGGATCCGGGTGCTTGCGAAAGTGGTTGATGACGGCGTTGACGGCGTCGGTCTGGTAGGGTCTGAGAACGAACATGCAGGCTGGGTACGTCGACGAGGGGCGGAGCAGGGTGGCGCCATTATAGGGAACTTGGCGCCAAAAAACAGCGGGCCGGCATGGTGCCGGCCCGCTGGCTGCGTCGTTGCTGCTTAGTGGAAGGGGAAGATGTAGTTCATCCAGCTGGCCATGCGCAGCAGTACCTTGCGCATGATGGCCACGTGATGGAAATGCTTGGTGTAGATGGCAGCCTGACCGCTGGAGCCGGCTATCACCTGATACTCCTGCCAGCGCGGGTCGGTGATCTTGATGCGCACCGGCAGGCGGCCGGGGATCACCGCCGAGCTCTGGTCGATCAGCGCCGCATTGGCCTGCACGTTGCCCGAGGCGATGGCGGGGATCACCGCTTCTACTTCACCCTTGAAGATCTTGCCGGGGATGCCGTCGATGACTACTTCGGCCTCGTCCCCTACCGCCAGGCGCTGCATGCTGTTTTGCCAGAACCAGCCGACGTAGGCGTTGTCGTCCTCGTGGATGAAGGTCATCACAGGGCGATACATGAAGGGGGTGGCGATCATGCCCGGACGCAGGGCCAGCTGTACCACATGGCCGTCGCTCGGGGCATAGACCACGGTCTGGTCGAGCTGGTACTTGGCTTCGCGCAGCTGGGCCCGCACATCGTCCAGGGTGGCTTGTTGCTGATCGAGCTGGGCGACCAGATCGTCGACATTGGCCTGGGTCACGTCCAGATCGCGCTGCTTGCCGATGCCGCGGCGCATCAGCTCGGCGGCGCGATCCCGGTCGAGCTTGGCCGAGCGCATGCGCGCCTCGATGGATTTTAGGTGCTCCTCGTTGGAGCTGACCCTGGCCTCCAGGCTCGCGGCGCGCTGGCGGAACGGCTCGTCGTCGATACGAAACAGCACGTCACCCTTCTTCACTTTCTGGTCCGGCTTGACCGCGACCTCGCTGACCCGGCCCTTGACCAGGGGAACGATGGGGGTGGAGACGTAGTAGTTGCGCGCCATCTCGGAGTAGGGGTGGTTGTAGTTCATCAGCATGATGAGGGTACCGATGAGCAGCACGCCGCCCAGCACGGCGGTGGGCACGGTCCACTTGTTGAGCGGGATGCGGAAGATTTTGAAGACAGCTACACAGATGGCGGTGTAGGTGAGTACCAGCAAGAGATCCATGATCACTCCTTCTCTTGGGTCAGCTGATCGAGGCGGCTGCGCAGGGCGGCGACCTCATCCTTGAGCTCGGCGAGATGCTTCTCGTCGCGCTCGATACGCTGGGTAAAGCCCCAGCCCCGATCCTCCCGGTAGAGGGTCGCCCAGATCCATAGGAAGGGCCACAGCACGTGCAGGGTAAACAGGCTGACCCAGCCGGCCACGTGAATGGCATCCTGATGGGGATGCTGACGATGCTTGGCTATTTCATAGGGAATGTCGTGAATGACGATGACCCCGTAAAAGATGACCAAACCCACAAAAAAAAGCAGACCAAGAGCAAAATAATCGAGTGTCATTTATGCCTCCACCGGCGTGACGCACAGCATTGTCATTGGATCCCGGGTTCTGCAACACAACCAGCAACCGGGTTTCCATCCTGTTGGGCCCGAAATCTTAAGCAATCTTGTTGTACTGAAGCTTAAGTGGCTTCGAAATCGTCAAGATAGATGACGGTATTATTGGGGCGAGTCCATAAAGTCGTATCCATGACAAGGACTTACGCAGGGAGTATGGCATCAGTGAGGGGAAATTAGCAGCAAAAAAAGGAGCCTTTATGGCTCCTTTTCTGACATGTTTGGCGTGGATCAGCTTTCGCTGGCCTTGCCGATCAGGGCGGGTCTGAACTTCATCAGGAAGGCGACGGTCACCACCAGGGTGCTGGCCAGACCGATGAGGGTGGAGACGCCCATCTCCAGTCCGAACCCGATGGGGGCGTTGGCCAGATAGGTGAACACCACGGCGGTCATGAACATGGCCGGCAGGGTGCAGACCCAGTGCAGCTTGCCCTCTTTGGCGAGGTAGGCGGCGGCAGCCCACAGCATCATCACGGCGGTGGTCTGGTTGGCCCAGCCGAAGTAGCGCCAGATAACCCCGAACTCGGCCTTGGAAATGATGAAACCGAGGATGAACATGGGGATGGCGATGAGCAGTCGCTTGGCCATCGGCTTCTGGGTCAGGTTCAGGAAGTCCGCCACGATGAGGCGGGCGCTGCGAAACGCAGTGTCACCGGAGGTGATGGGCAGGATCACCACGCCGAGGATAGCCAGGATGCCGCCAACGGTGCCGAGCAGGCTGGTGGAGACCTCGTGCACCACGGCAGAGGGGCCGCCGCTGGCCAGGGTGGCGTTGAGCGCTTCTGTGCTGTCGTAGAAGGAGAGCCCCAGGGTGCACCAGATGAGGGCGATGATGCCTTCACCGATCATGGCCCCGTAGAAGATGAAGCGGCCGGATTTCTCGTTTTGCATGCAGCGCGCCATCAGCGGGGACTGGGTGGCGTGAAAGCCGGACACGGCGCCGCAGGCGATGGTGATGAACAGCAGCGGCCAGAGCGGCAGCTCGGTCGGGTGCAGGTTGGAGAAGTCCATCCCGGTGTTGTAGAAGCCTTTGCCGGAGACGATGAGGCCGATGATGAGGCCGACCGACATGAACACCAGCAGGGCGCCGAAGATGGGGTAGAAGCGGCCGATGATCTTGTCGATGGGGACTATGGTCGCCAGGATGTAGTAGGCGAAGATGGCCACAATCCAGTAGACCAGGTCGGTGGAGGTGAGGTTGGCCAAGAGGCCCGCCGGGCTCAGCACGAACACCACGCCCACCAGCATCAACAGCACCACGGCGAACAGGTTCATGAAGTGCTTGGCGGCGGTGCCCAGGTGCTCACCGACCACGGTCGGTACAGAGGCGCCCTTGGCGCGTACCGACAGCATGCCGGAGAAGTAGTCGTGAACCGCGCCGGCGAAGATGCAGCCAAACACGATCCACAGCATGGCGACCGGGCCGTAGAGGGCACCCAGGATGGGGCCGAAGATGGGGCCGACGCCTGCGATGTTGAGCAGCTGCACCAGGTAGACCTTCTTGTCCGACATGGGGACATAGTCCACCCCGTCCGCCATGGTGATGGCGGGGGTTTTCAGCTCGGGTTTTGGCCCGAATATCCGCTCGATGAATTTGCCGTATACGAAGTAGCCGGCTATCAGCAAGCCGACACAGAGGAAGAACCAGATCATTGCTACGCTCCTGCTTTGTTATTTTTTGGTGTGCGCGGCCAGTGTAGGGGCTTGCACTGTTAACGGCAGGTAAAAAGGGGCGAGCGGCCGTATGGCGACCCGAGCGGTTGGCGCTCGTGATCCAGCTCACACCGCGCGGCTCACTCCAGTCCGAGCTGCTCCTTCAACTCCTTCAGGTAGCGGCGGCTGACCGGCACCTGGGCACCGCTCGGGGTCACTATCTCCGCCAGCTGATTCTCCAGCAGCCGGATTTCGAAGATGGCGGTCGGGGCCACCAGGTACTGGCGGTGGCAGCGCAGCAGCGGGGTCTTCTCTTCCAGGGACTTGAGGGTGAGCTGGGTGTGAAACAGCTCGCCCTGGCTGGCGACGTGCACGCCGCCGAGATCGGAGAAAGCGTACTCCACCTGTTCGATGGGCAGCAGCCGCACCCGGTTGTGCAGGTAGCCCGGAATGTGGCGAATGGCGGGGGCGATCGCTGTCATGGGCTGCGGGCTGAGATCCTGTCTCAACCGCGCCAGCGTCTTGGCGAGGCGGGCCGGCTCCACCGGCTTGAGCAGGTAGTCGAAGGCGTTCTCCTCGAACGCCTGGATGGCGTAGTCGTCAAACGCGGTGACGAAGACGATGCGGGGCAGGGGATCGAGCATGGCCACCAGCTCCATGCCGCTCAGCTTGGGCATCTGGATGTCGAGAAACACCACGTCGGGTCTGAGCCGCTGAATGAGCGGCAGCGCCTCGATGGCGTTGGCGGCCGTCCCCAGCAGCTCGATATCGGGCTCGGCGGCCAGCTGCTGCATCAACTCGTCGCGGGCATACGGCTCGTCATCGACGATGAGGGTGCGGATCATGGTGTTCTCCTGCGTGACTGGGGGGCAAAACTGGCTTGGTGTGACGGCCGGATCATGACGCCTCCCTGGGCAGGGTGACGGAGACCCGGGTCCAGCAGTCGGGCTCGCAGCTGACGCTCAAGCCATAGCGGTTGCCAAAAGCGCTCTTGAGGCGCCGATCCACCAGGGTCATGCCGAGCCCGTCACCGGCCGGTTTCTCCTGCCAGGTGCCGGCATTGTCCTCGACGTGAATGGTAACCCGATCCGTCGTCTGCTCGGTGTAGAGGCGAATGCGCCCCTGCTCCAGCAGGGTGGAGATGCCGTGCTTGATGGCATTTTCAATCAGTGGCTGCAGGGTGAAGCTCGGCAGCTTGAGGCCGGCGAGGTCGGGCGGGATGTCGTTTTGCACCGTCAGCCGGTCGCCAAAGCGGGCCAGCTCGATCTCCAGATAGGATTGGCAGTGCTCCTGCTCCTCCTGCAGGGTGGCCAGCCCGCTCTGGCGCTTGAGGTTCTTGCGAAAGAACAGGGAGAGGTGGAGCAGCAGCTGGCGCGCCCGCTCGGGCTCGCGCCGGGTGATGGCACTGATGGTGTTGAGGGTGTTGAACAGAAAGTGGGGGTTGATCTGGGCCTGCACCAGCTTGAGCTCGGACTGCACCAGCAGCCGCTGCTGCTGCTCCAGCCGGCCGGTCAGCAGCTGCTGGGAGAGCAGGTTGGCGATCCCTTCCCCCAGGGTGTGGTTGATCTTGAGAAACAGCCGCTTCTTGGGTTCATAGAGCTTGATGGTGCCGATCACCCCCTCGTCACCGTGCAGCGGGATCACCAGCACAGAGCCGAGCTGGCACTGGGGCGAGATGCTGCAGCGGTAGGGCTGGCTGTTGCCGTCGGCAAACAGCACCTTGTTCTGGGCGATGGCCTGCATGGTGATGGCGGAGGTGATGGGGGTACCCGGCTTGTGGTGATCCTCGCCGATGCCGATGAAGGCGAGAATCTTGTCGGTATCCGTGATGGCGACCGCTCCGACCCCGGTCTCCTCCTGCACTATCTGGGCGATGCGGGTGCTGGCCTCGGGGGTAAACCCCTGGCTCATGATCCCCACGGTGCGGTTGGCGATGGTGAGCGCTTTGGCGGAGAAGACCCGGGAGAACTTCTCGTACATTCGCTGCTGATCGCGGATCATGCTGATGAAGAGGGCCGCACCGCAGGAGTTGGCGAGGATCATGGGGGTGGCGATGGTGCGCACCAGCAACAGGGACTTGTCGAACGGGCTGGCTACCAGCAGGATGATCACCATCTGCATGATCTCGGCGTAGAGGGTGGTGAAGAAGGCGATGCGCGGCTCGAACAGCGCATCCATCTTGCCTGCCCGCATCAGTCGCCAGTGCACCAGTCCGCCCAGCAAGCCTTCGCAGGTGGTGGAGATGGCGCAGGCGAGATCGGTGAATCCCCCCAGGGTATAACGGTGTATCCCGCCGGTCAGTCCCACCAGAAATCCCACCAGCGGGCCTCCCAGCAGTCCCCCCAGCACGGCGCCCACGGCGCGGGTATTGGCGATGGCATCGTCGATATCCAGTCCCACATAGGTACCCAGAATGCAGAAGCAGGAGAAGATGAGGTAAATCAGCACCTTGTGGGGCAGCCTGACCGAATAGTTGGTCAGTGGGCGCAGCAGCGGACTCTTGGAAAAGAGGTAGGCGATGACCAGACTGACGCTCATCTGTTGAAGCAGGGAGAGGACCAACTGCATAAAAAACGTTCCTCAGAGTCCGTGCCGAAAAAAGCGGCAGTCTTGAATAAATGTGATCAGGATCTTGTTCTGTGGGCCATTCTGGCCAGAACGCCGGCGAAGTGTGCCAGAAACGCGGAATAAAACCATATAAAATCAGCATGTTAAATTGATATTTGTGTAATTGCCCAAGGATTGATATTGCTGAATTGAGCATGAATGTATCCGTTGGATACGCCACACGGAGGTGGCATGCTCCGCCCGACCAGCAGGTCGGGCGTTTTTTATCCAGGGGACGTGGCAAACCATTTTGAGGGTAATCGGGCAATTATTCAGGTTTGTCCAATGAGTTATCCCCAGCTTCTGGGGATAACTCAGAATGCAAAATAGTAACAGAAGCGTCGGGTCAGGTTGAAAAACAGCCGCTGCCCTTCGTCCAGATCTTCCTGCTTGAGAAAGGATTTGATGGTGCGCTCATCCTCCCGCAGGTCGACCATGGCCACCCCTTCCGGTCGTTGTGCCTTGATGTAGGGCAACACCTTGGGCTTGAGGGGCATGGTGGGTTCGGTGGAGAGCACCAGGGCCACCGAGTCGTCGGAGAGCAGCACCAGCGAGCCCGGCGGATAGACCCCCAGTACCTTGATCAGCAGCTTGACCAGATCCTGGTCGAATTTCTTTTGCGACAGCTTGTAGAGCTGGCTGATGGCCTGGCTCGGCGCCGCCGGTGTCGCGCTGTTGCGCGGGTGCAACAACTCGTCATAGTAATCCACCAACCCGATGATCCGTGCCAGCGGCGGGATCTCGCCCCCCTTGATGCCAAGGGGAAAGCCGCTGCCGTCGAGCCGCTCGTGATGCAGGTGGGCCACCTGACGGATCTTGGGCTCGAAGGCCTGCAACTGGGTCAGCATCTCCAGTCCGTACTGGGGGTGCATCTTGAGGAAGTTCTGCTCCGACTTGTTGAGTTCCCCCCGCTTCTGGGTGATCTGGGTCGGGATCTTCAGCTCGCCAATGTCGTGCACCAGCCCGGCCAGGCCGGTCTCCTCGATCTCGATGGGTGTCATGCCCAGCTCCCGTGCCATCAACATGGCGATGAAGGCCACGTTCAGGCTGTGCTGCAGCAGGATGTCGGTATGGGGGCTGCGAATGAGGTGCAGCCCGAGGGGGCCCTCGTGGGCGCTGATGCGGGCGGCGGCGTTGCGCACTATCTGCGCCGTGTTGGCGAGCCCTTCGTCCGGCTTGAGGTTGAGGGCGCCCAGGGCATCGCGCAGCTCGGACATGGACTGGCCGAAGGCCTTGTCGGCGGCGCGCAGGGAGCGGCGAAATGCCTTCTCGTCAAACGGGGGAGGGCCGCTATCCTCCGGCTCTTCGACAACGGAGAGGTCGGGGCCTGGGCTCGGAATATCGCCACGCAACAGGGGCTCGAGAGGGAGGTCGCTCTTGTCGGGGTCGACCATCAGCAGATTGAGATCAAGGTGGCGGATGATGTCGAGTTGCTGTTGATCCTTGATCTTGAAGGCATTGAACATAAAAGGGTGATTGGTCCATCCCGTGGGAAGATGGATATAGTGACCGACCCGCAACTGTTCTATGGATGCCTGTATCAGCGCCATACGCTCGCTCGCATTTCATGAATGCCTATGAACAAGCTAGCAAAATTAAGCAGATAGACAAACAAAAAAGCCCGCGCATGTGCGCGGGCTCTCGAGTCGACTCAGCTTATCAGGCTTTGGACTTCTTCTTGCCTTCTACTTTGGCATCAACCTTGGCGGCAACCTGGGCCTCCTCGGTGAACGGACGGCCGTAGTAGGTGTCCAGCAGGATGGCTTTCAGCTCGCTGATCAGCGGGTAGCGCGGGTTGGCGCCGGTGCACTGATCATCGAAGGCTTCCACGGCCAGCTGGTCAACCTTGGCCAGGAAGTCGGCCTCGGCGACGCCGGCTTCACGGATGGAGGCCGGGATACCCAGGGTTGCCTTCAGCTCGTCCAGCCATACCAGCAGCTTCTCGATCTTGGCGGCGGTACGGTCACCGGCGGCGGTCAGACCCAGGTGGTCGGCCACTTCGGCGTAGCGACGACGAGCCTGCGGACGGTCGTACTGGGAGAACGCGGTCTGCTTGGTCGGGTTGTCGTTCGCGTTGTAGCGGATGACGTTGCTGATCAACAGGGCGTTGGCCAGGCCGTGCGGGATGTGGAACTCGGCACCCAGCTTGTGGGCCATGGAGTGGCACACACCCAGGAAGGCGTTGGCGAACGCGATACCGGCGATGGTGGCCGCGTTGTGTACCTTCTCACGAGCGATCGGGTCGTTGGCACCGTTCAGGTAGCTGGAGGGCAGGTAGTCCTTCAGCAGTTTCAGGGCTTGCAGTGCCTGACCGTCGGAGTACTCGTTGGCCAGCACGGAAACATAGGCTTCCATGGCGTGGGTCACGGCGTCGATACCACCGAAGGCGCACAGGGACTTGGGCATGCCCATCACCAGGTTGGCGTCGACGATGGCCATGTTCGGAGTCAGCTCGTAGTCGGCCAGCGGGTATTTAACGCCGGTGGCGTCGTCGGTCACGACCGCAAACGGGGTCACTTCAGAACCGGTACCGGACGTGGTGGTGATGCAGACCAGTTCGGCCTTCACGCCCATTTTCGGGAACTTGTAGATACGCTTGCGGATGTCCATGAAGCGCATGGCCAGATCTTCAAACGCGGTGTTCGGGTGCTCGTACATTACCCACATGATCTTGGCCGCATCCATCGGTGAACCACCGCCCAGAGCGACGATCACGTCCGGCTTGAAGGAGTTGGCCATTTCGGCACCCTTGCGCACCACGGACAGGGTCGGGTCGGCTTCGACTTCGTAGAACACTTCTACTTCCATCTTCAGGCCCTTGAGCAGACGAACCACTTCGTCGGCGTAGCCGTTGTTGAACAGGAAGCGGTCGGTCACGATCATGGCGCGTTTCTTACCTTCCAGGTCGCCCAGGGCGATCGGCAGGGAGCCACGACGGAAGTAGATGGATTTCGGAAGTTTGTGCCACAGCATGTTTTCTGCCCGTTTTGCGACTGTCTTCTTGTTGATCAGGTGCTTGGGACCCACGTTTTCGGAGATGGAGTTGCCACCCCAGGAGCCGCAGCCCAGCGTCAGAGACGGTGCCATCGCGAAGTTGTACAGGTCACCGATACCACCCTGAGTGGTCGGGGTGTTGATCAGAATACGGGCAGTCTTCATCTTGTCGCCGAAGTACTTGATGCGGTCGGCGTTGCGATCCTGGTCGGTATAGAGACCGGAGGTGTGGCCGATACCACCCAGGTTGACCATGTCGCAGGCCATCTCGACGGCTTCTTCGAAGTTCTTGGCACGGAACAGACCCAGGGTCGGGGAGAGCTTCTCGTGAGCGAACTCTTCCTCTTCACAGATCTTCACGCCTTCACCGATCAGGATCTTGGTGTTGGCAGGCACGGTGACGCCAGACATTTCGGCGATCTTGACCGCAGGCTGACCCACGATGTTGGCGTTCATGGCGCCGTTGATCAGGATGACCTTGCGGACCTTGTCGGCTTCTTCCTTGGACAGCACATAACCATTGTGGGTGGCGAAACGCTCTTTCACTTGGTCGTAGACGGAGTCGACCACGATGGCGGCTTGCTCGGAGGCACAGACCACGCCGTTGTCGAAGGTCTTGGACATCAGGATGGAGGCGACGGCACGCTTCACGTCGGCGGTTTCGTCGATGACGACCGGTACGTTACCGGCACCTACGCCGATGGCGGGTTTGCCGGAGGAGTAGGCGGCCTTCACCATGCCCGGGCCACCGGTGGCCAGGATCAGGTTGATGTCGTTGTGCTTCATCAGGGCGTTGGAGAGCTCAACAGAGGGTTGGTCAATCCAGCCGATGATGTCTTTCGGAGCACCGGCGGCAATGGCTGCATCCAGTACCAGCTTGGCTGCGGTATTGGTGGAGTTCTTGGCACGGGGGTGCGGGGAGAAGATGATGGCGTTGCGGGTCTTCAGAGAGATCAGGGACTTGAAGATTGCGGTGGAGGTCGGGTTGGTGGTCGGTACGATACCGCAGATGATGCCTACCGGCTCGGCGATGGTGATGGTGCCCATCTCGTCATCTTCGCTGAGGATGCCGCAGGTCTTCTCTTCTTTGTACTTGTTGTAGATGTATTCGGAGGCGAAGTGGTTCTTGATAACCTTGTCTTCGATGATACCCATACCGGACTCTTCCACGGCCATCTGGGCCAGGGGGATACGGGCGTTGTTGGCGGCCAGGGCGGCGGCACGGAAGATCTTGTCTACCTGCTCTTGCGAGAAGCTGGCGAATTCACGCTGCGCTTCTTTGACGCGGGCAACCAGTGCATCCAGTTCAGCCAAATTGGTTACTGCCATGTTTATCTCCTGATGATTTGAAAACTGTTTAGTAAGACCTTGGCAATGCCCGGCAATTATAGATGCCCTGTCAAGAACAGAATCACCACAACGGGGTATTTACATGCCTTACTAAATCGCTTTCTGAGTCGATTATAGAGCGGGGCTGACTCAGAAAAACTTGATCTGGATCATGTGTAACAAAAGAACAAAAGAAATTTTGTTTCACAATACATGTTTGCCAGATGTTGCGCAGTTGTTTAGTGAGCCAGAGGCGGGATGAATGGTGCGTGAACAGGGGCTCACGCGCCATTTTTCAAGCAGTTAGCACGATCACGTCCCAATGTCCCCGGTCCGTGCCCAGGGGCAGAATGGGGGCGGCATTGTGATAGAAACGGCGATCATCCAGGATCAGATACTCACCGACGTTTAATTGTTGTTGGAAAAATGGTTGTTCTTTTAATCCATGATAGAGCTGCAAGGCGCCGCCGCTGACCCCTTCGCTGCCGCAGAAGAAGACCCCGATGAAGTCAAAGCCATCCTGGTGCACCCCCTCCGGCGCGGGCGGGACGCTCTCTCCTTCACCGGTGACGATGCGCATTTGGTGAATGCCGATGGCCTGACCGTCTTCCAGCCGGGTGTGGCGGGCGAACAGTTTCAGCAGCTGTATAAAGGAGGGATGAGCGACGAAGGCAGGCTCCAGCTCGGCATAGGTTCTGGGCACATCCCCCAGAAACTTGTTGATGGCGGCCGCCTGAAAGAAGACGCCGTTGTCGAGGGGCTGAAAGCGGGAGCCCTCCTTCTCCACCCGGCCGTAGCGGCGCTGGCGAAAGCTGCCCTGAATGTAGGGATCAACCGGCAGTCGCCCGAAGAAGCTAAGCAATGGGTTCAGGGTGCCTGCGGGCAGTGCATCCAGGTGCCACTGCAACTTGATGTCCGTATCAATCATCACGAAATCCTTGTTTGCTGAGATGAAATGTTGCGGCCAAACTCCATGGCCAGATAAAACTCGAAGCGATTTTATCAGAGTGTTAAATTGCGACAATCTTTATTAACAACTCAATCTGTCGAATTTTGTCGATGCATTAGAGGAACTAACTGAAAAGCCACGGAAAGGGTGAGATTATTTGATTGGTGAAGGTTTCGGGCATGATGTAAATTTACGCTCGGTTTATCGGGGTGGCCCACAGGGCCTCGTACTACTTCTGGATGGCGCCTATGGCAGCGATTGACGTCTCTTTATATCTGAAGTTTTTCATCGGTTTGTTTGCGATCATCAACCCGCTCGGCTTGCTGCCTGTGTTCGTCAGCCTGACCAGCCATCAGACGCCGGAAGAGCGGATGAAGACCAACACCACCGCCAACATTGCGGTGATGATCATCCTGCTGGTCTCCATGTCCATGGGGCAACTGATCCTGGACGGGTTTGGCATCTCGCTGGCCTCCTTTCGCATCGCCGGCGGCTCGCTCATCACCCTGATCGCCTGGTCCATGCTGCAGGGCAAGCTGGGGGAGGTGAAGCACAACAAACAGGAGAAAGGGGAACTGGCCGCGCGGGAATCTGTCGCTGTGGTGCCGCTGGCGCTGCCGTTGATGGCGGGCCCCGGTGCCATCTCCTCTTCCATCGTCTACGCCAGCCAGAGCACCTGGTCCCAGATGCTGGGCATGTCGCTGGTGGTGATGGTGTTTGCCTTCTGCTCCTGGTTGATATTCCGCGCCGCCCCCCTGCTGTTCAAGGTGATGGGCAACACCGGCATCAACGTGGTGACCCGGATCATGGGTCTCATCATGATGTCGCTAGGTATCGAGATCATGGTGGCGGGGATCAAGGGGGTCTTCCCCGGATTGATGTGATTCAGGTCTGTTTTGTTGGAGCCGGTCCTTGTGACCGGCTTTTTATTGTTTCTTTTTTGTTGGTCATTTCCTAGAATCGAGCGGGTTTGTATAAAAAACGTCCATCACGGGATATTTAAATTCTGAATAATTGGTCAAAAGCTGCTTTTTTGACCATGAAGTCCAGTCCTGCCTGACGATATCTATTGCATTATCAGAAATGTCAGGGAATTATGCTGGCAGCGGGGTACTTATCTCGTTGATGGAAAAATGCATGGAATGTTCTTGTGGAGTATGGAAATGACTCATAAAAAAACAATGATTAATACCCTATTGGTGGCAGCTCTGTTTGGCGGTGTCAACGCGGCACAAGCCGCCGATGTGCCCGCAGGTACCAAGCTGGCTGAGGTTCAGCAGCTGGTGAAAGGCAACGGCTCCGAGCCCGCAACCCTCGACCCGCATAAAACCGAAGGAACGGTTGAATCCAATATTCTGCGTGACCTGTTCGAAGGTCTCGTCTCCTCCGGCCCCAAGGGTGAAGTGCTCCCCGCCATGGCCGAGTCCTGGGAAACCAAGGACAACAAACACTTCGTCTTCCACCTGCGCAAAAACGCCAAGTGGTCCAACGGTGATCCGGTCACTGCCCACGACTTCGAATATGCCTTCAAACGGGCCGTCGATCCGAAAACCGCCTCTCCCTACTCCTGGTATCTGGAGATCCCGACCATCGTCAACGCCTCCGACATCATTGCCGGCAAGAAGCCGTCAGATACGCTGGGCGTGAAGGCGGTGGACGACTACACCTTCGAGGTGCAGCTGGAGAAGGCGGTGCCTTACTTCGTCAGCATGCTCTCCCACACCACCACCTACCCGGTGCCGAAGAAGGTGGTCGAGAAGTTCGGTGACAAGTGGACCCAGCCCGGCAACATGGTATCCAACGGCGCCTATGTGCTGAAGGATTGGGTGGTCAACGAGCGCGTCGACGTCGAGCGCAACAAAAACTACTGGAACGACGCCAATACCGTCATCAACAAGGTGACCTATCTGCCGATCCAGTCCACCAACGCCGAGCTGAACCGCTACCTGGCCGGCGAAGTGGATCTCACCTACAACATGCCCATCGAGCGTTTCAAGCAGATGAAGAAGGATCTGCCGAACGAGGTGAAGGTGAGCGGCTACGTCGGTACCTACTACTACCAGTACAACTTCAAGAAGAAGCCGTTTGATGACGTACGGGTGCGTACCGCGCTCTCCTATGCCATCGACCGCAACGTGATCGCCGACAAGGTGATGGGCAAGGGGGAAACTCCGGGCTACACCCTGGTCCCTGATTTCGTGGATGGCTTCAAGCCGGTGGCGCCGGCTTGGTCCAAGCTGACCCAGGCAGAGCGCGATGCCAAGGCGAAAGAGCTGCTGACCGAAGCCGGTTTCGGCCCGGGCAAGCCGCTCAAGTTCGAGCTGCTCTACAACACCGACGACAACCACAAGAAGGTGGCGGTTGCCGTGGCCTCCATGTGGAAGAAGCTGGGCGTGCAGGTGAGCCTGGTCAACCAGGAGTGGAAAACCTACCTGGAGACCAAGAAACAGGGTCAGTTTGACGTGGGCCGTGCCGGCTGGATCGCCGACTACAACGAAGCCTCCTCCATGCTGGATCTGATGCAGACCACCCACGGCAACAACGACGGCAAATACTCCAACCTGGCGTTCGACAAGTTGATGAACGAGTCGCGCAACCAGGTGGATGCCGAGGCGCGCAACAAGCTCTACGTCCAGGCTGAAGAGATCCTGGCCAAGGACATGCCGATCGCCCCCATCTATCAGTACGTGACTTCCCGTATGGTCAAGCCCTACGTGGGCGGCTATCCGGCCAACCCGCTGGACAACCTGTACAGCAAAGACATGTACATCATCGCCCACTGATTTTCGTTACAAGTCGCATAACAAGCAGGGCCCGCCAGACGGCGGGCCTTTATTACAACCGCGACCCTTTGGAAGCAGTACAGGACAGGAATTGTCTATGTTGAAATTCATTTTTAAACGTCTACTGGAAGCGATCCCGACTCTGCTGGTCTTGATCACCGTCTCCTTCTTCATGATGCGTTTCGCGCCGGGTAACCCCTTCAGCAGCGAACGCACCCTGCCACCCGAAGTGATGGCCAACATCGAAGCCAAATATGGCCTCGACAAGCCGATCGGGGTGCAATATCTCACCTATCTGGGCAACCTGGTACAGGGGGATCTCGGTCCTTCCTTCAAGTACAAGGACTTCACCGTCAATGATCTGGTGAGCCAGGCACTGCCGGTTTCCGCCAAGATAGGTTCCTTCGCCTTTCTGTTTGCGGTGACGCTGGGGGTCACCTTCGGCACCATTGCCGCCCTCAAACAGAATACCGTCATCGACTACCTGTTGATGTCGTCGGCCATGGCCGGGGTGGTGATCCCGGGCTTTGTGCTGGCGCCCCTGCTGGTGCTGTTCTTCAGTATCCATCTGGGCTGGTTCCCGGCCGGTGGCTGGCAGGGGGGTGGCGTGCAGTTCATGGTGCTGCCGGTGTTCGGCATGATGATGTATTACATCTCCGCCATCTCGCGGATCATGCGGGGCAGCATGATCGAGACCATGAACTCCAACTTCATCCGTACCGCCCGCGCCAAGGGACTGCCGCTGCGCCACATCATCCTGAAACACGCGCTGCGCCCGGCCATGCTGCCGGTGGTCTCCTACCTGGGCCCGGCGTTCGTCGGCATCATCACGGGTTCCGTGGTGATCGAGACCATCTTCGGTCTGCCGGGGATTGGCCAGCTGTTCGTCAACGGTGCCCTCAACCGTGATTACTCCATGGTGCTCGGTCTGACCATTCTGGTCGGCGCCCTCACCATCACCTTTAACGCCGTGGTCGATATTCTCTATGCCTTTATCGATCCCAAGATCCGTTACTAAGTCGGGAGTACATCATGGTTGTCACAACTGAAAAACGCGAAGCCATCGAGGCGTTCGCCCAGAAAGTGGAAGTGGTGGAAGGACGCTCCCTGTGGAAGGATGCCCGTCGCCGTTTCCTGCGCAACAAGGCGGCCCTGACCAGCCTTATCATTCTCTCCATCATCGGCCTGGCGGTGATAGTGGGGCCCCATCTGTCCCAGTACACCTTTGACGATCCTGACTGGGGCGCCATGCAGACCGGCCCCGACATGGAGACCGGCCACTGGTTCGGCACCGACAGCCTGGGGCGCGATCTGTTCGTGCGCACCCTGCTTGGCGGGCGCATCTCGCTGATGGTCGGTATCATGGGAGCCATGGTGGCCGTCATCATCGGCACCCTGTATGGCGCGGCATCCGGTTTCATCGGCGGTCGGGTCGACAGCCTGATGATGCGGGTCCTTGAGATCCTCAACGCCTTCCCCTTCATGTTCTTCGTGATCATGCTGGTGACCTTCTTCGGCCGCAACCTGGCGCTCATCTTCATCGCCATCGGTGCGGTGAGCTGGCTCGACATGGCGCGGATCGTCCGCGGCCAGACCCTGAGCCTCAAGAGCAAGGAGTTCATCGAGGCGGCCCATGTTTGCGGCGTCTCCAAGTGGAAGATCATCACCCGTCACATCGTGCCGAACGTGCTGGGGATAGTGGCGGTCTACGCCACCCTGCTGGTGCCGGGCATGATCATGTTCGAATCCTTCCTGAGTTTCCTGGGGCTGGGTGTACAAGAGCCCATGACCAGCTGGGGGGCCCTGCTGGATGAAGGCTCCAAGTCGATGGAAGTGGCTATCTGGCAACTCCTGTTCCCCGCCGGTTTCATGGTGGTGACCCTGTTTTGCTTCAACTTCCTCGGGGATGGTCTGCGTGACGCCCTCGATCCGAAGGATCGCTGATAAAGCGGCGAAAGAGCGTTGGAACAACGCGCCGAAGGGCCGCACAGTGCGGCTCAATCGGGCGGACAGCGCATCGGATCGACAGGAAAACGTCACGAAAGATCGATAAGGAGTTTTTATGAAGTTACTGGATGTAAAAGATCTGCGGGTCGAGTTCAAGACCCCAGACGGCAATGTGGTGGCGGTCAACGACCTCAACTTCTCTCTCTCTGCCGGCGAGACCCTGGGTATCGTCGGGGAATCCGGTTCGGGCAAGTCCCAGACCGCGTTCGCCATCATGGGGCTGCTGGCCAAGAACGGCATCATCACAGGGTCTGCCAAGTTTCAGGGCGACGAAATCCTCAATCTGCCGGAGCACAAGCTCAACAAGATCCGCTCCGAGAAGATCGCCATGATCTTCCAGGACCCTATGACCTCGCTCAACCCCTACATGAAGGTGAAGGATCAGCTGATGGAAGTGCTGATGCTGCACAAGGGGGTCAGCAAGGCCGAGGCGTTCGAGGAGTCGGTGCGCATGCTGGATGCGGTGAAGATCCCCGAGGCGCGCAAGCGGATGGGGATGTATCCGCACGAGTTCTCCGGCGGCATGCGCCAGCGGGTGATGATCGCCATGGCGCTGTTGTGCCGGCCGCAACTGCTCATCGCCGATGAACCGACCACGGCGCTGGACGTGACGGTACAGGCCCAGATCATGACCCTGATGAACGAGCTCAAGCGCGAGTTCAACACCGCCATCATCATGATCACCCATGACCTTGGCGTGGTGGCCGGCATCTGCGACAAGGTGCTGGTGATGTACGCCGGCCGTACCATGGAGTACGGCAAGGTCAACGACATCTTCTATCGCCCGAGCCACCCCTATACCGAAGGCTTGCTGCGCGCCATTCCCCGCCTCGATACCGAAGGGGAAGTGCTGCCCACCATCCCGGGCAATCCGCCCAACCTGCTGCGTCTGCCCACCGGCTGCCCCTTCCAGGAGCGCTGCCACCGGGTGAGCGAAATTTGCGGCCGGCAATCCCCAGTTCTGACGCCGTTCAACGACGGCCGGGAGCGGGCCTGCCACTGGGTATCGGATGCCATCATCAAGGGAGTGAACTAAATGGGGACTGACAAGAAACTGCTGCTGGAAGTGTCCGACCTCAAGGTCCACTTCAGCATCAAGAGTGACAAAGCCTGGCCCTGGGCCAAACCCTCCGCCCTGAAGGCGGTGGACGGGGTGACCCTGCGCCTCTACGAAGGGGAGACCCTGGGCGTGGTGGGGGAGTCGGGTTGCGGCAAGTCCACCTTTGCCCGGGCGCTGATCGGCCTGGTGCCGGCCACCGACGGCAAGGTGGTGTGGCTTGGCAATGATCTGACCAAGCTCGACCAGAAGGCGCTGCGCGAAAAACGCAAGGAGATCCAGATGATTTTCCAGGATCCGCTGGCCTCCCTCAACCCGCGCATGACCATAGGCGACATCATCGCCGAGCCCCTCATCACCTTCTACCCGGCCCTGCCGAAAGAGGAGGTGAAGGAGAAGGTGCGCGCCATGATGAGCAAGGTGGGGCTCTTGCCCAACCTGGTCAACCGCTACCCCCACGAGTTCTCCGGCGGTCAGTGCCAGCGCATCGGCATCGCCCGGGCGCTGATCCTCGAGCCCAAGATGATCATCTGTGACGAGCCAGTGTCGGCGCTGGATGTGTCGATCCAGGCCCAGGTAGTGAACCTGCTCAAGTCCATCCAGAAGGAGATGGGGCTGTCGCTCATCTTCATCGCCCACGACCTGTCGGTGGTCAAGCACATCTCGGATCGGGTGCTGGTGATGTATCTGGGCAATGCGGTGGAGCTGGGGACCGGCAAGGAGATCTTCGCCAACCCCTTGCACCCCTATACCAAGGCGCTGATGTCGGCGGTGCCCATTCCGGATCCGGATCTGGAGCGCAGCAAGACCATCCAGATCCTGGAAGGGGAGCTGCCATCGCCGATGAACCCGCCGTCAGGCTGCGTGTTCCGCACCCGCTGCCCGGTGGCCGGCCCTGAGTGTGCCAAGACCCGGCCGCAACTCGAGGGCAACTTCGACCATGCGGTCTCCTGCCTCAAGGCGGATCCGCTCTGAGGATGAGCAGGCAGAACAGGGCACCCGGGTGGCGCCCTGTTTTTTTGCAGCCGGCATGAAGATGCCTCTTGGCGTTATCTTTTTCCGCTGTTACTATCCGCGCAACAAGGGGAGTAACTTCTCGCCGGTTTGTCGTCATTACGGTGCACCCATATCCTGCAGTGCACCCGGCAGCCGGGCAGTTGACGCAAGTCGGCTGTAAGTGAGACCTTGCCGAGAGGCAAGGTGTATCTGCTCCAGACGCGAACCCACTGCCTCCCGGCCGTGGGTTTTGTCGTTTTTGGGAGAAGTGAAAAATGGGTGAATGGTGGATGTGGGCCGGTTTCTTCAGCATAGTGCTGGTCCTGTTATGGATTGATATCCGCTTTGTCGGCGGTGGCAAGGCGCACAAGGTGTCGCTGAAAGAGGCAGGGATCTGGTCCCTCATCTGGATCAGCGTGGCGCTCTTGTTCAACCTGGCCATCTGGTTCTGGCTGGATCACAGTGCCGGGCGCGAGATTGCCAACCAGAAGGGGCTGGAGTTTCTCACCGGCTACCTCATCGAGAAGGCGCTGGCGGTGGACAATGTCTTCGTCTGGCTGATGCTGTTCGGCTACTTTGCCATTCCGGCCGAGCTGCAGCGCCGGGTGCTGCTGTACGGGGTGCTGGGTGCCATCGTGATGCGGGCCGGCATGGTGTTCGCCGGCAGCTGGCTCATCGAGCAGTTCCACTGGATCCTCTACCTGTTTGGCGCCTTCCTGCTGCTGACCGGGGTCAAGATGCTGTGGGCGGCCGACAAGGAGCCGGATCTCGCCAACAACCCGCTGCTGGGCTGGATGCGTCGCCGCTTCAAGGTGACCGAGACCCTGGAGGGGGAGAACTTCTTCGTCTGGCGCGATGGCGTGCGTTACGCCACGCCGCTGCTGCTTATTTTGGTGCTGGTGGAGGTGAGCGATCTCATCTTCGCGGTGGACAGCATCCCGGCCATCTTCGCGGTGACCACGGATCCCTTCATCGTGCTGACCTCCAACATCTTCGCCATCATGGGTCTGCGTGCCATGTACTTCCTGCTGGCTGGCGTGGCCGAGCGCTTCGCTCTGCTGAAATACGGCCTGGCGCTGATCCTGATGTTTATCGGGGTCAAGATGCTGCTGCTGGATATCTTCAAGATCCCCACCGGCATTGCATTGGGCGTGGTTGCACTGATCCTGCTGGCCTCCATGGGACTAAGCCTCTGGGTGACTCGTAAAAAGACCGCTTGAAGGCGCTGTGAATAATTTGGGGGGATCTGTTCAAGATCCACCTGAGTGGTATCGCACTGAGCGTAGTAGCGCTGATCCTGCTGGCTTCCATGGGGCTGAGCCTCTGGGTGACCCGCAAGAAAACGGCATAATTGGCAAACAAGCAAAAGGGCTCCCGCGGGAGCCCTTTTTTTATGGCAAAGAGTGACTTAGCGCTTGATCTTCTTGGGGTTGGTGTAGCCCCAGATGGTGTACATGTCCGCCAAGAGGGCGCCGTTGTACTCCTCCAGATCCGCCTGTTTCACCTCGGCTTCACCCTGGCGGCCAAACAGCACCACCTCGTCACCGGGTTTGACCCCCTTGAGGTCAGTCACGTCCACCATGATGGTGTTCATGGAGGTCTTGCCGACGACCGGCACCTTCTGGCCCTGGATCAGCACATAGGCCTTGTTGCTCAGCGCCCGGCGATAGCCGTCGGAGTAGCCCAGCGGCAGGTTGGCGAGCCAGGAGTCGCGCTTGAGGGTGAAGGTGCGGTCATAACCGACGGTGTTGCCGGCCGGGTAGTGGTTGACGGAGGCAACCTGGGTCTTGAATGCCATTACCCGCTTGTACTCGGTGTAGGAGGGGATGGAGTCACCGTAGAGCAGGCCGCCCGGGCGCACCATGTCGAAGTAGGCGTCCGGCACTTCCAGGGTGGCGAAGGAGTTGGCGGCGTGGATGGTGATCTTGCTGCGATCCAGCTTGCCCGCTTCCAGCAGCCACTGGGAGTCCAGCTTGAACTGGGCCAGACCCATCTTGACGTCCTCTTTCTCCTCCACCGGGAAGTGGGTCATGATGCCGACCGGGGTGATCCCCTTGAGCTTTAGCATGGCCAGCGCGTCTTCCTTGGAATCAGCCAGACGCAGATCGATGCCGTTGCGGCTCATGCCGGCGGAGTTCAGCGCGATGTGCACCGGGATATTGGTGTGGTGGCGCTGGGCGATGTCGGCGATGCCCTGGGCACTCACCAGGCTGCCGATGAGCTCTTCCATCTTGTAGGGCAGGGCCTGTTCCACTTCGGCCGGGGTGGCGGCACGCACCCGCATCAGGCGGCCGGTGAAGCCCTTCTCGCGGGCCACACGGGCCTCTTCATTGCTGGCGATGCCGATGCAGGGGATGCCCGCCTTGACCACCGAGGGGACCAGCAGGTCGATGCCGTGGCCGTAGGCGTCCGCCTTCATGATGGCGCAGATCTTCGGCCCCTTGTCGCCGAGGCGATCCTTGAGGGTCTGGATGTTGTGCTCGAAGGCGCCGAGATCAACTTCCAGCCAGGCATTGCTGGCGGTCTGCACTTCGCCGTTGCGGTGATCGCTGGCGAGCGGCAGATAGGGGGCTGCGACGGCCTGACCGGCCAGCAGGCCCAGGATCAGGGTGGCCAGCAGTGTCTTCTTGTGCATGGGGTGGTTCCTTTCTTTATTGTTTGGGTTGAGGCGCATGACGGTCAGCGGCTGACCGTTTTCATGCAGATGGGATAAAGTGTAGCCAAGGCATTGTTATCGTTATGAACTTTGTCAATTTTCCACGGCGCTTTCCCGCCGGGGAGTGTAACGCAAGGTGCCGATCGTGGCACCTTCCGGGAGCCAATAGATGATGAGTCTTGAGTGTCGGGTACCACCGTTGCTGCTGTTTGGCCTGATCGTGGCGGCCATGCTGGGATGGGGCGCGGGTGACGTGAACGGTGGCTGGCCGCTACCGGCCCTGTTGCTGGCCATGCTCGGCAGCCTGTTCGGGCTGGGAGGCGTGCTGCGCTTTCGCCGCCAGGGCACCACGGTCACGCCGCTGCGCCCTGAGCAGGCCAGTGCGCTGGTCACCGGGGGGATCTTTCGTGTCAGCCGCAATCCCATGTACCTGGGGCTGCTCTGCTGGACCATGGCGCTGGCCTGTTATCTGGGTGGGCTGCTGGTGTGGCTCGGTCCGCTGCTGCTGTGGGGCTGGCTCAGCCGCTGGCAGATAGTACCGGAGGAGCGGGCGCTGCAGGGGCGCTTTGGTGAGGCCTATGCGAATTACTGCCGGAGGGTGCGGCGCTGGTGCTAGGGATTGTGCTGTTGCCATGAGGCATAAGAAAACGGCCCGCAGATGCGGGCCGTTTTGATGGGAGGGCGAGGATCACGCCTTGGCGGTATCCACCTCGCCGAGCGGTGCGGTTTCCCCCAGGCTGTCTTCGCTCTTGGCCACCACGCTGGCGGCGATGGCGTTGCCCAGCACGTTGGTGGCGGAGCGACCCATGTCGAGGAAGTGATCGATGCCGAGCAGCAGCAGGATGCCCGCTTCCGGGATCTGGAACTGGTTGAGGGTGGCGGCAATCACCACCAGAGAGGCGCGCGGTACGCCGGCCATCCCCTTGGAGGTGACCATCAGCAACAGCAGCATAGTGATCTGCTGGGCCATGGAGAGCTCGATGCCGTAGGCCTGGGCGATGAACATCACCGCGAAGGTGCAGTACATCATGGAGCCGTCCAGGTTGAAGGAGTAGCCCATGGGCAGCACGAAGCTGGCGATGCGCTTGTCACAACCGAACTTCTCCAGCCGATCCAGGGTCTTGGGATAGGCGGCCTCGGAGCTGGCGGTGGAGAAGGCCAGCAGGATGGGCTCGCGGATCAGGGCCAGCAGAGTCAGCATGCGGCGGCGGATGAACAGGCTGCCCATGGCGATCAGCAGCAGCCAGAGGCAACCCAGTGCCAGGTAGAACTGGGCCATGAAGGTGCCGTAGGTGGCGAGGATACCGAGCCCCTCCTTGGCGACCATGGCGGCGATGGCGCCAAACACCGCGAACGGCGCGAAGTTCATCACGTAGCCGGTCACCTTGAGCATGATCTCGGCGCCGCTGGCCATCAGCATCACCACCGGCTTGGCGGCGTCCCCCAGGGCGGCGGCGGCCAGCCCGAAGAAGAGGGAGAACACCACGATCTGCAGGATCTCGTTGGTGGCCATCGCCTCGACCACGCTTTTCGGGATGGCGTGGGTGACGAAGTCCTTGAGGGAGATGGCGCTGGCGACCACGCCGGAGCTGGCGGTGTCATCGGGCAGGGAGAGGGAGAGCCCCACCCCAGGCTGCATCAGGTGAACCATCACCAGTCCCAGGGTCAGTGACAGCAGGGAGGCGAGCATGAACCAGCCGAGGGTCTTGACGCCGATGCGGCCCACGGTGCGGGTGTCGCCCATCTTGGCGATGCCGACCACCAGGGTGGTGAACACCAGGGGGGCGATGATCATCTTGATGAGACGCAGGAAGATGTCGGTCAGCAGGGTGATGTCGCTGGCAAAGCCGGCGGCCTGGTCAGGGGCAAACATCCGATAACCCTGACCGGTGAGGATGCCAACCAGCATTGCGATGAGGATGGCAACCGTCAGTTTGTTCATTTTCATGGGGTGGGTCCCAGTTTTGATAAGTGCAGAGCATTTCAAGCGGCAAGGGTGCCACTTCAGTCCGTTTTTGTGATCCGAGCCGTAGATTCCTGACAGCCGGTGTGCTGGCAGCATGCCTAATCCGGGGGGGTAAATCCAGCGCCTTGTAGCAGAATTTTATCTTGCTATTAGGTGTATGTGATATGGATCTTGCAATTTGTCTATATTAATCGCTGTTTATTTTGATGTTGGCAAGATAATCGGCTTTCAGGCTTTGGTCGTTTCTTGCCCGTTTGGCGAGGGTGAAGACCAGCAGCGCCGAGATGCGATGCTCCACGGTGCGCTGATCCAGAAAGGGATCTGGCTCGTCGTCATCAAACCCGAACAGGGGGCGACTCGGTGTCACCCTGACCGCATCCCGCTGCAAGGTCAACTCGTTGACCTCAAGCCACTGATAACCTTCGGCTTGCGCCACTTCGCCCGCCCGTTTCAGCACGTACTTGCGGGCGGTTTCCCGGCTCACCAGATCGTTGCCGACAAACTCCAGCTGCCACTTGTCCGGCCCGAGCCGGGTCTGGGAGAAGCCGGTCTGGCCGTTCCAGAACGAGGGCTTGCTGTGATAGGGGGTGGCACAGCCGAGCAGCAGGGCAGCGCAGAGGCAGGCCAGCAGCAGGACGAGCACAGAGGGACGGGGAGAGGGCATCTCGATCACCGGTTGGCAGCAGAGGGCTTCACTACAGCACAAAGCCATGGGGGGCACAATCGGGGGGCCGCTTCCTACGATGGCGCGCCTGAAAGAAAAAAGGCCTTGTCGTTTGACAAGGCCTTTCTCGGGGAATGATGGTCGGCGTGAGAGGATTTGAACCTCCGACCCCTGACACCCCATGACAGTGCGCTACCTGGCTGCGCTACACGCCGACGAAGTCAGTCTGAGCTGACGGGGGCTGAGTTTATGGAGATGGACCCGACCTGTCAACAAGGAAACCGCGGCGGCGGTGCGTTCGCCTGCTTTGCGAACAATCGGCGCTTAAAGTGCCGCCACTTGCCCAAAAACCGCCCATCGCGGGGTTGAGAACCCCTTAAAACAAGCAGGCCGCCCGGGTGGGCGGCCTGTGATGGTGACGGTGGCACCGATTGAGAGGGATTAGCGGTTGAAGGTGAGCCGCTTGCCCAGCACCTCGTTGGTGACCTGACCGTTTTGCCAGGCGATCTGGCCGTTGACCAGGGTCATCTCCACCGTGCTGTGGAAACGGTAGCCGTTGAAGGGCGACCAGCCGCACAGGTAGAGCAGGTTGCTGTCGTTGACCACGTAGGGCTTGCCCAGATCCAGCAGCACCAGGTCGGCGAAGTAACCCTCGCGGATGTAGCCGCGATCCTGCACCTGGAAACGCTCGGCCACCGCGTGGGAGGTCTTCTTGACGATGGTCTCCAGCGAGAATACCCCGTTGTGGTAGAGCTCCAGCAGGGCCAGCAGGGAGTGCTGCACCAGCGGCACGCCGGACGGCGCCTTGAAGTAGCTGTTCTGCTTCTCTTCCCAGGTGTGGGGGGCGTGGTCGGTGGCGATGATGTCGAGCACGTCATTGCGTACCGCATCCAGCAGGGCGTGCTGGTCGGCGGCGCTCTTCACCGCCGGGTTGCACTTGATCTGGCTGCCCAGGGTGTCGTAGTCCGCTTCGTTGAAGAAGAGATGGTGGACGCACACCTCGGCGGTGATGTTCTTGTCCTTGAGATCCTTCAGATCCGGGGTGGCGGTGAAGAGCGACAGCTCTTTCGCCGTGGTCAGGTGCAGCACGTGCAGCTTGGCGCCGTACTGCTTGGCCAGGGAGACCGCCAGGCTGGAGGATTTGTAGCAGGCATCGGCGCTGCGGATGCGGCCATGCTCGCGCATCGGCACATCTTCGCCCCACTTGGCGCGGGCTTCGTCTTCCAGCACCTTGATGGTGGGGGTGTCCTCGCAGTGGGTGACGATCATCACCGGACTCTCGCGGAAGATGGCGGCCAGGGTCTCCTGGTTGTCCACCAGCATGTTGCCGGTAGAGGCACCCATGAAGATCTTGATGCCGCAGGACTGTTTCGGATCGAGCTTCTTGATCTCTTCCAGGTTGTCGTTGGTGGCGCCGAGGTAGAAGCTGTAGTTGGCGGCGGAGGAGTTGGCGGCTATCTGGTATTTGGCTTCGAGGGCATCGAGGGTGGTGGTCTGGGGATTGACGTTGGGCATTTCCATGAAGCTGGTGGTGCCACCGGCCACGGCGGCCCGGGATTCGCTGGCGATGGTCCCCTTGTGGGTCAACCCCGGTTCCCGGAAATGGACCTGATCATCGATCATTCCTGGGATGAGATGACGGCCCGCGGCATCGATCACCACAGCATCGGGCGCCTGGATATCCGGGGCGATGCGGGCGATCCGTTCCCCCTCGATCAGCACGTCGGAGGCATAGATGCGGCCTTCGTTGACCAGGGTGGCATTCTTGATAAGCAATTTGTTCATGGGGGGTTCCAGTTCCTTTGCCGATAATCGCGGGTCATAATAGCGCAAACCGCCCTTTCTCTGTAGCAAGGCCTGACTGATGAAGTTATTTGTAAAAGATTTGACCGTGATCGACTCCAGCTACCTGTGCGAACGCCGCGGTATGGTGGGGGAGAGCTGGCTGGTGGACATCGAAATGAGCGGCGAGCTCAACGAGATGAGCATGTTGCTGGACTTCGGCCGGGTCAAGAAGCTGATCAAGTCGATCATCGACGACGAAGTGGATCACAAGCTGCTGGTGCCGACCGAGTGCCCCCTGGTGCAGGTGGCCCAGCTGGACGGTGACGAGAGCACCGTCGATCTGCTGCGCCCGGGTCGCTCCATCCACCTGCGCTGCCCGAGCCAGGGCTTTGCCTTCATTCCGGCGCCCCAGGTGGACAAGGAGTCCGTCACCCGCTATCTGCTGGCGGTGCTGGCCAAGCGGCTGCCTGGCAACATCAAAGATCTGTCGCTGACCCTGCGCCAGGAGGCCATCGACGGCGCCTTCTATCACTACAGCCACGGCCTCAAGAAGCACGACGGCAACTGCCAGCGTATCGCCCACGGCCACCGCTCTCCCATCGAGATCCACGTGGACGGCGAGCGTGACCAGGAGCTTGAGCTCAACTGGGCCGAGCGCTGGGCCGACATCTACCTGGGGACCGACGAGGATCGGGTGGCCCTCGGCGATCTCGCGTTGAGCGAGCAGGCCAAGGCCATCCTGCAAGAGGCTGGCGAACACTACGTCGGCTTCAAGTATGTGGCGCCGCAAGGGTTGTTCCAGCTGGCCATGCCGGCGGCGGAGGTGGAGATGATCGACACCGACACCACCATAGAGCTGCTGGCCCACTACATCGCCCGCGAGGTGAAGAAGAGCGTGGGCGACAAGTTCGTCAAGATCGTGGCTTATGAAGGGGTGGGCAAGGGCGCCATCGCCTACGCCTGATCCCCCACCGCTTGCCAGTAAAAAACAAGGCCCCGCATCTGCGGGGCCTTGTCGTTGCTGGGGTTGGCGTCAGGCGCTGAGCCGGAAGCGCTTGACCAGGCTCTCCTGCTGCTCGGCCAGCGAATCGAGCTGCTGGCTGGTCTCGGCCACCCGCTCGATCCCCTGGTAGTTGAGATCCGAGATATCGGAGATGCGGTTGAGGTTGGTGGCGATGTCGGCGCTGGTGGCCTGCTGCTGCTCGGCGGCAGAGGCTATCTGGCTCGACATGTCGCTGATGAGCACCACTATGCCCTGCACCTCCTCCATGGCGTTGTTGGCGTGGGAGCTCTGATCCATGCAGCTGTCCATCTCGCGGGAGCACTCCTGCATCACGGTCACCGCCTTGGCGACCCCCTGCTGCAGGTTCTCGATCATGGTCTGGATCTCGCTGGTGGACTGGGCGGTGCGCCCGGCCAGGCTGCGCACCTCGTCGGCCACCACCGCAAAGCCACGCCCCTGCTCGCCGGCCCGCGCCGCTTCGATGGCGGCATTGAGGGCCAGCAGGTTGGTCTGCTCGGCGATACCGCGAATGACGTCGAGGATGTTGCCGATCTGGCCGCTCATGGCGCTCACGTCGCCAATCACCTTGCCGGTCTGCTGCAGCTTGCCCGCCAGCTGGTGGGTGGTGGTGATGTTGCCGGCCATCACCTTGCGGCCGGTCTCGGAGGCTTTCTCCACGTCCATCACCCGCTCCAGGGTCTGGTTGGCGGCCTGGGCCACCTCGCGCACCGAGGCCTCCATCTGGGTCATGGCGGCGGCGACCGAGGCGGTCTCCTGGCGCTGTTTCTCCAGATCCGCCCGCACCGACTCGGTGGTGTGGCGGTTGTCATGGGCGGCGTTGTTGAGCTGGTTGGAGGCCTGGGATAGCTGGCTCAGCACCTCGCCCATCTGCTCGATCAGCAGGTTGACCTGGCTGCCGAGTCGGCCGAATTCGTTGTTGCTGCGAAAACCGATGCGCTGGGTCATGTCGCCCTGGGTCACCTCGGTCAGCACCCGCAGCAGCTCCTTGAGCGGACGGCGAATGGCCTTGCCGAGGGTGTAGGCCACCAGGATGGCGATGGTGATGGCGATGACCAGCGCCACCCCCTGGGTGAGGGTGCTCTGGGTCTGCACCTTGCCGGAGGCGCGGATGCTGTTGTTCATCAGCTGCTGGCTCTGGGCGGTGATCTGCTCGAGCTTGCTCTGGATGTTGACGATGAGCTTGCCGGCCTGCTTGCTCTGCTCGCGCATCCGCTCCTGCTGCTGCATCAGCGCCAGGTACTGGGCCAGCACGCCGTCGCTGGCGGTGGTGTCGCGCACGAAGCCGTGCACGTAGTGGCCCATGTTGTTGTCGAACTCCTTGAGCTCCCCCTGCAGATCCTTGATGGTGCTGTTGAAGCCCTCGATCTGCATCTTGTTGCGCTTGAGCGCCGCCTCGATGGGGGCGGGGATGCTCTGGTTGAGGGCATCCATGGTGGAGAGTTCAATGGCGGAGAGCTTGGTGGTCAGGGTCTCGGAGAGCATCTTGATGAAGCTGTCGTCGATGGTGATCATCATGTCGCCGAGGTTCTTCTTGAACTGGGGCAGGCTGACCTGGAACTGGCCCTTGGCCTGGTTCACCTTGTAGAGCCGGCTGAGCAGGGCCTGGTGTTCGGTGGGCAGGGTCTCGGTCAGCTGCAGGTAGTCCTTGACCAGCTGGTTGAGCGCGCCGAGCTCCCCCTGCAGCTCCGGGTGTTCCGCCGCCTGTTGGGCAAGGGTGGCGAGAGTCTGGTCGACCTGCGCCTTGGCCTGCTGCAGCTCGGCCACTTCGGCCGGGATCTGCTTGAGATCCTGCTCGGTCAGCACGTCGGTGAGCCACTTGTTGGCGCTGAGCAGGCTGATCTGGGTCTGGCTGCTGGCGATCACCAGCGGCATGGTCTGCCGGGTGACCTGATCCAGCGCCTGATTGAGCTCGCTCTGGCTGCGGAAGGTGAGTACCGAGGTGGCCGCCATCACGGCCACCAGGATGGCAAAGCCAAGATAGACCCTCTGCAAGATGGAGAGGTCTGACATTGTTTGTTTCATTATTGTCCCGCTGTATATGCAAAAGTCCCTTGCCTGAATACCCCGTCCATTTGATACCCTGCTACCACTGTGGGCGAGCAACGTCGGCAGACGTCTTCCGGCTATCGGTATTTTTAACAATAACTGAAGAGAATGGGACAACGGCTGTGTCAAATGTCGGCTTGTGTCACACTTGCCGGGCCTTGATGACGGGCGTTGGAACCGCTTGAGACAGGCATTGAATTTTCTTTTTCATATAAAGGAGTTATCCATGGCGCAAGAAACCATTTTCAGCAAAATCATCCGCAAAGAGATCCCCGCCGACATCCTTTATCAAGACGACCTGGTGACCGCCTTTCGCGACATCCAGCCCAAGGCCAAGACCCATATCCTGATCATCCCCAACGTGCTGATCCCCACCGTCAACGACGTGGAGCCGGATCACGAGCTGGCGCTGGGCCGGATGTTCACCGTGGCCCGCAAGCTGGCGAGCGAGGCGGGCATTGCCGAGGATGGCTACCGCCTCATCATGAACTGCAACCGCCACGGCGGGCAGGAGGTCTACCACATCCACCTGCATCTGGTCGGCGGCCAGCCGCTGGGACCCCTGCTCAGCCTGTGATGCCGCGCCTGCCACTGGCCGGTCTGCTGCTGGTCGGTTCCCTGCTGGGGGGCTGCGCCTCCCACTGGCAAGACATGTTCGTCTCCTATTCCGATCAGATGGTGCCGCTGCGCAACCAGCTGTTGCTGGGTCATGCCGCCGAGGCGTTGCCCGAGGTGCGTGACTCCACGCCGGGGGACGATACCTATGTGCTGGACCGACTGGAGCAGGGACGTATCGCCTGGCTGGCGAGTCAGGACGCCGCCAGCAAGCAGGCCTTTGCCGCCGCCGACAGCCGGCTGGCGTGGGAAGACAATCAGGCCGAGTACCGGGTCAGCCAGGGGCTGGCCCAGGCGGGCAGCCTGCTCACCAACGACCAGACCATGGCCTACCGGGCGCCCGATTACGAGCGCACCATGCTGCACCACTATCTGGCTCTCAACTACCTGCAGCGCGGGGATGCCGAGGGCGCCCTGGTGGAGGTGCGTCGCGCCAACCAGGTGCAGGAGCAGGCCCTCAAACGGCGGGCCGACGAGGTGCACAAGGCAAAGCAAAAGAGCGAAGAGGCCGAGGCGGATACCGCAACTGAAGGGGAGATGCGCCAGCTGATGTCGCGCGGCGCCCCCGAGCTCGACCGGCTGATCGGGCGGGTCAAGAACGGTTTCCAGAACGCCTATACCTTCTATTTCTCCGGCGTGCTCTATGAGGCGGCCGGCGATCTCAACGATGCCTGGGTCGACTATCAGCGTGGCTACCAGATAGCACCGGACAACCGGAGCCTGCAGGATGCCTTGCTGCGCCTGGCTGTGCTTCGTGGTGCCGCGGACGAGATCCGCGAAACCGAGAAAAAGGTGGGCCGCAAGGCACCGCCCTTGGCCAAGGATCAGGGCCAGCTGGTGGTACTGTTTGAAGATGGGCTGATCCCGGCACGGCGCGAGCTGTTCCTGCCGCTGCCCATCGCCACCTCCGGCGGTGATTTTCGCACCTTTACCGTCGCCATCCCCTATTACGATAATCGGGCCAGCGACACCGGGCCGCTCACGGTGTCGGTGGGCAAGCGGGTCGAGCAGACCAGCGAGCTGGTCAGGCTGGAGGCGCTGGCGGCCAAAGATCTGCAGGAGCGGCTGCCCGGCATGCTGACCCGCCAGGCGCTGCGGCTGGTGGCCAAGGAGCAGGTGCGGCGCACCGCCGCCAAGGAGGGGGGCGATGTGGGCAACATTCTGGTCGGCATCTTCAATACCCTCTCGGAGCGGGCTGACACCCGCAGCTGGCTGACGCTGCCGGCGCAGGCATCGAGCTGGCAGGGGATGCTGCCGGCGGGTGACGTGAACCTTACCCTGGGTGCGGGGGCAGCGCAGCGGCAATTGCCGCTCACCATCCACAAGGGACGCACCACCCTGGTGTGGGTGCAGCACCTCGGTGCCGGGCTGACGACCCGGGTGATGCCGCTGTGACGGCGAACGATGGCAATACACATGAGTGACCGGTCGGGCCCCTCGGGGTCGCCGGCAAGGAGAGCAAGATGAAAGCACACGGGTTGGCTCTGGGCCTGGTTCTGCTGCTGGCAGGCTGCGCCACCAATACCTCCGGCGTGGCGCTCTATGGGGCGGCGGGCGCCGCACCAGTGGCGGAGCAGCATCAAAACGTCAATGTCACCCTGACCGAGCTCAGCCGGCGCGAACAGAACGGCCTGCTGCAGGTCAATGTGGCGGCGGCCAGCACCCAGCGCGGTGACAACAAGCTGCAATACCTGTTCTATTGGTATGATGAGGCGGGGCAGGAGGTGGCCAGCGATGGCCGCGGCTGGACGCCGCTCAAGCTGCACGGCTATCAGACCCGCACCCTGTCTGCCCTGGCGCCGAGCCCGGCCGCCCGGGGCTACCGGATTTACGTACGCGAAGTGATTGAGGAATCCTACTGATGAAAATGAATCATGCCCTGCTGATATTGACCGGCGCCCTGCTGTTGGGCGGCTGCTCCAGCACCACCGTCAGCTATGGCGATCCGACCGAAACCGAGACGGTGACCGTCGATTACGGTTCAAGCGATCTGCAGGCCATCGCCGACAAGATGGCGGATTCCATGCTGGCGTCGCCGGCCACCAGCGAGATCACCGCCGGCGGCCGTCCGGTGATGTTCATGGACTCCATCCGCAACAAGACCTCCGAGCACATCGACACCGAGGCCATCACCGACACCATCCGCACCAAGCTGCTGCGCGCCGGCAAGTTCCGCTTCGTCGACATGAGCAAGGTGGCGGCGGTCAAGCAGCAGCTTGAATACCAGCAGAGCAGCGGCATGGTGGATCCTGCCTCCATGGTGCGCCTGGGCAAGCAGACCGGCGCTCGCTACATGGTCTATGGCAACCTCGCCAGCATCGTCAAGGACAACGGCAAGGTGAAGGATGTCTACTACCAGATGACCATGAACCTGATGGATCTGCAAAACGGCGAACTGCTGTGGGCCGATCAGAAAGAGATCCGCAAGCAGGCCAAGAAGTCCACCTTTGGCTGGTAAGTCGAGCGAGGCCTCTCTGGCGGCCGCCGAGCGCGCCCTGCTGGCCCGCCTGCCGCCACCCTGGCGCGCGGGCCAGCTGGAGCCATTGGCCAGCGGCCTGACCAACTGCAACTATCGACTGCGCCTCCCCTCGGGGCGCAGTCACTTTTTGCGCCAGGGCCACCCCGATCCGGTGCGCCTTGGCATCGACCGGGCCACCGAATGGCAGCTCTATCAGGGGGCTGTGGGGCAGGGGCTGGCTTTGCCCTGCCATCACAGCGATCCCGCCACTGGCCTGATGCTGCTGGACTGGTGCGACGAGCCGAACTGGCTGGCGGCGCCGCCCCCGGCTGCGTTGCAGCCAGTGCTGCTGGCCGGGGTGCTGACGAGGCTGCACCGGTTGCCGGTGCCGACCGTGGTGATGGCGGTGCGGGCCCACAGTGCCGGCTATCGTGGCCGGCTGGCCCGAGTGCCGACCTGGCTGCCGGCGCTGGAGCGGGGGCTGCTGGCCAGCCGCGAGCCCGCCGATTGCTGGCTCCCTTGCCATCATGATCTCAATCCGGCTAATTTGTTGGGGAGCCGGCCCTGGGTCATCGACTGGGAGTATGGCGCCGCCGGGCATCCCGGTTTCGAGGTGGCCAGCATCCAGCGCACCCACAACTGGCAGGAGGCCCAGCGCGAGGCGCTGGAGCAGGCCTACTGCGAGCGGGCAGGGCAGCCGGTCGGCCCGCGCGGCTTTCAGAGCCGGGCCTTTTTGCCCTGGGTCGACTACATAGGGCTGCTGTGGGCGCTGCTGATGGCCGAACAGCAGCCGGGGCCTGACTACCAGGCGCTGATCGATCTCAACCGGCAGCGGCTGGAGTAGAGGGTCAGGCATTGTGAATCATTCGTATCGACAACCCTGTTTCATCAACATTGGAGCCCTGCATGGTGACCACCTTTTCCTGGCGCAAGCCCAGTAGCTGGAGTCTGCTGCTGCTCTGTCTGCTGCTGGCCGGCTGCTCCACCCGGGTCGTCTATTACTGGCTCGACGTGGCCATCGTCTGGCAGCTGGACGACTACTTCTCGCTGGATCGCAGCCAGAAGCGGCTGCTGGACAACGAAGTGAAGGGGCTGATGGCCTGGCACCGCCAGCATGAGGTGCCGCGCTACGCCAAGGATCTCGATGCGCTGGCCAAGGCGGTGGCGAGCCCCATGACCCCGGCCCAGGTCTCCCGCCATCTGGATGCGGCCCAGCAGAGCCTGACTCGCACTCTGGAAGACACGGTGCCGCGGGCGGTGCGGCTGGCGCGCACCCTGACCGAGGCGCAGGTGGCCATGTTCATGAAGGACAGGCTGACCCGTCAGGCAGAGCGGGAAAAGGAGTTTGCCGACAAGCCCAGGGAGGAGATGCTCAAGGAGTTTCGCGACAAGATGAACGAGCGGCTGGTGTTCTGGATTGGCGAGGTTAAGCCGGCCCAGGCCCCGCTGGTGGCCCAGTGGGCCCAGTGGCAGTACGAACTGCAGGCCCCCTGGCTTGAGTTTCAGACCGCCTGGACCAAAGAGCTGGATCGGCTGATGAAGCAGCGCCAGAGCCAGGACTTCGGCGCCCAGCTCACCGCCCTGCTGCAACAGGGGGACGGCCTGATGGATGGCCGCTTCACCGGTTACACCGATCAGTCGCGCCAGCGCACCGTCAACTGGCTGAGCGATCTCAGCCAGTCGCTGGACATCTCCCAGCGGGCCCATCTCTACAGCCTGCTCAAGGGATATGCCCGCGATTTCAGGCAGATGTCTGAGGGGTAATGGTTGCGGCCAGCCTGTGGGGAAGGGGGTTGGCGACCCCCTTCATCCTTGTTCCAACGGGCCCCCTGTGGTAGTTTGCCCTTTCTATTATGCGGGAATTAACTTTTTGAACCTGACCGACAAAGTGAAACTGGCGCTGATGAGCCTGCTCATCACCCTCGCTCTGTTGTTCTCCACCCTCCCGGTGGAGGGGTTTTCCCTGCCCGTATCCCAGTATCACGCCCAGCATGGTCAGTTGATGGATGACGCCGCGGCGCCGTCCGATGGCGACCAGGTGATCCACAGTGCCAGCGACAGCGACGACGGCATCGTCAAGTTTGTCAGCTCCCACCAGAATTACCTGCTGCGGCTCGAACACTCCCTGCGCAGCGATCATCAGCCCGGCAGCGTGGTGTACGAGCTTGTTACCAGCTGGTCCCAGCAGGCTATCCTGCTGCTGCTGTGCGGCCTGCTGTTCTATGCCGCTCTTTTCTATCGCAAACACAGTTTCCGCGATCGGTTTGCCACCATCCATCGGCACCGGTTGCAACGCCAGCACCTGCAATACCGTTTCTGTCAGAGTTACCTCGCCTGATCCCGATGGGGTCAGGTCCTTTCGTACCACCTCATCGCCGCCTGATGCCTGATCACCGCGCGTGAACGGGCCACTGTCTCATTCCTGTTTTTTTGCGTGCCGCCAGCGTGGCGAGTGCGCCGCCTTCTCCTGACAGAGGCTGATTTCATGAGAAAAAAGAGTCGTATCACCTTGAACCGCATGAACAGATGGCAGTACGCCCTGCTGCTGCTCATGCTGCTCACTTTTACCTTTTACTCCCTGCCCACCTTCTTCGGCGAGCAGCCCTCCCTCGGTCTGCACGGCCAGACCAGCCTGACCGAGGCGCAGCGTACCCTGCTGGCCGACAACCGCATCGAGCCGCAGAAGCAGGTGCAGCAGGGCGAGCGGGTCGAGCTGGTGTTTGCCAGCCAGGCCGAGCAGCAGCGCGCCAAGCAGCTGCTGGAGCAGCAGGGCTATGACAGCTCGGCGCTGACCCTGGAGTTCTACTCCAACGCCCCGGGCTGGATCAGCCAGCTCGGCGCCGCCCCCATCAAGCTCGGGCTGGACTTGCGCGGTGGCTCCCAGCTGCTGATCGGGGTCGATCTGAGCTTCGTTATCGACAACCAGACCAAGAACCTGGTGGACATGCTGCGCACCCAGTTTCGCGAGGCGCGCCTGCGCGGCGCCAACGTGGCCAGGGTGAGCGAAGGGGAGGTGAGGGTAACTCTGCCTGAGGTGGCCGATCAGGCGCCCTGGCTCACCATCATCAAGGATTCCGCCGGCACCCGCCAGGATCAGTGGACCCTCAAGCGCAGCGGCAACGAGCTGCGGCTGGTGATGAGCGAGGCCGAGCGTACCCTGCTGGCCAACAACGCGGTGACCCAGAACCTGTCGATCCTGAAAAAGCGGATCAACGAGCTTGGCATCGTCGAGGCCTCGGTCCAGCGCCAGGGGCAGGACGGCATCCGCATCGAACTGCCGGGGGTGCACAATCCCAAGCAGGCGAAAGAGGTGATCGGGGCCACCGCCTCGCTGGCCTTCTACGAAGCCCAGGCCGACAGCCGCTTCTTCATGGCGGATCGCAGCGGCCAGGCGATTGGCTTGGCTCGCAAGCCGGTGCTGACCGGTGAGCACATCGTCGATGCCCGCGCCAACATGGGCGAGATGGGGCAACCCCAGGTCAACATCGTGCTCGACGGCCTGGGTGGCAGCAAGATGAACCAGTTCAGCCGCCAGCACGTGGGCAAGCCGATGGCCACCGTCTTCACCGAGTACAAGACCAACGCCCAGGGCAAGCTGCGGGCCCAGAGCGAGGTGATCAACGTCGCCACCATCCAGACCGCCCTTGGCAACCAGTTCCGCATCACCGGGATTGGCAGCGTACCGGAAGCTCAGGAGCTGGCCATGCTGCTGCGGGCCGGCGCCCTCACCGCGCCCCTCAAGATCCTGGAAGAGCGCAGCATAGGCCCGACCCTGGGTCTGCAGAACATCGAGGCGGGCTTCACCGCGCTGGCGTTCGGCATGGCGGGCATGATGCTGTTCATGATGGCCTGGTATCGCAAGTTCGGCTGGGTCGCCATCACCGCGCTCATCGCCAACCTCTTGATGCAGGTTGGGATGCTGGCAGTGCTGCCGGGGGCCGTGCTGACCCTGCCGGGGATCGCCGGCCTGGTGCTCACCGTCGGCATGGCGGTGGATACTCATGTGCTCATTTTTGAGCGGATTAAGGACCGGTTGCGGGAAGGGGGCTCGCTGGCCAACGCCATCGATTTTGGTTATCGCTCCGCGTTTCGCACCATTTTCGATGCCAACATCACTACCCTGATCTGCGCCGTGGTGCTCTATGCCATTGGCTCCGGGCCGCTGCAGGGCTTCTCCATCACCCTGATCCTGGGTCTCATCTCCAGCATGGTGACCGGCATCTGGGGCACGCGCGCCATCATCAACCCCCTGTGGGGCAAGAGCAGCGCCAAGCTGCTGAGGGTGTGACCATGACGGATCACCACCTGTGTCATCGCGCCGCGCGTTCGAGCCTGCTCCGCGCCCGCGTCACGCGCTTCCCTGCGGGAAGCCAGAGCCATCTGCTGTCGAGGGAAGAAGAATGCTGAGAATGATCATTGCCATGGGGTTGACCCGCTGGCGTTACATCGGCCTGTGGGCCTCCGTGCTGCTGACCGTGGCGAGCATAGCGGTGCTTGCCATCAACGGCCTCTCCCTCGGTCTCGACTTCACCGGTGGCATCCTGCTGGAGTTTCGCATCCAGACCCTGAAGGAGGCCCATGAGCTCAACGCCCTGTTGACGGCCCCCCTGGCGGGCGTAGTCGAGCTGCATGGCGCCGGTGTGCCCGGCGAGTGGCTGATAAAGCTGCCGCCCCACGAGCTGCCCTGGCCGGCCGAGGAGCTGGCGGTGATGCTGGGTCAGCAGCTCAACCTGCCGGTGGAGCTGCTGCGCACCACCATCGTCGGCCCCCAGGTGGGCGCCGAGCTGTTCCAGCAGGGGATGCTGGCGGTGCTGGTGGCCTCGCTTGCCATCTCCGCCTACCTGGCGGTGCGCTTCGAGTGGCGCCAAGCCATCGGCATCCTGGTGTCGGTGCTGCACGACGGCCTGGTGGCGCTGGGGCTGCTGGCGCTGTTCAACATCGAGTTCGATCTCAACGTCATCGCCGGCCTGATGGCGGTGATCGGCTACTCCCTCAACGACAGCATCGTCATCTCCGACCGCTTGCGGGACCTGCTCAGCTCGCGCACCCAGATGGGGATCCACGACTGCTCGGACGTGGCCATCAAGGCTACCTTCAGCCGCACCATGATCACCTCGGGCACCACCCTGTTCACGGTGGGGGCCCTGCTGCTGTTCGGCGGCGATGCCCTCTACGGTTTCTCCTTCACCCTGTTCGCCGGCATCCTGGTGGGCACCATCTCCTCCATTACGGTGGCCTCCACCGTGCAGGAGTTGCTGGGGCTCACGCCGCAGGCTTACCAGAAAAAAGAAGAGGAGCTGGCGGAGGCGGCGTGACCTTTATCGACGGCCACCAAACTGTGGGCCTGCCGGGTCATCCCGAGCGAAGATAAATAGCGAGAAGGAAGACGACATGTCTTCCTTCTTTTTTATTGGCTGGCCGGCACAGCCGTATCCTCGTAGCCGGGTCTTTTTCGCATTCACATTCAGCCAGCGAGGTTATTTTCGGACCTGGATCTGACCATCGGCAGCGGGTGAAACGCGAGGGCTGACAGCAGTGACAGATGTGCAAGGAAGCGCACATTTTACGGGCCATCCGGAGGTTGCCCATCGTCTACACTGCAATGGAGTTTATTAACGGAGTATGCCTTTATGAACATTGCTCGCCGGCTTCAACTCATTGCCCTGCTGGTTATGCTGGCCCTGACCTTTCTCAGCTGGTTCAGCATCAATCGACTCTCTGCTGCCGACACTGATCTCGGTTATGTCACCGACAATACGGTGCCCAGCATCTCCCTCATCAAACAGGTACAAGCCGATTTTTACGCATTGCATGCCTTGATCCAGACCCATGTGCTCAATACCGACAACAGCAAGATGAATCAGATTGAGACGGGCATTGCAGATCTGCGTACTGAAATCCGCTCTCTGTTGCAAAAATACCAAGCAGAGATGCTCTCCAATGAAGAGGATCGGCAACTGACGACGGATGATCAGCGCATCATCGAGCAATATTATCAGGAGATAGAAAAGGTCCTGATATTGTCTCGCGATAATAAAAACACCGAGGCCAGAGACTTTATCGCCAGCAATGTCATGCCACTGTTCGAGAAGTTTTCCAAGGCCATAGATAAACATGTGAAATTCAACATTGATTTGGGGGCGGCAGTCAAACTGCAGGGTGAAAAGAACTACGACAATAGCCTCCAGACCATGCTGTTTATTTCTTGCGGTACCGGAATATTGACCCTGGTGCTGTTTATCTGGTTGTTCAGACAGGTCGCCAATCCACTGCGACTGGCAATGGCGACGCTCTCCGATATTCAGCACAATTTGAACTTTACCTTGCGGGCCAAGGTGGCCCAGCAAGATGAGATTGGCCTGACCCTCTCGGCCGTCAACCGTCTGCTGGACACCTTGCAGCAAACCTTTACCGAGTTTTCAGTGGGCAGCCTGCAGATAAAAAGCACGGCCGAGTCGCTCTCCCAGGCGGCTCATCACCTTGCCTCGTCGGCGAGCCAGGCCAACGATGCCACCAGTCTCATTGCCGCCGGGGTGGAAGAGATGACGGTGAGCATCACGGATATTTCCCAGCGAACCCAGGAGGCCAGCCGCATCACCAATGAATCCGGCAAGCTCGCCAGCGATGGGGGGACCACGATAGACAGAACGGTGAAAGCCATCAACGAGATCGCAGAGGCCATTCGTCAGGCTTCCAGTGAAGTGTCGGCATTGGGTGATGGCATTTCCCGGATCGGTGGCGTGGTGAACGTGATCAGCGATGTGGCGGGGCAGACCAACTTGCTGGCGTTGAATGCGGCCATTGAAGCCGCGCGAGCGGGTGAACAGGGTCGAGGTTTTGCCGTGGTGGCTGATGAGGTACGCAAACTGGCGGAGCGGACGGCCCAATCAACCAGGGAGATCTCGGAGACGGTGGAGGCGATTCAACAGGGCTCCCAGCTCACGGTGACCAAGATGGTTCAGGTGGAAGAAAAGGTTGCGCAGGGGGTGGCCATGGCCACTGAAAGCGGGGAGATCATTACTCAGATCCGTCATGCTTCCCATCGCGTCATGGATCAGGTCGGTGAGATCACCATCGCGATTCGCGAACAGAGCTCGGCGGCGGAGTCCATTGCCCATCAGGTGGAGCAGATTGCCCAGGTGGTCCAGCAGACCAGCAGCACGGCGGAAGAGACATCGGCTGCGGCGGAAGAGTTGAATGTGACCACCGAGAATATTCACCAGCAGATCTCTCGTTATCGCATCCAGTGATCACGATGGGTGCCAGCTCCCCGCCACATGGCGGGGATTTTTTTATGGGTTAGAAACCTGACCCCGGTTGCAGCAGGAAGGCTGCCTCTTCCTCTGTGCTCGCGCGGCCCAGGATGGCGTTGCGGTGGGGGAAGCGGCCAAAACGCTCGACGATCACCTGATGGCGGCGGGCAAAGTCGGCAAAGCCGGCGAAGGTCTCCCGCGCCGGGCCGTCAGCCTGTTCGGCCGCCAGTCCCTCGAACAGGGTCACGCTTCTGGCCTGCTGCTCGCGGGATTCGGCGTGCTCCAGCGGCAGGTAGAAAAAGACCCGTTCCAGCGGTGGCAGCGCCAGATCCGCTCCCAGCGAGAGCCCCTTGAGGCAGAGATCCCGCGCCTTGGCATCCTGGGCAAAGGCGGCCGGGGTGCCCCGATGGATGTTGCGCGGCAGCTGGTCCAGCAGCAGGATCAGGGCCAGCCGGCCCTCGGCCGATTCGGCCCAGTGGGCAAGCTCGCCAGCGGCTGCTGCTGCGGCCTGGTCACCGAAGCGGCTGGCGAGCAGGGCGTCGGTGGCGCTGTTTTTGCCCCACCAGAGGGGCGCTTGGCGTTTGGCGCGGGTGACGTCGTCACTCTCTTCGCCAAACCAGAATGTGAGCAGCGGTTGCCAGGGTTGCATGGAACACTCCTTGGGCCTGCGGGCACCGGATGAATCAAGGCCAAATGACCCTGATGTGGTTGCTGCCGAACGGGCGGCTTCTGGTTACACTGTGCCATCTTTTCCCGCAATAGGGATCCCCCTTCGGCCGGCATCGCTCTCGACATCGGCAGTTGCTGCCGGTGAACCGTGGGACCCTGACTACCCTGATGAGGATTTTCTGATATGGCCGGAACCAGTTTGTTGGCCCTGATTGACGATATTGCCAGCGTACTCGACGACGTGGCGCTGATGACCAACGTCGTGGCCAACAAGGGCGTGGTGTGCTGCGGGAAGCTCTCTTCTACTGACATAAGGATTCTCTGATATGGCCGGAACCAGTTTGTTGGCCCTGATTGACGATATTGCCAGCGTACTCGACGATGTGGCGTTGATGACCAAGGTGGCGGCGAAGAAGACCGCCGGGGTGCTGGGGGACGATCTGGCCCTCAACGCCGAGCAGGTCTCCGGGGTGCGCGCCGAGCGGGAGCTGCCGGTGGTGTGGGCGGTGGCCAAGGGGTCGTTTCGCAACAAGCTTATTCTGGTGCCTGCTGCCATCGCCATCAGCGCCCTGGTGCCCTGGCTCATCACCCCGCTCCTGATGCTGGGGGGCGCCTACCTCTGTTTCGAGGGGGCCGAGAAGCTGGCCCACAAGTTTCTGCCCCATGAGGCGAGCGAGGGGGAGGCGCACACTGCACTCATTCCCGATGATTTGGTTGCCTTTGAGCAGCAGAAGGTGAAGGGGGCCATTCGCACCGATTTCATCCTCTCGGCCGAGATCATCGTCATCGCCCTCGGCACCGTGCAGGGAGCCAGCCTGGCACTGCAACTGTCGGTGGTGGCGGGCATTGCCGTATTGATGACAGTGGGGGTCTACGGCCTGGTGGGGCTCATCGTCAAGCTCGACGACATCGGCCTGCACCTGCTGCAAAAGCCCGATGGTGGCGCCCTGCGCCGGGCGGTGGGGCAGGGGCTGCTGGTGACGGCGCCACGGCTGATGCACCTGCTGGCGCTGGTCGGCACCATCGCCATGTTCATGGTGGGGGGCGGCATCCTGGTGCATGGTTGGCCTTTCGTGCACCACCTGATTGAAGGGGCTGCCGCTGCCGTGGCCACCCTGCCTGCGGTCGGCGCCGCCCTCGCACTGGTGACGCCGACCCTGCTCAACGCCGTGGCCGGCGTGGTGGCCGGGCTGGTGCTGGTGCTGGCCATGACCCTGGTGAGCAAGCTCAAGCCCGCCAAATAGTGCCAGTGACCTGATTGTCGGTAGGCATTTCCGCGATAGCGGGTCATCCCGTCAGATACTGTCTCGTCTGTTGCCTCGGATGGGGGCTAGGCAAGGGCCGGCCTCCTTTCGTACTATCCGGTTGACACCCGCTCACAGAGGCGGGGTCAACCCACATGGATGCAAACAGACAAGGAACGTCATGAAACCACCCGTTTGGCAGGATGATCACATCTATGCCGCCCCCGACTGCCCGGCGATCGACGCCGATTTTCAGCGTGCCCGCGAGGCCATGAAGCGCCTGCAACCCCTGCTGGATGAACTGCCCAAGACCAACGACATCAATGCCTTGCGCCATCTGCTGCGGGCCATCCGGGCCTGCTGGCGCGAGGTACGCCAGCTGGAGTGGAACTGGCAGACCTACGGCTACAACCGGCTCAGCCGGGACGGGCGCGACGAGGCGGCCCGGCTGCTGCTCTCCCGCGGCCAGCAGTTGCAGGCAAGCCTGGCCCAGCTCTGCAAACCGGTGGCCCTGTTCTGGGTGCGTGCCCCCGAGGAGCAGGTGCGTTCCCTGTTGCAGGATCCCGAGCTGTTCGAGCTCGCCTACGCCATTCGCCACGACCGGCGCCAGCGGGATCAGTGGTTGTCGCTCGAGAGCGAGCAGTTGATCGCGGGGCTGAGCGTGGATGGCCTGCAGGGGTGGGGGGATCTCTACGGTGGCCTGGTAGGAAGGCTCAGGCCGGTGGTGGAGGGGCAGCCCATGGGGCTGGCCCAGGCGGACAACCTGCTGGCCCACCCGCAGCGGTCTCGGCGCGCCGCGGCCTGGCACGCCATCCAGGCGGCCTGGGGGGCGGAGCAGGAGACGGTGGCCGCCATCCTCAACGCCATCAACGGCTGGCGCAACGAGCTGGCTCGCCAGCGCGGCAAGGAACACAAGTGGGATGCGCTCGATCTCTCCTGCCATCAGGGGCACCTGGAGCGGGCCACCCTGGAGACCCTGATGACGGCGGCCGGCGAGCACAAGGAGCTGGGGCGGCGCGCCCTGCGTGCCATGGCCTGCGCCCAGCAGATCAACGACTTCGCCCCCTGGGATCTCTATGCCCCGGCGCCTGTCGGGGCGAGCAGCCTCATCAGCTTCGAGCAGGCGCTGACCCTGGTGGCCGATGCCTTCGCCGGGTTTGATCCCGAGATGGGGGCGTTTGCCCGCATGATGGCGGCCAATGGCTGGATTGACGCCGCCCCGAGCGAACAGAGGCGCAGCGGCGCCTACAGCACCGAGTATGCCGAGCCGCCCGAGCCAAGGGTGTTTCTCACCTTCGAGGGGACCCTGGACAACGTCATCACGCTTGCTCATGAGTTGGGGCACGCCTGGCACAGCTGGCTGATGCGGGAGTTGCCGCTGGAGCAGCGTGACTACCCCAAGACGCTGGCGGAGACAGCTTCCCTGTTTGCCGAGGCGCTGGTGCGCGATGCCCTGCTGGCGGCCACCGACAACATGGAGCAGCGCCGGGCCATCGCCTGGCTGGATGGGGAGCGGGCCGCCAGCCTGCTGCTCGACGTGCCGGCCCGCTTTACCTTCGAGCGGGCCCTGGTGGCGGCGCGGGAGGAGGGCTACGTGGGGGCCGGCCAGCTGCGGCAGATGATGAAATCGGCGCAGCAGCAGTGGTATGGTGACACCCTGAGTCAATATGACGAGCTGTTCTGGGCCAGCAAGGGCCACTTCTCCATCGCCGAGCTCGGGTTCTACAACTACCCCTATCTGTTTGGCTACCTGTTCAGCCTGGGGCTCTATGCCCAGCAGGCGCGGGCGGGGCGCGAGTTCGTCCACGCCTATCGGGAGCTGCTGCGCGACACCGGCCGCATGAGTGCAGAAGAGCTGGTGGAGAAGCACCTGGGGGTCGACATTCGTGAGCCCGCCTTCTGGCAGGAGAGCCTCGATTATGTGGAAGAGGCGGTCGCCCGCCTCGAGCGGCTGGTGTAGGCAGCCCGGCCGTTTTTATCCTGGTGGCGGGCCTGTGGCTCGCCACGCGCATTCAACGGGGCCCGGCCCCGCAACCTGATGACGAGCGTTTGATGCAGCAACGAATCTACCCACAACAGTGGCAAAACCAGCATATCTATCCCGCCCTCGACTGCCCGCAGGTGAGCGCGGATCTCGCCCTGGCGCGCGCCAGTCTGGACGAGCTCGGCCAGTTTATCGAGGGGCTTGGCGCCGCCCGGGCCAATGCGCAGGCGCTGCAGGATTTCCTGCGCGAGGTGCGGCTGCGGACTCGGGACATTCACAACATTGGCTGGAACCTGGCCGTGCTGGCGGCCTGCCGTGGCAGTCAGGATGCCCGCGACGAGCTGGCCAAGCAGCTGGCCTCCCGTGCCCGCGCCCTCAATGCCGATCTGTTCAAGACCCTGGCGCCGGTCGAGGATCTGATGCTGGCCCTGCCGGAACCCGAATTTGAACAGCTGATGGCCGACTCCCTGCTGGGGGAGGAGGCGTACCGGCTGCGCCACGAGCGCCTCTTGCAGGATCAGCGCCTGCCGGTGGAGGCGGAGCAGCTGGTGATCGGCCTTGGCACCGACGGCCTGCACGCCTGGGGCAATCTCTACAACGATCTGGTGGGCAAGATCCGGCTGCTGATCGATGGCCGCGAGATGGGGCTGGCCGAGGCGAGCAACCTGCTCTCCAGCCCGCTGCGGGCCCTGCGCCGGGAAGCGTTCGATGCCATCAGCGCCGGCTGGGAGGGGGAGCAGGAGACGGTGGCCGCCATCTTGAACGCCCTCAATGGCTGGCGGCTTGAGCTTTCGCGCCAGCGCGGCCGCAGCCGCCAGCTCGATGCGCTCGACCTCTCCTGTCACCAGAGCCACATCGAGCGGGCGACCCTGGATACCCTGATGCAGGAGACCTGGCGCGCACGCGGGCTGGGTCAGCGGGCGCTGGGGCTGATGGCCGAGCGCCTCGGCATCAAGGAGCTGGGGCCGGAGGATTTGTTTGCCCCGCCGCCGGCCGCGGTGAGCCGCGAGATCCCGTTCGAGGAGGCGATCGAGATCATCGCCGATGCGTTCTCTTGTTTTGATCCCGAGATGGGGGAATTTGCCCGAATGATGGCCGAAAAGGGGTGGATCGATGCTGCGCCCACCCCCAACCGGCGCACCGGGGCCTACTGCACCAAGTTTGCCGAGCCGGTGGAGCCGCGGGTCTTCATCACCTATGCCGGCACCATGGACAACGTCATCACGCTCGCCCACGAGCTGGGCCACGCCTGGCACAACTGGCTCATTCGCGATCTGCCCATGAGCCAGCGTCGTTACCCCATGACGCTGGCGGAGACCGCCTCCATCTTCGCCGAAACCTTGGTGCGCAGCGCCCTGTTCGAGCAGGCGCAAAGCTCGGAAGAGCAGCAGGCCATCGCCTGGGCCGAAGCCGATGGCGCCGCCACCTTCCTGGTCAACATCCCGGCCCGCTTCGATTTCGAGCGCGCCCTGGTGGCGGAACGGGCGTCTGGCTATGTCTCGCCGGCCCGGCTCAAGACGCTGACCGACGAGGCCTGGGGCCGCTGGTACGAGCAGAGTCTGTGCCGCTATCACCCCCTGTTCTGGGCGGCCAAGGCGCACTTCTCCATCGCCGGGTTTGGCTTTTACAACTACCCCTACCTGTTCGGCTATCTGTTCAGCCTCGGCGTCTATCAGCAGCTGATGCATCGCCAGAAGGCGGGAGAACAGAATGTGGCCCAGGCCTACCGCGACCTGCTGCGCGATACCGGCCGCATGAGCGCAGAAGAGCTGGTGGCCAAGCACCTGGAGGAGGACATTCGCGAGCCCGCCTTCTGGCAGGGGAGCCTGGCGCTGGTGGAAGCGGCGGTGGAGCGCTTCGCCCAGACCCGCGGTTAACACTGGCTTGCTGAATGGAACCGCCGGGCAGCCATGCTGTCCGGCGGTTTTTTTATGGGGCGGTTTTGCCTGGCTGCGGCTGAGCAGGCGGGCGCACCGGCCCTACCAGCAGGGGCCTCGGCTGGTGGCGCAGGTCCGGCTGGTAGCCGTTGAAAAAGAGGTTGAGCAGCACCGAGCTGAGGGTGGCCAAGAGGATGCCGCTATGAAACAACGGCTGCAGGGCAGCGGGGAAGTGTTGGAAGAAGGCGCCGGAGACGGTGGGGATCATGCCTATCCCTAAGCTGATGGCGACGATGTAGAGGTTGTGGCGATTGCTGTTGTAGTCGGCCCTGGCCAGGATGCGGATGCCGGTGGCCAGCACCATGCCGAACATCACGATACCGGCGCCGCCGAGCACGAAGGGGGGGATGGAGGCGACCAGCACCGACATCTTGGGCACCAGGCCGAAGGCGAGCAGGATCCCCCCCGACATGACGCAGACCCAGCGGCTCGACACCCCGGTCACGCTCACCAGCCCGATGTTCTGGGAGAAGGAGGTGTGAGGGAAGCTGTTGAAGATGCCGCCTATGATGGTGCCGATGCCGTCCACCCGCAGGCCGCGCACTATGTCGCCCCGGCTGGCCGGGTGGCCGACGATGTCGCCGAGCGCCAGAAACATCCCCATCGACTCGATGAAGGTGATCAGCATGATGACGGTGAGGGTGGCGATGGAGATGGGATCGAAGGTGGGCCAGCCGAAGGCGAACGGCACTATGGGAGCGAACCAGGCCGCCTCGCCAAGCCCGTCCAGGCTCACTTCCCCCATGGCGATGGCCACCCCGAAGCCGAACAGGATGCCGAGCAGTACCGAGATGTTGCTGAAAAAGCCCTTGGTGAAGCGGGTCACCAGCAGGATGAAGGCCAGCACCAGAAAGCTGGTGCCGATGTAGCGCAGGCTGCCGTACTCGGGGTTGCCCTTGCCCCCCGCCATCCAGTCGATGCCCACCTGCATGATGCTGATGCCGATGGAGGTGATCACCACCCCGGTCACCACGGTGGGGAAGAGTGGCATCAAGCGGCCGATGAGCGGCACCAGCAGGGTGGAGAGGATGCCGGCGGCGATGGTGGCGCCAAAGATGCCGGTCAGCCCCAGCGCCGGGTTGGCGCCGATGGCCAGCATGGGCATGACGGCGGCGAAGGTGACCGACATGATGACCGGCAGGCGGATCCCGGCAAAACGGCCGATGCCAAGGCACTGCAGCAGGGTGACGATGCCGCAGCAGAAGAGATCCGAACTGATGAGATACGAGATTTGATCCTTGGGCAGCCCCAGGCTGCCGCCGATGACCAGCGGCACCGCCACGGCGCCGGCATACATCACCAGCACATGCTGCAGGCCGAGGGTAAAGAGCTGGCCGGGGGGGAGCAGGCGCTCCACTTCGTCGATGGCGCGGCCCTTGGCCGCCCCGGGGGGCTGGGTCTGGTGCATGAACAGATCACTCCTTGCGACCCGGCGGCTCTGGCCGGGCAAGATGGGGCAGGCTGGCTGTCCCGTTCATGGATGAGGACCGGGTCGACCAGGATCCGGCCACGCAGACGAAGGTCGCCTTCGCGCTGCATCACAGGGGGAGTGCAGGAACCGTGCTCGGTCGGCATGCATGGGGCCTGTTGGCCCTGTTCATGCGCATTTTTGCAGGCGGGATCACGCTTGACAGCATCGATGGCTGCCAATCGTTTTCCTGCCGGCGGGGGAGGGCTGTCAGATTGGTAGCCCGGTTATCATTTCGGTCGGTCTGGCTCTCAGATTGATAGCCGATGGCGAGCCGGCCCCGCCGCTCTGGTTTCATCAGCAACAGAGGGCGTGATCCAAAGCAAGAAAGTTGGATGTTTTGGTGGCGCAGGGTCCTGCCGCTGGGGTAGTTTCGATAAAACCGACACAGATCCTGAGGTCTTATCCATGATCATCTATCTGCATGGCTTCGATGCCACCAGCCCCGGCAATCACGAGAAAGTGCTGCAGTTGCAGTTTATCGATGATGATGTACGTTTCGTGCACTACAGCACGGTTCACCCCCGTCACGACATGAGCCACCTGCTCAAGGAAGTGAAGAAGCAGCTCGACATGAGTACCGATCCCAAGCCCCTCATCTGCGGGGTGGGACTGGGTGGCTACTGGAGCGAGCGCATCGGCTTTCTGTGCGGCATCAAGCAGGTGATCTTCAACCCCAACCTGCACCCCGAGATCAACATGCAGGGCAAGATCGACCGGCCGGAAGAGTACGAAGATATCGGCACCAAATGTGTGTCTGAGTTTCGTAGTAAAAATTCAGGAAATTGCCTCTGCATCCTTTCCGTTCAGGATGAAGTGCGCGATAATGGCGAAACTGAGCGTGAATTGAAGAATTATTACAACATCGTGTGGGATGAACGAGAGACGCACAAGTTCAAGAACATCTCTCATCACCTGCAGCAGATGAAGGCTTTCAAAGAGGCCTGATTGATCGTCACGTCATGGATTCAACTATCAAGGGAGCCGATGGCTCCCTTCGCTTTAATGGAACCGAGGTAATTAACCATGACCAATATTGTTGTCGTCGGCGGTGGTGCCGGCGGTCTGGAGCTGGCTACCAGCCTGGGCCGCAAGCTGGGCAAGAAGAACAAGGCCAAGATCACCCTGGTTGATCGCAACCGCACCCACCTGTGGAAACCCCTGTTGCACGAAGTGGCCACCGGCTCCATGGACGCGGGCATCGACGCCCTGAGCTACCAGTCCCACGCCAAGAACCACGGTTTCGACTTCCAGCTCGGGACCCTCACCGACATCAAGCGCGACGAGAAACGCATCGTGCTGGCGAAGATCGTCGACGAGAACGGTGACATCGTGGTCAACGAGCGCGAGCTGCCCTACGACTACCTGGTGATGGCCATCGGTTCCGTCTCCAACGACTTCAACACCAAGGGCATCAAGGATCACTGCATCTTCCTGGACAGCCCCTCCCAGGCGCACCGCTTCCACAACAGCATGATGAACCGCTTCCTGCAGTTCGCCACCGAATACCAGCCGGGCGACAAGGTGAAGATTGCCATCGTCGGCGGCGGCGCCACCGGCGTCGAGCTCTCTGCCGAGCTCTACAACGCGGTGGAGCAGCTCTACGCCTACGGCTTCAAGAACCTCACCACCGACAGCCTGAAGGTGACCCTGGTGGAAGCGGGCCCCCGCATCCTGCCGGCTCTGCCGGAGCGCATCAGTGGCGCCGCCCATCAGGAGCTGGTCAAGCTCGGCGTGGACGTGCGTACCGCCACCATGATCACCGAAGCGACCGCCGATGGTCTGCACACCAAGGATGGCGAGCTGATTGAAGCGGATCTGATGGTGTGGGCGGCCGGTATCAAGGCGCCGGACTTCATGAAGGATATCGCCGGTCTTGAGACCAACCGCATCAACCAGCTGGTGGTGAAAGAGACCCTGCAGACCACCCGCGACGAGAACATCTTCGTCATCGGTGACTGCGCCGCCTGCCCGCAGCCGGACGGCAAGTTCGTGCCGCCGCGCGCCCAGTCTGCCCACCAGATGGCGACCCAGGCGTTCAAGAACATCCTGGCCAAGATGAACGGTGGCGAGCTCAAGCCCTACCTCTACCACGACCACGGTTCGCTGGTGTCCCTGAGCCGCTTCTCCACCGTGGGCAGCCTGATGGGCAACCTGATGCGCGGCTCCATGATGGTGGAGGGCTATATCGCCCGTCTGGTCTACATCTCGCTCTACCGGATGCACCAGATTGCTCTGCACGGCTACATCAAGACCGGCCTCATCATGCTGGTGGGCCGCATCAACCGGGTGCTGCGCCCGACCCTGAAGCTGCACTAAGCAGCCTGGGGCAAACGTGCCGGGACTACAATGACCACGTGCACCATGAAAAAGGAGAGGCCTTGGCCTCTCCTTTTTTGTTGCGGTCGTATCAGGAGGCGTCCACCTGCAGGGTGCGCACCTCGGTGAGGGCGGCGGTGAAGAAGAGCCGCGCCAGCTCCGGATCCCCTTGCCCGGCATCGCGGGCGACGTTGGCAATGTCGCCGCCGAGCAGGGTGATGGTGTTGCCCACCTTGCTCACTCGATCGATGAGGGAGCCAAATTGCTGGGAGAAGGCCGTCGTCTGGCCGAGGAAGCCCTGCTGGCGCTGGATCTGCCCCTCAATCTGGTTCACCTGTCCCTCCAGACTGCTCACCTTGTTCTGGGTCTGCGTCAGGGTGACGGCCAGGGCGATGAGGCCAGGCAGCCCCAGCAGTCCCAGCCCCAGTAGGTAGAGCTTCTTCTTGTTGAGGGAGTCCAGCTCCTGCCGGGCGCCGGCCAGGTTGGACTGCAGCCCGGCGATGGTGGCCTGCAGCTCCACGCCGATCCGCTGCAACGCTATGTTGTCCTGCGTGATGCGATCGTTGGCCGCCTGGCTGGCAGTCAGGGTCTGGGCGGTCAGGGTCTGGATGGGGGCGATCTCCTGCTGGACCTGATCGACGAACGCCTTGAGGGCGTCGGGGTTGAAGGGGCCGCTATTGGCCAGCTGCTGGGTCAGTTGTGTCTCCAGGTGGCCAGCAAACGCCAGCACCTGTTGCTGCATGGTTTGCACCTGGGGCAGCAGGGCGGCGACCACCTCACCGACGTTCTGCTGGATGTTGACGGCGTTTTGCGGCAACCCGCTGAAGGACTGAATGGTCGCTTCGGCCTGCTGCATGTTGGCAATGGATTGGGAAAGAATGCCGTTGCTCATGGGGTCTCCTTATGAAAGAGGGCGGCCAGGCCGCCCTCCCGGGGGTTAGGCGGCCAGGCGCGCCACGAAGTTGGCGATGGTGTCGGTCTGCGGCACTTGCAGCGGGCTCACGCCGGCCATCTGGGCCTTGATGGTGGTCACGTCGGTGAGCACCGTCTTGACCGTGGTGTCGGCGGCGGTCAGCCAGAGCTGGCGGATGTCGTCGCCGCTGGTGATCCCCTTGTCCAGATCGGTGATCAGGCTGCCCAGATCGGAGGTGAGGGCGTCCCAGGCGTTGCTCATCTGGGTGGCCGCGGTGACGGCGTTTTGCGCCTGCACCTGCAACCCCTTGTAGCCGTTGCCGATCTGGGTGGCGATCAGCACCTCGCTGTTGAGGTTGCTGCGTTTCTGGTACAGATCCTGGCGGGTACCGAGGGAGTTGTGCAGCACGATGGCGCCAGCCGTGATGCCGCCGGCCCCGGCCACCATCATGGCGACCCCGCCGATGACCACCGGGGTCGAGGTGCCGGCGGTGACGAAGTCCGCCACGGCGCCGATGGCGGTGACGAAGGCGCCGCCAATCACCAGCAGCCCCCCGGCGACGATGCCGGCGATGGCGCCGTCGATGGCCGCGTTCACCTTGTCGATGTCACCGTTGAGCTGGGCGAGTACCCCGTTGTCCCCCTGCACCTTGCTGTTGAGGTTCACCACTATGCCCTGGAAGTTGCTGGAGTCGGTGATGAGGTTGTTGTTGAGATTGACGATCACCAGCCGGGTGTCGGCGGAGAGCCGTTGATACTCGGTGGCCTGCTCCTTGATGACGCTCAGTTGCCTGAGCCATTGCGCCTTGGTGGAGCCGGGCGGCAGCACGGCCGGAATGGCGTTTTGCAGGGCAAAGTAGTTGGAGATGTTGCTGATGTTGGTGATGATCTGCGGCTGGACGGTATTGAGATAGAGGTCGGCGTGCCCCTTCGCCAGATCGAGCCCCTGGTTGATCTGGGTCTGGTTGTCCTTGAGGTTCGGGAACTGGCTGAAGTCCACCGGCACCTGCTGCTTGACGCTGTTGCAGTAGGTCTGGATCTGCAGGGCCTGGGAAGCCTGGTTGGCCATACCCTGGTCCATGGTGATGGTTGTTGCGTTGGTCATTTGGCGTGTCCTTGCGTGGTGGGATTAAGCGTCGGGCAGGATGCCGTTGCCGGCGTAGGCTGCCTTGATGTCGTCAACCTGGCCTGCGAGCAGCAGCCAGGACTGGGTGTTGAGCGCCACGGTGCGCCGCAGCTGGCGCACGTCGTCGGGGCTGTTGAGGTCGGCGACCACGGGCACCGCCCCTTGGTAGGCATCGGCCACCTTCTGCCAGCCAGCAGGCAGCTGGGTGACGGCATCGGCAACCCGGCTGTAGGTGTCGACAAACAGCTGGTTTTGCGCCTGTACCGACTTGGCCACGGTCAGCAGGGTGTTGGTGGCGGCCAGCGCCTGGTAGGCCTCGGCCAGCTTGTCGGTGTTGGTCTTGAGCTCGCGGGCCGCTAGGCTGGAGCCGGCAATGCCCGATGAGATCGCCTTGAGACCGGAGACCATGTACTGGGTCTGCTGGTCTGTCTGTTTGGCTATCTCCTGCGAAGTGGCGGGTTTGTCCCCCTTGTCGGCCGGTTTTTGTTCCAGCGTCAGCGAGGTGACGATGGCCCGCCCCAGCTGGTTGACCCCTTCACCGGCCTTGCCACCCTCATCGACGATGGCCTGGATATTGGCGGCAATCGCCTGGTTGAGGGCATCAATGATCTCGGTCTGGCGCTTAGCATCGGCCATCAGGTCCTGCTCGAGCTGGGTGATGACGCCATTGAACTGCTCCATCAGGGGGCGCAGGGATCCCCAGGCCACCTGCACGCGGGTATTGAGCGCTTGGGCATTGAGCCGGTAGCTCAGGGCCTGATCGGCGAGAGACGTCAGCTGCTCGGCCAGCCGGGCGCGCCCCGCGAGCACGGCGGCGTCTTCTTCCTGGCCAAGCAGGCGATTGAACGCGGCGACCAGGGCGTAGAAGTTGGAGCCGTTGCTCAGCAGGTGGATGAGGCCGGACAGGTTGGTCTGCTGGTAGTAGCGTGCCTGACTCATCATCTGGGCCTGGTAGGCCTCGATTTTGACCGCGAGGGTGGAGTCGATCTCGCTGTTGGCCAATGACTGCTGCATCAACAACAAGTTCGCATAGGTCTGGTTGAGCAGGGCGGGCGAGGTCGCTGACAGGTAGGCTGCCAGCAGACCCTGATCCCCCAGATCCAGGGTGGCGATCGTGGTCATGACTTGGTCTCCATAGCGGTGTCGGCGAGCTGGCTGGCGGGGGAACATACCCCCGGTGCGAGGGTGGGGGGAGGTAGTCGGGTATCCTGCTGCATCATGCTGCTCTCCTCGTGAGAAATGGGTCTGTCTCCGGTCCATGGCCGGGACAGACTCACCCTAGGGAAAGGCAAAATGGGCCACAACTGACACTTTTATCACTTGATGTTTGAGCCGGATCGGCTAATGAAAGGGGCTGTCGGAGCAGGCCATGCGACGGCTCGATGTCGCCTTTCGTCGTTGAATATGGACAGGTGCCACGTCGTCGACGCGCACGGGATCCGTGCTGGCAGGCCCGCGCCGCCATGCTCCGCCAGGGGCGAACCGGGTCTCCCTGCTTGCCTGCGCCCCCTTCGCTGCTTTAGGCTGTCCCCCAGTTCAATCCACAAGGAAACCCAGATGATCCTCTCAACTACCCCCACCCTGGAAGGCAAGACCATTCGCGAGTACCGCGGCATCGTGGTGGGTGAAGCCATTCTTGGCGCCAACGTGTTCAAGGATCTGTTTGCCGGGATCCGCGACATCATCGGCGGCCGCGCCGGCGCCTATGAGAAAGAGCTGGCCCGGGCCCGGGAAATCGCCTTCGACGAGCTCAGGGAGCGCGCCGCGGCGCTGGGTGCCAATGCGGTGGTCGGCATCGACATCGACTACGAGGTGGTGGGGCAAAGCGGCAGCATGCTGATGGTCAGCATCAGCGGGACCGCCGTGTTGGTCTGACGCCTTGATGCCATGAAAAAACCGGCAACCTGCTGCCGGTTTTTTATTGCGCTCTTCCCAGCGGATGGGGGATGCCAGCGCCCTGACATGCACCTGTCCGCCAGCCTGTATTGTGTGGTTCGCATCCGCAATACTCATGACAAGAGGGATTGGGTTGAGGATGCAATCATGTTCCATATTCTGCGCTGGATATTGCTGTGGTGCTGGCTGGGGAGCGCCATGGGGGCCACCATTCAGGCGGTGACGGAGGAGCTCCCCCCATACAACTATCGGGACAAGGACGGCCAGGTGACGGGGCTGTCGGTGGATCTGCTCAAGCGAATGCTGGAGGTCAGCGGCATCGGGCTCGACCGCAAGGGCATCCAGCTCCTGCCCTGGGCGCGGGCCTATCAGATGGCGCAGTATGACCCCAATACCGTCATCTTCAGCATGATAAGGCTGCCCGAGCGCGAGGCGCTCTTTCATTGGGTTGGCCCTATCGGGCCTCGCGTCACCTGGGTGTATCGCCTGGCAAAACGCGACGATGTGGTGGGCCATCAGCTGGCTGACCTGGCCCCCTGGCGGATCGCGGTGGTACGCGACTCGGCGCTGGCCATCGAGCTGGCGGAGAAAGGGCTCAATCTGGTGCTGGTGCACGACGAAGACGACAAGTTTCGCATGCTGCTGCGCGGCAGGGCCGACGTCGCGCCAGCCATGCAGATGGGGGCCGCCTACCACATAGAGACCTTGGGCCATCACTACTCGGAGTTTGTCCCCATGTTTGAGTTTCAGGAGACCAAGTCGTTCTATTTTGCCTTCAGCCGCAACACGGATGCCGTCATTATCGAAGGCCTGCGGGCGGCGCTGGAGCAGATGCACCGCGATGGCTCCTTTGACGAGATAAGCCAGGCATGGGGGCGTCGCTTCTGGGTTCAGCCGGCGGGCAAGTGAGCCGCGCTATCTCCCATGCGGGTCTCGACTTCGTGATCACCAGCCGGGTGGCGTCGGTTATTACCTGATCTGCCATCTTCTCTTGGTGCCTTGATGGCCATCTAATGGCTATTATGAGTCCTTTCTTGTGGCTGCCATGCCCTGGATGGCCAGATCTGGAACAGGACCGTTTGCGATGACGATACTCAAGCCGCCGGGGCTCAAGCCTGGCGATACCATCGGCTTTTTCTCCCCCTCCAGTGCGGCCACCGCCTGGGCGCCAAACCGCTTTGCCCGTGCCGGGGCGTTTCTGGAAGGGCAGGGCTTCAGACTCAAGGCGGGCAGCCTCACCGGCCAGCGCGATCACTGGCGCTCCGGCTCCATCGCCGCCCGGGCTGCCGAGCTCAATGCCCTCATTCGCGATCCAGAGGTGCGCTGCATCATGTCGGTGATTGGCGGCAGCAACTCCAACTCCCTGCTGCCCTATCTCGATTTTGATGCGCTCATGCGCGACCCCAAAATCATCATTGGCTACTCCGATGTGACGGCCCTGCTGCTCGGCATTCATGCCCGCACCGGCCTGGTCACCTTCTACGGACCGGCGCTGGTGGCCTCTTTTGGCGAGCTCTCGCCGCTGGTGGACGAGACCCTGGCGGGTTTTCGCCAGATCTGCCAGGCCAGTGGCGCCGCCGTGCCTCACACAGTGCCGACCCCGGCGCAATGGACCGAGGAGCGGCTTGACTGGGAGCAGCAGAGCCGGGCCAAGCAGTGCCGGCCAAACCGGCTGATCTCGGTGGGCACAGGTCGGGTGCGGGGCCGGCTCATTGGCGGCAACCTCAACACCCTGGCGGGGATCTGGGGCTCCCCCTATATGCCGGCCATCGAGCGAGGTGACATTCTGCTGCTGGAAGACAGTCTTCATCTGGCAGAGACGGTGGAGCGCTCGTTTGCCCACCTCAAGCTGTGCGGGGTGTTTGATCGCATCGGCGCCCTGGTGCTCGGCAAACACGAGCTGTTCGACAGTCAGGGCAGCGGCCGGAGGCCGCTCGACATCCTGCTGGAGGTGGTGGGGGAGCCGACCTTCCCCATTCTGGCGGAGTATGACTGCGCCCACACCCACCCCATGCTGACCCTGCCCCTTGGCATCGAGGCCGAACTGGATCTCGATGCCCAGAGTCTCACCCTGTGCGAGTCCTGGCTCGGCGAGTGAGTTCGCACCGGCTGCCATAGTCGCATCGGCACATAGACAAAGAGGTCGCCTGGGCGACCTCTTTGTCATCTATCCCATTGCTACGGGGCTCAAGGCAGGGCGTCGGGCCGGAAGCTGGCGCGGATCTGCGGCACCAGGGGTGAGACGTCGAATCCCTTCTCCTCTCCCAGCACGGGATGAAGCAGGGCCTGATCCGGGAGAGGGGTCATGTCACCCGCCAGCAGCTGACGGGTGGCCTGGCCCATCTGATAGAGCTGGCGCACTGGGTCGAACTGGGTCGCCAGATTGAGGGCGTCATCGGCGCGGGCAAAGGCCATCATGGGGATCTGGTAGCTGGCATCGCGGGGTGGCTTGTCACCGTGGATGCCCTTGCCGGCCGACATCAGGAATGGTTGGTGATCGCCAAAAGCCACCACCAGGTAGCGTTTGCCTGAGCGATCCAGGCTGGTCAGCAGGTGCTCCAGCGATGCCATGGCATCCACCACGCCGGTGTAGTAGGTGTTGAGCAGCTGGCGGTCGGCCTCGCTCTGATCCGGGCAGGCCTTGTCGAGCTGCTGGGCCTGGTAGCGATCCCCGTCGAAGGGGCCGTGTCCTTGCATGGTGACCGCGTAGGCAAACAGCGGCTGCTCATCCTGCTCGCTGCGCTTGAGCAGGTGGTCGATGAGGGCATCATCCGAGATATAGAGCCCCTTATGTTCGAGCGTGGTGAAACGGTTGTCGAACCAGCGCTCCTCATAGCCAAGGGCCGGGATCGCCTTGGCGCGGCCCCAGAACTTTTCCACATAGGGGTGGGCAAACAGGGTCCGGTAGCCACTTTGTTTGGCACTCTGCGCCAGACCCGGCACCTGCTCCGAGAGGTAGTAGTAGGGCACCACCCCCTGCTTGAGCAGCCCCACTGGCAGGCCGGTGTTCATCTCGAACTCCGCAAGCACCGTCATGCCGCCGGTGGTGGGGGAGTGGATGGTCTTGTGCCACTGCTGCACGCTGGCCGGCAGGCTCAGGGTGGGCGGGGGCGCGCAGATCTTGCCCTGCCAGCCGAGCCAGAGGGATTCATATTGCAGCACGATCACCAGATCGAAGCGGGGCGTCTGGTTCAGGCTGACATGGCTGAGCTGGGGGGTGAACTCGTTGATCTGCAAGGGATAACGAAACACGCTGCCGCTTTGCAGCATCTCGTCCACCAGGTTGAACAGATAGAGGCCGGGCCCCGAGCGGATGATGTCCCTGTGGTAGTTGACCGCCCTGTCCACGTAGCGAATGTTGGGCCCCAGCAGCTTGTTGCCGGTCTGGGTGGCAAACACGCACAGCGCAAAGAAGGCGGCGGTGGCGGCGGCGGTACGCAGCACCCAGCGCGACAGGGCGAAGCGCCAGCACAAGAAGAGGGCGAGTGCACCGCCCAGCAGCGGCAGCACAGGGTGCTGCTCCAGCAGGATGCGCAGCAGCGCCACCAGGTTGCCGAGATCGTCCCCCCCGAGCGGTACCCCGTAGATGGCGATCTTCATGAAATTCGCCAAGAGGCCGATGCCGGAGAGGGCGGTAAACACCAGCCCCATATAGAGGTTGAAACCCGCCAGCGCACAGAGGCTCCAGCCCAGCACCATGCTGCCCCAGGCGAGGTAGTAGTGCTCGGGACGAAAGCCTGACCAGAGCAGAAATTCCCCCAGCTTGAACACCACGAAGCCGTGCAGCAGCACGAAGGTGAGGTTGCCGAGCAGCAGGCTGCCGGCGATGCGCCAGCGCAGATTGCGCCTGAGGGTGGGCAGCACCACCTTCAGCACGGCGGCGCTCAGGGCCAGCACCAGCAGCAGGCTGGTGCAGAGATAGGTGAGGTTGAAACCCCGCTCCGGCAGGGTCTGCAGGATCTGGCTGAACTCGCCGCTCTCGGGCCTCTCCTTGAGCAGCAGGCCGATCCGCAGCTGATAGCGGCTGGCCAGGGCGTCGTCGGGGGCACGCAGGGTGCTGTTGAGATCCAGGGTGCAGCGCCCCTTGCGGCACTGTTGGCGCTTGTCCACCGGCTGGCTCAGCTGATCGATGCGCTCGCCCCTGTCGTTGAGCAGCTCCACCCTGACCTTGTCCCCCTCCTGCAGCGGCCCCCGCAGCTGCCACTGGCTGCGTACCACCAGATAGAGACCGCGGCTGTCGCTCTTGTAGAGCAGGGCATGGCGGGTGAGGGTGGCGATGGGATTGTCCGCCGGCCCCAGCACCAGCGGCTGGGCCCGGCCGAGCCAGCTGGCGGGATTGATCTGCGGCAGCAACAGGGTCAGCAACAGCAGCGCGGCCAGCATGCCCAGCAGCAGGGCGGGGAGACCGGAGACCCTGGCTGGCAAGCGCGCTGAAGTGGGGGCTTTCATATGGGCTCATCCTTTGAGCGAGTGACGGTGATGCATGGCTGCTGCATTTAATTTGACCCGATGGTGATGGGCTTGTTCCTTGTTGTCAATTTAATGACCAAACAATGAAGGTTGCGTGACAGTGGAGCCATGCAAACTGTGATCCCGATCCGGGGGGCACACTCATTCTGTGATGAAAGCGTCATCATGACGCTTTGCCGCTGGTCTGCTCCAGCCTTGCTGCTTAGTCTCTCAATATGGATGGAGGTACATGTATGAATCCCAAAGTAGCGGCACGTCAGGCAAGGTTGCTCCGCATGCTGGAGAGCAAGGAGGAGATCCGGATCGGGCGCGAGCAGGACTGTCCCCTCTCGGTGGCCCAGCTGGTGCGTCTCAAGGAGGATCATCCGGCCGTGCTCAAGGTCTATCGTCACGGCCTCACCGCCGAGGTGTTCCACCTCAAGGTGGAGGGACATCACTGGTGCCTGAAGCGGCGCCGGCACGACTCCCTGGTGGCCAACGTGGACGGCAGAACCGCCTTCCTGACCGAGCTGGAGCGCCGCCGGGAGATAGAGGCCCTGCGGGAGTTGCACCCCACCATCCTGGCCAACGTGGTCTGCACCAGCTTTGGCTCGGCCCGGGCCGGGGTGCTGGTCTCCCCCTGGCTGCGAGGCGTGCCGGTGCATGAGCTCAACGAGCGCAACCTGGCGCAGATGCTGGCGGTGCAGGCGGAGCTGGCCCACTGGGGCTGGTTCGACTGGGATCCGAGCCCCGGCAACCTGCTGGACGACGGCCAGCAGATCAGCGTGTTCGACTTTGGCTACATGTGGCCCTTCGATCCTCGCCATGAATTCAACTCCAACGGCCTCACCGATCCCGGTTTTCATGTCCCTGAACGGTTGGAGACCCGCACCCTCTCGGGTCTCTGGCTCGACGAGCCGGATCCGCTGCCGCAGTTTCGCTACTGGCGCGGCCTGTGCGTCAATTGGGCGCAGCGGGAGCTGCAGCACCTGACTCGGGAGGGGGCGAGTGCGCCGGTGCTGGCCCGCTTGCAGGGGCTGCTGGGCGAGTGGCGATCGGCGCTCGCCAGCGAAGAGGCGCTCGCCGCCAACTGGTGGCGCGACATGTATCGCAGCCACCGGCTCGACATTGCCGACGATCTCAGCGGCAAGAGCTGTGGCCCGCTCACCCTGCGCCGGCTCGACTGGCTGGAGCAGGCTGTGACCGAACACTACGCCGAACTGGCGGACAACCTGGGCCCCAACGAGGCGGGGCTGGATCAGGGGGCGCTGCTGCACAGACTGGAAGGGCTGCGCGAGGAGATCCGGGCCAACCTGCTGCCGGCGCTGACTACGGCGGGTTAGGGCCGCTCAACTCTTATCCAGAAATCACCCTATATAGAAAGAGGGGCCCGGCGGCCCCTCTGTTGATCCTGGCGAGCTGTCTGCCCCTTAGTCGAGCAGCTCCTGATGGAGGCGGTTGACGATGTGGCCCGCCTCGTCTTCCTTGACCAAAAAGCAGAGGTTGTGGGCGCTGGCGCCGTAACAGATCATGCGAATGTTGTGCTCGCGAATGGCGTCAAAGACCTGACTGCCCACCCCGACCGCCTCACTCATCCGGTTGCCGATAAGCGCCACCAGCGCCAGCCCTGTCTCCACCTGCACCTTGCACAGCTGGCCGAGCTCCGCCAGTACCTTGTCATTGAGGATGGGTTCGCCGTTGCTCTGGCTGCCGGTGTGATCCAGGGTCAGCGACACGCTCACCTCGGAGGTGGTGATGAGATCCACCGAGATGCGGTGGCGGGCCAGGATGCCGAACACCTCGGCCAGGAAACCGTAGGCGTGGAACATGTTGAGGCTGTGCAGGGTCACCAGCACCTGGTTGCGGCGCAAGGCCACGGCGCGAAACAGCGGATTGGTGCGGGTGCTGGCGCGGATCCAGGTGCCGCCGGCGGCCGGATCCTTGGCAGAGCCGACAAACACCGGGATGTCGCGGCGCACCGCCGGCTGCAAGGTGGCCGGGTGCAACACCTTGGCGCCGAAGGTGGCCATCTCGGCCGCCTCCACGAAGCTGATTTCGGGGATGGGGCGGGCGCGGGTAACCAGGCGCGGATCCGTGGTGTAGATGCCGGGCACGTCGGTCCAGATCTCGATGCTGCCGGCGTCGAGCGCCTCGGCCAGGAGGGCCGCGCTGTAGTCGGAGCCGCCGCGGCCCAGGGTGGTGGTGCGGCCATCGCCGTCGGCACCGATGAAGCCCTGGGTGATGATGAGGCTGTCGCCAAGCAGGGGGCCCAGCGTCTGCTGGCAGAGGTCACGGGTGGCGGCCAGATCCACGCTGGCCTTGCCAAAGCGGCTGTCGGTGCGCAGCAGCTGGCGCACATCCTGCCAGCGGGCTTTGACGCCGCGCTGGCGCAGCAGCTCGGTAAAGAGGCGGGTAGACATCAGCTCGCCGCAGGCGATGAGCCTGTCAGCCAGCTCGGCATCGGTACGCAGATGGGCCTGACGCGCCATGGTGCGGATCTCGTCGAGCTGGTCGTGGATCTGGGCACTCACGTCGCCCGGGTGGCCAAGGTCGGCCAGAATGGCCTGCTGGATCTCGCTCAGTCTGGTCAGTTGCGCCTCCTGGCCCGCCTCGTCCAGATCGCCTTGGGCCAGTGCCACCAGCAGGTTGGTGACGCCGGCGCTGGCGCTCAGCACCACCACCCGGGTGGCCGGGTTGGCCAGCACCACATCGGCACAGTTGTTCATGGCTGCCGCGTTGGCGACGCTGGTTCCGCCAAACTTGGCGACATTGATCGGGCTCATTGCTTACTCCTGTCTTAATATGAAAATCCGGTTCCATCGGGCAAAAAGAGAGGAGGAGGCTGAAAATGGCAGGAATGATCGAAGCTATCCCGGCCAGAAGCACTCCACCCGCAGAGCCCATCCCGTACCCGCCCCTGACGGGGCGCGGTGGGGGATGACCACTACCGATGACAACCCGGGGGATTCAGCCCCCGCAGCCGACACTGAGGTATCCAGTTGCCTCAGATGTCTCGGCGCTGCTCCCCCTGACCCAAGCTCACCGGACACTGGTGTCCTCCCTCGGGCTGCCTGGGCAGCGCTCCTCTTCTGGCTCCACCAGGGCGGTGGAGTGCATTTAGAAATACCTTGCGTTGGATTGCACTGTCAATCGAGTTTGTGAAAAAGTTCAAAAAGTCAGCCAAGCCAACGCAAAATCAATGGGTTATACGATTGTCTTTGACAAAACCTTGGAGCGACGCTGCCAGTTGTAGAGGCGTTGGCGCGCCACCGGCAGATCTTCCACCTCCAGCGGATCGAAGCCCCGTTCCCGGAACCAGTGGATGGAGCGGGTGGTGAGCACGAACAGGCGGCGGATGCCGAGCCGCTTGGCCCGCTCGGCCACCTTGGCCACCAGCTGATCCCCCCGGTTTGAGTTGCGGTAGTCGGGGTGGATGGCGACGCAGGCCATCTCCGCCATCGCCTCTTCCATGAAACAGTAGAGCGCCGCGCAGCCGATGATGAGGCCGTCGCGCTCTATGATGGTGAACTTGTCTATTTCCATCTCCAGCTGCTCGCGGGAGCGGCGCACCAGGATCCCTTCTTCCTCCAGCGGGCGGATGAGATCCAGGATGCCACCGATGTCCTCTATGGTGGCGGCGCGCGCCTGCTCGGCGCTTTCCCGCACGATCTGGGTGCCAAGGCCGTCACGGCTGAACAGCTCCTGCAGCATGGCGCCGTCATCCTGATAGCTCACCAGATGGGAGCGAGGCACGCCGCCGCGGCAGGAGGCGATGGCCGCGCGCAGGTAGCGGGCAGTGCCGGACATCTCTTCCCCCGCCTGCTCCAGCTCCACCAGCAGCTCCTCGGCCTGCTCGGGGAAGAGCTCGGAGATGGCCTCGCCGTGGCGGTCCATCACCCCCTGGGTGCTGCTGAAACAGATGAGTTTGTCTGCTTTCAAATCCACCGCCACCCGGCGGGCCACCTCTTCCGAGCTCAGGTTGAAGCTCTCGCCGGTGACCGAGCAGCCGATGGGGGAGATGAGCACCAGGCTCTTCTGATCGAGCTGGCGGGTGATCCCCTCCACGTCGATGCGGCGTACCCGGCCGCTGTGGCAAAAATCGATGCCGTCATCCACCCCGAGCGGCTGGGCGGTGACGAAGTTGCCGCTCACCACGCTGATGCGGGCACCCTGCATCGGTGTGTTGGCGAGCCCCATGGAGAGCTGGGCCGTGATGTCGTACTGCAAGCCGCCGCACACCTGCTTGATGATGGCGAAGCTCGCGTCATCGGTGACCCGGATGCGCTTGTGGTATTGGGCCTCGATGCCGGCGCGGGCCAGCGCCTCGTCGTTTTGCGGGCGGGAGCCGAAAACCAGTACCAGGCGAATGCCCAAGGTCTGCAGCAGGGCGATGTCGCTGACGATGTTGGCGAAATTGGGGTGGCAGAGGGCTTCCCCCCCCATCATCAGCACGAAGGTGGCACCTCTGTGCACATTGACGTAGGGGGTTGACTGCCGAAAGGCATAGACCAGGCTGGGTTCGCGTTCACGCACTTGAGGCTTCTTCCATAAAAAAACAACAATGGGCTCAATATATGAAAATAAATGCACAAATCAAGATTAAATATTGATTTTGAGCGATTTTGTCATCGCGGTGGTCAGGCAGGTCGAACGGTGGCGATACCAGGCGGGGCAGGGGCGTCAGCGGTGTGGCGGTGCGCCCCAGGTTGATCCCGGCCCATAAACTGTTATCTTCGATATTCCTTTTCGTCAGCTGTGCGGTTGCACAGGTTTTTATACAAGGACAGGGTGCATGGAACAGATTATTTCGCCGGCAGACGCGCTGCCGGGACGCCGCGAGGCGATGGTGATTGGCCAGCAGCATGCGGTCAATGGTCACCCGACTCAGGGCCCCTGGCCTGAAGGGATGGCGGTGGCCTGGTTTGGCATGGGCTGCTTCTGGGGTGTGGAGCGCCTGTTCTGGCAGCAGCCAGGGGTCTACTCCACCGCCGCCGGCTATCAGGGTGGGGTGACCCAGAATCCCACCTACAAGGAGGTGTGCAGCGGATTGAGTGGCCATGCCGAGACGGTGCAGGTAGTGTTCGATCCCAAGGTGATCGGCTACGGCGATCTGCTCAAGCTGTTCTGGGAGCAGCACGATCCGGCCCAGGGGATGCGCCAGGGCGGCGACATAGGCACCCAGTACCGCTCCGTCATCTTCTTCGGGGACGACACCCAGGAGGCGATTGCCCAGCAGAGTCTGGCCGCCTATCAGCAGGCGATGCTGGCCAGCGGCGACAGCCGCGCCATCACCACCCGCATTCTGCCGCTGGCCCCCTTCTATTACGCCGAGGATTACCATCAGCAATATCTGGAGAAGAATCCGGACGGGTATTGCGGCCTGGGCGGCATCGGCGTCTGCCTGCCACCGAGCCTCAACCGCTAGGGCAAGATGACGGGTATCTGTGACTCGTCATTGATGGTGAAAAGAAAAAGGCCGCCTTTGCGGCCTTTTTATCGGGCTGTGTCAGGAGAGTGAAAAAAATCATAAAAAAAATGCGTCATGGAGAGGAACTTATTTGAACCAGGCTTGCCCAACTTGGTAGCCACCATGGACGGCGGCCAAGACCAGACACATTTCTTGCCTCGAAATTCATAAAAGTCATTGAAAAACTTGATGAGTTGAAATGCTAGCAAGCAGGGCTGCCAATGAAGGCGGCCCTTTTCATTATCTGCGGTGCGAAAAATGGTGGGGGAGTGGCGACGCTGGCGTTCGCCACGGCGCTCAGCTGATGGCGCCGTCAAACAGGTTCTTGATGAGATCGATGAACTCTTCGAGGAAGGCTTTCTGCTCCGGGGTCGGGGCGCGCAGCCAGACGGCGGAGAGCACCTCTTCCAGATCGGCCACCACCGCATCGGCTTCCTGCATGATCACGAAGCGCAACTTGGGATCGAGCTGCGGATTCTGCTCGCAGATGGCCATCAGGTTGCCGGCCACCCGGCTGCTCACCAGATCTTCGATGGTCTGTTCACCACTGCTCTGTTGCTGGGTTTCAAACAGTCCCAGACTCTCCACCAGATACTCAATCAGGGCGATATAGCCTTCGCTTTCTACAACCATGGCGGCCTCAATCCTCAACAATACGGAAAAACTGTGCGTATTTTAGTGGCTGGACCTAGCTTGGCAAGCGACAGTGCAGGCGATAACGGATAAAACCGACGCCGCCGCGCTCCACGCTCTCCAATCCGGTCAGCTCAAAGCCATACCGTAAAAATAGCCCATAGCTGAAGGCGCTGGCCTCCGTCGTCAGCTGTTTGAGTCCGAGTCGTTGCGCCTCGGCGAGGGCCGCGGCCAGCAGCAGGCCGCCATAGCCAAGGCGCGGGTGATCGGCGCTCACATAGAGCAGGCTGAGGTGACCATCCTGGCTGAGGGTGACGAAACCGAGCGGCTCGCCGCTTTGCTCCAGCACCCAGCCGTGGTGCTCACGCAACTGGCCGACAAAGCCGGGATGATGGGCGCCGAGGGCCCACTGCTCCACCTGCTCCGGGCTGTAGTGCTGCGGGCCTATCCTTCGCACCGACTGCTCGAACAGGGTGCAAAGGGCGGGGATGTGCTGCTCGTTCAGCCGGACGAGCCTGGGCTCTGCCGCCATGGTGGGGCTCATCGCTGGGGTGCCTGCGGGCGCTTGGCCTTGGGCAAACCGGCCACCACCCGCTCGTAGGAGTGATGCACCCAGCCCTGCCAGAGATCGTCGGCCAGGTCATCGCTGAAGGTGACCGTGTTCCAGTGTTGCTTGTTCATATGCCAGCCCGGTTTGACCTCGGGGTGGAGTTCGCGCAGCAGCAGGGCCAGCTCGGGTTCGCACTTGAGGTTCAGCCGCAGCGGCTCGGCCTGCCAGTCCAGCAGGGCAAACATCTTGCCGGCGATGCGATAGACCAGGATCTCAGGGCCGAAGGGGGTATCCTCCTGAGCGCCCGGCAGGGTCAGCAGAAAGGATCTCAAACGGGTCAACTCCATGGTCATGCTCCTGGCTGCTTGCGGTGCAAACGTATTAGTCGGGTGAAAAAATCTGCTAAGATGCGCGCCTACTATACCCCAATGCCGTCGATGAGGGAGTCGCAAGATGCTGTATCACAAGACCTTCGAGCTGGGTCCCGAGCGGGATTGGGTAGTATTCGTACACGGGGCGGGCGGCAGCTCCTCCATCTGGTTCAAGCAGCTGCGCGCCTATCGCGAACACTTCAACGTGCTGCTGCTGGACTTGCGCGGCCACGGCCAGTCCCACAAGCTGCAGCAGGTGATCAAGGGTCACTACAGCTTCCGGGCGGTGACCGAGGATATCCTGCAACTGCTCGATCACCTCAACATTCGCCGCGCCCACTTCGTCGGCATCTCCCTTGGCACCATCCTCATTCGCCATCTGGCGGAGCTTTGCCCCGAGCGGGTCAAGAGCATGGTGCTGGGCGGCGCCATTTTGCGCCTCGACATCCGCTCGCGGGTGTTGGTGCAGCTCGGCCGCCTTGGCCAGCACATCCTGCCCTACATGTGGCTCTACCGGCTGTTTGCCTTCATCATCATGCCGCGCCAGCACCATCAGGAGTCGCGCAACCTGTTCGTGCGCGAGGCGCGCAAATTGTGCCAAAAAGAGTTCAAGCGCTGGTTTCGCCTCGCCACCGAGGTGAACCCTCTTATGCGTTATTTCAAGGAACGTGCTCTGCCCATTCCCACCCTCTATGTGATGGGGGAGGAGGATCACATGTTCCTGGCGCCGGTGCGCGAGCAGGTGGCGCGCGACCCCTACAGCCGGCTCGAGATCATCGACGGCTGCGGCCACGTCTGCAACGTGGAGCGGCCCGAGCATTTCAACCGCCAGTCCCTGGCCTTTCTCACCGCCCAACCCGGCTGAGCCGGCGCCAACCGCCGACTTGAGGCGGCCCTGGTGGCTTGAGCCAGCACGCTGAAGTGGAGGCTATGGTAGGCAACACGGCCGCCCGGGTACAAAAGCCCCCCGTTTGGGCCCGGGATGAGCGCCATCCCCCGTCAGCCGAAGTAGTGAGCGATATCGAGGTAGCGCTGGCGGATATGCTCGATCAGCAGCCTGATCTTGCGCGGCGGCTGGCGGGTGAAGGGGTAGACGGCGTAGATCCCGAGCTTCTTGCCCACCCGGTCCGGAAACAAGTCCACCAGATCCCCGTTCATCAGGTCGTGATAGACCAGACAGCGCGGCACATAGACGATGCCGCGTCCCCCCAGCGCCGCCTTGCGCAGGGCCCCCGCGTTGTCGGTGCAAAAGCTGCCCGACACCGACAGCAGATAGTCCCCCTGTTCCCCCTTGAAGGCCCACTCCGAGGCCCCCGTACTCTGGTAGGCGTAGCGCAGGCAGTTGTGGGTGAGCAAATCCGACGGCTCGCGCGGCGTCCCGAAGCGGCGCACGTAGGCGGGCGCGGCGCAGATCACCCACTGGGAGTCGAGGATGTGGCGGGCAATCAGGCTCGAATCATCCAGATAGCCGGTGCGAATGACCAGGTCGAACCCCTCTTCCACCAGGTTGACGAAGCGATTCTCCAGCGACATCTCCACCGTGAGCCCCGGGTGCTGCTGGCAAAAATCGGCCACCGCGTCGGCCAGCAGCAGCTCGCCGGAGATGGTGGGCACCGACATCCGCACATGACCGCTCACCTTTTCACCAAACCCCGCCACAGCATCGAAGGCATCCAGTGCGGCGGCCTTCACATTTTTGGCACCCTGATAGAGCTCCTTGCCCGCCTCGCTCAAGGTGAGCCGGCGGGTGGTGCGGTAGAGCAGCTGCACCCCGAGCTCCTCTTCCAGACGCCCGATCCGTTTGCTAACCACTGAATTTGTCAGGGAATTTTGTTCGGCCACCTTGCTGAAGGAGCCGGCCTCCACCACCTGGGCGAAGAGAATGAGGTCGTCGGTACTGGCCATATTTATCGATTTTTGGAACGAATGTTGTTCATTATTTCCATATATCGCGAAAAAAGAACAGGGTAAGGTCACGTCCGCTTAACAAAACAACAACAAGGTGCGCCTCTGCACCGCTCGGACAAGGACGCAATGATGACAGACACCCTGTTGGCCCTGGTGGCCTTCTCGCCGATCCTGGTGGCCGCCGTGCTGCTGGTCGGCCTCAACTGGCCCGCCAAGCGCGCCATGCCCATCGCCTTTTTCCTGACCGTATTCATTGCCCTGTGGGGCTGGCAGATGAGCCCGACCCGGGTGCTCGCCTCCAGCCTGCAGGGGCTCATCATCACGGTGACCGTGCTCTGGATCGTGTTCGGCGCCATCCTGATGCTCAACACCCTGAAACACACAGGTGCCATCACGGCGATCCGCGGCGGTTTCACCAACATCTCGCCGGACCGGCGCATCCAGGCCATCATCATCGCCTGGTGCTTCGGTGCCTTTATCGAGGGAGCCTCGGGCTTTGGCACCCCGGCCGCCATCGCCGCCCCCCTGCTGGTGGCCATCGGCTTCCCGGCGCTCGCCGCCGTGTTGCTCGGCATGATGATCCAGTCCACTCCGGTGTCGTTCGGCGCGGTGGGCACCCCCATCCTGGTGGGGATCAACAAGGGGCTGGATAACCAGGCCATCGGCCAGACCCTGAGCGCCGGCGGCAGCAGCTGGGACATCTATCTGCAACAGGTGACCACCAACGTGGCCCTCATCCACGCCACCGTCGGCACCCTGATGCCGGTGCTGATGGTGATGATGCTGACCCGCTTCTTCGGCCGCAACCGAAGCTGGACCGAGGGGCTCTCCATCCTGCCCTTCGCGATTTTCGCGGGGCTCGCCTTCACCGTGCCCTATGCCCTGACCGGCATGCTGCTCGGCCCCGAGTTCCCGTCCCTTATCGGCGGCCTGGTGGGGCTGGCCCTGGTGGTGACGGCGGCGCGCCATGGTTTTCTGGTGCCCAAGAACTCCTGGGATTTCGCCCCCGAGCATGAGTGGCCTGCCGAGTGGCTGGGATCCCTCAAGCTCGATCTCAAAGAGGCCGCCGGCCGCCCCATGTCCCTGCTGCTGGCCTGGCTCCCCTATGTGGCGCTGGCGCTCCTGCTGGTGGCGAGCCGGGTGAGCCCGGAATTCAAGGCTAGCCTCCTGTCGGTGAGCCTCGCCTTCACCGATCTCCTGGGGGAGAAGGGGGTCAGCGCCTCCATTGAGCCGCTCTACCTGCCGGGGGGCCTGCTGGTGCTCTGCGCCCTGCTCGCCACCCTCATTCAGGCCCGCGCCCTGGCCCCCCTTGGCCGCGCCGTGGGCGAGTCGAGCCGCACCCTGATCGGCGCCGGCTTCGTGCTCATCTTCACCGTGCCCATGGTGCGCATCTTCATCAACTCCGGCGTCAACGGGGCGGATCTCGCCAGCATGCCGGTAACCACGGCGAACTTTGCCGCCGGGCTGGTGGGGGAGTTCTTCCCGGCGCTCAGCGCCACCATCGGCGCGCTGGGGGCCTTTATCGCCGGCTCCAACACGGTGTCGAACATGATGTTCAGCCAGTTCCAGTTTGAAGTGGCGCAGACCCTGGGGGTCTCCACCGCCGCCATGCTGGCGCTGCAGGCCGTGGGGGCAGCGGCCGGCAACATGATTGCCATTCACAACGTGGTGGCGGCGTCGGCCACCGTGGGGCTGCTCGGCCGTGAGGGGGCGACGCTGCGCAAGACCGCGCTGCCGACCCTCTACTACCTGCTGGCCACCGGCCTTATCGGGCTGGCGCTCATGTACAGCTTCCACATCTCGGACGTCCTGCTGCAGTTGAAGTAAAGGAGAGCAAGTGATGAAGGTAATGCGGGTCTACCCGGCCAAGCCGGCCGATGTCTATCTCTACGCCACCTGTCTGGTGGACCTGTTCGACCCGGTGGCGGGGCTCGATGCCATCGCCCTGATCGAGCGGGAAGGGATAAGGGTGCACTTTGTCGAGAAACAGACCTGCTGCGGGCAGCCGGCCTACACCTCGGGTCATGAGGAGGAGGCGCGCAAGGTGGCGCAAAGCCAGATGGCGCTCTTCCCCGAGCCCTGGCCGGTGGTGGTGCTGTCGGGCTCCTGCGGGGGCATGATGCACCACCACTACCGCCGCCTCTTCCCCGAGAGCCCCGAGGTGGCCGATTTTTGCGATCTGGTGTTCGAGCTCACCGAGTTTCTGGCCCGGGTCTGCCGGGTGCGCTGGCACGGGGTGGGGAGGGCGAGCATCGTCATGCACACCTCCTGCTCGGCCCGGCGCGAGATGCAGGTGCACACCACGGCCCGCAGCCTGCTGGGGCAGCTCGATGGCGTCACCCTGAACGAACAGGCTTACGAGAGCGAGTGCTGCGGCTTTGGCGGCACCTTCTCGGTGCGCCACCCCCACATCAGCCAGGCCATGGTGGAGGACAAGACCCGCCACCTGCTTGCCACCGGCGCCGACACCCTGGTGAGCGCGGACTGGGGGTGCCTCTTGAACATCAAGGGATCCCTGGCGTATCAGGGCAAGACGCTCCCCGCCACCCATCTGGCGAGCTTCCTGCTCGCCCATAGCGAGCCGGTATCAGACAAGCAAGGGGCTCATGCCCTGCAGAATCAGGAGGCCCATCATGAGTGATCACGCCAAGTATTCGCCGCGCCGCTTCCACCCCCAGGCCGAGGCGGCCCTGGCCGACCCCGTGTTGCGCCAGAATTTTCGCGGCGCCATGGATTACCTGCGCGGCAAGCGTCGCGATGCCTTCGCCGACCCGCAGGAAGAAGCGGCGGTGCGTGATGCGGCGGAGCAGATCCGCCAGCGCTGCCTCTCGCGCCTGCCGGAACTGCTGGAGCAGCTCGAAACCAACTGCGAGCGCAACGGCATCCGGGTGCACTGGGCCCAGACGCCGGCCGAGGCCAACGCCATCATTCTCGGCATCGCCCAAAAGCACGGGGTGAGTAGCATCGTCAAGGGCAAGTCCATGGTGAGCGAGGAGGTGGGCTTCAACCACGAGATGGCGCGCCACGGCATCCGCTGTCTTGAGAGCGACATGGGGGAGTTTATCGTCCAGCTCGACGGCGACACCCCGTCTCACATCATCATGCCCGCCATCCACAAGAACAAGCAGGAGGTGAGCGACACCTTCGCAAGCAACCTGGAAGGTTTCACCCCCACCACCGATGTGGACGCCCTGATCCAGACCGGGCGGCGGGCCCTGCGCGAAGAGTTTCGCCGCGCCGGCATGGGGCTCTCCGGCGTCAACTTCGCGGTGGCCGAGACCGGCAGCCTCTGTCTGGTGGAAAACGAGGGCAACGGGCGCATGTGCACCACTGTGCCCAAGGTCCACGTGGCCATCACCGGCATTGAGAAGGTGGTGGAATATTTCAGCGACGTGCCGCCCCTCTACAGTGCCCTGACCCGCTCGGCCACCGGCCAGGCCATCACCACCTATTTCAACGTCATCAGCGGCCCGAGCCGGACAGGGGAGCTGGACGGCCCGGATGAGGTTCACCTGGTACTGCTCGACAACGGTCGCAGCCAGGCTTACCGGGACGAAGAGCTGCGCAAGACCCTGCAGTGCATCCGCTGCGGCGCCTGCATGAACCACTGCCCGGTCTACACCCGCATCGGCGGCCACGCCTACGGCACCATCTACCCGGGCCCCATCGGCAAGATAGTCTCCCCCCATCTGCTGGGGCTGGAAAGCACGAGCGATCTGGTGACCGCCTCGAGCCTGTGCGGCGCCTGCGGCGAAGTGTGCCCGGTGCGCATCCCCATTCCCGACCTGTTGCAGCGCTTGCGCCGGGAGGCCAAGCACGACGCACAGCCCGGCCACGAACCGCTGGCGGGGCAGGGGGCGGCCAGGAGCCGGCTCGAGACCCTTGCCATGCAGGGCTTTGCCTTTGCCGCCACCCACCCGCGCCTCTATCACGCCGCGACCGGGGTGGCCGGTCGCCTGCGGGGCTTGATGCCTAAACATCTGGGCCCCTGGACCCAGTGCCGCGAGGCCCCCAAACCCGCCCCCCAGAGTCTGCACGCCCTGCTGCGCCAGAAGAAGAAGGAGTCCTGAGATGTCGAGCAAAGAGGCTATCTTGAACCGCCTGCGCGGCGCCGCCACCCCCATTGCCCACGCCCCCCATGGCTGGCAGCCTTGGCGCGGGGCTGATGACGGCGCGCGGCGCGAGCGTTTTGTTGCCGGGATCAGCGCCAGCCACGCCGAGATCCTCACCGTCAAGGAGGCAAATCTTGCCCGGGATCTGGCCACTTGGCTGGATGGGGAAGGCGTGACGCATCTGGCCTGTGGCCAGGGCGGCCGCTGGCAGGCGGCGGTCGCGGCCGCCTGCGCCGGGCGCTCTGTGCTGACCCCCTCTGGCGAGTTCGCGAGCTGGAAAGACGAGCTGTTCGACGTTTGTCAGGCGGGCATCACCCACTGCGCGGGGGCCATCGCCGATACCGGGACGCTGGTGTTGCTGCCCGATGGCGGCGAGCCGCGTACCCTCTCTCTGGTGCCCCCCTGCCATATCGCCCTGCTGGCGGCCTCCACCATCGCCGACAACCTGGCGGGGCTGGTGGCGGCCGGGCGCTGGCAGCAGGCCATGCCCACCAATCTGTTGCTGGTCTCCGGCCCCTCCAAGACCGCCGACATCCAGCAGACCCTGGCCTACGGCGCCCACGGCCCGAGTCGCCTCTTGGTGGTGCTGGTGGAGGATTGCTGATGCGCTGGAATGAATTTGACGCCTCCGTGCTCTCGCGTATCCCGCCGGCGCGGCTGGTGAGCGACCCGGATTTGCGCCTCGCCCACGGCACGGACGCCAGCTTCTACCGGCTGGTGCCAGAGCGCATCGTGCGCCTCGACTCCCTTGATGAAGTGCGCTTCGTGCTCGGGGTGTGCCGCGAATTGGGCCTGCCGTGCACCTTTCGCGCCGCCGGCACCAGCCTCTCGGGCCAGGCCCTGAGCGATTCGGTGCTCATCACCCTGACCGACAGCTGGCGTGGCCACCGCATTCTGGACGAGGGCGCCCGCATCGCCCTGCAACCCGGGGTGATCGGCGCCGATGCCAACCGCTATCTGGCGCCTCTGGGGCGCAAGATTGGGCCGGATCCGGCCTCCATCAATGCCTGCAAGCTCGGCGGCATCGCCGCCAACAACGCGAGCGGCATGTGTTGCGGCACCGCCCACAACAGCTACCACACCTTGCACGCCATGACCCTGCTGCTGGCCGATGGCACCGTGCTGGAGAGCGGTGATCCCCACAGCCGTGCCGCCTTTGCGGCCAGGCGCCCGGAGCTGCTCACGGGGCTCGCCGCCCTGCGCGCCGAAGTGCTGGCCAATACCGAGCTTGCCGCCAAAATTCGCCACAAGTACCGGCTCAAGAACACCACCGGCTACGCCATCAATGCCCTGCTCGACCATGATGACCCCGTCGATATCCTCACCCACCTGATGATCGGCTCCGAGGGGACCCTCGGCTTTATCGCCGAGGTGGTGCTCGATACCGTGCCGGAATACTCCCACAAGGCCTCGGCCCTGCTGGTGTTTCGGGACGCCGAGCAGGCGTGTCTGGCCACCTCGCGCCTGAAAAGTGCGCCGGTGGCGGCGGTGGAGCTGATGGATGGGCGATCCCTGCGCTCGGTGGCTGGCAAGCCCGGCCTGCCGGACTTTATCAAGACGCTGGATCTGGCTGCCTGCGCCCTGCTTGTCGAGGTGCATGGGGAATCGAAAGAGGAGCTGGTGGATCGCTGCGAGCAGGTGACGGCCATGGCGGCCGAGTTCGCTCAGGTCGCCTCTGTACCCTTTACCACCGATAGTGCCGGCCTGTGGGCCATTCGCAAGGGGCTATTCCCAGCGGTGGGGGCGGTGCGCACCACAGGCACCACCGTCATCATCGAGGATGTCGCCTTTCCCATCGAACGTCTGGCAGAGGGGGTGGCGGGGTTGCAGCAACTGTTCGATCGCTTCGAATACGGTGAAGCCATCATCTTCGGCCACGCGCTGGAGGGAAACCTGCACTTCGTCTTTACCCAGGGGTTCGACGATCCGGCCCAGGTGGCCCGCTACGGCGCCTTTATGGATGCGGTGGCCGAGCTGGTCGCCGTGCGTTTTGGCGGGTCCCTCAAGGCCGAGCACGGCACCGGCCGCAACATGGCCCCCTATGTGGAGCTGGAATGGGGGCCGGAGGGGATGGCGCTGATGCGGCGCATCAAGGCGCTGATCGATCCCGATAACCTGCTCAATCCCGGCGTCATCATCAACGACGACCCCAAGGCCCACCTGGCCCACCTCAAGCCCATGCCGGCGAGCGATGCCATCGTCGATCCGTGCATCGAATGCGGCTTTTGCGAGGCGGTCTGCCCCTCGCGCACCTTGTCACTGTCGCCGCGCCAGCGCATCGTGCTTTACCGCGAACTGGCCCGCCGCAATCGTGCCGATGAGCCCTCCAACCAGCTGGCCCGGCTGTTTGACTATCAGGGCATTGAAACCTGTGCCGCCACCGGGCTGTGCGCCGATCGCTGCCCGGTCGGCATCAACACCGGAGCGCTCATCAAGAAGCTGCGCACTGACAAGTACCAGCGCTTCGTGCCCATCGCCCGCTGGAGCGCCGATCACTTCGCTGGCGTTACCCGTACGGCCCGTGGGGCCCTCGGCCTCAAAGCCATTGCTGGCAAGCTGTTGGGAGAAAAAGCGCTGGCAAGGCTGGTGAACGGGGCACGCAACATCAGCGGCCAGCGCACACCCGCCTGGTTGCCGACCCTGCCGGGGCCGAGCCGCTACCAGTGGCCGCCAGGGGAGGGGAGCCATGGCGGATCAGGCGAGGACATTAGAGGGGATCGCGCCGTGGTCTATCTGCCGTCGTGCGCCAGCCGGGTATTTGGCCAGCAGGAGGAAGCTCCGTCACTGCCGGAGGTGGTGTTATCCCTCCTCAAGAAGGCGGGCTGCCGGGTCATAGTGCCGGCGAGAGTTGAGGGGCTCTGCTGCGGCATGCCCTATGACAGCAAGGGGATGAGCGAGGTGGCGGAAGCCAAGCGCAGTGAGCTGGCCGAGGCCCTGTGGCAGGCAAGCCAGCAGGGGCGCTGGCCCGTGCTGCTCGACACCAGCCCCTGCGTGCAGCGGCTGCTCTCGGGGGCGCTCGGCAAGGGCCTTCGGGTGTTTGAGCCCGCTACCTTTGTGCTGGAACACCTGCTGCCCCACCTTGAGCTGACCCCCATCGATGAGACCGTCATGCTCCATATCACCTGCAGCAGCCGGCGCATGGGACTGGGGGAGACCATGCTGGCGGTGGCCCGCGCCTGTGCCCGCGAGGTGATAATCCCTGAGCATATCCAGTGCTGCGGCTTTGCCGGCGACAAGGGGCTGATGACCCCGGAGCTCAATGCCGCCGCGCTCGCCAGCCTGCCCGCCCAGGTGCCCAGCGATTGCCGTCAGGGATTCAGCAACAGCCGCACCTGCGAAATGGGGCTGAGCCAGCACGCTGGCATTCCCTATCACAGCATCCTCTATCTGGTGGATCAGGCGGCGAGATAGGAAAATAAAAACGGCAGGATAACTATCCTGCCGTTTTCAATGGGGTGAACAAGGTGGCTTAAAAACGGGACTTGTCTGGTGCTACGAGCTATGAAAGGGGCCGATGCTGATACGAATGATGGCAAGGAAGAATGGATGACGCCGCTGAACCACTATCTGCCTGCCTATCACTTCCGTGAAGAGCACGCTCGCGACATTGCCGCCGACCCGCACACCGTCATCCAGGCGACGGCCAATTATCGACCGGAAGCGGATCCGGCCTTTCGCTACCGGATCGGCCTGCGGGAAGTGCCGATGCGCCTTGGACATCTTCTCGGCCGCCAACAGTGTGCCAGCCCGCCTCCCTTTGGCCTGCACAGATTCGTGCAGCTCGACAGTGAGGACGACAACACGCTGCTCTACGGCCTTGCGGCCGGTTCTGGCGGCCGGACTTTGGTTTGGTGACCATGACGGACAGCCAGACTTATCTGGATTTTGCGGCGCCAGGCGTCGCCAAGCTGGCCCTGGGGTTTTCGGCCCGCAGCCAGCCAAACGGCACCACCCGGTTGACCACCCAGACAAGGGTGTTCTGCCCGGATCTGGCCTGCCGTCTCAAGTTTGCACCTTACTGGTATCTGATCCGCCCCGTCAGTGGCCTGATCCGGCGCCGGATACTGGGCGCCATCAAGGCAGAGAGCGAAAGGGAGTAGTAAGCGTTATGCCGGTGCATTTACCTTGCCCTTCAATTTATGGCGCCAGCAGGGAGATTAGGGTGCGGTGGCTCAAGAAGGAGGGGGCCCAAGAGTTTCGTCTCTATCTTTATTGTCCTGATGCGCGAGCAGGTGGCCTGCGATTCTTACAGCTAGCTCGAGATCATAAAAAACTGCAGCCATGTCTGCAATGTGGAGTAGACGGATCACTTTAATCGGCAGTTGTTGGCATTTTTTATCTAGGCAGAGGTCAAAACTCCATCCATTTGATGGAGCAGGGCAGAATATTGAAGTTTTTGTAGTAGATCTAATCGCTCCTGCTCTTCTGTTTTGCACTGTAAATAGAAGTAAGCTAAATGTTTTTAACAAAACACCGGCTTAAGGCCGGTGTTAGGTGATTACTAGGTCGGTACAATTAACAATATTCAGCTTAAAAAACTGAGTGCAGGACTCTGAAATAAGCAAGAGTAGTATGTCATTTGTTTTTTCCGTAATATTCTTCGAATAACTTCCCTATAGCGGAGTTAATCTTTGATTCTTTTTTTTCTGCAGACGATTTCAATAAATGGGACACGGTTACATTCTTAATTTCTAATGAATCTAGTTTGTATTCATCAACAATGCGCATCCACTGATTCAACGGTTTAGTTACTCTTAATTTACCCAGGATCCTTATGTCGCTAGGAAGAACATTATTTATATAATAGGCCCATCGGTCAGTGGATAAGTTTTTCAAAATTGAATTAGCTTCCGACGCTGCGGCCCATGAGACGCCATAGCTATTGCCAAGAATCACACACAAGAGTGCACTAAAACAGGTTGGCAGCGCAGGCGTAGGTATAGTGCTACCAAGTTTTGCTAAATTTTTCACAGTAGCAGGTTCATTATAAAAATTATTCAAACCGTCATGAGCTTTGAAAATTGCCTCTGCTGCTTTTATAAACGTATCGCTTCTCAGATTTTCCGGGACATAGTCAAACCCTTTCACCTTCAATAAAGCACTTTTTAGACCACCAACGGAAGTTGTTTTTCCATCCGAAAATGCTTCAGCATACGCATGACCAACTTGCCATTTTTCGGACTCTCGTAGCTTTGTCCATATAGCAGGAATTAGAACGTTAATATTTGCAAGAGCATGCTCTAGATTAGCTCCAGTATTCTTTTTTGCTGCGTTCATTAATACGCTGACGGTTAATTTGTTGAAAAAGTAAGGAGAGCTTCTTAGCATATCTACGCGAGGGTCACTTTCAACTAACGATTCACCTTCTAATGCCTCTCTGAATTCAACGAATTTTTTGGAAACTTCTACTTTAGGCCTACCTAATACTGCCTTTATGCATGCTTTAAGTGAAGCAATTGCCTCAGACTCATCAATCTCTTCGAAATTACTTTCTTCAATTTCAAGGCGAGAGAAATGAGTTATTAACTCATGAGTATGCTTGAGCCTCATAGCATCTGTGGATGATACTATCCCTAGCTCTTCCGCTAGGGTGATAGATTCTTTCGTTGTTATTATATCTTCAATGTCGTCATCTTCATCGACATCTGCTTTTCCTAGCATCTCTCCAAGTAGCCCAATACCAACAGCGGATAGTTCTTTTTTTAATGCAGTAGTAGTTTTCCCCCAAAGATAGTTTATTCCCATTTCGAAATGACCAGCTTCGAATGCGGATATTATCTGTCTTTTATCTCTTATGCTGAGTTGTGCTGCATAATTTGAAATATCTGATGGTGTTTTTGCTGATGCAGGTATTAATTCGCCACTATCAGGCTGCCAAAGTACGATATTATTCATTGTTTGTACCCTCAAAATCAGTCCAGCCATCTTGCGACTGTATAAATGTTGCTGATAGGCCCCGCCCTAATTTCCCTTTCAAACTTGCGAAAGCACGTTTTCTGGCACCACCTATTATACTATCTTTATTATTGACCTTTACAAAACAATTGTACCCGAGCAATCTACCTCGATTATCAAAAAGTATTATTCCATCTGAATTCAACATACCTTTAAGTAAATGCCCTTTACTTTCTAAGTCGCTTGCTTGAATCATTCCTTTTTTTAAGCGAAAAACAAGATTTGTGAAATCTATTGGAGTATCAAGTATGACACCATCATCAGATAAGAACCTTGGAGGTTTGGACATGTTAGTGACGGCAATAATACAACCATGTGATTCTCTTAGTGCATTTAAAAATAGGCGATTTAGAAAACTAACTGTTGGTTCTTTGTACTCTTCAGGTGTTTTTTCAGTAATGGCGCGTATTAATTGGCCGAGATATTGAAGTGGTGGAGGGCTATTTTCTTTTCTATGATTTAGAAATATAAAGTGTAGACCTCCACGATTTGAGCGAATTTCAACGCAATCACCAGCGACTTGTGATGCCTTAACGACAATAAATCCCTCACTTTCTGTCATCAGTACATCATCAACCAATACGGAGATGGGATTTCCTGAACCCTTGAAAACTCCATATTCTAAAGAATGCTCGGAAGCCTCAATATATATAAGCCAGCCATTGGTGGCCAAAGGAGCACATTTTTTAACCGCGCTATTTATACCTGTTGCATCCAGTCTAGATGTACCTATTTTAAGAATTTCACCTTCGGGTAACATAGCTGTTAAAAGATGCTTGCTATTGGTCAGATATACCTTTGGAAATAAGCTTACACCTTCTTCTCTATAATGGGCCAGCATTACTATCAATTCAACCAAATGAAGAGCGTTGTTTAGGAAGTGCAATTGACTTTCTTGGCAGAACTCAGTTACGCCACCAATCAACTGTGTCCTAAAAGTAATATTCTCAGGCATGTAAGAGTTCCGTGTTTACGACATAGATAATGTATTAAATTTGACTGGATTGGTAAGTAAGAGTGCCGCTGTACAGGGTACTTGCCCCTTACATTTAACATTCAATAGTTGCGGATTTGAATCATTCAAGAGCACACCTATATTGTGAAAGGGACCACTTGAGGACGATACCAAGAATAGGTTTATCTGTTGAGTGAAAAACACTCTAATGTGTGGAAATAATTTTTTTTTTTGACGGCGGTCAGATTTATGCGTTTCTGTATGAGGTTGGGTGATCAATACCCCGTCATCTCCAGATAACCGACACCCTTGGCGTCTCCCGAGACGGACACCGCCCCCTCCCAGTAGTCAAAGCGCCCCGTCATGGCCTGATTGGGCTGGCGCGCCTGGATGGTGAGCCTCATATCGGCGGCTGCCAGCTGCCACTCGATGGGGTAGGGTTGCCCCTTGGGGCCGCGCCAGGTTTTGCCGGGGGTGAGGCGGATCTGCTCAGGATCCAGCACCCGGCTGCTGCCGTCCCGTTCAATCAGGATGCCGTAGCGGTTCTCCGGTTCAGAGCGTCCTGCCTTGGTGCGCAGGCGAAACAGCATCAGCTCGCGGCCATCTTCAAATTGCAGCGAAAACCAGTCCCAGCCCGATTGCCACTCGGCCAATACCGAGCTGCTCCACTCATGATCAAACCAGCCCTCACCGCCGACGTTGCGGGTCTCGCCATCCAGGGTCAAGGTGCCGCTGATGGTCAGGCGTGGGTAGGAGTAGTAGAAGGAGGCGTTGCCCGGGCTCTTCTCGCTGTAGCCCTGTTTGCCCTGCAGCACCGCCGGCTTGGCAGCACTCACCTGCAAATCAAGATCCCCCGCCTTGCTTTGCACCTTGAGGGTGGCGGGAAAGAGCGCTTCCCCTTGAGAGGCCAGCACCCAGTCTTTCAGCCAATACTGACCGCCGCTGGCACCGGCGAGCCCCGGCCCCTGGCGGCTGGTGCGCTCGTCCTGCTGGTGGCTGCTTTTGCTCACATCCGTGATGGCGAATTGGGCCAGCCAGAGCTGGGGAGTGAGCCAGGGGTTGTCCGACTTAATTGCTTGCTCGATACCCTGGCGAAACAGGGTCCACTGCATGCCGTAGCCGCGCCCCTGTTCGTCTTTCAGGTTGCCGGTGAGATACCACCACTCGGAGCGGTAGTTGGGGTGGGCACCGTGATCCGCGGGCAGGCGGATGGAGTGACCCGGCAGGGCCTTTTTGAAGTGATCGCTACCGCCACCAAGGATGCTCCCCAGATCGTTGGCCTGCGCGTGGCCGCTTATGGCAACAAGCGGGATCAAGAGGGCTGCGAGCCACAGGGTCCGTAAAGAGGACAATATTCCCCTCACCCTGGCCCTCTCCCGAAGGGAGAGGGGATGGTTCGCGGCAGCTCTGTGCGCTTCTCTGCGCTGAATCAAGGGCGGTGACAGGTATGTGCTCAATGGGAACGTCAAGTCATGGCTGAGCCAGTGCGCAAACCGATATGTCATACCACTCTCCTTGCGGCGTACCAGGAGGCAAGCGCGCCACAGACGGGGGCGAGCAGGAGCGCCGTGACGGCGTGCAGGGGGGCGGCCTCGAAGGCCAGCCGCCAGCCGAAGGCGCGGGGGTTGACCACCTCGATCAGCACCCAGGCAAGGCCATAGCCCACCGGCAGGGCCAACAGCGCGGTGAGCAGCCCCAATCCCGCCCCCTGCCACACCAGCAGCCGGCGGCAGTGGCGGGGGCTCAGGCCAAGACTCTGCAGGGTCTGCAACTCGCCGCGCCGAGCCAGCCCCAGCACCATAAAGGCCGAGCCGATGCCGACGAAGGCGATCCCCAGAATGAGCAACTTCAATAGCTCGGTCACCACGAAGGTCTGGTCGAACACCCTGAGGGCGGCGGCGTGGATGGCGGGGGCGGGCAACAGGTTCACCCGCTCGCCAAACTGGGCCCGCAGGCGATCGGCGAGGCGATCAACGTGCTGGCTGAAGAGGGCCAGGGATTGCACCTTGCCCCCTTCGAAGGCGTGCAGTATCTGTCCCTTGTCGCTGCCGTAATCCTGATAGACGCCGGTGACGGTGAACGTGCGTGGCCCCTGCTCGCCGTTTACCTCGAGGCGCTGGCCCACCTTGACCCCGAGGCGCACTGTCAGCGGTTCGCTCGCCAGCACCTCGTCGGGGGCGGCGGGCCAGTGCCCGGTCAGTAGCGGATAGGCGGCTTTGAGCTCGGGGATAAAGTCCATCTGCGCCCACTCGATGGGCTGCCCCTGCCAGCGGGCCGGGTGCACCGAGCGGCGGGAGGAGGCGCGCACATCCGGCGCGGCCAGGATGGTGTTGAGGGTCTGCTCGCTCAGGGCGCCCTTGCTGCCGGCCACCCCCTTGGGGGCGGTGACGTAGAGATCGGCGGCCAGGCGCTGGCCGAGCCAGATCTCCACGCTCGAGCGAAAGCTCGACACCATGACCCCGATGCCGATGGCCGCGGCGATGGCCAGTTGCAGCGCCATCACCGCGATGGCGGTGCGATCCAGGTGATAGAGGGTTTCGGCCACCCCGAGCCGGGCGGTAAGGGGGCCGCCGGGGCGGGATCTCAGCCACCCCAGCACCCCACGCAGGGCATCGGGCAGGGCGAGCGCCATGGCCAGCAGCCAGCCTCCGGCCACGAAGAGGGCGCCGCCCAGCCCGGTTTCTGGCCGCCATAGACACAGGGCGCAGAGCAGCAGGATGGCGATGGCGAGCCCCCGACGTTGCCAGGGGTGAGCCGGCGGGCGGCTGTTGCCTTCACGCAGCTCTAGGGGGGATTGGCGCAGCAGTTGCCACCAGCCGGGCAGGTTGGCGGCGAGCGTCCCCAGAAGACCAATCACCAGCGCCTTGCCAAGGCTGGCGGGGGAGAGGCGCAGCAGATCGATGGGGTTGGGGCCATAGAGATCGGCCAGCGCCTGGGTGAGCTGCCCCATCAGGGCAAGGGCCAACAGGCTCCCCAGCAGCAGCCCGAGCAGGGTGCCGATGCTGGCGAGGATCAGGATCTCCAGGGTCAGCCAGCGCAGCAGCCGGCGCGGTGGCATGCCGAGGATAATGAGCTGGGCCAGTTGGGGGCGGCGCACGCTCTGCACGAAGCGCTGGGCGTTGAACACCAAAAACAATCCCACCGCCATGGCGAGCAGGGAGAGGGCCGTGAGGTTGAGGGCCAGCGCATCGCCGAGCTGACTGGCATCGAGCGCCGGGCTGATGGGCTCAAGCCAGAGGGGTTGATGAGGGGCATTGGATTGCAGGGCCGCCTGCAAGGCTGTGGCCTCTTGCTCGCTGAGCTTGAAGACGATGCGATCGAGCCGCCCTTCCTTGCCAAGCAGGGGCTGGGCGAGACCGATGTCCGTCACCAGCAGCCGCTCCATGGGCACGGCGCCAGGCTCGAAGGTGCCGGCCAGGGTGAGGGCCAGTGGGCGGGGTTGCGCCCCTTCACCGCCACCCAGCACGAAGCGCCGGCTCTGGCCTGTTTGCCAGCCAAGGCGCTTGGCCTCGGGGGCGGCCAGCCAGATGCTGTCGGCGCGGGTGAGGGAGAAGGTGGGCTTATTGTCCGGCGCGGCGCCAAACAGCCGGCGCAAGGGGCCGGGGTTGAACAGATCCATCCCCAGCAGCTGAAAACTGCGCCCCTGCTCATCTTGCAGCCAGCCGTGCAACTGGGGCATGGCGTCGAGGTTCGGCTGGCTGCGCACCAGCGTCACATAGAGCTGCTCGTCCAGCCCGCCGTCCGGCGCCAGCCGGTAGTTCGCTTCCCCCGCCAGCTGGCTGCGGGCGGCGACGAAGTTGGTGCGGGCGCTGTGGTTCAAGAGCTCGATGGCCACCACCAAAGAGACTCCCAGGGTGAGCCCGACCAGGCTCATCAACAGCAGCCAGGGGTGATCGCGATAGAGGCGCAGCAGCGCCTTGAGCGGCAGCGGCAACATCACAGCCCTCCGTGGCGGGCGTCAGTCATGGCGGCGCCCCTTGAGCTCGACCAGCTGGCCCCCTTCGAGGCGCAGCACCCGATCTGCCAGGGCGCTGTAGGCTGGGTTGTGGCTCACCAGCAAGAGGCCGGCGCCGGTGCCCCGCACCGCCGCCATCATCAGCGCCATCACCTGCTCGGCGTTGTGTTCATCGAGGCTGCCGGTGGGCTCGTCGGCGAGCAGCCACTGGGGCTGGTGAATGAGGGCGCGGGCCAGCGCCACCCGCTGGCGCTGGCCGCCGGAGAGCTGCTCCGGCCAGGCGTGGCGCTTGTGGGCCAGATCGAGGCGTTCCAGCAGGCCGTCAATGCGTGTCTCATCGCGAGCAAGCTGGTTGATGGCAAGGGGCAGGGCGAGGTTCTCGGCCACGGTCAGGGTCGGCAGCAGGTTGAAGTCCTGATAGACGATGCCGAAGTGGCGGCCGCGCAGGCGGGCCCGCTCGTCCGCCGACTGGTTGTCGAGGCGGGTCTCCCCCAGCCAGATCTCCCCCTCATCCGGGGGGAGGAGGCCGGCGATGAGGTTCAGCAGGGTCGACTTGCCGCAGCCGCTCTGCCCCAGCAGCAGGGTGATCTCGCCGGCCGCCAGGGTCAGATCAAGGTGGTGAAACAGCGGCAGCCGTTCGCTGCCGTTATCGAAGCTCTTGCCGAGATTGCGCAGATTCAGCATGGGATAACCGGTTGATGGCCAATGGCTTTCATTACGTGCCCTCGGCTCGCCTCAGGGTGAGTGCCACTATGCCAGTTAGTGATCAAGGCTGCAAAAGAGGTGAGGATCCTGGCTGGATCCCGCTCGCCTGTGGTGGTTAGAATAGGGGCCTCCATGGGTCACAGGATGCGCAAGGATGTTACACAAGCAAGTCAGTTTTATCGTCGACAGCAAGGGCGCCAAGCAGGCTGCCGTGGTCCCCATCGAGATTTACAACGAGCTGATGACCCTGCAAAAGGCGCTCTCCGACAACAAGCCGGGCGAGCGCGAGCTCTACCACTTCAACGGCAAGGGGGCCGAGGCGCACGGTTATCCGGTGGGTAAGCGGCAGAACCCCGGCTTCATGGTGCTGGCGGGCTCCACCGCCAACGGCGAGGATGCGGCTTCCCTGCGCGAGGCGGTGATCGAACTGCGCCAGGAGCTGCTGGGCAAGGGGATCCTGGCCCCGCGCAGCGAAGGGGGCTTCGTCTTTACTGCCGATCAGCTGTTCAACAGCCCGAGCCTGGCCGCCAGCCTGGTGGCGGGCAACAACCGCAGCGGACTGGACGCCTGGCAAAACAGCGCTGGTTACACCCTCAAACGCTCGGGGTTTGGCAAGAAATAACTCTGATGGCAGGGGCAAGGAGCGCCGCCTGATCTTGCGCCCCTGATCCAAGCGTTCGCCCAGCCGGGCCTGGCGCGAGCAGGGAGAGGGCAGGGGGTGACCTCCCTGTCCACTGCCAGCCTCAAAACCAGACGGTTTCCAAGAGAGGGGCCCCATGTCTGGATCTGCACGTCTGTTTTCTTCGGCCATCCTCGGCCTCTTCTGCGCCCCCGCGCTCGCCGACGGCGGCCCTCTGCCCATGACGCACACCGGCGCCGGCCTTTTTGCTCTGGCCATCTTCGCCCTGGCCTATGCCCTGGTGATGGCGGAAGAGTACCTGAAACTGCGCAAGTCCAAGCCCGTGCTGGTGGCGGCCGGCATCATCTGGATCGTCATCGGTATCGTCTATGCCGGACAGGGGCAGAGCCCGCTGGCGGTGGCGGGATTTCGCCAGACGCTGCTGGCGTACGCCGAGCTGATGCTCTTCCTGCTGGTGGCCATGACCTATGTCAACGCCATGGAGGATCGGCTGCTGTTCGACGCTCTGCGCGCCCGACTTGTTCGTACCAGGCTCAGCCTGCGATCCCTGTTCTGGCTGACGGGGATCCTCGCCTTTTTCATCTCCCCGGTGGTGGACAACCTCACCACGGCGCTCTTGATGTGCACCGTCGTGCTCCATGTGGCCAACGGGGAGCGCCGCTTCATCAACCTGGCCTGCATCAATATCGTGGTGGCGGCCAATGCCGGCGGCGCCTTCAGCCCCTTTGGCGACATCACCACCCTGATGGTGTGGCAGGCGGGTCAGGTACCCTTCGAGCAGTTTCTGCTGCTGTTCGTGCCGGCCCTGCTCAACTTCCTGGTGCCGGCCACCCTGATGAGCCTGATGGTGCCTCGTCATGCCCCCACCATGAGCCACGAGCGGGTGGTGATCAGGCGCGGGGCCTTCACCATAGTGCTGCTCTTCCTGCTCACCATAGTGACCGCGGTCGCCTGCCATCACTTCCTGGCGCTGCCCCCCGTGCTTGGCATGATGATGGGGCTCGGCTATTTGCAGTTCTTCGGCTTCTACCTGCGCAAGACGCAGCCCATCACCCTGGCCCGCGAGCGGGCGCTGTACGCGCGCACCGGCGACGAGGCCCGGCTGCTGCGCTTGGGCTCCATGGTGCCGTTCGATGTGTTCAACAAGATAGCCAAGGCGGAGTGGGACACCCTGCTCTTCTTCTACGGGGTGGTGATGTGCGTCGGCGGGCTTGGCTTCATGGGCTATCTGGCGCTCGCCTCCCAGCTGCTCTACCAGGGGGATCCGACCCTGGCCAACGTGGCCATCGGCCTGCTCTCCGCCCTTATCGACAACATTCCCGTGATGTATGGGGTCCTCTCCATGGAGCCGCAGATGAGCGCGGGGCAGTGGCTGCTGGTGACCCTGACCACTGGCGTGGGGGGCAGTTTGCTCTCCATCGGCTCGGCGGCCGGGGTGGCCCTGATGGGGCAGGCGAGGGGCATGTATACCTTCGTTGGCCACCTCAAGTGGTTGCCCGCCATTCTGCTTGGCTATATGGTCGGCATAGGGGCGCACCTGTGGCTCAACAGCGCCCTGTTCTGAGCGTGATCATGGAGAGACAGACAAGATGGGACAACTGTTCGAGGCGCTCTCGCCGCGCCATGTGGCCTTCATCGAGGCACAGAAGATCTTCTTCGTCGGCACGGCGGCCGCAGAGGGGACGGTCAATCTCTCCCCCAAGGGCGGGGACTCGCTGAGGGTCATTGACCCCCACACCCTGGCCTGGCTCAACCTGACCGGCAGCGGCAACGAGTCGGCGGCCCATGTGCTGCAACACCCGCGCATGACGGTGATGTTCTGCGCCTTCGAGGGGGCGCCGTTGATCCTGCGGGCCTATGGCCGGGCAAGGGTGCTGCACCGAAGTGATCCTGAGTGGTCGTCGTTCCTGGCACGCTTCCCCCAAAGCGTCGCGGCCCGCCAGATCTTCCTGCTGGACATAGCGCGCGTCCAGGCCTCCTGCGGCATGTCGGTGCCGCTGTATGAGTACCAGGGGGACAGGGAAGATCTCGCCAACTGGTCTGAGCGCCAGGGCCGGGAGGGGATTGAAGCCTACTGGCGCAAGAAGAATCAGCTGAGCCTGGATGGACTGGAGAGCGAGATCCTGGTGCGAAGCGGACTCTCGCCGGACCCTTGAGGGCCGCCACGCACACGCAAGCGAACACAAAAAAGCCCTGTCCATGGACAGGGCTTGGTCATTCTTGGGGTCCTCAGGCGCGCTTGCCGGTCAGCAGCCAGTAGCAGAGCGCCGAGCCGAATCCGCAGCCGGCGATGGCGATGGCCATGGGCAGCGGTGATTCGGGGGGATTGAGGTTGACCAGCACCCCCACCAAGGCGCCGATGCCAAAGCGCAAGGTGCCCGCCAGCGCCGAGGCGGTGCCTGCGGACTGCGGGAAGTGGCCCATCAGGCCGGTCATGGCGTTGGCCCCCACCAGGCTGATGTGGCCGACAAACAGCACCACCGGAATGACGATGCCCCACAGGCCGCCGGTCTGGCTCCAGGCGTTGTAGATGAGCAGGCCGCCGGCCAGCGGCAGCACCAGCAGGCCGTATTGCAGCATGCGCTCGGCGCCCACCCCCTTCACCAGCCGGCTGTTGACGAAGGTGACCACCATCATCAGCAGGATGTTGAGGCCGAACAGCCAGCCATAGTGCTCGGTCGGCACCTTGAAGTACTCGATGTAGACATAGGGGGAGGCGCTGATAAAGGCGAACATGCCCGAGCTCGACAGGGCGCCGCACAGCACGTAACCCATGGCGCCACGATGGGAGAGCACGCCCCAGTAGTTGCGCAGCACCTGGCCGAGGTTGAGGGGCTGCTTGTGCTCGGGTTTGAGGGTCTCCTGAATTTTCCACTGCATCACCAGGCAGATGAGCAGGCTGATCCCCATCAGCAGCCAGAAGATCACTCGCCAGTCGCTGTGGGCACTGATGTAGCCGCCCACCACGGGCGCCACCAGTGGGGCGAGTGTCATCACCAGGATCACGAAGGACATGGCGCGGGAGAAGGCCTCCTTCTCGAACAGGTCGCGCAGCAGCGCATTGACCACCACAGAGCCGGCCGCCCCGCCGGCTGCCTGCAACATCCGGTAGGCCAGGAGCTCCGGCAGGGAGTCCGCCATGGCGCAGCCCACCGAGGCGATGGCAAACATCACCAGCCCCGCCAGGATCACCGGCTTGCGGCCATAGCTGTCGGCGAGCGGGCCATAGAACAGCTGGCCGATGGCAAAGCCGCCGAGGAAGGCGCTGATGGTGAGCTGGGCGCCGTCGATGCTGGTGGCCAGATCCCGGGCAATGGCCGGAATGGCGGGCAGGTACATGTCGACCGCGAGCGGCGTGAGGCCTGCCAGGGCGCCGAGCAGGATGAACAGGAAACGGGGGGAGAGGGGGGCGTGGGGCATAGGCTATCCAGTCTTGATGAGTGCGAAGTCAGGGAGTGACAAACATCCAGTCTACCAGTTTTGGTGACGGGGGTGATCCTGTATGCCGAGCCAGAGGCCGGGCTCGGCGTGAAAGCGGGGGGCAAACCAGACTCGCCGGCTACCTGCGGGCAGATCCTCCGGGCCGAGGGGACGTCGGCTGAGCCGGCAGGCCCCTTGCACCAATGCGAGGCGAGCATCCCCCTGATACCAGCCGTCGGTGACGGGCAGGGCCGTGGTCTCGCGCAGCAGCCGCACACCCCACTGGGTCACCAGCGCGGGGCACGCCTGCTCGGCCAGTCTGGCAGCCCGGGTCATGGCTGGTGCCGCCGGCGGGGTGAGGGTGCAGAGCAGCAGCACGAGGGCCCCCAGCATGGCCGCCAGCTCGCCCCGGCGCGGCAACCAGCCTGCCAGCAGCACCAGGCCGAGCAGGGTGATGGGGGCCAGATGGCGGGGATTGTCCGGGTTCTGACCAAACAGGGTCCAGAGCAGCAGGGCAAGCCAGTAGAGGGACCAGGTCGGGGAGAGGGCGGCAGCGTGGCCCTTGCATCGTTGCCACAGCGGCTGCGCCAGCAGTCCCCCGCCAGCCAAAGGCCAAAGAGGGGTGAGCTGTTCGTTGAAGGTATTCGCCCAGCTTAGCAGCCGATCGCCGTGGGCCGCCGCCGTGTTGCCCCACAGGGTAAAGTGACCGTCGGTAAAGCGCCGCCCCTCGGCAAAATAGGCCCAGCCATCGGCCTGCCAGACGAAGAGCAGGCAGGCTAGCCCCACCAGCGTGATGGGGAGCAGAAAGTTAAGCCGCTGGCCTTTTTGTGCCATCCCCAGCCAAAGGGGCAGCAGGGCCAGCACGAAGTAGGAGGGGCGCAGCGCCAGCATCAGACCCAGCAGCAGACCCGCCAGCGCGATTTTGCGCTGTTGCAAGGCCAGGAGAGACCCGAGCCAGGCGGCGAGTGCAGGCCCGTCCGAGAGGCCGGAGAGAGCCAGGGTCGGGGTGAGCGGCAGGGCCAGCACCAGCAGCCAGACCGGCGCCAGCAGGCTGGGCCGTTGCCACAATCTGACCGCCAGCGAGGCGGCGAGCGGCGCCAGCAAACTGCTCCCCAACAGGCTTGCCCACTGCACCGCGCGGGCGGGGTCGTCCACCAGCAGATTGATCAGCCTCGCCAGCCAGATAAAGGCGGGGTAACCCGGAAAGTGGGGGGAGAACTCCAGCACGCTGAAACGCACCACCCCGTGGGCAAAGTTGAGGGCATCGTCGGAATCGAGGGCCACCGGGAAGGCCAGCAGCCAGCCAAGCCAGACCAGTTGTAGAAGGATCAGCAAGTAGGGTCGATTGGCGAAGCGTAATCGGCTGTGGTGACGCCCCCCTTCTCCCCTTGTGGGAGAAGGGTCGGGGATGAGGGGGGCCGTCGTCATCAATGAGAGGTCATCAAAGTGCGTAGGGTGGATAGCGCGCAGCGAAACTCACCGTTTGTCACAGCGAGATGGCGCAATGATTGGCAGATTGCCATCAGAGCGGTGCCAGCACGGCCATCAGCGCTTTTTCGGCATCGCTAAAGGCGGCTGAATCGGCGGGCTTGGCGCCCACCCCGAACACCCCAGGGTTGCCGATGGCATCCAGCACCTTGGCCAGCGCCTGCTCGGCGGCCTTGCGATCCCCTTCACTCAGGGAGGGGAGGATCAAATCGAGGAAGCGCTTGCTCTTGACCACCAGCACCTTGGCGGTCTGGTAGTCGCCAAGGTTCTGGCTGGCCCCCTCGAGGCGGCGCTCGATCTCCGCCTTGTAGGCCCGGTTGAGCAGGGCCGCGGTAGCCGCGGCGTCTTTGGCCTTGATGGCGGCCGCGAGCGGCGCTTGCAGCTCGACCTTGTGGTGCTCCTCCAGATAGGTCAGCTCCTCGGCAATCTCGCTCAAGGTGGCGCTGGCATCCTTGCCGTCAGTGGCGGCGCCCAGCAGCGCCTCGCGAGCATCGATCAGCGGCTCCTTGCCGGCAGCGGCGTAGGAGTAAGCCTGCGCCTGCCCGCTCAGGGCCAGCAGCAGGGTGAGGGCAAGTAAACCCGGGCGGATGGTCATCCTCTTCTCCTTGTTTGTTTATGGCGCGGCCATCAGGCCACGCTCTGGGTCTCAATCACGGTATTTTCGTTGCGATGGTTGAAGATGGCGTGGCGTCTGTCCACCCCGTCGATTACCACATTCAGGGGCCATCAGGCCACGCTCTGGGTCTCGATCACGGTGTTTTCGTTGCGATGATTGAAGATGGCGTGGCGTCTGTCCACTCCGTCGATCACCATGTCGGCGGCCATCATCCCCATCTCCATGGCGGTGTCGGTGAAGATGTAGCGGAATGTCCCCTGACGGCCGGTCATGATGAGGTTGGTGATGGGCATCAGCGCCTTGATGGCCTCGTTGCGGCGGGCCTGATAACCGAGGTCCATCAGCGGATAGGCGTACTCGCTGCGCGCCTCGAAGGTCTCATCGCCAAGCTTGGCGATATCGACGCCGAGGCTCGCCAGATCATCGGTAACCCGACCGCGCAGATCAGAGAGCGGCGCCTGCCAGGTGGCATCTCCCGGGTTGCAGGGGATCTCCAGCATCACCGAGGTCTGGCCCTGGGGTGCCATGAAGGGGCTGCGGCGGCGCGGCTCCTGCAAGCGGGTGGCCAGGATATGGGGGTCGGAGAGGTACTGCCAGGTGTTGTCCGACAGGTTCTCCTGTTTGAGCGGCATATTGACGAAGCGCAGCGACCGGTATTGGAGATCGCACGGCAAGCCCAGATGTTGGCAGGTGAGCGGCAGCGGCAGGGTGGAGATCACCTGATCAAAGCGTGCGCTCTGCTCCACGTTATCTTGTGACCAATAAACCCGTTCAATGCGGCCATCAGCCTGCTCAAGGCGGGTGATGGTGGCGCCGGTTTTCAGCTCAACCCCTTCGGCAATCAGCCGCTCCCCCAGGGTGGTGAAGATCTGGCCGAAGCCGTATTTGGGGTAGCGGTACTTGCGGGCATAGGTGCGCACCGAGATGCTGCCGTTGCGTCTTGGCAGCAGGCGGCGCGCCACGTCTTTGAGATCGATCAGGCTGATGCGCTGGCCAGCCCAGTCGGCGGAGAGCTTATCCGGGTTGATGCCCCACAGTTTGCCGGTGTAGCCCTCGAAGAACTGGCGGTAGAGGGTGCGACCGAAGTGGCTCTGGATCCACTCGGCAAAGCTCGCCTTGGCAAAATCGGTGGGCTTCCTGGCAAAGGGCAACAGCAGCAGATCCTTCACCGCCCCGGCCATCAGGGACAGCGGCGCCGTCTTGAGCAGGTTGGGCAGGTTCAAGGGGTAGTCATAGGTGCGCCCGCCGAAGCGGATCACGCTCTTGCGCTCGGCGTGGAGCAGATCGTCGCCCATCAGCTCGTCGATAAAGGCGAGCAGTTCGGGGTTCTTGGTGATGAAGCGGTGGCCGCCGTAGTCGAAGCGGTATTCACCGTCGCGCCCCTTGAAGGTCTGGGTGGCGCACATGCCGCCCACCACGCTCTCCTGCTCGAACAGGGTGACCGCAAAACCGGCCTGGCGCAGGCGCCAGGCGGCCATCAGACCGGCCGGGCCGGCGCCCAGTACCGCTATGTGTTGTGTGTTGTTGTCGCTCATGACTCTGTTATCCGAAAAGCTGACCAAAAGAGAAGACGTTGAAAAGGCGGCCCCGCTGAGCCGCCTTGTCATCCGCTGCCGCGCCGCGCTGGGCGATCAGCGCTGGGGACGATAGTTGCGATGCCAGACGGTGACGAAGATCACCAGGTAGCTGGCCCAGGTCAGCAACTGCAGGCCGGCTGGTGAGGCATTGTAGCCAAACAGGGCGCGCAGGAAGGTACCAAATACCCCCTGATCGTCGAGAATGTGACTGATGTTGAAGACAGGCTCGGTCCAGAAGGTGATGAGCCCGGCTGCCTGCAGCATGTTGACGGCGGACGACAGCAGGCCGGCGGCGATGATGATGATGAGCAGGCCGGTCCAGCGGAAGAAGGGGGCCAGCGCCACCTTGCGGGTGGAGCGCAGCAGCCCCCACACCAGCACCACCGACAGCAGCAGGCCGCCCAGCGCCCCCATCAGCCCCTCGTGCAGATCCACCCCTTGCCCGGAGTAAACCAAGGCCGAGAAGAAGAGCACGGTTTCAAAGCCCTCACGCATCACCGCCAGGAAGGCGAGCAGCACCAGACCGAACAGGTTGCCGCCGTCGATGGCGGCATCGATGCGCGCCGTCATGGCCCCCACCTGGGATTTGGCCTGCTTCTGCATCCAGACCGCCATGTAGGTGAGCACCAGGGTGGCGAAAATCAGGATCCCCGCCATCAGCAAATGGTTGTAGCGCTCGCTCTCGAACTGGCTCACCACCACCTGGAACAGGAAGGCGACCACGAGAGAGGCAAGCAGGCCGAGCCCCACCCCCAGATAGACGAACTTGTTGTAGCGGCTCGCTCCCAGCTTGGCGAGGTAGGAGAGGCAGATGCCAACCAGCAGGAAGGCTTCCAGCCCCTCGCGCAGGGTAATGAGAAAACTTGCAAACATCAGGTGTGAGGCTCCGTAGCGGGCGTGACGGGGAGAGGCTGCAGGGTGAGTTGCAGCCGATTGAGTAGCACTATGGGTGGCTCCGGCAAGCTCGGCTCGGCGGCGCGCACCGCATCATTGACCCACTTGGGGTAGGTGCGGAAATTGAGTTTGATATCGGCCTTGAAGGGCCCCTGGGCATCCGCCGGCAGCGGCCAGGCTTCATCGCGCCAGCCATCGGCCGGAATGCGGGTATCTTCAAGGAGCTTGGCGTAGCGCCAGAACTTGAGCCCCACCGGCTTGCCCTCGGCGTCGCCGAACACTTTTCTGAACAGTCGCGCATCTTCAGGGACGGCGCCATCCACCGGCTGGCCGCTGGCAAGCACTAGCTTGCCGCTGGCGTCGGTGACGGTCAGCTCCAGCCAGAGTTCACGGAAATCGGCGACCCCGGTGGGCAGGGCGTGGCCGGCGCCGGTATTGGCGACCCGCACCACCAGCGCGGGCTGGCCGCTCTGGTTTTCAATGCGGGCAGAGAGGGTGGCGCTTGAGCGCAAGAGCGCCAGGCTCTCCTGCTCGAGCGCGGGATTGCGCAGCCCCACCAGCTGGTGCTGGGCGCCGGTAAAGTTGTGGCGATAGAGCCGCGCTTTCACTGTGCCGTTTTCGGTGGACTGGCCGGCCACCGGCGCGCCGCCGTTGCCCGGTGTTGGGTTCATGTGACAGTCGATGCAGGTGCGCCGCTTGGCGGGATCCTCCGCCTTGGCGAAGCTGGATTTCTCCCACTCGTCCCAGGTGTTGACGATGTTGGCGCCGGTACCGGGAGCAAACTCGTTGTGGCAGGACTTGCACAGGGCCGCGTCGCGGTAGAAATCCTTCTGGTAGGAGGCCTTGTGCATGGCGGGGCGGGCGTTGATCTGCCGTTCCGCCAGCCAGTGCTTGAGGCTGCCACCGGCGGCATCCTCGAACACATAGCTCTCGCGGTCTTTCAAATTCACGGTAAAGGCGCTGTTGCCGCCGGCATCTTCCACTTTGGTGATGCGATGGCAGAGCACGCAGCCAGTCCCTTCCTCCACCACGGGTTCGCCTTTCTGGTGGGCGGCAATGAGCGAGGCGCCGCCTTGCTCGAACATGTGGGAGCCCTTGGGCAGATCCTGCTGGCCGTTCAGTACCTGCTGGGGCATGTGGCAGCCCTGGCACCACTGACCGAAGGCTTCGCCCTCGGTTTCGCGGGCCAACGCCTGCACCACCTTGTAGTAGGGGTGGGAGTTGCCCATCAGTCGGTGGTTGCTCTCGCTCCAGTCCTGGAACGCCTGTTGGTGGCAGTTCTGGCAGGAGGCGGAGTTGAGCCACTCCCTGGGATGGGTGGTCGGCGCCTTGGCGGGATCCGTGCGCGGGGCATCGAGCCTGAGCCAGTTGGCAAGATAGGGGAGGTTGCCATCGGCGGTGACGAAGGCGTGCAGATCCTCCATCATCGCCTTCACCTCGGGCTGAGGCCTCGCGGGGTCGACCGCTTCGGCGCCATCGCGGGTGTCATGGCCCATGCCGCCCTGGGTCTGCTGGGTCATGCGCAGGTATTCGCCAATAAAGTCACCCGCCACCATGTTGACGAGGTTGGCGTGGCCGTTGATGGCATTGTCGCCGCTCTGCTGGCGGTGGGCCGCCATCAGATAGCGGTTGGTGAAGTTGAACCCGTCCAGATGGCAGGAGTTGCAGCTCATCCAGTTGTCCCCCGCCATGGGGAAGCGGCTGTTGGCGGCGGTGTTGCCCAGATTGAACAACCGCTCGCCGCGCTGAAGCGCTTCGGGGCGCGGATCCGTCTCGACCAGCTTGGCGAAGTGGGGGACATCCACTGTGACCCGGGCGAAGGGGCCGCTGCCGCCGGTGTTGAGGCGGGTGAGATCCTGCCCCATGACGTTGTGTATCAGGATGTGGTTGCCGTCTACAAACAAGTCCCGCGGATTCTGGCCCGGCAGGTGGCGAAGGAGCTGGGTCGCCTTGGCGCCGCCCTGAAACTTCTTGCGTCTGTGGCGGTTGCTGTTCTGCTTGCCGCTGCGCGACAGGTCGAACACCAGCAGGTCCTCCGAACCCGCCAGGGTCAGGTAGACCCGCTTGCCATCGGCGGCGAAGCGCGCCGCGAACGGGTTGGAGACGATCTGGCTGCGGTTGCCGACGCTGGGCAGGTTGATCTGCAAGAAGAGCTGCTTTCTTTCATCGACCCGCTCTTTCTCTTCATCCAGATCGATGATGGAGACCGCCGGGAAGACGGTGCTCTGAAACTGGAAGGGGTGGTCGAAACTCCACAGCACGTGGGGCAGCCAGGCTTCGCTGCCATCGGGGGAGAGGGTGATGCCGTCCAGCAGGCGCGGCAAGCCCTGCGAGTCGCTTGGGGTGTCGCTGTGGGTCTCGGCCAGGGTGATGAGCTTGGGCTTGGGCAGGGTAGCGCCTTTGGCGCCCTTCTCAAGCTTGGCGAGATCATAGATGGCGAGCTGGCCGGTCATGGCGTGGGTGAGCAGCAGGCGATCGTCGTCGGTCAGGGCCAGCCCGCGGGGTGTCTCGGCGGTTTCTGCATCCAGCTGCAGCTTGCCCGTGGTGTCATAGGCCTGCAGGCGGCCTGCTTCGAACAGCGTGACCCAGAACCACTGCCGTTTGGAGTCGAAGATGACCCCGTAGGGACGATGGCCGGTGGGGATCGCCTTGTCCAGGTCGAGATCATCATCCAGCAGCAGCAACCGATCGCCACTGTAATCGGTGACCAGCAGGGTGCCATCGTCGGTGCGGGCCAGCTGGCGCAGATCGCCCCCCAGTTGTGCCTCTTTGAGTCGCTTGCCGCTGTCGCGCTCAAGCAGGGTGACCGAGCCTGCGCTCTGGTTGGCGGTGACGAGGCGCGGGGCGTTCCCCTCGTCATAGGCAATCATGGCGGCGCCCATCTCCTGGGCCGAGGCGGTCCCCAGCAGCAGGGTGGCCAACATCAGGGATAACAACAACTTCAACATAAGGTCAGGTGCGCCATTTCAAGATGGTCCAGCGCCAGGCGTGGCGCAGCACCAGGGGGGTCAACGCGAGGGCGCTCAGCCAGTGGGCCCAGCTGGCAAGGTTGCCGAGGCTATCGCCCGGGGTGCCGTGCAATACCAGCAGCAGTCCGCTGGCCAGACAGACCAGCAGCAAGGCTTCGATGATGCGGCCCGTGGTGCGCAAGAATGGCTTGCGGCTTTTGCGCAGCAGGCTGCGATGGGAGAGCCAGAACGCGCCGAACAGCAGGGGGAACAGGGTGAGCGAGAGGGCGACGTGCAGGAACAGATTCCAGCGTGCCAGCGACCAGAGCGGGGTCAGCGGTTCCCACAGCAGCAGGCCGGAGAAGAACATCAGATAGAGGGAGCCCTCGGCGGCCTGATGGTGATAGGCCAGCCACTGCCAGCAGTGTCGTGGTGAGAGGGAAAGGCTTGTCATAGGTGCTCCAACGCCCGGGCAGTTCAGCCCGGGGGAGCAAGTTTACAATGCAGTAAAGGTAATGAAAAGAGTTATCAATTCGGCTCTTGATGAATAAAGGCTGAATGAAAACCGGCGCTACTTGTGGTCCGCCAGCCGCTCGGTGACCGCGTAGATGAGCGCTGCGGTGGAGAAGGCGAGGAAGACGATGACCGACCACTTCATCTCAATCTCGTTGCCGGTACCGTCGGTCAGGAAGGCCTTGAGCACCTCGATCCCGGCGATGGTGACCAGGGAGTTGATGACGATGAGTTTGAGGGAGGCAAAGTTGATCTTGCTGAGCCAGTTGTCGCCAAGGGCTGCCCGCTGCTCCGGGGTCTTGATGAACTGCACGTAGCCGCAGATGGCCACCAGGATCAGCATCTGGGCCACCAGCACGAAGTCCACCAGGGTCAGCACCCCTGTGATGAGATCCAGATAGGGGATGTCGATGATATCGCGACACAGCTCATAGAGCTGCATGGCGAACTTCACCATCAAGAGGGCGACACAGACAAGGATGCAGACATAGAAGGGAAACATCATCAACCGGCTGCCATTGAGCATTAAGTTGAAACGGCGCATAGAAACTCCTGAATCGAGTGGGGGTCGCAAAGGGCAAAGCATGTCTCTACCTTCTGACAATAAACGGTCTGGACAAGATGATGTCGCTCAAGCAGGACATGACTTATCGGTTGATGTGGTCAATAGATGCACAACCAGGGTGCAATAGAGGACGACCAGCAACAACGTCGCGAGTCGATCCCATACCAGGTGCAGCCCTTGCTGATACTGGGGCAAGGCGGTTCCCAGCAAAGTGATGTAAACCGTCATTGCGGTTTGCACCACCACTTTGGGCCAGGCTGCCGCCAATCGTCCCGCCAGCCAGATGCTGCCGGCGAGCGCCAGCAGTGACAGGATCAGGGGAGACTGACTGATATAGGCCAGCAGGATCACCGGGGTGGCCAAGGCCGCCGCCAGCAAGTTGGCCTGCAGCAGTGGTTTGCTGTTCATTCGTGTCAGATGGGGGTCGCTGGCGCGCAGCAGGTTGGCAATCGTGGCCCCAATCAAGATGGCACTGCTGTCTTGCAGCCAGATGGCGATACCGATGGCCAGCAACAGAGCGGCGCTCTTTCCCAGGATCAGCATCACCCTTTCATCACCGCGCATGGCGGTCAAAGGCGTTAGCGGAGGCGAAGACCGGGGCCAGATGGCAAAGGCCAGCAGACACCATAAATAGGCGATCAGAAAGGCTTTTCCCATCAACACGGGGAGTGCCAGGACCAGCGATGGCTGGCTTTGTACCAGCACCATCGTCATCGACGACACGATCAGCACCAGCAATCCGGGCAGATCGTCAGGGTTCTTGCCAAGGCGGGCAAAGGCCAGAACCACAACCGCAGCCATGGCGAGCCAGAAAGCGACGGGATTGGTGCCGACCACATGTGCAAGAAAACAGATGAGCGCGGTACAACCGACGATCAGTGCCAGCATTCTCACTACCATCATCAGCGGAAGGCGCGTCGGACTCAGCATCAGCATGATGACGATGAACATGGGGATCAGAAAGGGCAAGGCCTGACCCGTGGCCAGGGTAACCGCCAGTGCCGCCATGGGAATGACGCCAAGACGCAGGCTGCATTGCCACCACGCTTTGTTCATCATCAGGCAATATAGGTCAGCAGGCTGACAACACGGATCCAGCCGGCGGCAATCGTATCCATTATGCCCACCTTGTTGGGATAGAAAATGACGGTGGCCTGGGAGCCATAGCGCAACCCGCGGGGGAGTGCCTCATCCAGTACCAGGCTCACTGGAAACTGGCGCGCACTGGGGCTGTTTTGTGGTGCCGTGAGCAGGCCGGTGGTCTGGTCTGTGGTGGTATTGCCAGCACTGCCCCACCCCAGGGTATCGAGGTGAGCTTTGAAGACGCGGCCGGGGAGCACATCGAAGACCACTTCGGCCTTGATGCCCGGTCGCAGGTACTCCAACGAGTTCTCGGGCAGCATACAGCTGATCCAGACCGCCGAGGTATCGATGAAGGTCATTGCCGGACTTCCCACGGCTGCATACTGGCCTGGCGCCAGCTGTATGTTGGTAATGGCCCCCTTGTTGGGCGCTTTGACCGTGGTGCGAATGAGATCGAGTCTGGCTTTGGCCAGGGCGGCCATCGCTTCTTTCAGCTTGGGATTTTCATTGCCGGCGGGCCCGAGGCTCTGTTCTGCACGGCGCAACTCTGCCTGTGCAGCCGCCAGGGAGGCTATGGCTTGCTGCAAGGTTGCCGTCGCCTGATCCCGCTGCGCGATCGACATGACCCCTCGTTTGGCCAGCTCGACCACCCTGGCGGCATTGTCGGCAGCGTTATCCTTGGCCGATTTGGCCTGTACCACCTTGGCCTGGGCGGTTTGCACCGCGGCAGTGTCAGCCCCGATCGATTGCCCGACAGCTGCCACATGGGCTTCAGCTTGGGTGACGGCAATCAGATAGGGCTCCTGGTTGATTTGAAACAGAGGCATGCCGGCGGAAACCTGCTGATTGTCACTGACTTCCACCGCAGTCACCCGTCCGGCCACCTCGGGGGCCAGGCGGATCAAAAAGGCCTGTACCGTACCCTGGCTGCTCATCGGGGTCAGGCGTTGAGCAAACAGCACATAGACCAAGACGATCAAGGCAAGCATGACCAATTGCAGCGTAAGACGCCGGACGGGATCTTTTGGCTGCTTGGTGGCTTGAGCAGGCACTGCTTCTTTTTGCATCGCATCCTCAGACATGCCAAGGGGTCCTTTTGACGGTGTGTACAGGGGCGGTAATTGTGATAACGAATATCCGGCAGAGGCAAGCAAAAAAGCAAGGGGGGGGCGTGAAAGGGCACGTAAGGAGAGGATGCCGACCCCCGGGCTGAGGCCGTTCGGTGAAAGTACAAGCCACGGTAGCCTGTATGGCAGCTTCGAACGTTGGATACGAAAAAGCCCAGCCATAAGGCTGGGCTTTCGAATGTGGCTCCCTCGACAGGACTTGAACCTGTGACATACGGATTAACAGTCCGCCGTTCTACCGACTGAACTACGAGGGAATTGGCTCCTCCTACTGGACTTGAACCAGTGACATACGGATTAACAGTCCGCCGTTCTACCGACTGAACTAAGGAGGAATTGCCTGTCTCGTCGAGACGGTGCGGATATTAATGGCCCGTCCGCCGGGTGTCAACCCGCGATCCGCTGCAAAAAGGGGATTTCGGACCGTTTGCCCAAAACTTGGTCGCTGCGGACTATTTTCAGCACAATCAGCAGTTTGGAGAGAGTCTCGCAGGCTCGCCGAGGGGGAAGCAGCCGAGTAAGGAGGGAGGTAGACGAAATGCATTGGTTGCCGGGACAGGATGAGGGAGGGGCGAGCGCCGGCACCGTATCCGACGGGCAGATATAAAGAGGGGGAGGGCGCGCGACCAGGATAAGGAAGGGGGAAATTGGTTAGCAGGCGAAGTGAGTGTGCTGCGTAATGGTGAGAAAAGTGGTCGATATGCTGACTATCACCGGCAATATTGCGTGGTAACGGCCATTCATTGATCCCGCCCATCGAAATATTTCATCGGCTGGGGTATGGTTGGTCAGGATACCATCGCCGTGTCGACAGCTCTGCCGGCCCTTGATGATGATCGGGCGCCGGTTCAATCCGGCCTTTATCTCCCTCTTCTGGTATTACGAATACATGCACAACCAAGCACCTTTGCAAAGCGTGAAGCTGGCCATTGCTTTACGCCAATCCTGTATTGACGAACCCTACAGCGTTCCCCGCTTCGGCCGCGACCTGATCGCCGGCATCACGGTCGGCATCATCGCCATTCCGCTGGCCATGGCGCTGGCCATTGCCAGTGGTGTGCCGCCCCAGCACGGTCTCTATACCGCCATCATCGCCGGTATCGTCATCGCCGTGACCGGTGGCTCCCGCTTCTCCATCTCGGGACCGACCGCCGCCTTCGTGGTGATCCTCTATCCGGTGGCCCAGCAGTTCGGCGTGGGTGGCCTGTTGATGGCGACCCTGATCTCGGGCTTCTTCCTGGTGGCCATGGGGGTGGCCCGGCTCGGGCGCCTCATCGAGTACATTCCGCCTTCGGTGACCCTGGGCTTTACCGGTGGTATCGCCATCGTGATCGCCACCTTGCAGATCAAAGACTTCTTCGGCCTGCAGGTGCCCGAGATGCCGGAAACCTATATTGGCAAAGTCGAGGCGCTGGCCCATGCCCTGCCCAGCTGGCAGTGGGGGGATACGCTGGTGGGGGTTGCGACCCTGGCGGTGCTGCTGCTCTGGCCGCGCCTGCGTCTGCCGGTGCCAGGTCACCTGCCCGCCGTGCTGGTAGGGGTGGGCCTTGGCTTTGGCCTGCATCAGTTCGGGGTGGACGTCGCCACCATCGGCAGCAAGTTCAGCTATACCCTGGCCGACGGCAGCCAGGGCATGGGGATCCCGCCCATCGCGCCGACCTTGGTGATGCCCTGGGCCCTGCCGGGGCCGGATGGTTCGCCGGTGGAGTGGAACCTGGCCGCCATCGAGCGCCTGCTGCCCGCGGCTTTCTCCATGGCGATGCTGGGGGCCATCGAATCCCTGCTCTGCGCCGTGGTGCTGGACGGCATGACAGGTCGCAAGCACAGCTCCAACGCCGAGCTGGTGGGGCAGGGGCTTGGCAACATAGTCGCCCCCTTCTTTGGCGGCATCACCGCCACCGCTGCCATTGCCCGTTCCGCCGCCAACGTGCGGGCCGGGGCAACCTCTCCTATCTCCGGCATCGTGCATGCACTGGTGGTGTTGGCGGCCATCCTGGTGCTGGCGCCCTGGCTCTCCTGGCTGCCGCTCTCGGCCATGGCGGCCCTGCTGCTCATCGTCGCCTGGAACATGAGCGAGGCACACAAGGTGGTGGAGCTCATTCGCCGCGCCCCCAGATCCGACGTGCTGGTGCTGCTGGTCTGCCTGTCGCTGACCGTGATCTTCGACATGGTCATCGCCATCACTTTCGGGGTGATCCTCGCCTCCCTGCTCTTTATGCGCGAGATTGCCAAGATGACCAAGCTGCACAATCTGGCGGATCACAAACGCTACGCCCAGGAAGTGCCTGAGCAGGCGCTGCTCTACAAGGTCAACGGCCCGCTGTTCTTCGCAGCCGCCGAGCGGGTGTTCGGCGAGCTGGTGGCCCAGGTCAAGGGACACAAGCTGCTGGTGCTGCAGATGGAGGCGGTCTCCATTCTGGACGCAGGTGGCCTCTCCGCCTTCCTGCAGTTTGAAAAGCAGATGGCCAAGGCAGGGGTGCAGTTGCGGGTGGCCGAGCTGCAGTTCCAGCCGCTCAAGACCCTGGCGCGCGCCAAGGTGCGTCCGGTGCCCGGTCAGCTGGAATTCTACGGCTCGCTGGAAGAGGCACTCAAAGGCGAGCATTTGCACGAAGCGGCTGGAAATTGATTGAAAGGGATACGAAACGGCATGTTTTTAGTCACTTGGTTCGGATAATGAGCAAACGAACGCAAAAAGTGAAAAATTGCATTGACCGCATGCCGTCGTATCCCGTACATTACGCCCCGTTCCAGCGCAACGGCGCAACGAACGAGGTGCTGGCTGAGCACATTAAACAACAGACCAAAATTTGGTGAGGTGACCGAGAGGCTGCTCACCGACGAAGTCGGCAAGATGCACGCGCAGCGTGCTCCGAAAGCCACTTCAAGAAGTAAAAATTTGGTGAGGTGTCCGAGTGGCTGAAGGAGCACGCCTGGAAAGTGTGTATACGGCAACGTATCGAGGGTTCGAATCCCTCCCTCACCGCCAAATTGAGTGTGAATCAACCCCATGAATTTCATGGGGTTTTTTCGTTTCTGGAGGAGCGAAAAGGCCAGTGTCACTATGAGGTGTCACGATCATGCCGAGCTACCTGCTGAAAAACCGAAACGGAAACTACTACACCCGCATTCCGTTTCCCCAATCCCTCCGCCTGTTAGGCTGCCCCCTAGAGATCCGAGTCTCCCTGCTCACCAAGGATCGCAGTGAAGCCACGCTACGCAATCTGGTTGCAGCACATGGCATCAAGATAATGATGGGCAGATTACCCGCTCTCTTGAGGACTGACAGCCATCAGCCGACGACCCGTTTTCGAGACCTTATCGCGCCGGATCTGGCTCGCTTACGCCAACAACTGCTTTCCTCTGCTAACGGGCTTATTCAGTCGTCCCCACTTCCTTATAGTCAGCCCGATGACGTGTCAGCAGCATCCTGCTGCGACTCTCCAATGAGGGCATCGCAGTTACAGCCGTCTCTTGAGCCGATGCAGCACCTTGATCCGGTTACAGTGCCCAAGGCAATGGGCCAGTTGCAGGCTGAGTTTCTGGAGCGCAAATCGAATGAAAAAATCTCATCACGTTCGCTCCAGCAGCTCCAGACTCGTACAACAGCACTTATCAACGCTGTGGGTGGTGGCTTCTTCGTACAGGCTTTGAAATTCAGGCATGTAGATCAGTTTGTTCAGGAGCTGGCGACCAGTAAGGGACTGAAGACTGTGCGTGAATACAAGGCGGCCTGTACCCAGATGCTGAATTTTGCTGTGCAGATGGAATATACGGCCAAAAATCCATTTGATCAGGTCAAAATAAAATGTGCGCAGCCTACCCCACGACAGCGCTGGGAGCCCACCCAGCTCAGGGCATTGTTCAGCTCGGTAAACTTCACCCAGCACGCTTACAGCAACGTCGATGACTATTGGATACCCCTGGTACTACTACACACTGGCGCACGGCCTGCGGAGATCTGTCAGCTACGTGTCAGTGATGTGATGACCCAGGACAATATCGCTTGCCTCAACATTACCGACGAGGGAGAGGCGCAGTCGATCAAAAACGGCAACAGCAGGCGACTCGTACCCATCCATAGCAGGTTGATTGCGCTGGGATTCCTGCATTATGTCGAATTACGACGTAGGCAGGGCCATGTGCAGCTATTCAGTTGTACGGCTACAGGGGAGTTTGGCGAATGGACCAAAAATTTCGAGTGCCGCTTCTCCCGCTACCTGGGGAAACTGGGATTTGTGGCGGGGCAACGACCTACCGCCTATGGGTTCCGTCACACCGTTATTGATGAGCTGCAACAGCGTGATACACCCGAACATGCGGTGGCAGACCTGGCAGGGCATAGCAAAATTGGTTTTACCTATCGCCATTATGGAAAAAAATCCACAGTGCAGCGTTTGCAGGCTGTAGTAGAACAATTAGATTTTTCTGATGCGCTTAAATTTGTTCTCCCTCACCGTCCAGAATAAGATTATTAAATAATATAAATAATTTCATCTGGACTATTTATATTGTTTTTTCTGGTGATGAATGACGCACATTAGGAATATCTAATAACCCGTCTTAAATTCCACTGAAATATTAGTAAAAATGGATATTGACAAGCCTGAAAAAATGTGATTTTGCATGTTGACATGTCGTTTTGATGCGGTTAGTCTCACTGCAAATGACATGAGGATGGAGTTAATGGCGTATAGAAAAAACAGGATGGCAATGACGATTGAAGTGGCACTAAAAAATAATGTTCTTATTATGAAGCCGGCATATGCGCCAGCTACATTTAAGGCTTTTCGTCGCAAATCTGAACAGCTGAATAAATGGATTGGTAGGCAGATTATCTCTGATGTGACCGCAACCGACATGGGCCTCTTTTTGGCTAGGTTGCATCAGGAATATAGTAACAAAACTGTAAATCACTATCTCTCAATCTTGCGGCAGATATTCACTCGGGCTGTGGACGATAGGCTGATTGCCATGAGTCCGATACAAAATATAAAAACGTGTAAAACATCTTCCAACGATCCCGATCCATTTTTACAGCATGAGATCCAGGCTCTGAGGAGTTGCGAGGAGCATTACCCGATTGAGGTGGCATTAATCACCCTGGGAATCGGTACTGGGCTGCGAATTAGCGAACTCATGGCTCTTACTGTCGAGTCAATTGATCTGAATAAGCAGCAGCTGTTTATCGATTTAGCGCTGGTGGATAAGGAATTTAAAATCCCAAAAACCAGGGAGTCAAAACGGGTCATTGAACTGTGTGGCTGGACTCTGAGCGCAGCCAAAACACTGGTTGAGTATGCCCATCAAAGACAACCTCAGTTAATTACTGTATTACAAGCGGACAATAAAAAATCTTTACAGATGTATAGAACCTTATTGGCGTATTCGCAGGAAGAAGATCGGCCCTATGTCTCTGTTGACGATTTTCGGGAGGCATTTTTTAGGCCCTATTGTGAACGAGTAGCTGTACGCTATCGAGGGCCTAGCCAATTCCGCCACACCTATGCGAGTCAGATGCTCACTGCGGGCGTCTCTGTAGAGCGGATTGCCCGTAAAATGGGGCTAACCAGTACCGCCATGATATATAGGCACTACGGGAAATGGATTGTAGAGGATGCACCTGATTATGATGCCGTTGAGGATACTGTGCTGGACCGCTGTTTTAATGGTTTTACGAAACTGGAACCAGCTACGATAGCTAAATCCGACGAGTCTCATCAGTGTTATGGTTCAGACACTGCGTCTATAGACGATAGTGATTCGAGAATACACGATATTTCCGTTAATAGCTCATCTACATTACATATGGATGATAGGCGGATGGCAGCTATACATAAATTGAGCCAGCGATGGGGAGTAGACAAAAACAATATATTCTTATAGGTCAAGTGGTTTTATTTAACTAACAACAAATCCACGATATAATACTGTATGCAATAATTCAATTATTGTAGTGATACCGTTCACTATCATTTTACGATAAACGTTACGTGAGGTGTTATCCTATATGGCTGGCGCTCATAACTGTTGCGTTAAGATAATAGATTTTAAATAGGGGCCGAAAAGAGCCCTAGGAGATATATGACTACCAAAAAGACTGAGTTTGAGTATACGAAGCTGGCTGAATTTTTTTACCAACGCCTTGAAAATAGGGCGATACCACTCACGGCAAAAAACATTTCTAATGAATTGCTAGCCTGTGCACCAGATTACCGACCAGGGTATTGGCGGAGACTGCGATGTGCTCTGGCATATCACCAGAATATGCTGGGCTATGTTGATGCTGCCGAGCGTATTCGGAGGGCGAAAAACCCTGTGACTGCACATGGTAGTAATTTATCAAAAAAATCCAGACAGCCCCGCGCGAGGGCGATCAATCAGGCAGATGAGGATGCTCTGAAATCATATTTTAACCAGCGTGGTGACATTAGTATGGTTTCTGCCATCCTCATTTTTAAAAATGCAGGTATTAGACCCGCAGAGCTTTCAGGTCTGAGAGTGGATGGAAATCGGCTTATTGTGACGGGCGCTAAAAAAAGCCATAGCGGACAACGGGGGGCAGACCGCACTTTACTGTTGGATGGCATCGATTCTGGCCTGCTCAGATATTGTGTCATGCAGGCGCAACGAGTAGACATTGGTGTGATGCAGGACAGGCTGCGGGCTGCTGGTAAAAAACTATGGCCTAGGCGTAGGGCTCTACCCACATTTTATAGCTGGCGTCACCAGCTCGGCTCTGAGCTCAAAGGTTCCGGAATGGACCGCCAACGTATTGCATATTTGATGGGCCATCAGGCCACTGGCTCTGTTGACCGTTATGGCAATAGGAAATTGGCTAGAGGTGGGCGACTGCCTAGCTGCCCTGCTGATGCCGATTTAAGCGGAATTCGTATGACTCACAGTCAGCTATCAGCGGATAATACACATTATATCAAGCCTGAGTCTCCAGTAATAAATCAGGTCAATAATACCTCAGTGCGGAACCGAGGGATGGCAGCAGTGATATTCAGACGAAAAAATGAATCCAGTGAAAATGATTTATCTTAATTCAAGTAGGTCGGGTTATGAATTAATTCATTAGTATATCGAGATTAAAATTAGAAGGGGGTGACAATAAAAATATAGTAAGTAAGTCCGACCGCCACACACGTAAGTGCGAGGCGTGAGACTACGTAAGTACGGGCTTCTTTAACCATACTTACGCGCACAAAAGTGCGTAAGTATGGGGATGTGGTGAGAGTAGCGAACCCGTAACCCCCGTAGTGAGCTTGCGAACGCAGTGGGGTGGAGAATCCCTTTTTATGGATGGCATGGAGCGGGAAATGTGGAATGACTTAGGAACCTGATATATGTGTCCAGGTGGAGTCTGACGAAGGAGGAACAACCTTGATACATATATTGGTGACGGGGCATCCATATTTATTGCGCAATGCCATTTATAAAAACTGTTAAGATGATTATTTATTTTTACACAAAACGCAGTCATGACATCGCTTGATGCTGATCAATCGAGGGCGTTTAGATAACAACCAATATCTAACCAGCAGAATTTATGACAACCGAAAAGGCACAATATTTTTTAACTAAATAGAGGAAATAGAGAAAATAGATGAAAATTCTGAACGAAATTTTGGCTCTCATTGTAGAGCACCCGCGCACCGGATCTAGCAGGGTGCTGGCTGCTGCGTTGGCATCGGCATGTAACACTCACTACGCAGTGTCATTGCTCGATGTGTCTGCGAGGCTTGATGAAAATAGCATGCGGCTGGTTGCGCGTCTTGCTCGGATCACTCAGGAACCCGATTATTCGAACGACGCACAGGATCAGGCGCTCCAACGCCTGCGGGCGCTCGGGCTCATTTGCTGATCGAGGACAGACGGGCTAATACCGCCATTATTGGTTGCACAATACCATTCATAAAAACCGCTAGATTTAATTGAGTGTGTGGTTAATATGTTTGCTGCTCACGAAATTAAAAAGTAGAAAATGACAAGGGCTTCTATATAACAACAATCAGGCGATAAAGCCGAGGACTATAAAAATGAATAATAATGAAAATACTACAGCGGGGCATGATATTCCGTCAAATGATGGTCAGAACGACGGCATTGCCACACAACAGGTTCAACAAGCTGTCAGGTCGGTGATGCAGGGTGAACTGCTGACTCTGCCGGACATGGGTCCTACTGGCCGCCCTATCAAAACCAGTGCAAATCTGTGCGCCCTCATTCGATTTCAGGCATGGTTGCCGCGCTACAACCTGATGACGGGTGAGCCGGAACTGGCGGGTGCTGATGGTGAGCGCCTGGGGGGCTCTGAGGCGGGCCAGCGATCTGCGCTGGTTGATGCCTGCCAGCTGGCAGGTGTGCCGGATGCCGTGATTGAGGAGCACCTGATCGCAATTTGTGAGCGCCACAGTTATCACCCTGTGCGTCAGTGGCTCGAACGTGGGGCACCGTGGGATGGGAAACCGCGCATCGATTCGGTGATTGCTACCCTCAATACCGCTAATCCCGCCTATGCTGGTGCCGTGTTGCATGCATGGCTGGTTGGGTGTGTTGCTGCGCTGTATCACCCACGCTGGCATTCAAAACTGGTGCCGGTGCTGGCGGGCGGGCAGTCCCTCCGTAAATCCGCATGGATTAGCCGTCTGGCTGCCGTGGTGCCAGGTTCAACCCTGGATTGCTCCATCAATCCAGACAGACCTGATGATGTTCGTCGCGCTGTGTCAGCGTGGATTGTGGAACTGGCTGAGTTGGAAAGTACGACGAAGCATGAGGCTGGCTCGCTCAAAGCTTTTCTGACAAGGGAGAGTGACTGTTTCCGCCTGCCCTATGCCCGTAGCATGACCACTAAAAAGCGCCAGACCGCATTTATCGCCACGGTTAACGGCTCGGATTTTCTCAGAGACACGACAGGTAACGCTCGATTTGCGGTTATCGAGCTAGCCGCTGCGGCTGATGTTGATCGCCTGAATGCGATCCTAGGCTGGAGCTGGAATGCAGGCCGACTATCCTTGGATGATCCTGAGCAACTGCGCCAGTTCTGGCTGGAAGTTATGGCCCATTATGAGTCTGGTTCGACGTGGTTTCTGGATGATGCGACTGCTGCACTGGCCGCCTCTGTAAACGATGCCCACACCGATAAGGGGGCGTACTATGAGGTTATTTACCATCGCCACTTATCGTGCCCGCTGCCCTCAACTGAGTGGTTCACTGCAAGCGAGCTTTGTGCCCGCCATGGAGAGAAGCTGAGCATGGCGAGCAACTGGGGTAAGGCGCTCAGGCTGCTCGCGAGCGAGGGCAAGATCCAGAGCCGTAGGGAGCGTTCTAATCGGACTGAGTACCAGCTTCCAGTCGATAGCCCCAAAGAGAAGAGCAAAGCCGACAAGGCGTGATTCTAAAGCCCTGCCGATAAGGCGGGGCTTTTTTTGCCTGTCTGTTGGGCAGGTGATTAAGTGGTTAAGTACGGGTTAAGTGCAATGTCGCTTGCTTAACCAGCCTCAAATCCGCGCCATTACTGGCCTACAGTGGGTTTTGGTTAATTGATTAAGTGATTTATATATAAAGTCACTGAGTAAGCCTTGATAAGGGCCCCTCCAGCACGCACAGCACTTTATAGCAACTTCACCTAACCGCTTAACCACCATTACATCAAACGCAGTCATGGCAAGGGTTTGAGGGTGATTAGGAGGAGATTGACTCACTTAACCAGTACCTAACCACAACAGCAATTACACCGGATTAGATTACCGATCACCATCACAACTCGGCAGGCGAATTAGGACCTAGAGGCTGTAAAACGCGAACTGGGGAGACTCTGATTTTCTTATTGCCGTTGAATGCTCAACGGCAGATTAGCCATATCAACCCCTCAGTGCCCTTGATGGTGATTATCAGCCAGCACGATCCATGGCAAGCAGCAGAATCGACTCATTGACAATATTAGCTTTAGTCGTGATATGGCTCACATTCATGGTGGTAACACCATGGTAATTTTGAAAAAATCATGAAAAGGCGCCCAAATGACCACGGCAATACTGAGCCCACTGACAGTGCAGTCAGTCGGGTGCGGTAGCTATCCCAATGCGTAGCAGAGCTACAACAAGCCGGACAGAATAACTCGAATGAGTCGCAAACCTGGAGCTCATTGGGGCAGATCTAACGGTTTGACGCCGGTATAGCTTTACTAGCATGAGTGCAATAGGAAATCCGGCAAGACTCGGCCTGTTTCCTTGCCTTGCCTTGCCTTGCCGCGCCCAGGGTCGTACATGCGGAATACGCTGAATGTGAATCTTTCCAAGGTTACCTGAGTAAGATGAATTAAAGATGAAAGTTATGAACGAAATTTTGGCAATTATATAAGAACATCCGCAGACCAAATCCAGCGGGGTGCTGGCAGCCGCGCTGGCATCTGCTTGCAACACAGGCTACGCAGTATCACTGCTAGATGTGTCTGCTAGCCTTGACGATAACGGTAAAAGATTGGTTGACCGGCTTGCTCGCATTACTCAGGAGCTTGATTACTCGAACGGTGCGCAGGATGAGGCTCTCCAGCAGCTCCGGGCACTCGGGTTCATCCACTGATCGAGGAAAGACGGCCAAATGCCGCCATTATCGGCGGCATTTTCTACCTGATTACCCATGACTAGGAAGCAAGGTGTCCGCATTAGTATATATTTTTTAGTCAAATAAGATTTTCTGTTCAGTGTTTGTTGCTTGATGAGATTGAATATTGAGCAATTATCATCGTTTAGTAATATCTAGCGGATACAATTATGCTCGATTTATAAACAAAGAATTATACGTTTCTGCTCAAGAAAACTCACGCTTTTGCCCTGGATTAGGAAGGTGTGGCATTATTAGAATCAGCTGTTTAGTCATTAAGTTTTTTACTTTGTTGTGAGGGGTGCGAGATGGGTTTTTCGAGAATAAATAATGGACATCATATTGATGTTGATAGTGGTGTTGAATATCAATCCACTTGGTGCTTTTGTAAAAACAACAATATTGAATTAAATGATCTGTTAGTGTTGTCAACAGCTAAGCGCAGTGGAGTTTCTCATTATAAATCATGCCCTATCGAGTTTGAAAGGGCGCGGAAAATATATGGAGACTTTGTTTATATGTACCCAGTAGAGTGGCTTGAGGAATCTTTTTTGACAAGAAATAGGTAGCGAACGACCTAATAGGGATAGCTGTTATATTGATAGTTCTTTAAAAGAAGAGTACGTTATGAGAATCTTTTTTATAGGTGCAACACTGCTTGTTTCTGGTTGTACTATACCACCCCAAACACAAACTGGCATGCCAGATGTTAACGATAATCCATGTTTTAATAGATTATTTGATAGATATAGCTCGCGAATGACATCTAATAAGACAAATTATAAGATGATTGATACATTAGAAGATATAAAAATGTGTTCAGCAAACCTTTCTGGTGGCGCAAAGGCCTATTTGCTTTATGACCCCAAAGCCCCCATCTACTGGCATGATTATACGAGATCTTATGAAAGTGAATATATCATGAGGACTAGCTTGGAACAAAATTATGTAAAGTGGAAAAAGAAACAATCTGATAAGTTATGTACTGCTGACATTTCTTGTATGACAAAAAAGAAGTATGAAGAGGAAGCTCGCTTGAGGCAGGTAGCGAAAACCGAAAAAATCTTGGAGGAACGAAAAAGTAAACAAATGAAACAATGTCTACCATACGCCAATGATCTATCTAGTAAGATATCATCTCTTTATAACCCAAGGGTTCAGACTGCTTCAGGAAATGATTTTATTCTTTTTTGTTTAATTAAATTCGACCAAAAAACTATATATGGCACACTTCCTAAAATAATGTCGTTGACAATTAATACGGCTAATGGAGCTTATGAATATCAATAATGACTAATAGATTTTTATTGAAATGTTTAAGGCTGTACCATCAAGTACAGCCATGCATTTATTTACAATACAGTATCTATACTTTAATAACACGTTATATAAAAATAACTTTTGGTTTTGTCTAATACTAAGAGTGCTTTCTGTTACCTGATTACCCATGACCCTCAGCCAGCTTCAAGAACCGATATGGCATCGGAGGGCTTGCCACGACTGCATGCCCCAATTCAACCAACATGCTCTTGAGGTCAAAACGATGATTAAACCGGAAGCAGTATT